>NZ_JAVAYD010000001.1:0-835080 GCF_041954735.1 Microbacterium sp. LS_15 | reverse complement strand
GAAATGGCCACCCAAAGCTGGGTGGCCATTTCGCGTTAACAGCACACACGAGAACAGGGAGCATCATGCCGGAAGAGGAAGAGCGCCGTCCGCGTCGCAACGACGACAGAGGACCGCGCCAAGACCGCACTTCCGGACCCCGCTCCGACCAGCCACGCCGTGATGGTGGTGCCCCGCGCCGCGATGCCGGCTACAACCGTGATGGTGGTGCCCCTCGTCGCGAGGGTGGCTACAACCGTGATGGTGGTGCCCCTCGTCGTGAGGGCGGTTACAACCGTGACGGTGGACAGCGTCGTGAGGGCGGTTACAACCGTGACGGTGGACAGCGTCGTGAGGGCGGTTACAACCGTGATGGTGGTGCCCCTCGTCGCGAGGGTGGCTACAACCGTGACGGTGGACAGCGCCGCGAGGGCGGTTACAACCGTGATGGTGGAGCGTCGCGTCGCGAGGGTGGCTACAACCGTGACGGTGGACAGCGCCGCGAGGGTGGTTACAACCGTGATGGTGGAGCGTCGCGTCGCGAGGGCGGTTACAACCGTGACGGTGGACAGCGCCGCGAGGGTGGTTACAACCGTGACGGTGGACAGCGCCGCGAGGGCGGTTACAACCGTGACGGTGGACAGCGCCGCGAGGGTGGCTACAACCGCGATGGTGGAGCGTCGCGTCGCGAAGGCGGTTACAACCGTGATGGTGGTGCCCCGCGTCGCGAAGGCGGTTACAACCGTGATGGTGGTGCCCCGCGCCGCGAAGGTGGCTACAACCGCGATGCGCGTCACCCGCGTCGCGACGGTTCCGCTCCGCAGTCCGAGCGCGGGTCCGAGCGCGGGTCCGAGCGCGGCCGGTCCTTCCCGCAGCGCGGGGGAGCGGGCCGTGAACGCCCGTTCCAGGCTGCGGACGAGCGCCCCCGGCACAACGATCCGGCGTTGCCGGACGACGTGACCGCGCGCGACCTGCACCCGTCCGCTCGGAACGAGCTGAAGACGCTGAGCAAGGAGAACGCGGAGCACGTCGCTCGGCATCTCGCGATGGCATCCCGTCTCATCGACGAGGACCCTGCTCTTGCACACCAGCATGCCCTCGCCGCCTCTCGTCGAGCCGGCCGCATCGCCATCGTGCGGGAGACGCTGGGCATCACCGCCTACGCGAACGAGGACTTCGCGCTCGCCCTTCGCGAGCTCCGCACGTACCGTCGCATCTCCGGCAAGGACGACCAGATCGCCCTGATGGTCGACAGCGAGCGTGGCATCGGACGCCCCGATCGTGCGCTCGAGACCGGTCGCGCCGTCGACCGCAGTGAGCTCACGACGCCGGTTCGAGTCGCTCTGGCGATCGCCATGTCCGGTGCGCGTCTCGACCAGGGCGACCTGGAACTGGCTCTGGGTGAGCTCGAGATCCCGGAGCTCGATCCCGACCGCGCGTTCGAGTGGAGTCCGGCATTGTTCTCCGCGCGTGCCGCTGTGCTCGAAGACCTCGGGCGCACTGACGAAGCAGCATTCTGGACGCACCGTGCCGAGGTCGCCGCCGAAGCGCTCGGAGTCGACGAAGCCGGCGACGAGGAGATCTTCGTCGAAGACGGCATGATCGACGACATCGAAGACCTCGACGAGGACTCCGACGCCGCCGATGCGGATGCCGGAGCGGAGCCGGACGACGAGAACGAGGACGTCGTCGAGCCCGAGCCGTCTATCGAGGACGAGGTCCGAGAGCTGCTCGGCGAGGACGAGACCGACGAGACCGACGCGGCTGTAGCCGAGGTCGCCGAGACCGACGCGGCTGTAGCCGAGGTCGCCGAGACCGACGCCGCCGAGACTGACGCCGCCGAGACCGACGCGGCCGTAGCCGCCGAGACCGAAACTGACGAGGGGCGCGACTCCTCGAAGGAGGTCTGAGGCGCGGTGGGGCTGTTCTCGAAGAAGCAGGCGCAGCGGACACCGCTCGATGACGTCGACGCTGTGCTCGCCGACCTCGACGGGGTCGTGTACGCCGGACCCGGCGCGCTGCCGTTCGCGGTCGACAGCCTCAACCGGGCTGCGGAGTCGGTGCGTCTCGGGTACATCACGAACAACGCCTCACGGACCGACGCCTCGGTCGCGGCGCACCTCAGCAGCCTCGGACTCGACGTCGCCCCGGCCGATGTGATCACCAGCCCGCAGGCGGCGATGCGACTGCTCGCAGGGATGGTCCCCCCGCCGGCGACCCTCCTCATCGTGGGTGGGGACGGGCTCGTCGACGAAGCCGAGAAGGCCGGCTACACGGTCACGCGCTCGGCCGAGGACTCGCCCGCCGCCGTGGTGCAGGGCTTCGCCCCCGAGGTGGCCTGGACCGACCTCGCCGAAGCTGCGTTCGCACTCAAGGTCCCGGAGGAAGAAGGCGGCATCCCCTGGATCGCCACCAACACCGACTGGACGATCCCCCGGGAGCGCGGCGTCGCACCCGGCAACGGCACGCTGGTGTCCGCGGTCCACACGGCGATCGGCCGACTGGCCACGGTCGCGGGCAAGCCCGAGGTGCCGATCTTCGAGGAGGCCCTGTCGCGCTTCGGTGCGCAGAAGCCCCTATTCATCGGCGACCGCCTCGACACCGACATCCTGGGTGCGGTGCGCGCCGGGATCGACTCGGCCCTGGTGCTCACGGGCATCGACCGGCCGAAGCACGTGCTGGCGGCTCCCGAGGGGTCGCGGCCCACGTTCATCCTCCGCGATCTCCGCGACCTGCACGAGCCGTACCCGACCGTCTCGGTGAGAGACGGCATCCACTCCGTGAACGGTGCGTCCGTCCGTGTCTCGGGGGCGGACGTCGAGATCCTCACGGAGGGCGACGAGCAGATCGATCTGCTCCGGGCCGGTGCGTCCGCGATCTGGGCGTCCGGAACCCCGGTTTTCGTGCTCCGCGTACCCGAGCGTCTCTACGACGACCCGTTCCACCGGCCCTGACGACGGGCGGGCGGTCGCCGTGGCTCCGGCGCGCTGTCGCAGCCGCCGCGTACAGTAGAGACGTGAGCGATGAGACGACGAACGAGCCGACCGACGGTCTGTGGAGTCGCCTGCGCCTGATCGAGGGACAGCCGCTGGCTGCGCGGGCAGACGCGTACTCCGGGCTGCACGACGAACTGTCCCGCCGCCTCGACAGCGGCGCGCGCCTCGATCAGCGCGACGCCCCTGGAACGCGATGACGCGACTCGACGCCGCCCTCGCCGCGCGAGGACTCGCTCGTTCGCGAACGCACGCTGCATCGTTGATCACGGAAGGTCTCGTCAGCATCGACGGACGGCCCGTGATCAAGCCCTCGACGTCGGTGTCGGACATGGCGGAGATCACCGTCGCCTCTGCCGATCACTACGTCGGCAGAGGTGCGCACAAGCTCATCGCCGCCCTCGACGCGTTCGGGATCGACGTCGACGGACGCCTCGCGCTCGACATGGGCGCCTCGACGGGCGGGTTCACGCAGGTGCTCCGCGAGCGGGGCGCCCGATCGGTGCTGGCCGTCGATGTCGGACACGACCAGCTCGCGGCCTCGGTCGCCGCCGACCCCGGGGTCGTGCTGGTCGAGGGCTACAACGTCCGTCACATGACGCCCGACAACCTCCGCGTCGCGACGGGCGAGCCGCAGGCGCCGGACCTCGTCGTCGGCGACCTGTCGTTCATCTCCCTCGAGCTGGTGCTGCCGGCCGTCGCGGCGGTCGCCGCCCCCCGAGCCGACATCGTGCTGCTCGTGAAGCCGCAGTTCGAGGTCGGTCGCACCGCGGTGCGCGGAGGACTCGTCACGGACCCCGCCACGCGCGCCGACGCCGTCGCGAGAGTCGTCTGGAGCGCCTGGGACAGCGGGCTCGGCATGCTCGGCATCCTTCCCTCGCCGATCCTCGGCACGCACGGGAACACGGAATATCTCGTACACCTCGCTCCGGGCCGGGGTACGGATCCGTCAGAATGGTCGGAACGCATCAACACACTGGCAGGGGGCCGATGAACGAGCGCAACATCCTGGTCGTCGCCCACGCCAGGCGCACCGACACCGTCGAAGCCGCCCGGCGCGTCGTCGAGGCGCTGAGAGGAGCAGGAGCCCTCCCGGTCCTCGCGGGCGACGACAGCGCGGATCTCAGCGCGGTCGACCCCTTCTTCGCCGACGTGGACGTTCTCGGCGACACCGTCACCCAAGAGGAGCTCGAACTGGCGATCGTGCTGGGCGGGGACGGGACGATCCTCCGCGCGGCGGAGCTCGTGCGGGGCTGCTCGGCTCCCGTGCTCGGCATCAACATGGGGCACGTGGGCTTCCTCGCCGAAATCGACCGCGACGACATGGACGCCGCCGTGCGTCGCGTCATCGACCGCGACTACGACGTCGAGGAGCGTCTGGCGCTCTCGGTGCGAGTGAAGGATGCCGACGGCGCTGTCGTCTACGAGACCTTCGCCCTGAACGAGGCGACCGTCGAGAAGGGCAGCCGCGAGCGCATGATCGAGGTCGTGCTCGAGATCGACGGACTGCCCCTGTCGAGCTTCGGCTGCGACGGCATGGTCGTGTCGACACCCACCGGGTCGACCGCCTACAACTTCTCCGCCGGCGGGCCGGTGATCTGGCCCACCGTCGAGGCGATCGCCGTGGTGCCGCTGTCGGCGCATGCTCTCTTCGCGAAGCCGCTCGTGGTGAGCCCCGACGCCGCCGTCGCGATCGAGATGCTCGACGGGACGACGGGCTCCGGCATCCTCTGGTGCGACGGTCGACGATCGCACGACCTGCCGCCCGGCGCGCGGGTCGTGGTGCGACGGTCCTCCCGCCCCGTGCGACTGGCGCGTCTGCACACCGCCGAGTTCACGAATCGTCTCGTGCGGAAGTTCCAGCTGCCCGTCGCGGGCTGGCGCGGACAGGGGGCGGGCGCGTGATCGAGGAGATGCGGATGCAGGGGCTCGGCGTGATCGCCGACGCCGTCCTCCCGCTGGGCGCAGGCTTCACCGCGATCACCGGCGAGACCGGCGCGGGGAAGACGATGGTCGTCACGGGTCTCGGACTGCTGCTGGGGGCTCGCGCCGACTCGGGCGCCGTGCGCGCCGGTGCCGCGCAGGCCTCGGTCGCGGGGGTCTGGATCGTGCCCGAGAAGGGCGAGGTCGCCGACATCGTCGCCGACGCCGGCGGCGAGCTCGAGCCGGCGGGCGCCGGCTCAGCCGAGCTGTACGTCTCCCGCACCCTGAGCGCAGAGGGACGCAGTCGCGCGAGCGTGGGCGGACGCGCTGCGCCGGCCGGAGTGCTGTCGTCGTTGGCCGACGAACTCGTCGTCGTGCACGGGCAGTCGGAGCAGCTGCGGCTGCGGTCGGCCGCCGCGCAGCGCGACGCCCTCGACCGGTTCGGCGGTGCACCGATCACGACCGCGCTCAAGGCCTACGCGGCAGCCTTCGCGCGCTGGCGCGACCTGGATGCCGAGATCGCCGACATCACCCAGAACCGCGACCGTCGAGCCGAGGAGGCCACGAGGCTGCGCGAGGCCCTCGCACTGATCGAGGCGACAGCACCGGAGCCCGGAGAAGACGTCGAGCTCACCGCCCGCGCCGAGCGCCTCGCCAACGCCGAGGACCTGCGTCTCGCCGCGACCCTCGCTCACAACGCGCTGTCGAACGAGGAGGGAGAGCCCGACGCCTCCGCTCTCGTCGCAGAGGCGCGTCGATCGCTCGAGCGCGTGACCGACCCGACTCTCACCGACATCTCCGCCGGTCTCGCCGACATCGGGTACCGCGTCGCCGACCTCGCCGGGCAGCTCTCGGCCTACCTCGCCGACCTCGACGAGTCCGGACCCCACGAGCTCGCCGCCGTCGAAGAGCGTCGCGCAGCGCTCGGAACACTGGTGCGCGCGCACGGCTCCCTCGACGAGGCGCTCGAGCTCTGGCGCACCGGATCGACCAGGCTCGCCGAGCTCGACGACGACGGCGACCGCATCACGCGACTCGAAACCGAGCGTGACTCCGCCCGCAGCGAGCTCGACGATCTCGCCGCCGCGCTGACCGCGGAACGCACCGCCGCGGCGGCCCGCCTCGGCGCCGCCGTGACGGAAGAGCTGCACGCCCTGGCGATGCCCGACGCGACGCTCGAGGTGGCGGTCACCCCTGGCGCGGAGAGCGCGCACGGTCGCGACGACGTCGGCATCCTGCTCGCGCCGCATCCGGGCGCCGAGCCGCGCTCGGTGTCGAAGGGCGCCTCGGGAGGCGAGCTGTCCCGTGTAATGCTGGCCATCGAGGTCGTCATCGCCGGCACCGACCCCGTCCCGACGTTCGTGTTCGACGAGGTCGATGCCGGGATCGGCGGAGCCGCGGCGATCGAGGTCGGCCGACGACTCGCCCGACTCGCAGAGAAGTCGCAAGTCATCGCGGTGACCCACCTCGCGCAGGTCGCAGCCTTCGCGAACAACCACCTCTCGGTCGTGAAATCGCACGACGGAGCGGTCACGGCCTCCAGCGTCCGCCGACTCGAGGGGGAGGAGCGCGAAGCCGAGATGGCCAGGCTGCTCTCCGGACTCGCCGATTCGGACGCCGCACTCACCCATGCCCGCGAACTTCTCAGCCTCGGCGTCTGAGCGAACTGTTAGGATAGAAGCCCGTGATGAACTCTTCTTCTGCGGGGCCCAAGAACGACACGACCAAGCACATCTTCGTGACTGGTGGTGTCGTTTCGTCTTTGGGCAAGGGGCTCACCGCGGCCAGCCTCGGCAACCTGCTCACCGCTCGCGGACTCCGCGTCGTGATGCAGAAGCTCGACCCGTACCTGAACGTCGATCCCGGCACGATGAACCCGTTCCAGCACGGTGAGGTCTTCGTCACCGACGACGGCGCCGAGACCGATCTCGACATCGGCCACTACGAGCGCTTCCTCGACATCAACCTGTCGCAGGCGGCCAACGTCACGACGGGTCAGATTTACTCGCAGGTCATCGCGCGCGAGCGCCGTGGCGAGTACCTGGGCGACACCGTGCAGGTCATCCCGCACATCACCGACGAGATCAAGCGCCGCATGCGCCTGCAGGCGACCGAGGACCCGCAGCCCGACGTCATCATCACCGAGGTCGGCGGCACCGTCGGCGACATCGAATCGCAGCCGTTCCTCGAGTCCGCCCGTCAGCTGCGTCACGAGCTCGGCCGCGACAACGTGTTCTTCGTGCACGTCTCTCTGGTGCCGTTCATGGGGGCGTCGGGCGAGCAGAAGACCAAGCCCACTCAGCACTCGGTGGCTGCGCTCCGCCAGGTCGGCATCCAGCCCGACGCTCTCGTGCTGCGCAGTGACCGTCCGGTCAGCGAGAGCAACCGCAACAAGATCGCTCTCATGTGCGACGTGGATGCCGAGGGGGTCATCAACACGGTCGACCTGCCGAGCATCTACGACATCCCCTCGACTCTCAACGAGCAGGGCCTGGACTCGTACATCGTGCGCCGCCTCGGCCTCGACCAGAAGGCGGACGAGGTCGACTGGACGCGCTGGAACCGCGTGCTGCACGCCGTGCACAACCCGAAGCACGAGGTCACGATCGGGCTCGTCGGGAAGTACATCGATCTGCCGGACGCCTACCTGTCCGTCACCGAGGCGATCAAGGCCGGCGGCTTCGCGCAGGAGACCAAGGTCAACATCCGGTGGATCCCCTCCGACCTGTGCGAAACGCCCGACGGTGCCCGAGAGCAGCTCGCGGCGCTCGACGGCATCTGCGTACCAGGCGGCTTCGGCATCCGCGGCATCGAGGGCAAGCTCGGCGCGTTGAAGTTCGCGCGTGAGCAGGGCATCCCGACCCTCGGTCTCTGCCTCGGCCTGCAGTGCATGGTCATCGAGTACGCGCGAGACGTCGCCGACATCGCCGGCGCCTCGTCGACCGAGTTCGACCCCGAGACGAGCGAGCCCGTCATCGCCACCATGGCCGAGCAGGTCGAGATCCTCGACGGCGGCGACCTCGGGGGCACCATGCGGCTCGGCCTCTACCAGGCGGCTCTCGCCGAGGGGTCGCTGGCCCGCGAGGTCTACGGCGCTCCCATCGCGTCCGAGCGCCATCGCCACCGCTACGAGGTCAACAACGCCTACCGGTCGCGATTGTCCGAGGCGGGACTCGTGTTCTCGGGGCTGAACCCCGAGCTCGACCTCGTCGAGTACGTCGAGCTGCCGCGCGACGTGCACCCGTACTACATCGCTACGCAGGCGCACCCGGAACTCCGCTCGCGTCCGACCGACCCGCACCCGCTCTTCCGCGGACTGGTCGGCGCGGCGATCGAGCGGCACCGCGCGAGCGAGCTGTTCGATGTCGAAGCCGATGCCTGAGAACCCGGTCGTCGCGGGCGAGCTCCGCGACGAGGCCTTCGAACCCGAGGTGCTGCAGAGCGACCTCGCGTTCGAGGGTGCTGTCTGGAACGTCCGCGACGACCGCGTGCGCTACGGCGACGGTGAGATCCGTCGTCAGTACGTCGAGCACACCGGCGCTGTCGCGATCCTGGTGTTGGATGACGATGGGCGGGTGCTGCTGATCCAGCAGTACCGGCACCCGATCCGTCACCGCGACTGGGAGCTGCCTGCCGGCCTCCTCGACGTCGACGGCGAGGAGCCGCTAACCGCGGCGCAGCGGGAGCTGGCGGAGGAGGCGGATCTCGTCGCCGCCCACTGGGAGCCGCTCGTCTCGTCGTGGACCACTCCCGGGGGCAACGACGAGGCGATCCACATCTTCCTCGCGACCGGGGTCTCGGCCGCGCCGTCCACGCATCAGCGCGAGGACGAGGAGGCCGACATCCGTGTCGAATGGGTTCCTCTCGACGCGGTGATCGCGGCGGTCATGGCGGGGCGGATGCGCAACGGCATCCTCACCATCGGCGTGCTGGCCACCGCGCAGAGGCTGCGCGACCGGGCCTGAGCATGCAGCTCGATCGCGCGCTCGACTCGTACCTGCGCCATGTCACGATCGAGCGCGGTCTGAGCGACCACACGATCGCCGCCTACCGGCGCGATCTCGCCGGCTACCTCGACTGGCTGACCGCCGAGGACATCGGAGACACGGCGGAGATCACCCCCGCGGTCGTCGGGCGCTTCATCGCGGAGCGGTCCTCCGGCGAGCCCGCACCGGCGGCCACGAGCCTCGCGAGACTCCAATCGTCGGTGCGCGGCTGGCACCGCTTCCTCGCCAGGGAGGGCATCGAGGACGACGATCCGAGCGGTCGCCTCCGTCCGCCGAAAGCTCCCCGTCGGCTGCCGAAGGCCCTCACGATCGATCAGGTCGAGCGGCTGCTGGCGGCGCCGTCGGCCGAGGAGCCGGTCGGCATCCGCGACCGTGCGCTGCTCGAGCTGCTCTACGCCACCGGTGCGCGTGTGTCGGAGGCGGTGGGCCTCGACGTCGACGACGTGTCTCACGGCGACGTGCTGCGGCTGCGCGGCAAGGGCTCGAAGGAACGCATCGTGCCGGTCGGCTCGTATGCGCGCTCAGCCATCGACGCGTACCTCACGCGCGTCCGACCCGGTCTCGCAGCGAAGGGGCGGGCGTCAGCGCGATTGTTCCTCGGCGCTCGCGGGGCGCCCCTCTCGCGTCAGAGCGCCTGGCTCGTGATCCGAGATGCCGCCGAGCGTGCGCAGATCACCTCCGAGGTGTCCCCGCACACGCTCAGGCACTCGTTCGCTACTCACCTGCTGCAGGGCGGCGCCGACGTCCGCGTCGTGCAGGAGCTGCTCGGACACGCCTCGGTCGCCACGACTCAGATCTACACGCACGTGTCCGTGGACACGCTGCGTGACGTCTACGCGACCTCGCATCCGCGAGCGCGCTGAACGGCTCGGAAGCGCGGTTCGAATCCTGTGTCTTCGACGGCTGTCGTCAGTCCGGCGAGGTACCCACGTCATCCATTTGGGGGACGCGAGGATTCGTCCGACTTCCCTATGCTTGCCCGAGACCTCCGACCCACGGTCGGCCGACGAAGGAGCAAGACATGCGTACCACCGGTCCTCTCGCGGCGGGAATCGCCGCGACCGCCCTGGCGCTCACCCTGGCCGGATGCGCAGGCCCGTCTGCGGATGCGCTCAGCTACGAGGACTCGCCGCTCGGCCAGTACCTCTCGTCCGCCTACGGCGGCGACCTCTCCGAGGAGGAGCAGCAGAAGAAGTGGGAGGAGCAGCAGCGCGCCCAGGAAGAACTCATGGCCGAGTGCATGGCGGAGGAGGGCTTCGAGTACAAGCCCAACGTGCAGAGCTCCGGCGCGTTCGTCTCGGGCGAGGATGTCGAGTGGGAGCCTGAGAAGAAGGAATGGGTCGAGAAGTACGGCTACGGCATCGTCACCAGCCCCTATTCCGAGAACGCCGACGAGGGTGCGGCCGAAGAGTATGTCGACCCGAACCAGGAGTACATCGAGTCGCTCTCGGAGTCGGAGCAGACCGCCTACTACGAGACCGCCTACGGCGTGCCGCCGGAGGAGGACGAGCTCGCCGAGGACGGCAGCTTCGAGTACAACTGGGAGGACGCGGGGTGCCAGGGCTGGGCCCAGCACGAGCAGCAGGGCGAGGACCCCTGGCAGGCGGACGAGTTCGCGGACCTGCGCAAGAAGATGGAGAAGCTCTGGAGCTCCACGCAGGAGTCGCCCGAGTTCAAGGAGCTCAACGCCGCGTGGTCGTCGTGCATGGACGACGGGGGCGAGCCGGGATTCTCGGCGCAGATGGACGCGCAGCAGTCCATCGCCGACGAGTCGAGCAAGATCTACGACGAGGCGTACGGCGACGGGTCCACCGAGGTGGACACGGAGTCGCCCGACTTCGTCGACCCGTCGTCGAGCCCCGAGATGAAGGCGCTCGGCGAGCGCGAGATCGAGCTCGCCCTGGTCGACCTCGAGTGCCGCGCGCAGACGTCGTACATGGCCGAGTCGCTGAAGATCCAGTTCGCGCTGGAGGAGAAGTTCATCGCGGAGAACAAAGCCGACCTCGAGGCGTTCAAGGCCGCGGCCGAGCAGAACAACTGACATGAGGGACGACGAGACTCCGACGACCGAACTGCCTGCCGAACTCCTTCCCGAGCACGACGACCTCGCCGCCGAGGACGGCGGCGGGGCCACGGCGACCTCTCGGGTGAGTGGATGGGGCCGCATCCTCCGGGGCAATCGGACCCTGTGGATCGTCGCGCTGTGCGCGGTGGTCAGCCTGATCGCAGGCCTCCTCGTCGGGCGCTTCCTGATCGCACCGGCGGAGGCGAGCGAGGCGCCTGACCCCGGCCTGGTCACCGTGCCGGTCGAGTTCGGTCCGCTGAGCAACGACGTCACCCTGCGTGCGGACGTCGGGTATGCGGATGCCGTCGAGGTGAGCATCGACACCACCGGGGGAGGGAGCGTCGTGACCGGGGCCGTTCCCGAGGTCGGCGCCACCCTGTCGCCGCTGTCCATCGCCCTCGAGATCGAGGGCCGACCCGTGATCGTGCTCCCCGGCGAGCTGCCCTCGTACCGGACGCTCCGGGTCGGCGTGTCCGGTCCGGACGTGCTGCAGCTGAAGCAGGCCCTCGTCAGCGTGGGCATCGATGCAGGGGACGTGTCGTCGAACCTCTTCGACCAGGCGACGGCCAACGCGGTCGGCCAGCTCTACGCGCAGGCGGGGTACCCGCTGCCCGCCCCCGAGGAGGGGGCGGAGGATGCCGTGCGGTCCGCAGAGGAGGGGGTGCGCTCGGCCAAGAGCGAGGTCTCCCGCGCCCAGCAGGAGCTCACCGCAGCTGGCGCGGGGCCGTCGAAGGTCGAGAGCTTCCAGGCCGATGTCGCCGTCGCCAAGGCCGAGCAGGCGCTGGCCGACGCACGGAACGGCGTCGAAGGGGCCTCGACCGTCCAGCAGGCGGAGTGGGATCTGCAGACAGCCCGTCTGGAGCGCGATCAGCTGTGGGCCGCGAAGAACACCGGCGCCGAGAGGGCCGCACTGGACGCCGCACGGGCACAGGTCGACTCCGCGAATCAGGCTCTCGAGAGCGCTCGGCAGAGCGTGCTCCCGTACCTGCCCTCCAGCGAGGTGCTCTTCCTCACAGAGCTCCCGCGTCGCGTCGACGCTGTCGAGGTCAAGCGCGGCACGACGATCTCGGGTCCGGTGATGACGGTCTCCGGTGCGACCGTTCGACTGACGGGCGCGGCTGCCGAGGCGGACGCCCGGCTGCTAGAGGTCGGCTCCGAGGGGATCTTCGAGCTGCCGGACGGCACCGAGCACCGCGCGGTCGTGTCGGAGCTCACGCCCGGCAAGGACAGCAAGGCGCGGTGGGAGGTGCTGTTCGAACCGGATCCGCTCACGCCGGAGCAGATCACCGCGCTGCAGGACAGCAACGTGCGGGTCCGGATCGCCGTGGGCGCGACCGACGGCGACGTGCTCTCCGTGCCGCTCGCAGCCCTCACCGCCGGCCCGGGCGGGGAGTCGCGCGTGCAGGTCGTCGAGTCCGATCCCCGCGACGGAGAGGACGCCAAGACGCGCCTCGTCGTCGTGGAGACAGGACTCGCGGCCAAAGGCGCGGTGGAGGTGACGCCCGTCGACGGTGACCTCGAGGAGGGCGAGCTCGTGGTGGTCGGCGAGTGACGTCGCTCACCGAGTCCGCGTCGGCGGCGCCGGATGCCCTGCAGGCCGGGCCGCTCGTCGAGCTCAGAGACGTCACGAGGTCGTTTCCCGGCCCACCGGAGGTGCAGGCGCTCAAGGGAGCCACGCTCTCGATCGCCCCGGGCGACTATCTCTCGATCGTCGGGCCCAGCGGCTCGGGCAAGTCGACGATGCTGAATATCCTCGGACTCCTCGACCGACCCAGCGTCGGCGAGTATCGTCTGGCCGGCTCTCTCACGGGTGATCTGTCGGACGACGGGAGGGCCGCCGTACGTGCCCGCTTCATCGGGTTCGTCTTCCAGTCGTTCCACCTGCTGCCGCGCCGCAGCGTGCTCGACAACGTGCTGATGCCCATGCTCTACAGCGGGGTTCCGCGTCGCGAGCGCGAGTCCCGGGCGCGGGACGCCTTGCAGAGAGTGGGTCTCGGTCATCGGGTCGACTTCCTGCCGAACTCTCTGTCCGGCGGCGAACGGCAACGTGTCGCCGTGGCGAGGGCCGTCGTCAGCGGGCCACGGCTCCTCCTCGCCGACGAGCCCACCGGCAACCTCGATCAGCGGACCTCGGGCGAGGTGATGTCGCTGTTCGAAGAGCTCAACGACGACGGACTCACGCTCGTCGTCATCACGCACGACGACGGGGTCGCGCGGCGGGCACGCCGCTGCATCCGCATCGCCGACGGCCGATTGAGCGAACTGTGATCCGGATGCCGTGGCGCAGACGGCCGGCGGACGACGCCGCGGAGCCCGTCGTCGAGGACGGACCGACCTCCCTCGTCGCCGGGGTGGCTCATGCGGACCGCTTCACGTTCCAGGATCTGGTCGCCGAAGCCACCTCCGACATCGGTTCGCGCCCGGCACGGCTCGTCATGACGATCCTGGGCACCGTGCTCGGCATCGCCTCCCTCGTCGCGACCGTCGGATTCGCGCAGACGGCGGCGGCTCAGATCGCGAGCCAGTTCGACGGCGCAGCAGCGACCCGCGTGGTCGTGCAGGCGGCGGAGGCGCAATCGGGGTCGCAGAACAAGAGCGTGGCCGCGGGGCGTCTGCCCTGGGACTCGCCCGTCCGCGTCGAACTGCTGGCCGGAGTCGAGAGCGCGACGCTGCTCGGCGAGGTGGAGCTCGCGGAGGGCGAGACGATCACTGCGGTGCCCGTCAACGACCCGGCGGCAGCAGCGGTCGCCTCGCCTCGTCTGTTCTCGGCATCCGCCGAACTGCTCGACACCGCGGAGGGCGGGCTCGTCACCGGGCGGTTCTTCGACAGCGGTCACGACCAGCGGGCCGACCGCGTCGCCGTGCTCGGCACCCGTCTGGCAGAGCGCATGGGCATCAACCGCGTCGACTCTCAGCCCTCCGTCTTCATCGCGGGCGTGGCGTACGCGGTGGTCGGGGTCGTCGACGGCATGGACCGACGCAGCGAGCTCCTGGATGCCGTGATCATCCCGACCGGTTCGGCCAGAGCCGACTTCGGACTCGAAGCGCCGTCGGAGCTCGACATCAGGATCGCCGTCGGCGCGGGACCGCAGGTCGCCGAGCAGAGCGTGCTGGCGCTCGCGCCCGACGACCCGGAGAGCCTCGAAGCCCGCGCGCCGTCCGGATCGTCCGATCTCAGCCAGAGCGTCCAGGCCGACGTCAACGTCGTGTTCCTCATCCTCGGGGTCATCGCCCTCCTGGCGGGAGGTCTCGGCATCGCGAACGTCACCCTGCTGTCGGTCATGGAGCGGATCGGGGAGATCGGCCTGCGCCGCGCGCTGGGTGCCACGCGGCGTCAGATCGGCGCGCAGTTCATGGTCGAGTCGATCGTCATCGGGTTCATCGGCGGTCTCATCGGCTCCGCTCTCGGGGTGGTCGCCGTGATCATCGTCGCCGCGGTGCAGGGCTGGACGCCGGTCACGGATCCGCTGGTCGCCGTCGCGGGAGCATTCCTCGGCGCTCTGGTCGGCTGGGGGTCGGGCTGGTACCCCGCTCGGCGCGCCGCGCGGATCGAACCGGTCGCAGCTCTGCGGGGCGGGTGATCGGGGCGTTCACCAGGGTCCTTCCCCGCGCGCCGCGCGGCGAGGGGGCTCCGCCGCACGCCTGCCGCTACAATCGACCAAGCACGAGGGAGCAGGAGAAGCGGTGGCGGAGAAAGCGGCGAAGTCCAGGGCGAAGGCACGGAAGGCCGACGAGACACCCCTCGGACCGACCGGCCGGCCGTATCACGGGTTCCCCACCCCTGAGCCGCTGGCCTCGCACGGACCGGCTCGGATCATCGCCCTCTGTAACCAGAAGGGCGGCGTGGGCAAGACCACGACGTCGATCAACCTCGCCGCAGCCCTGGCGGAGTACGGCCGCAAGGTGCTCGCCGTCGACTTCGACCCGCAGGGCGCCCTGTCGGCGGGTCTCGGCATCCAGACGCACGACGTGACGACGATCTACGATCTGCTGCTCGACACCAAGCGCGATGCGCATGAGGCGATCGTGCACACGAGCGTCGACGGCCTCGACGTCATGCCCGCGAACATCGATCTCTCGGCCGCGGAGGTGCACCTCGTCAACGAGGTCGCCCGCGAGACGATCCTCGCGCGGGTGCTGCGTCAGGTCGCGGGGGAGTACGACGTCATCCTCATCGACTGCCAGCCGTCTCTCGGGCTGCTGACGGTGAACGCGTTGACCGCCGCTCACGGCGTCATCATCCCGCTCGAGTGCGAGTTCTTCGCGCTTCGCGGCGTCGCTCTGCTGATCGAGACGATCGACAAGGTGCGCGACCGTCTGAACCCGTCCATCACCATGGACGGACTGCTCGCGACGATGTACGACCCGCGCACGCTGCACTCGCGCGAGGTGCTGGAGCGTGTGGTCGAGGCGTTCGGCGACGACGTGCTCGAGACCGTCATCGGTCGGACCGTGAAGTTCCCCGACGCGTCCGTCTCCGGCGTCCCCATCACCGAGTTCGCTCCGGAGCACGCCGCCGCCCAGGCGTACCTGCGGCTGGCGCGGGAGCTGGTCGCCCGTGGCGCCGTCGCCTGACGAGACCCCCGAGACGCTCGCGTCCGTCGAACCGGACGAGGCGACAGCCGCGGCATCCGAGCCGGCTTCGGCCGAGTCCGAGGCGGGGTTCCGGGTCTCGCTGTCGAACTTCGACGGACCGTTCGACCTGCTGCTGAACCTCATCTCGAAGCACGAGATGGACATCACCGAGGTCTCGCTGAGCGCGGTCACGAACGAGTTCATCGCCTACCTGCAGCACCTCGACGACGAGGAGGAACTCGATCAGGCATCGGAGTTCCTCGTCGTCGCAGCCACCCTCCTCGACATGAAGGTCGCCGGACTCCTCCCGCAGGGAGAGCTGGTGGATGCCGAGGCCGTGGCTCTCCTCGAAGCGCGCGACCTGCTGTTCGCGCGGCTGCTGCAGTACCGCGCCTTCAAGGAGGTGTCGGCGTGGTTCGCCCGCTGTCTGCAGCGGGAGGATCGCCGGCACGTCAGGGCGGTCAGGCTCGACGAGAAGCACCGCACGCAGACCCCCGAGCTCGTGTGGTCGCTGAGCGTCGACGACTTCGCGGCTCTCGCTCTGCTGGCCTTCGCGCCGAAGGAGATCCCGCACGTCGGCCTCGACCATCTGCACGCTCCGCTCGTCAGCATCCGCGAACAGGCGGCGATCGTCGTCACGCTGCTGCGCGGCACGGAGTCGCTGAGCTTCCGCGAGCTGGTGTCCGGCATCCGCGAACCGGGCATCGTCGTGGCCCGGTTCATCTCCGTGCTGGAGCTGTACCGGCACGCTGCGCTGAGCTTCGAACAACTGGAACCGCTCGGCGAGCTGACGCTGCGCTGGGCCGCCGACTCCTGGTCGGACGAGACACTCGCGAGCCTGGGGGCCGACTATGACCGATGACCTGACCGGACCGACCGAGCAGGAGGCGGTGGACCGGACGGCTCCCACCGAGACCCCGCTTGCCGAGCGGATCGAGGCGATCCTGCTGATCATCGACGAGCCCATCGGCCTTGTCGCCTTGGCTGCGGCCGTCGGATCGCCGGTGCCGGCCGTACGACAGACGATCGAGGCGCTGGTCGAGGACTACGACGGCCGGGGTGCCGGTCCGCGGCGCGGCTTCGAGCTGCGCGAGGTAGGCGGTGGCTGGCGTCTGTACGTGCGGGAGGACCACGACTCCCTCGTCGCCGAGTTCGTCGGCGGTCAGGCGCCCGCACGGCTGTCGCAGGCGGCTCTCGAGACCCTCGCGGTCATCGCCTACAAGCAGCCCGTCACGCGCAGCCAGGTGGCGTCGATCCGGGCCGTCAACGTCGATTCGGTCGTGCGCACGCTCCTCGCACGAGGACTGATCACCGAGCTCTTCGCCGACTCGGAGACGGGCGCGATCAACTACGGCACCACCGACGCGCTGCTGCAGCACCTCGGGATCAACTCGCTCGACGAGCTGCCCCCGATCTCGCCGCTGCTCGACGACGGCGCCGATGGTTTCGATGAAGGAGTGGTCCGGTGAGCAGGCACCGTATCTCCGTTGGCGACCGCGGCAGTGCACGATCCTGTTCCGATGAAGGAGTGGTCCGATGACCGGCTTTTCCCCCGACAGCGCACCCGAGGGCGTCCGACTGCAGAAGGTGCTCGCCGCGGCGGGGGTCGCATCCCGCCGGGTCGTGGAGCAGTACATCGTCGAGGGGCGGATCCGTGTGAACGGCCGCACCGTGACCGAGCTGGGAACGCGCATCGACCCCGAGACCGATCTCGTCGACGTCGACGGGACGGCCGTGCAGCTCGACGTGTCCAAGCGCTACGTCATGCTCAACAAGCCGACGGGTGTCGTCAGCAGCATGCGCGACGAGAGCGGCCGCCCCGACCTCCGCCGTTTCACGAAGGACTTCGAGGAGCGCCTGTACAACGTCGGCCGCCTCGACGCCGAGACCAGCGGTCTGCTCGTGCTCACGAACGACGGCGAGCTCGCCCACGTCCTCGCGCACCCGTCGTTCGGCGTCACCAAGGTGTACATCGCCAAGGTCGACGGAGCGGTCACGGCGCAGACGATCTCGAAGCTCACGAAGGGGATCGAGCTGGAGGACGGCCCGATCGTCGCCGACAAGGCGCGGCTGCTCGACACCTCTCGCGGGTCGAGCCTCGTCGAGCTGACTCTGCACTCCGGTCGCAACCGGATCGTGCGTCGCATGATGGCGGCAGTGGGACATCCCGTCACCGAGCTCGTTCGCCGCCAGTTCGGCCCGCTGCACCTGGGAACCCTCCCGGCCGGCCGCACGCGTGAACTGACTAAAATCGAACTCGGTGCGCTGCTGACTCTGGCGCGCCGTGATTCCGGTGTCGCCGCGGCGCCAGGCGAGCAGCAGGAGAACGAGTGACCGAGACGACGAGTGCGCCCGGCGGGGCGTCGACGACCGGCGTGTCCGCGCCGCGCGTCGCGACCCGTCTGTCGGGCACCGTGCGTATCGTCGGCGCCGGCCTGCTCGGCGCGAGCATCGGACACGCCCTCCGGGCGAAGGGCGTCGACGTCGTGCTCGCCGACACGTCTCCGGCTCAGCTGCGTCTCGCGATCGACTACGGTGCCGGTCGAGCTGCGACGGATGCCGACACCCCCGCGCTCGTCGTGGTGGCCGTACCGCCCGACGTCACTGCGGATGTGATCGAGGCGGAGCTCGCACGATTCCCCGAGGCCGTCGTCACGGATGTCGCGAGCGTGAAGCTGGAGCCGTTCGCCGCCCTGCAGAAGCGCGGCGTCGACATCACCCGCTACATCGGCTCACACCCGCTCGCCGGTCGGGAGCGCGGCGGAGCGATCTCCGCGCGAGCCGACCTGTTCATCGGTCGACCGTGGGTCGTCTGCCGAGACGAGGACACCAAGGCCTCCGACCTCGCTCTCGTCGAGGCTCTCGCTTTGGACGTCGGCGCCATGCCTATCGAGATGACACCGGAGGAGCACGACCGGTCGGTCGCGCTCACATCGCACGTGCCGCAGGTCGTCGCGAGTCTGCTCGCCGCGCGGCTCGCCGTCGCCGACGAGGGCGCGCTGCGTCTGTCGGGCCAGGGGGTGCGCGACACGACGCGCATCGCGGCATCCGCGCCCGAGCTGTGGGTACAGATCCTCGGCGCGAACGCCGGACCGGTCGTGGAGATCCTCGACGCGCTGGCAGACGACCTCCGCGAGGTGTCGGATGCGCTGCGGGCTCCGGACGCCCCCGGTGCACGGCGGGTGGTCGCGGAGACGATCAAGCAGGGAAACGACGGTGTCGAGCGCCTGCCGGGCAAACACGGCCAGAACCGTCGCTTCGAGAGCCTCGTCGTCATGATCGACGACACCGCCGGCCAGCTCGGGCGACTGTTCGGAGAGCTGGGCGAGCTCGGTGTCAACGTCGAGGATCTGCGTCTCGAGCACTCGCCCGGTGCGCAGTTCGGCCTCGCCGAGATCGCCGTCGATCCTGCAGCGCTGCACGGTGCGATCACCGGACTCCAGGAACGCGGCTGGCGGATTGCAGGGACGACCAATGACTGACTTCATCGCGATCGACGGCCCCGCGGGGTCCGGCAAGTCCAGTGTGTCCAAGGCGGTCGCCCGACGGCTCGGGTTCGGCTACCTCGACACGGGATCGGCCTATCGGGCCCTCGCCTGGCACGTCCTCGACCGCGGTGCGGACACCGATGATGCGAATTCGGTGCGCGTCGCAGCATCCGACTTCCCGGTCCGGCTGGGGCTCGACCCCGACGACCGCACGGTGCTCGTCGGCGACGCCGACGTCACCGATGCGATCAGGGAGTCTCGGGTGTCCGGCGCCGTGAGCGGCGTCGCGCGCGTGCCCGAGGTGCGCGAGCAGGTCAACCGTCTGTTCCGCACGCTCGTCGCCGAGGCTCCCTACCCGGCCGTCGTCGTGGAGGGCCGTGACATCACCACCGTCGTCGCGCCCGACGCGCCCGTTCGGATCCTGCTCACCGCCGCGCCCGAGGTGCGTGCAGCGCGCCGTGCCGGTGAGCTCGCGGGCGAGAGCGCCCAGGCCGTCGCCGAGGCCCTGCACAAGCGCGACGCCTCAGACAGCGCGGTCGTCGACTTCCTCAACGCCGCGGATGGCGTCGAGGTCGTCGACTCGACCGCGCTCGATTTCCCCCAGACCATCGACGCCGTACTCGCGGTGATCGAACGACTCCGAGGAGCACACCGTGGCTGACGACGAATACGAAGGCGGCCCCGACCAGCTCGCCGAGAAGATGGACGCACTCGACGAGGAGCTGGCCGAACAGCGCGCGGAGACTCTGCGCGCCGGTCTCGCCGACTACGAGCTCGACGACGAGGATGCCGCGCTCCTCGCCGGTGTGACGCTCGGCGAGGACGGCATCCAATTCCTGCCCGCGTTGCCCGTCGTGGCGATCGTGGGGCGCCCGAACGTCGGCAAGTCCGCTCTCGTGAACCGCATCCTCGGTCGCCGTGAGGCCGTCGTGGAGGACACCCCTGGTGTCACGCGCGACCGCGTGACGTACAAGGCCGAGTGGAACGACCGTCGCTTCACGCTCGTCGACACCGGCGGGTGGGAGCCCGACGCGAAGGGCATCGACCGTTCCGTGGCCGCGCAGGCCGAGGTCGCCATCGACCTGTCGGACGTCGTTCTCTTCGTCGTCGACGCGATGGTCGGCGCCACCTCCACCGACGAGCACGTCGTGAAGCTGCTGCGCAAGAGCGGCAAGCCGGTCTTCCTCGTCGCCAACAAGATCGACGACAGCCGCCAGGAGCCCGAGGCCGCCGCGCTGTGGAACCTCGGTCTCGGCGAGCCGCACCCGGTCTCGGCGATCCACGGTCGCGGCGTCGCCGACCTGCTGGACGCCGTGCTGAAGAAGCTGCCGGACGTCTCGGCCGTCGCGAAGGCGGAGATCGGCGGCCCACGCCGCGTCGCCATCCTCGGGCGTCCGAACGTCGGCAAGTCCTCGCTGCTGAACAAGGCTGCGGGCGAGGAGCGCGTGGTCGTGAACGACCTCGCCGGCACCACGCGCGACCCGGTCGACGAGATCGTCGAGCTCGGCGGCAAGCTGTGGACGCTCGTCGACACCGCCGGTATCCGTCGCCGAGTGCACATGGCGCAGGGCGCCGACTTCTACGCGTCGCTGCGGACGTCCGCCGCGCTCGAGAAGGCCGAGGTCGCGGTCGTCGTGCTCGATGTGTCGGAGACGATCAGCGAGCAGGACGTGCGCATCATCGACCTCGTGCTCGAGTCGGGCCGTGCCCTGGTGCTCGCTTTCAACAAGTGGGACCGCCTGAACGACCTCGACCTCGAGAACGCCGACCGCCGTCGGTACCTCGAGCGCGAGATCGAGCAGGACCTCGCGCACGTCGCCTGGGCCCCGCGGGTCAACATCTCGGCGAAGACCGGTCGTCACCTCGACAAGCTCGTGCCGGCGCTCGAGACCGCTCTGGAGAACTGGGATCGCCGCATCCCCACGGGCAAGTTCAACGCCTTCCTCGCGGAGCTCGTGGCCGAGCACCCGCATCCGCTGCGCGGCGGCAAGCAGCCGCGCATCCTCTTCGGGACGCAGGCGTCGACCCGCCCGCCGACGTTCGTGCTGTTCACGACCGGGTTCCTCGACCCCGGCTACCGTCGCTTCATCCAGCGTCGCCTGCGCGAGCTGTACGAGTTCGAGGGAACGCCCATCGTCGTCAACATGCGCGTCCGCGAGAAGCGCCAGCGCTAGTCGTCGAACCTCGACGGGCCGTCCGCTTCCCGCGGGCGGCCCGTCGCTGTTCCCGCATGTGACCGGCGCGGGTGCCGATGCCCGGATGCTGTGAAAGGCTGAGGGGGTGACTGTCGTTCCTCCTGCCGCCGGCGAACCGCGTCGCCCGGACGGGCCCCGCAATCCCGGTGACGCCTGGGTCGTGGCCCCGAGCGGGGAGAAGTACTGGGGGCGCTTCGGTGCCGCAGGACTGCTCGCCGTGGATGCGGAGCGCGGGATCCTGTTGCAGCACCGCGTGGCCTGGAGCCACTTCGGGGGGACCTGGGGTCTGCCTGGCGGCGCGCTGCATGAGGGGGAGAGTGCGATCCTCGGAGCGGTGCGGGAAGCGCAAGAGGAGGCCGGGGTGCCGGATGCCTCGGTGCGCCCGAGGTTCACGAGTGTGCTCGACCTCGGAATCTGGTCGTACACCACCGTCGTCGCTGATGTCGTCGTGCCCTTCGAACCGGTGATCAGCGACCCCGAGAGCGTCGCGCTGGAGTGGGTGCCGCTCGACGAGGTATCGTCGCGGCCGCTGCACCCGGGCTTCGGGAACGCATGGCCGGTCTTGCGGGAGCTTCTCGACGTCCGTCCGACCGTGGTCGTCGATGCGGCGAACGTGGTGGGCTCGGTGCCGGACGGTTGGTGGAAGGACCGCGCTGGTGCGGCGACCCGGCTCGCCGATGAGCTGAACGGATTGTCGGTGGGTGCCGACGATCTGAATCTCGGCGGCACGTCGTGGTTCCCTCCCGTCGCGTTCGTCGTGGAGGGCGCTGCCCGAGGTATGGACGCCCCGGACGTGGGTGAGTCGGACGCCCTCCTGCCCGCGGGCGTCGTCTCGGTAGTTACGGCGGAGGCGGCGGGCGACGATGCGATCGTCGCCGAGGTAGAGCGTCGGGTCGCGCTGGGGGAGTACGTGGTGGCGGTGACGAGCGACCGTGAGCTGCGGGAGCGCGTGTCGGCCGCCGGCGCGGCGCAGGTGCGCTCCGCGGGCTGGCTTCGCGGCATGGGGCGGGCGACTCGATGAGGCGACGGCTGCGATCACGTGCCACCGACAGGGTCGGTGATGTGGTCGGCGCGACAGCCGCCGTGATCGGAACCGTGGCCCTGCATCTGTTCTTCTTCGGCGATGACGAGTACTTCCCGTTGCGCTTCCTGCTCTCGCCGGTCAGCAGTCCGGTGTCGTTCGCCGCGTTCCTGCTGTCGCTCGTCTTTCTCGGCGTCGCGATCGTGCAGGCGACGCGGACCGGTGCGTGGGCGGAGATTCGCGGAGGACGCCCGCAAGCGCACGGTGCAGGGGCGGGTACTGACGACGGCGCCCCGCGGGTCGTCGTCGCGGACGCGGGCGCGAGGACGGAGGCAGACGCAGACGCGGAGGCGGGGGCGTCTGCGAGGACAGACCCAGACCGAGGCGCACACGTAGGGTCGGGTGCGGGGGCGGCCGTCGGTGCTGCTGGTCGCACACACGTCGGAGAGAAGCCGCTCCCCGGCGTGGCCGTGCCGGGAGCGGTGACTCGTCGCGCAGTGCGCTCCGCGGCGATCGTCTCCGTCGTCAACGCGCTCTTCCTCATGGTCTTCCCCATCGCGATGATCCCCATCTTCGCCGTGATCTTCGTCATCGCGCTCGCGCTGATCGCTGCGAGCCACATCGTGCTCGTCTCCACGATCGCCCCGTCGCCCCGCGCCTGACGCACGCGCCCCGGACCGCGCCGCGTCATACGAACATCACCCGGCGTCGCGGCGGGTCGGTGTATTCGCGGCCGAGCGGACTCGTCCAGGTGACCTCGCCGCCCGGACCCTGCTGTGCCGTCCACCGATGCCGATCATGGACATCGGGCTGCTTCAGCGAATGGTGGGTCGTGCAGAGGTGACTGAGGTTGTCGAGGCGCGTTCTGCCGCCGCGCGCATGATCGTGGTTGTGATCGATCTCGCACCGGTGCACCGGCATCCGACACCCTGGGAATCGACAGTGCTGATCGCGTGCCCGGAGGAACCGGCGCATCGCTTCTGTCGGCGTATACGTATCTGACTCGACGACGAGGCCACTCGGATCGAGGAACAGGCGAGACCATCCGGTGTGGCGTCCAGCCAGCGCGCGGGCGATGTCGGGGTCGAGCGGTCCATATCCATCGAGCTCTGCGGGCCGGTCATCCGCGCCGGCGAGCGTGCTGGCGGCGACCGTGACCTGGATCCGAGGGTGGATGGCGTCGAGACCCGTCCCGAGCGCCTCACTAGGAATCGCGGCCAGCAGCAGATCGGCGAGAAGGTCGGCACGGATCTGATCGAGCGTCCGTTCGTCGGAGGGAAGGTGCTCAATCGCCGCGCTGCGGGGATCGGTCAGAGGGTCGGTCGTGAAGATGCCGCCTTCGCTGCGGATGATGCCGTGCTCATAGGAGTCGAGTCGGGGGTCGTCGGGGGAGAGCTCGTCGACCCCGACACCGGCGGTGGCGGGGCCGAGCACGGGGAGCACCGGTTCGCGGCCGTCACGACCCCGGACGACCTCGCGTGCCAGGCGTGTGAGCCGATCCGCGATCGCGACGGCGATCCACTCGGGGAGAACCGCGGTGAGCAGAGCCAGCCCGTCGTCGACCGAACGCACACTCACGCAGCGCTCGTCCGTCGCGCGCCGGTGGCGTTCGACGACGGTCTCGCCGACGAGGGCCGAGGCGACCTGTCTGGCATGGGCGCGCGTGCGGGCGGCCGTGTCCTGCTCGGCGACCACGAGCACCGCGGTCTCGAAGAGGGCGAGCGTCTCGGCATCCGCTCCTCCGTTGCGCACGGATTCGGCGACAACGGTGCTGACGCGAACGATCTCGCGCACGTGGGCGATGCTGATGGTTCCTGCCGTGATGGCGGCTCGTACGGAAGGCAGATCGCGCGACAGCGTACGCGCGTCGGTGAACGACTGCTCGGCGGTGCCGCGGGAGAGATGCGCAGCCGCCGAATACTCCGACAGCATCGAACGGTAGATGGACTCGCGGTGGAACGGGCTCTCGGCCACGTCTGCATCGTGGATCGCGATCCGCTCGATCAGGAGTTCCGACGCCTCTGCTTCCAGAATGGCGATGCGGCGTCTCTTCTCGGTCCATGCGTCGAGCAGGCGCTGGCGCTCCTCGAGATCGAGGTCGAGGTCGGAGCGCCGGTTCATGCCTCCATTTTAGAACAAAGATTCGAATGAGAACGGATCAAAGGCCGAAGATACCGGCATCCTCGTCGCCGCGGCCGCGCAGGCGGTCGATGTCCCTTCGCTCGCGCTTCGTCGGGCGTCCTGCGCCGCGGTCGCGGACGCCGATCATCGCCTGGGGCTCACGTTCGGGGGTCCGGTCCTGGTAGGCCGCCGCGGCGAGGGGAGCTCCCACGCGCTTGACGAGCAGCTGTCGCACGATCAAAATTCGGTCGAAGCCGGCGATGCGGATGCGCAGCTCGTCACCGATGCGGACGTGCTGCGCGGCCTTGACCTTGTCGCCATTCAGGCGCACGTGCCCCGCGCGGCATGCGGTCGTGGCTGCCGAACGCGTTTTATACACGCGCACGGCCCACAGCCAGCTGTCGATGCGTGCGGCGTCCATGAACAGGGTCTCCGGATGGTCATAGGGGCGGATCGGTCAGGCGCGTTCAGAGGCGAGCGCCGAGGCGGTTCCCCTTATCGTATGGTGCGGGGCAGGTCAGGACTCGGCTGTCACCTGCGTGATCTGGCCGTCTGCGCCGAGGTGCACGGCGGGCCAGTATCCCTCGGGGAAGTGCTCGCCGCACGTGTCGATCAGGTGCAGGACGACGGTTCCGTCGGCGGAGGCCTCGATCGTCTCCAGGGTGAGATCGGATGCTGCGGCGTCGAGATCGGCCTGCTCGGGCGTGCCGGTGCTGAACGCCGTGACGACGGCATCCGATGCGAGGCGGCGCAATGCGGGGAGGGCCGCGATCGTCTCGCGGACGTGCGGGACGAGCGCGCCCGCTTCGTCGGCGGTCGTTCCCTCGAGCATGAGTTCCAGTTCGACCTCGTCGACCGTCACGGCGCCGGCGTACCAGTCGTGGGTGAGTACCGTGCCGTCGCTCAACTCGGTCGTCGCGCGGCTGAGGGTGCCGAGGTCGGGGTCGTCGATGGTCGGGTGCTCGTCGCTCATGCGTCCACGCTACCTGCGCCGGGAGGAAGGTCGCGGATCATGCCGACAGGTCGAGTGCGACGAGAGGGCGACCTGGTTTGAGTTCCGCTCGCTCGGAGAAGCCTTGCGCGGTGAACGTGCTCAGTGTGCCGTGGAACAGCTCGTTGCTGTGCTGCTTCTCGCCGCGTGTGTCGACGGGGTATCCCTCGATCAGCCGCGCGCCGGAGTCGCGGGCGAACGCGACGGCAGCGCGCAGCAGCTCGCGGTTGAGTCCCGATCCGCGGTGCTCTCGGCGCACGACGAAGCAGGTGATCGCCCATACCGACTCGTCGTCGAACGGTTCGCTCGTCGCCGCAGCGATCGCACGTGTGTGCGCGAGACGTGCCTGCGGGGGACGCGGACCGACGCGGATCCACCCGGCCGCCTCGCCGTCGACGTACGCGATGATGCCCGGTGGCGGGCCCGCGTCGATCTCGGCGCGGAACATTTCGGTGCGCTCAGGAGTGGTGGTCTGATTCCAGTCCTTGTTGCGGAGCATCGGCCAGATGCACTGACAGCTGGCGCCATCGCCACCGCCGGTCAGCGCATGCTGCACGTCGTTCCACCGAGCGGTCGTGGCCAGTTCGGTCGTGATCGTCGCCATGCAGCGACGCTACGCCGAGCCTCCGACACTGTGCAACGCCCGGCCGACAGCCGGTTCGCGGACGCGGCTCGGGTCAGGCTAAGATAGGGGAGTTGCCTGCGCGAGAGTGCAGGACAACGGGCTGTGGCGCAGCTTGGTAGCGCACTTGACTGGGGGTCAAGGGGTCGCAGGTTCAAATCCTGTCAGCCCGACCAGAGAAAGGCCCGGAACTCGCAAGAGGTCCGGGCCTTCTGCACGTCCGGTCCGCCCGACGCACGGAGTCCTCAGGCCTCCTCGCCGACCGGGAGAAGTCGAAACGCCGGCGCGTACTCGGGATCGGTGATCGCCGGCCGATCGAGGCTGAACGCCTCGATGTCGTGTTCGGTGTGCCCGCGCGTGGTGAGGTCGGCGAGGATCCGTCCGACGAGGCTCGCGAACTTGCCGGCGTGCCCCGCGCCGTTGAACACGGCCACATGCGGGTGGTCGGGCAGCGTATCGAGCACGAAGTCGCGGTCGGCGGGCATGTCGTAGACGCAGGTCTTGTTCAGCAGCCTGGGCCCAGCCGCCCCTGGCAGGTGCTCGGCGAGGAAGCGGTGCAGCAGACGTGCCTCATCATCATCGCCTTCCCAGACCCGTTCATCGCCGGTGATCAAGCGTCCGCGCATGTCGCGTGCGATCTTGACGGCGGCCTCGCCGTAGACGGGGAAGCCGTAATGCACCTCGTCGCCGTGGTGGATCCAGATCGGGAACCTGTCGGGTGCGAAGTCGGCGAGATTCGGGGCCGTGAAGTAGCTCACCTGCTCCTGCGAGAGCGTGAGACGGAAGTGCAGGCCGAGATCGGGCATGAGGTCTCCGAGCCACGACGCCGCGGCCACGATGAGGTGATCCGCGTCGTATGCGCCCTCGCCCGTCGTGACCGTGACACCGCGGTCGTGCACCGCGATACCCGTCGCCGTCGTATGGGGCAGGAACTCCACCCCGTTGCTGATCGCCAGAGAGGTGTGCGCCGACACCGATCGGCGGATGTCGAGGATGCCGCCGGCGTCCTGGTAGAGGCCGACGGTGTCGTCCGAGATGCGCCACTGAGGGAATCGCTCCCGCACCTCGTCAGCGGTGAGGTCTTCGTAGGTGACGCCCGCGGCATCCATCGCCGATCTGTAGCCCTCGAGCTCCGCCGCCCCGGGCCCGCCGGCGGGCGCGAGGTCGAGGCCGCCGGTTCTCGTGTAGAGGGTCAGCCCTGACCGCTGCTCGATCTGGTTCCATGCATCGAACATCGCGTGCGTGAGCTTCGTGTAGGCCTCCCGGTGGTAGGCGTGGCGGATGATGCGCGAATGATCCCCCGAGGATCCGCGCGTGTTCACCAGTTCGAACTGCTCGATCACGAGCACACGATCCGCGCCGTGTTCGGACAACCAGTAGGCGGCGGCTGCGCCGATCGCACCCGCGCCGATGACGATGTGCGAGTACCCCCTGGTCATCTCTTCTCTTCTCTCTCATCGACGCCGGTCGTCGCCGCGAACGACTCGATGAATCGCTCCGCTGCGGCATCCACCTGTGCGGCCGGGCTCAGGAGCCGCTGCAGGAGAAGGCCCCGCAGACAGGCCGTGGCGATGAGGCTCTGTTGCGCGGCATCAGGCTCGGAGAGCCCTTCGCGGACCGCCGCCGTTTCGAGCAGTCTCGTCAGGTCGTCGAGGTCGGACACGAACTCCTCGTATGCGCCGCGCTCGTACACGGCCAGTCCGGTCAGATGAAAGAACGCCCGGCTGCGTTCGTCGTGCGCCTCGTCGGAGTAGAAGCTCCAGATCGCTCGGAAGAGGTCCACGAAGCCGAGTCCGTCCGCGGTGGCCGCGATGATGAGGTTGTCGCGACGTCGTGCCTCCGCGAGCACGGCGCTGAGAAGCGCGGGCCGGGAACCGAAGTGATACGTGAGCAGTGTGTGATGCACGCCGAGCCGCTGGGCGACCTGACGCATCGAGAGGTCGGGGCGGGGACCGTTCTCCCCGAACTCCGCGAACAGCTGCTGGAGCAGGCGTTCCCGCCCCTCGCCGACCGGTGATCTCATGAGTTCCTCCGTTGACACTTTCACCACTGGTGAGTACGTTAGCGCACAAGTAACTCACCAGTGTTGAGGAAAATGCGCGAACGGGGTCTGCATGAGCGAGTGGTGGTTGTGCGGGGGACTGGTGGCGGACGGGTCAGGCGCGGAACCGTTCCGCGCCGACATCGGCATGACCGATGGCGCCATCACCAGGATCGGGCGGGCCCCTGCCGGCGTCGTGAGTGTCGACCTGCAGGGGAAGCTGGTGACGCCCGGGTTGATCGACGCACACGTCCACCTGGGGATATCCAGTCCGATCAGAGCCCAGTTCGGTTTCCACCTCTCGACGGCCGAGATCGCCGCCGACATCTTCGCGTCGGCGTCGCAGTCGCTCGACGCGGGGTTCACCACGGTGCGCGACACCGGCGGAATCGACGGCGGAGTCGTCGACGTCATCGCCAAGGGGAAGGTTCGCGGCCCCCGGGTGATCTCCTGCGGTCCCGTGCAATGCCAGACGGGAGGCCACGGCTACTACGGAGCCGCGTGGGAGCCGACGGAGCTGTGGCACACCCATCACATCCCCGGCCTCGCCGCGCTCTCGCTCATGTCGGGAAACGCCGACGAGCTGCGCCGCAATGTGCGCGAGTCGTTCCGCCGCGGGGCGTCGTTCCTCAAGCTGTGCGTCACCGGCGGCGTGGTCGGCGGGAACGACCGGCTGGAGGACACGCAGTTCACCACCGCAGAGATCGCGGTCGCCGTGGAGGAGGCAGAGGCGCGGGGAACCTATGTCACGGTGCACGCCCACAACAACGCCGGCATCCGCAACGCGATCGAGGCGGGGGTGCGCTGTGTCGAGCACGGTACCGACGTCGACGAGCCGACCGCGCGCCTCATGCGCGAGAGAGACGTGGCACTCGTGCCCACGTTCGCCGTCGTGGAGCAGCTGATCGACACCGAGAGCATGGATCTCGACCCGGCGACGAGAGACCGGGTCGAAGGAACGCGAGAACGGATGACGTCCGCGCTCCGTGCCGCGAGGGCGGTCGGCGTGCGGATCGGCCTCGGCTCCGACCTGCTCGGCCCCGATCAGTGGCGACGGGGGGACGAGCTGCGCATCCGCGCCGAGATCGAATCGCCCATGCAGGCCCTGGTGTCCGCGACGAGCGTCAACGCCGACATCATCGGACTGGGCGACCGGGTCGGAACGATCCGCGAAGGGATGGTGGCCGATCTCGTCGTGTGGCGCGAGAACCCCCTCGAGGATCCGCGCCGGTTCGCCGACCCCGATATGGCTCTCGTCGTCGTGAAGGACGGCCAGGTGATGAAAGGCGGGCACGTGATGAAGGGACATGCACAGTGAGCGACATGCTGGGCGGCTGCCTGGCCGATACCGAGTACTTCGAGATCGAGGCGCGCTCCGGGCGACGGTACGGAGTCTGGGTGACCACGCCTCCCGGGTATGCGGAGTCCGAGGACTCGTATCCTCTGATCTACGTGCTCGACGGCAACTGGTCGGTGGGCTTGACAGCACCCCTCATCGTCACGCAGGCCGACCCCTTCCTGACG
The DNA here is from genome assembly GCF_041954735.1 of Microbacterium sp. LS_15. Classification (NCBI taxonomy): domain Bacteria; kingdom Bacillati; phylum Actinomycetota; class Actinomycetes; order Micrococcales; family Microbacteriaceae; genus Microbacterium; species Microbacterium sp. LS_15. Next base: position 805,535 of record NZ_JAVAYD010000001.1, on the reverse strand, counting down.
GTCGCGCCGTACGTCCAGGTGAGCATCGGCTATGCCGGGGCTGAGGCCGCGCAGTGGTCGGATCTGCGCAACCGCGATCTCGTGCCGCCGGGAGAACCCATCGGCGACGAGATGAGGACGACGCTCACGCAGCTGCGCGACGCCGGGACGCTGACACCGGAGCGATTCGAGGCGTACGTCGCGCAGCTCTCCGACACCCACGCCGACGAATTCCTGTCGTTCCTGACGGAGGAGCCGCACCCCTCGCTGCAGACGAGAGTGCGGGTGAGCGACTCCGGGCACGGGTTGTTCGGGTACTCCTACGGAGGCCTGTTCGCCCTGTACGCCTGGCTGCTCGGAGCGACACCGTTCGCCAGCTTCGGGGCGGGCAGCCCTGGTGTGGTGGGGCCGGACAGCCAGATCTTCACGCTCATCGACGCGTTGCCGGAGCGGACCGCCGCGTTCGCACAACGCCTGCATCTGACGGTCAACGAGGTCGAGACGGTGGGCGTGGTGCCCATCTACCGCCGCTTGGCGAGCCATTTCCTCGAGGTGGTGGACCGGCTGCACAGATCGGAGCGTGCGGACGACGTCTCGACGGCGCTCATGCACGAGACCCACGTCACAGGCCTCCAGGCGTCCTTCCTCAGCTATCTGAGGAACTGCCACTCCCGCTCGACGGCCGTGCCGCCGGGACTCAGCGTGCGATACCCCGCCTGAAGCCGCCGGGAAAGAACGCTCAGGAACCGGGGACCAGCTCCACCGTGTCGTTCGCGACGATCGACCCGACGGGCATGCCGATCTCCTCCCCGAGCTCAGCGATCATGCGAGCCGCCTCGGCGGCACGGCTCGACAGTGCGAACTCTCCGCCGCGGGCGACGAGGTTCTCGGCATCCCACCCGGCGACGGTCATCGCGACGCTGACGCTCGTCGCGCCCGCTTCGGTGACCGCTTTCACCGTCATGCCGGTGATCGGTGCGTCGAGTTCCGCGGAATCCGGACCGGGACCGGACCCCAGGGCGCCTGATGCCCGCAGATCCGCGAGTCCATCGAAGAGTTCCGCGAGTCGCGGGTCGGGGGTCGCGTCGCTGGTGACCTCTGCATCGTCGTAGGGCCTGCCCTCGCCCGACCAGGTGAGCATCCAGTCCACACGGCCGAACTGCTCTTCCAGGGCCGCGGACGCGACGCCTGCCCGCACCAGCTCGGCGGCATCCGAGAAGTCGCCCTCTCGCGCCGATCCGAAGGCGAACAGATTGCCGCCATCGTTGACGGAGAGGGATACCGAATCGAAGCGCTGCAGGGCCGCGGCGACGGCAGCAGCCGTGTCGGCAGTCATGGCCACCGGCGGGGCACCGAAGATCGTCGAGCGACTCGCGGTATCCACGCTCTGCACGACGCAGGGGGAATCGCCGGGCGCTGCCCATACGTCTTCGAGCACTCGAGCGAGCTCATCCTCTGCGACGTCGTCGTTCATCTGCACTCTCACAATGCAGCTCGGAGTGACGTTGATGTTCTGCTCGGTGACGGACACCGACACCTCGCCGCTGTCGCCGACGACGTCCTCCACGTGTGCGACCGCTCCCGGTGCGGCGCGCGACATGGGCGTGCAGGCGAGGACGATCGCCACGATCACGACCAGAAGAGCGCCGCTCAGCACCGCCAAGATCACACCGCGTCGACGCCCCCGAGTCATGCTCCGACCCTATCGGTCGGTCCTGAACCGCGTCCGACCCGACGCCGCTGGCCCTCAGACGAGCGCGCCGACGAGCGCCGCCAGCGCTTCTGCGTCGTGCGGCGCGTGCCCGCGGGCGTCGTTGTCGAAGTACACGTAGACGTCTCGCGGGAGGCCGTCGCTCGAGCCCGAGCCATCGGCCCAGGCGCTGACTATTCCGGCCCACTCCGCGACCTCGGCGGCGGTGTAGCCGCTGTGGTACAGCATCTGCGCGCCATGCAGCCGGACGTAGGCGAAGTCGGCCGTGAGGGCGTCGAACCGGGGCCAGCGGCCGGCCGTGTCGGCGGCGACGAGCGCGGTGCCGTGACGCTGCAGAAGCGAAAGCGCTTCCGGATCGGCGAAGGTGTCCGACCTCGGCTCGAGCGCGTGACGCAGGGGACGGTCCTCGTCGATCTCCAGCCAGGCCCGGCCGTCGAGACGCTCGTCGTGCCGTCTCGCGAGCTCGAGCGCCTCCCCGGTGGATGTCGGCAGGCTCGCGAGGAACGCCTCGACGAGGGCCGCGTCGAAGTTCTGCCGCTCCGGCAGCTGCCACAGGATCGGTCCCAGTTGGGCGCCGAGGGCGAGGACGCCGGATGCGAAGAAGTTCGCCAGCCCCTGTTCGGCGCCGCGCAGGCGGAGCATGTGCGTCACGTAGCGGGAGCCCTTGACCGCGAAGACGAAATCCTCCGGCACCTCAGACCGCCAGCGAAGATAGCTCTGCGGACGCTGCAGCGAGTAGAACGACCCATTGAGCTCCGCACTGGAGAAGTGCTCGCCGATGTATTCGAGCTCGCGACGCTGCGCGAGACCCCTCGGATAGAAGTCCCCTCGCCAGCTGGCGTACTTCCACCCGGAGACGCCGATGCGGATGCGACGGTTCGGTCGAGCTGCGGTCATGGGTGCACGATCCTCCCTGGAGGACCGACGGTAGGCCCCGGGTGAGGGCAGTAGGAGCGGGGTTGACGGACGCTGCCTGGCGCAGTACGCGGGACCACGGGGCGGGATCGGGACTGGTTGCCCTCTCGAGTCATCCGCCCCAGATGGATCGCTCGAGAGGGCCCACCGTCCTGCCCGGACGGAGGGGGAGGGCGGCGAAGATCTCGCTGCTCTCTTCGGCTGTTCTCCCCATAAGTCAGCCGGTAGCCCCCGCTACTCTGAGCAGAATATCGCTAATCCGGCTTGTCCGCCATTTGGGGGACAAAGAAATGTACGAATGTTTCTTCCGGATTTCGAGCGCTCGGTGAGAATCGCACCCGGGGTTGCCTTCGGCATGCGCGATCCTAGAGTGGATCCATGGACAGAAGGCTCGTGCTGAACGCTCACCTTGCCGTCGCGCGAGGGCACCGTGTCGACGTCATGGAGGCGGTCGACGAGGAGAGCGGGCGGGCGTCGGTGCTGCAGATCGTCGATCTCGACAGCGGCGTCCGCTACGTGCGGGACGAGACCGCACGCGGCGACGTCGTGCGCTGGTCGGGGCGCGTGCTCGACTGCACCGTCACGATCGGCACGGGAGCGCGCACGGTGCTCACGATCGACGTCGAGGGCGACGGCGCCGGAGCGACGAACGCCCGCACCGCGCTGCTCGGCGCCGATGCCGCGGTCGAAGCGGCCAAGGCCGAGGCCGACCGCTGGGGCGGATCAGGCGGAGTGCCCGAGCCGGAGACCGACCGCTTCTGGTGACCCAGTGACCCAGTGACCCAGTGACCCGCTGATCGAGGGATCAGCGGAAGTCCCTGGAACGGTGTGCGACACCGGTCCGCAGGTCTTCGAATGCGTCGGCGAGGATGTTGATCACGCCCTCGGGGGAGCGCTCCAGGATGCCGCGGATGATGAGCGCCGGCGAATCCCGAGCGATTCGGCGATAGCGCGCCCACACGCCGGTCGAGCAGATGACGTTGACCAGGCCGCTCTCGTCCTCGAGGTTGAGGAACGTGACGCCCGCCGCGGTCGCCGGTCGCTGCCGGTGCGTGACGAGTCCAGCGACCTCGACCCGACGGCCTGTCTCGTGCGACTGCAGGTCACGCGAGGAGAGCACGCCCCGATCCGTCAGCGCCGCACGGAAGTGCGCCATCGGATGGTCGTCGGTGGAGACTCCGGTCGCCCACAGGTCCGACGACAGCTGCTCGTAGCTCGACTGATCCGCGAACAGCGGTGGCTGCACCGAGACCACGGTCCCCGGCAGGAAGCGCGATCGATCCTCGGCCGCCGCCCCCGCGAGCCACATCGCCTCCCGTCGTTGCAGCCCCAGCGACTCGAAGGCCCCGGCTGTGGCCAGAGCCTCCAGCTGCGCGGCCGTGGCGTCGGTCCTCCGCACGAGATCGTGCAGGTCGCGGTAGGGGCCGTGCGCCTCGCGCTCCGAGACGATCCGCTCGGCGAGCGGGAGCCCGATGCCGCGGACGCCGCTGAGACCGAGCCTGACCGCATACCCGCCGTCGCGCCGGTGCGCCGCCGACTCGTCGGGCAGCGTCCTGTCGAAGCGAGGCGTATCCGGCTGATCGGCCGCACGGCACGAGTCGAGGCCCGTCGGCATCCGCTCCGTCGTCTCCGTGAGCGGCTCGAGGGTGTCGGTGGCGCCCGAGGCGTGCAGGTCCGGTCGGCGGACCTCCACCCCGTGACGGCGCGCATCGGACGTCAGCGTCGCCGGCGAGTAGAAGCCCATGGGCTGAGAGCGCAGGAGCCCGGCGAGGAACGCCGCGGGATAGTGCAGCTTCAGCCAGGAGCTGGCGTACACGAGCAGCGCGAACGAGAGGGAGTGCGACTCCGCGAAGCCGAAGTTCGAGAACGCCTGGATCTGCGCGTAGATGCGGTCGGACTGATCCTTCGAGAGGCCGCGCCGCGTCATCCCCGCGTAGAGCTTGTCGCGCACCTTCTCGATCTTCTCGAGACCGCGCTTGGAACCCATCGCGCGTCGCAGCAGATCGGCCTCGTCGGCCGTGCAATCGCCGATCGCGGTGGCCATCTGGATCAGCTGCTCCTGGAAGATCGGGATGCCGAGGGTCCGCTCCAGGATCGGCTTCAGATCCTCGTGCGGGTACGGGACCTCCAGCACCACCGGCTCCTCGCCCCTGGCGGCGCGGGCGCGGTTCTCCTCATCGAGCGCATCCTTCGCCATCTTCCGGCGGACGAACGGATGCACGGCCCCGCCCTGGATGGGGCCGGGGCGGATCAGTGCGATCTGGATCGCCAGGTCGTAGAACCGGCGCGGCTGCAGGCGGGGGAGCAGACCGATCTGCGCCCGGGACTCCACCTGGAACACACCGATCGAGTCGGCGCGGCAGAGCATGTCGTAGACGGCCGGCTCCTCCTTCGGCAGCGTCTCCAGCGTCCACTCCTCCCCGGTGGCATCGCGGATCAGATCGAAGCAGTGCTGCAGGGCGGCGAGCATGCCCAGGCCCAGCAGGTCGAACTTCACGAGTCCCATCCAGGCCGCGTCGTCCTTGTCCCACTGGATGACGGTGCGGTTCTCCATGCGGGCGTGCTCGACGGGGACGACCTCGCCCACCGGCCTGGCCGTCAGCACCATGCCGCCGGAGTGGATGCCGAGGTGCCGGGGAGCCTTCAGCAGCTCGCCCGCGTATTCGAGGACGTTCGCCGGGATGTCGTGCTCGTCCGCGACCTCCAACCCCGAGCTCCAGCCGTCGACCTGGCGGGACCACGCGTCCTGCTGCCCCACGGAGTGCCCGAGCGCCCTCGCCATGTCGCGCACGGCGTTCTTGGGTCGGTACTGGATGACGTTCGCGACCTGCGCGGCGCGCTCCCTCCCGTACTCGCGGTACACCCACTGGATGATCTCCTCGCGGCGGTCGGAGTCGAAGTCCACGTCGATGTCCGGCTCCTCCGAGCGGGTGGTCGCGAGGAACCTCTCGAACGGCAGTCGGTAGAGGATGGGGTCGACCGCGGTGATCCCCAGCAGATAGCAGACCGCGCTCGCCGCAGCCGAGCCGCGGCCCTGGCACAGGATGCCGCGGCGCCGCGCCTCGGCGACGATGCCGTGCACGATGAGGAAGTAGCCGGGGAAGTCCTTCTCCTCGATGACGTCGAGCTCGCGGTGGATGCGTCGGCGGCCCTCGTCGTCCAGCCGTGGGTACTTCGTCGGCACGGTCTCCCACACGAGGTGCCGCAGCCAGGTCATGGGGGTGTGCCCCTCCGGCACCTCCTGCTTCGGGAGGGCCGGCCGCGCACGGCGCAGCGGGAAAGCGGATGCCGCGGCGATCTCGAGCCCGGTGGAGATCGCCCCGGGGTAGCGGCGGAACCGGGCGGCCATCTCGGCGCCGCTGCGCAGGTGCGCGCCCCCGTGCGCGGGGAGCCAGCCGTCGAGGTCGTCCATGCTGCGCACCGCTCTGACCGCCGAGACCGCCTCGGCGAGAGCGGCCCTGTCCGGTGTCGCGTAGTGGACGTTGTTCGTCGCCACGACAGGGAGCCGCAGCCTTCGGGCGAGGTCGGCGAGGGCGTCGTTGCGGCGGGTGTCCTGCGGGTCGCCGTGGTCGAAGAGCTCGACGACCACGCGGTCCCTGCCGAAGAGGTCGACGAGATGCCGCAGCGGGGTCATCGCGTCGCCGGCCTCGAGCCCGCGGCGGACGGCGCCCTTGCGGCATCCGGTGAGCACCGTCCAGTGCCCGTCCGCCGTCGCCGCGAGCTCGTCGATGTCGTAGACCGGCCGCCCCTTCTCCCCGCCGCGGAGGTGCGCTCCCGTCATCGATGCCGACAGGCGGTGGTAGCCCTCCAGGCCGTCGGCGAGCACGAGCAGATGATCGCCCACGGGGTCGGCCGCCCCGCGCTGCGGTCCGTCGAGGCCCAGGGAGAGCTCGGCGCCGTACACGGTCTGCACCTGCACCTCCATCAGCTCCGCCACCTCGGCGAAGCGCGCCGCGCCGTAGAAGCCGTCGTGGTCGGTGAGGGCCAGCGCGGTGAGGCCGAGCCGTTCGGCCTCGGCCAGGAGGTCCTCCGGTGACGACGCCCCGTCGAGGAAGGAGTACGAGGAATGCGCGTGCAGCTCGGCGTAGGGCGCGGGGTCGGTCGGACGGGTGACCGCTGTCGGGGGGTTCCGCTTCTTCCGGGTGCTGACCGGTCCGGGGTCGGGACGGTCGAGCCGGGGTTCGGGGCCGCCGATCGGATACGGCGACTCCTCGCCGCTCAGAGTGCGCTCGAGCTCGCGCCAGGTCTGCGGGGGATTGTGCCACCCCATCAGCGGTACCGCCCCTCGGCCCACCAGCGGTCGCCGGCCGAGAAGACCAGCCACGCGCGGTCGTGGCCGTCGACGATCTGCAGTCGATGGCCTCTCTTGCCGCCGGTGCTCTCCCAGCGCCTCTCGTGGATGGGCCAGGGGCCGGCCCAGGCGCGCACCTCGTCGCCGTCGATGCGTGCGGGGACCGCGGAGAGCGCCCCTCGCTCGTCGATGCTCACCGACTCCCCGTCCGATGTCTGCACGCCGATGGGCCGAGGGGGCCGGAAGACCTCGGCGGGAAGCGGGTCGGGGAGGCTGCCCGGCCAGGGGCGATCGGGGTCGCGCGGCGCGACGGGCCGTTCGCCCCAGGGCGTGAGCACCTGGCGGTCGGCGAGCCAGCGCCCTCCGGAGAGCGCGGCCGTCACGACGCCCTGATGGCCCAGCATCGTCTGCACGCGGGAGACGGCGTGGTGGAGGCGTTCGTCCGTGCCCGAGCCGAAGAGGCCCGGCTGATGATGGGCGGCGTCGTCGACGGCTGTCGGCACGATGCGCACCATCGCGATGCCGCCGAAGGCCCGCGCCTCGTCGACGGGCTCCTTCGCCGACTCGGCCGCCAGCGCCTCGAGCTGCCAGCGCACGCGGTCGACGAGGTCCGCCGCATCGAAGCAGGTCGGGTGCAGCCACGTGCGGGAGTACACGCGCCCGTCGTCGTCGGTGAGGTCGATGCGCACCTCCGTGCACACCACAGAGGCGTCGGCCAGGGCGAGCATCACCGCATCCGAGGTCTGCCGCACCGCGAAGGCCACCTGGTCGGCGCCGGCCAGCGGGGTCTCGAACTCGATGGAGCGCACGAGCTCCGGGTCGGGCGGACGGGGCACGACCGCCCGGGAGTCCGCGCCGGCCGCGAGGGCGTGCAGCCGGGCCCCGCGCTCGCCGAAGCGGTCGCGGACCTCGATCGCGTCGAGCCGGGCGAACTCGCCGAGAGTGCGCACCCCGAGGCGGGTGAGCAGCCCCGTGAGCTGCTCGTCGCGCAGCACACCGACGGGCAGAGGATGCAGGAACTCCTCGGCACGTCCGGAGGGCACCACCGTGCAGGGGCCTGTGCCCCGGGCGGCGAGCTCTGCGGTGAAGGGGCCGTCGGCGACCCCCACGCGCACCTCGGGATACCCCGCCTCGCCGAGGATGCGGATCAGCGCGTGACCGGCTTCCGGTTCGCCGTCGTGGTAGCGCGAGATGCCCCGTGCCCGCAGCGCGGCGAGGCCGGGGCGCAGGAGGGCGGCGCCCGGTGCGTGCTTCTCGATGAGCTGCAGCACGGGCAGGAACGCCCGCTCGTCCCGGGCCGGATCGTGCGGGAGCACCCGCAGCGACGAGATGTGCCCCTGCGCGACGCGGCGTCGCTGCCCCGCGCGCACGCCGTGCTCTCGTGCCGACGCCGTGCAGGCGACCACCGTGTTGGCGTGCACGATCGCGGTGGGCGGATGCGGCGGCGCTCCGCCCAGGGCCGCGCGCAGCGGCCAGTCGGGGAACCAGAGGACCAGGACGCGCAGGGGAGCGGTCATCCGGCCACCGCCAGCGGGTACTCGGGCGGGGCCGAATCATCGTCGCGCCGGGTCGGCAGCGCGGTCAGCTCGGTGATGGTCTCCGCAGCCGTCTGCTCGGAGATCGCCTCGACGGCACCGTGGCTGCCCGGCAGGCGTACCCGCACGCTCGCGCCCATCGGGGTGTGCTTGGTGCGCGCGGTCACGGTCGCCGTCGATCCCTCGATCAGCCCCCACCCCTCGCCGATGCCCTCCCACTGCTGGTCGTGCAGGCGGATGGCGCCCTCGCTCTGCGGCCACGCACCGGAGTGCGCTGACTCGGTGACCAGCAGGGTGCTGCCTCGATCGCGCAGCCGGGCGCTCAGGCGGGAGACGTCGGCATCGCGCACCCGTCCTCCCGGCTGCACGGCGATGAGGGGTACGACCTCGGCGAGAGCGGAGGTGGCGGCGAGCCAGCGGTCGCCGGGGTCGGGGACGAGGATCAGCCGCGGCAGCTCGATCCCGAAAGCGGCGGCCGCCTCGACGCCCAGCGTGGGCATGCCGACCACCGCGCACCAGAGGCCTCGTCGGGAGGCGGCGCTGAGCAGGGCGAGCACGAGACTGGGGGAGGGCGACACCGTGTACGCGGCACCGGCCTGCAAGCCCTGATCGGGGAGCAGCGGGGCGAGGGCCTCGTCGACAGGGAGCAGGGGAAGGTCGCTGCGGCGGCGCTGCATGCGGCTGATCTCCCGGCGCAGTCGGAGCACCTCCCCGGCGCGGGAGTCTCCCGCCGGGGAGATCGTCGACATCGCATCGAGTCCGATCCCCATGCTTCCATCCTCGAATATATATTCTAATATCTCAACTGGAGGAACAACGATAGTTCGAACCTCCGACATCCTTTTCGCGAACGGTCATGTCGGAGGCCCTGACTACCCTGGGCCCATGCAGATCGAGTTCGAGAGCGCCGTCACCCGCTGGGAGAAGCGGGTCGACGACTGGTTCTTCGCGACCATGCCCGAGGAGATCTCGCGGGAGATCCGCGAACTTCCCGCCCCGCGGCGCGGCTTCGGGTCCCTGCGCGTACGCGCGCGCATCGGCGCCTCCCTCTGGAGCACGTCGATCTTCTTCGACGGGGCGGCCTTCGTGCTCCCGCTCAAGAAAGCGATCCGAGACGCCCAGGGCATCACCGAGGGCGGCGTGGTGATCGTCGACCTCGACATCATCGATCTCTGACCAGTTCACGGTTATCCACACCCGTCACGCACCGCGTCCGGGCATTCCCTAGCCTTCCCGGATGGATCCGCGTCCCGTGCTCATCGCCCTCGTGCATCTCGGCCTCCTCATCGTCGCCGCCCGGCTCGTCGTGATCGACCTCCGCACCCACCGCCTGCCCGACCGGATCGTGCTCCCGACCCTCGGCGCACTGCTGCTCCTGGTCTTCGTCGACGCCGTCCTCACGCACGACGCGGCGCCGCTGGCTCGAGGCGGGGCGGGGCTCCTCATCCTCGGCGGCTTCTACGCGCTTCTGCGTCTCCTCAGCCGCGACGGAATGGGTGGGGGAGACGTCAAGCTCGCCGCCGTGATCGGCCTGGTGCTCGGCTGGCACGGCTGGCAGGAACTCGTCGTCGGCGCCGCGGCCGCCTTCCTGCTGGGGGCCCTCTTCGCCTGCGCGCTGATGCTCCTCCGTCGCGCGAACGGTGCCACCCGCATCGCCTTCGGCCCGTGGATGATCGCCGGCGCGGTGCTCGGCCTCGCCGTGGGCTGAGAACGGAACCGAGGCGACGGCGCTATGGTGAGCACATGGCACTCGCACGACTCCACGGAGGCCCGCTCGACGGGCAGATCATTCCTCTCGACGACGACGCGGACGACAAGCTGATCGTCCCCTACAGCGAGACGCAGGTGGTGTACAACCGCCGCGGAGACGCGCAGAACACCGGCGACTCCGACGGCCCCACCGAACTGGACTACTGGTTCGACGAGTCCCTCGAGGAACTCAACCCCTCGGATGACTGATCCGCACGACCGCGCCGCGCCGTCGCGCGTCGTCGAGGTCGAGCGCAAATACGACGTCGACCTGGGAACGCCGCTGCCCGACTGGCGCGGCCTTCCCGGCGTCGACGCGGTGTCGGCCGGAGAGGTGCGCGAGCTCGACGCCCGCTACCTCGACACGGCGGATGCCGCGCTGTCGCGTTCGGGGGTGGCGCTCCGACGCCGCACCGGAGGCCCCGACGCCGGCTGGCACATCAAGGGCCCTCGTGAGGGCGACGGACGTCTCGAGATGGGGTGGCCGCTCGGAGACGACGAGTCCGTGCCGCCGGCGATCGTCGACACGCTCGCACGGTGGACGACGGCCGAGCTGACCCCGCTCGCACGCATCGAGAACCAGCGCACCGCCTACCTGCTCACCGGGCAGGACGGCGTGATCGCCGAGTTCGTCGACGACCACGTCAGAGCCACGGATCTGCGTCAGGAGGTGCGGCGCGAATGGCGCGAGTGGGAGCTCGAACTGGGGCCGGCAGCCCCCGCCGACGCCGACGGGCGCGAGGCGCTGTTCGCCGCGGCGGAACAGGCGATCTCCGCCGTGGGCGGGCGCGCAGCGGCATCCGATTCCAAGCTCGCGAGAGCACTCGGCTTCTAGGGGAGCGCAACCCCCTTCCGGCTCCGGGGCGGCTCGTGCTTGAGTGACAGGATGAGCCGTCCCGCTGTCCTCCGATCGCTGCACACGATCGTCCCCGACACCGTCCTCCCGCAAGACGAGGTGCGCGATCTGTTCGCCTCGCAGCCCGACGTCGGTCGTCTCGGCCGTCGGCTCATCGGCGCCTCCTTCAACGGATCGGGCATCGACAGCCGGCACACCGTCATCGCGGAGCTGTCGCAGGCCGTGCAGAGCGAGGACCCGACGTTCTTCGACCGCGAGTCGGGGCTGCTGCTCGCACCTGGAACCAAGACCCGCAACGAGGTCTACGTGCAGGAGGCGACTCCTCTGTTCATCGCCGCCGCCCGCGGTGCGCTCGATGCCGACCCCGACCTGCAGGCGGCCGATGTCACGCATGTCATCACGGTCTCCTGCACGGGCTTCCACGCCCCTGGGCCGGAATACGAGATCGTCCGCGCGCTGGGTCTGCGCGACAGCGTGCAGCGGTACCACCTCGGATTCATGGGGTGCTATGCGGCGATGCCCGCGCTGAAGGCCGCGAGCCAGTTCTGCGCGGCCGACCCGGAAGCGGTGGTGCTGGTGGTGAGCGTCGAACTGTGCACGCTGCACCTGCGGTCGTCCGAGGACCCCGACCTCATCGTCGCGTGCTCGCTCTTCGCCGACGGCGCCGCCGCCGGAATCGTGACCGCCCGCGAGCTGCCGACGGGGGAGCGCGGAGTGGTGCTCGACGGCTTCCACACCGCGATCGCCGAGGAGGGCGAGAAGGACATGGCGTGGACGATCGGCGACAGCGGCTTCGAGATGATCCTCTCGACGGCGGTGCCGCAGATCATCGGGGAGACGATCATCGGCGCCCTCCGGCCCCTGTACGCCCGCGACGAAGACTTGGCGGAGGCCTTCGATCAGGGTCGGGTCGGAGACCGCGTCGAGCACTGGGCCATCCATCCCGGCGGGCGCAGCATCCTCGATCGCATCCAGGATCGACTGCATCTCAGTGACGAGCAGATGTCGCCGGCGCGCGAGACCCTGCGCGAGAAGGGCAACATGTCGAGCGCGACGATCCTCTTCGTGCTCAAGCGGATCCTCGACGAGGGAGCCCGGGACGGGGCCCGCGTGGCGGCGATGGCCTTCGGGCCCGGACTCACGGCGGAGAGCGCGCTGATGACCGTGGTCGCGCCGGATGCCGCATGAACCACGACCTCTCCGTCCGAGACGTGCGCGTGCGCGAGCTCATGGACGAGGCCGAAGCCGATCTCGGGATGCTGGAGCGCACCTATGAGCGGTTCGGGATCGTGAACGCGCTCGTCTCCCGGCCGGGGCTGCTCTACCGGCGAGACATCCGTCCCCGCGCACGGCGCGGACCGGTGCGCATCCTCGACATCGGGGCGGGCGGAGCCGACGTGTGCCGCCTCGTCGCGGCCCGTCTGCGGCGCGACGGGCTCACGGGCTCGATCACCGCGCTCGATGCGGATGCGCGGGCGATCGACTGGGCCGCACGGCACGACCGCGGGGCGGGCATCCAGTACCGACACGCCCTGTCGTCGGAGCTCGTCGCCGAAGGCGCGCAGTTCGACGTGATCTTCTCGAACCACGTGCTGCACCACCTCGGCGACGGCGAGCTGCAGGGCGTACTCGACGACTCTCGGCACCTCCTCGCACCGGGCGGGATCGTGGTGCACCGCGACATCGCCCGCAGTCCGGCCGCCTACGCGCTGTTCGCGGCCGCGACCTGGCCGTTCGCGCGCACCCTGTTCCGCGGCTCGTTCATCCGCGAGGACGGTCTCATCAGCATCCGACGCTCGTATACGCCGCGCGAGCTCGCCGCAGCGGTCCCCGAGGGATGGCAGGTGCGCGGCAGGCTCCCGGCCCGACTCGAGGCGACCTGGCAGAAGACCTGACGAGACGCACGAAGACCCGGCACCGCCTGAGCGGACCGGGCCTTCGAGACGTCGTGATCAGAAGTTGATCATGTGGCCGGCGAGGCCGTGGAAGCCCTCCTGCAGGGCCTCGGACAGCGTCGGGTGCGTGTGCACGTTGCGAGCGAGCTCGAGCGCCGTGAGGTCCCACTTCTGCGCGAGCGTGAGCTCGGGCAGGAGCTCCGACACGTCGGGGCCGATCATATGCGCGCCGATGAGCTCGAGGTGCTCGGCGTCGGCGATCAGCTTGACGAAGCCGACGGGCTCGCCGAGACCGTGCGCCTTGCCGTTCGCCATGAACGGGAAGGTCGCGACCTTGATCTCGCGGCCCTCGTCCTTGGCCTGCTGCTCGGTCAGGCCGAACGACGCGACCTGCGGGGAGCAGAACGTCGCGCGCGGCATCATGCGGTAGTCGCCGAGGGTCTGGGTCTCCGCCTTGCCGATGGTCTCGGCCGCGACCACGCCCTGCGCCTCTGCGACGTGCGCGAGCTGCAGCTTCATGGTCACGTCGCCGATGGCGTAGATGCCCTCGACGTTGGTGCGCATGTGGTCGTCGATGTCGATGGCGCCGCGCTCGGTCAGCGTGACGCCGGTCTTCTCGAGTCCGAAGCCCTCGACGTTGGGCGCGAAGCCCACCGACATGAGCACCTTGTCGGCCTCGATCGACGCCTGCTGGCCGTCCTTGCCGGTGTACGAGACCGTGACGGAGGAGCCGTTGTCGACGACGCTCTCGACCTTCGTGGAGGTGAGGATGTCGACGCCGTAGTTCTTGTACTGCTTGGCGATCTCCTTCGACACGTCCGCGTCCTCGTTGGGGAGTGCACGGTCGAGGAACTCGATGATCGTGACCTTCACGCCGTAGTTCGTCATGACGTAGGCGAACTCCATGCCGATGGCGCCGGCGCCCACGATGACGATGGACTTCGGGAGCTCGCGGCTGAGGATCTGCTCCTCATAGGTCACGACGTTGTCGCTGAGCTGCACGCCGGGGAGCAGGCGCACCTTGGAGCCGGTGGCGATGATGACGTTGTCGAACGTGACCTCTTCGGTCGTGCCGTCGGACTTGGCGACCGAGATGGACTTCGGCCCCGTGAACGTGCCGCGGCCGTCGTACTCGGTGACCTTGTTCTTCTTCATCAGGAAGTGGATGCCCTTGACGCGGCCGTCCGCGACGACGCGACTGCGGTCGAAGGCCTTGCCGTAGTCGATCGTGAACTCACCCGAGATGCCGAAGAAGTCGGCCTTGTGGTTCAGCGTGTGCGCGAGCTCCGCGTTCTTGAGGAGAGCCTTGGAGGGGATGCAGCCGACGTTGAGGCAGACACCGCCCCAGTACTTCTCTTCGATGATGGCCGTGGAGAGGCCGAGCTGTGCGCTGCGGACGGCGGCGACGTATCCACCAGGACCGGCACCGAGGATGACGACATCGTAGTGAGGCATGCGTCCAGCCTATCGCTCTGACGGGGTGCCGGAATCGGGTTCCGAGGGGTCGGCGGCGGCGGTCTCGGCGTCGCGGGCACGGCCCTTCAGGGCGACCGCGATGACACCCGCGACCGCTGCGGCGAGCACGCCGGCGATCGCGAGGAGCCAGATCCAGGTGGTGGCCGATGACCCGTCCTCCGCCGCGGACGCGGAGGGCTGGGGCGTCGGCGTCGCGGCCGGAGCGGCCGTCGCCTCCGCGGACGGGGTCGCCTCGGGCGTGGCGCTCGGGTCGGGAGTGGGGGCGACGACCGTGCTGTTCGCGACGGTGAAGTCGAACTCGCCCGAGGTGGGGTGGCCGTCGCTGGAGACGATCTTCCAGATCACGTGATACGCGCCGGCCGCTGCCTCGGCGACGAGCGGCTGGGTGACGATCGCGCCGTCCACCGCGGCGGCTCCGTCGGTGACCGACGCGCCCGAGGCGTCGGTGACGACCACCTCCGTCGCGCCGTCTCCGTCGATGAGCTTGGCACTGAACGTCAGAGTGAGCGTCGTCGGGAGCGTGTCGACCGTGCTGTCCGCCTCGGGGGACGAGCCGAGGATGCTGTCGTGCGCCGATGCGGGCAGCGGCGCGGCGAACAGGAGGAACGCCGTGAGCAGTGCGGCGGCCAGAGCGACGGGGACGAGAGGGCGACGACGGGCGACGGTTTTCACACCCTCAGCCTAGGAGCGGCCGATATACGACGGCTGAGTGCCGATCCGCGCTCCCGCGAGCGCCCGCCGATCAGTTAGTCTGGACGCTTAGGAGGGCACAGTGACAGACAGCGACAGCCGACCGGGCGGAGACGCCGCGATCCACCGTTCCGGCGAGCAGAGGCACGACGTGACGCAGACGTTCGGGCACGACTCCGACCTCTCGTTCGTGCCGTTCGGCGTGGAGTTGACCGACGTCGAACAGGGCGCCATCGCGGCCCTCCCTGCGGGCTCGGCGCTCCTCCTCGTGCGTTCGGGCGCCCTCGCCGGCGCCCGCTACCTCCTCGACACCGACGTGACGACCGTCGGGCGCCACCCGGAGGCCGACATCTTCTTCGACGACGTGACGGTGTCGCGGCGTCACGCGGAGATCACCCGCAGCGGGGCGACCTTCGAGATCATCGACCAGCGGTCGCTCAACGGCACGTACGTGAACGGCGAGCGGGTCGACCGCAGCGTCCTCGTCGACGGCTCGGAGCTGCGTGTCGGCAAGTTCCGGCTGAACTTCTTCGTCTCCCCGGTCGATCGAGTCGCGGCGAACGCCTGATGGCGGCTTCCCCCGCCCGTGAACGCTCGGCGTCCGCGGGCCTTCTGAGCATCGGTCAGGTGCTCGCGAGGCTCACGCCGGAGTTTCCCGACCTGACGTCGAGCAAGCTGCGCTTCCTCGAGGTGCAGGGCATCGTCACCCCGTCGCGGACCGAGTCCGGCTACCGCAAGTTCTCACAGGCCGACATCGAGCGTCTGCGCCTCGGTCTCACGCTCCAGCGCGATCACTATCTCCCGCTCAGCGTGATCCGCGAGCAGCTCGACGAGGCGGAGGCGGGCGGGGATGCCGCGCTCACCGCCCCGCCGTCGATCGCGCCGACTCCGCGTCGGTACCGCCGTGATGAGCTGCTGTCCGCGGCGGGAGCCGGGCCGCAGCTGCTCAACGACGCGATCAGCACCGGCGTCGTCACCGCGCAGGAGACCTATCCCGAGTCGACCGTCGCGCTGATGCGCGGTCTCGTCGCTCTCGACCGGCACGGCATCGAACCGCGTCACCTCCGCTCGCTGCGGCAGAGCGCCGACCGCGAGGTCGCGCTCATCGAGTCGGCGCTGTCGGCTCTGCTGCGTCGTACCGATGCCGCATCCCGTGGCAAGGCGGGGGAGATGGCGCCGAATCTGGCAGCCAAGATCGACGAGGTGCGGTCGCACTTCGTGAAGGAAGCGATCGCGAAACTGCTTTCGTAACGAACTGATTGCGACACACCTTCGAGGTGTCGCGGATGTCGTTGCCGCTGCCGGGGGCCTGCTCTACCGTGGAGGTAACGGCTCCAGAGAGGAATTCAGA
Organism: Microbacterium sp. LS_15; assembly: GCF_041954735.1. Classification (NCBI taxonomy): domain Bacteria; kingdom Bacillati; phylum Actinomycetota; class Actinomycetes; order Micrococcales; family Microbacteriaceae; genus Microbacterium; species Microbacterium sp. LS_15. The sequence continues at coordinate 789,087 of NZ_JAVAYD010000001.1, read as the reverse complement.
TGAATGCGGACGAGCGTGCAGACGACCCGCGGTTCGTGACCGAACTCCTCTTCACCGACGGCCTGCCGGCGATGGACGATGAGGTCGGCTACCGCGGTGCGGTCGCCGCCCGTGCCGCCGGCATCACCTACCGTCAGCTCGACTACTGGGCCCGCACCGAGCTCGTCGAGCCCACCGTGCGCGGCGCGAGCGGCTCGGGCTCGCAGCGCCTGTACGGCTTCCGCGACATCCTCGTGCTGAAGCTCGTCAAGAGCCTGCTCGACACCGGCATCTCCCTGCAGCAGATCCGCACCGCCGTCGATGAACTGCGCCGTGCCGGCATCCGCGACCTCGCCGGCACCACTCTCATGAGCGACGGCGCCTCGGTCTACCTGTGCACGTCGAACGACGAGGTCATCGACCTCGTGAGTCGGGGACAGGGCGTCTTCGGCATCGCCGTCGGCAAGGTGCTGCGCGAGGTGGAGTCGACCCTGGTCGAGTTCGACCCGACCGCGCCGGACCCCGTCGACGAGCTCAGCGCCCGTCGCGCCAAGCGCTCGGCCTGATCCCGTCGGGATCGCTGGACCCCTCGGAACCGCACCGCGTACGGAGAACGCCCGCTCGATGAGCGGGCGTTTCGCGTAGGGAGAGGGCTCAGGGCCGTCGGCTCACGCCTGGGCGCCGGACTCCGAGACAGGGATACGACCGGTGCGGATGATGCGGTCGAGGAGCTGGTCGAAGTCGGCGGCGAGCTCCTGGGCGGAGTCTCCCGGCCAGATGTGCAGCGGCTTCGCCGCGCCCTGCGCCTGCTGCAGCGACGTGCGCTCCGGCAGCTGCGGCGAGAGGACGAGCGGGCCGAACATGTCACGCAGCTCCTTGATGCGGAACTGGTGCTCGATCGACTGCGGGCGCACGCGGTTCACGACGATGCCGAGCGGCTGCAGGCGAGGGGAGAGGCCTCGGCGGATCTCCTCGATCGCGCGCAGCGCACGGTCGGCTGCGGCGACGGAGAACAGGCCGGGCTCGGTGACGACCATGACACGGTCGCTGGCGGCCCACGCGGTACGCGTCAGGGCGTTGAGCGACGGCGCGCAGTCGATGAGGACGAGGTCGTAGTCGGCCTCGACCGCGGCCAGCGCCTCCTCGAGCTTCCAGACGTCGCGGACGCTCGGGTGCGGACCGTCGAAGTTGATGGCCGACGGGCTGCCGATGAGCACGTCGATGGTGCCGGGGTGCACCTTGGCCCAGCCGCTGGAGGTGATCGCCTGACGGACCACCTTCTCCTTGGGGTTGGCCAGGACGTCGGCGATGTTGAGCCGACCGGCCACCTGGATGTCCATTCCGGTGGACACATCCGACTGGGGGTCGAGGTCGACGACGAGAGTGCGGACACCGCGGGCGAAGGCCGCTGAGGCCAGTCCGAGTGTCACGGTCGTCTTGCCGACGCCTCCTTTGAGAGAGCTGACGCTGAGTACGTGCACGGACTCCACGTTACCTTCCCCTAGGCTGGGTGCACACTCAGCCCCGCCCCATGCGCGCCGATTGCGTCGCGCATCGAGCTCTCAGAGGTGTGCATGTTCCAGAAGATCCTGGTGGCGAACCGCGGCGAGATCGCGATCCGTGCCTTCCGTGCGGCAGTCGAGGTCGGAGCGAGGACGGTGGCCGTCTTCCCCCACGAGGACCGCGGCTCGGTCCACAGGCTGAAGGCCGACGAGGCCTACGAGATCGGTGAGCGGGGGCATCCGGTCCGGGCGTACCTCGACGTCGATGAGATCATCCGCGTCGCCAAGGAGGCCGGCGCCGACGCCATCTACCCCGGCTACGGGTTCCTGTCCGAGAACCCCGACCTCGCCGAGAAGGCGGCGGCGAACGGGATCGTCTTCATCGGCCCGCCGGCATCCGTGCTCGAGATGGCGGGCAACAAGGTCGAGGCCAAGCGGCACGCCGTCGAGGCGGGAGTGCCCGTGCTGCGGTCGACCGAGGCATCCGACGACGTCGACGCGCTCGTCGCGCAGGCCGAGGGGATCGGATTCCCCCTCTTCGCGAAGGCCGTCGCCGGCGGCGGCGGTCGAGGAATGCGACGCGTCGAGTCCGCAGCGGAGCTCGCGCCCGCGCTGGCAGAGGCGATGCGCGAGGCGCAGAGCGCCTTCGGCGACCCGCGGATGTTCCTCGAGCAGGCCGTCGTGCGGCCGCGGCACATCGAGGTGCAGATCCTCGCCGACAAGACCGGAGAGACCGTTCACCTGTTCGAGCGCGACTGCTCGGTGCAGCGCCGGCACCAGAAGGTCGTCGAGATCGCGCCCGCCCCGAACCTCGACGACGACGTGCGCACCGCGCTGCACGGCTACGCCGTGGCGTTCGCCCGATCGATCGGCTACGAGAACGCCGGCACCGTCGAGTTCCTGCTGGAGACGGCGGGGGAGCGCTCGGGCGAGGTCGTCTTCATCGAGATGAACCCCCGCATCCAGGTCGAGCACACGGTCACCGAGGAGGTGACCGACGTCGACCTCGTGCAGAGTCAGATGCGCATCGCGGCGGGACAGAGCCTCGCCGACCTCGGCCTGCAGCAGCAGGACCTGCACCTGCGTGGCGCCGCCCTGCAGTGCCGCATCACGACCGAGGACCCGACTCAGGGCTTCCGGCCGGACACGGGCAAGATCACCACCTACCGCTCGCCGGGCGGAGCAGGCATCCGTCTCGACGGCGGTACGGTGCACCAGGGCGCGCAGATCAGCCCGCACTTCGACTCGATGCTCGCGAAGCTCACCTGCCGCGGTCGCGACTTCCCGGCGGCGGTCGCGAGGGCGCGTCGCGCTCTCGCCGAGTTCCGCATCCGCGGTGTCTCCACGAACATCCCCTTCCTCCAGGCTCTGCTCGACGACCAGGCGTTCATCGCGGGTGACGTGAGCACGTCGTTCATCGACGAGCGACCCGAACTCCTGCGCGGGCGGGCGTCCAAGGACCGCGGTACGAAGATCCTGAACTGGCTCGTCGACGTCACGGTCAACAAGCCGCACGGCACGCATCCCGGTGTGATCGATCCGCGCGCCAAGCTCCCCGCGATCGACCTCTCGACGGAGCCGGTCGCGGGTTCCCGGCAGCGGCTGCTCGAGCTCGGACCGGAGGGGTTCGCGCGCAGTCTGCGCGAGCAGAGCGCTCTCGCGATCACCGACACGACGTTCCGCGATGCGCACCAGTCGCTGCTCGCCACCCGCGTCCGCACCCGCGATCTCGCCGCCGCCGCCCCCTACCTCGCGCGACTGACGCCGGGACTGCTCTCGGTCGAGGCCTGGGGAGGGGCGACCTACGACGTCGCGCTGCGCTTCCTCGGCGAGGACCCGTGGGAGCGCCTCGACACGCTGCGGGCCGCCCTGCCGAACATCGCCATCCAGATGCTGCTGCGAGGGCGGAACACCGTCGGGTACACGCCGTACCCCGCGGCGGTCACCGACGCGTTCGTGCAGGAGGCCGCGGCCAGCGGCATCGACATCTTCCGCATCTTCGACGCGCTGAACGACGTCGGTCAGATGCGGCCGGCGATCGACGCCGTGCGAGGCGCAGGCACCGCCGTGGCCGAGGTCGCGCTGTGCTACACGGGCGACCTGCTTAATCCCGCCGAGAACCTCTACACGCTCGACTACTACCTGCGCCTCGCGGAGCAGATCGTCGACGCCGGCGCGCACGTCATCGCCATCAAGGACATGGCCGGTCTCCTGCGTCCCGCCGCTGCGGCGAAGCTCGTCACGGCGCTCCGAGAGCGCTTCGACCAGCCCGTGCACCTGCACACTCACGACACTCCCGGCGGGCAGCTCGCGACCCTGCTCGCCGCGAGCGCCGCGGGCGTGGATGCCGTGGACGCGGCATCCGCTCCGCTCTCCGGCACCACGAGTCAGCCGTCACTGTCGTCGCTCGTCGCGGCCCTCGCCCACACCGAGCGGGACAGCGGCATCGATCTCGCCGGGGTCTCGGACCTCGAGCCGTACTGGGAGGCCGTGAGGCGCCAGTACGCCCCGTTCGAGTCCGGCCTGCCCGGACCCACGGGGCGCGTGTACCACCACGAGATCCCCGGGGGTCAGCTGTCGAACCTCCGCCAGCAGGCGAAGGCTCTCGGCCTCGCCGACGATTTCGAGCTCATCGAGGACATGTACGCGGCAGCCGACCGCATCCTCGGCCGCGTGCCGAAGGTCACCCCGTCGTCGAAGGTGGTGGGCGACCTCGCCCTGCACCTCGCCGCCGTGAAGGCGGACCCGGCGGACTTCGAGGCGAACCCCGAGAAGTACGACGTACCGGATTCGGTCGTCGGCTTCATGGCGGGGGAGCTCGGCGACCTGCCGGGCGGATGGCCGGAGCCGTTACGTTCCAAGGTGCTGGCCGGCCGCTCGGTCCGGACCGGCCTCACCGACATCTCCGCGGACGACGAGCGGGCCCTCGGCGGGGAGAGCGCCGAACGGCGCGAGCGCCTCAACACACTGCTCTTCCCCGTCCCGGCCAGGGAGTTCGCGCAGATGCGCGAGCTGTTCGGCGATCTCTCGGTGCTGGACACGGCCGACTACCTCTACGGCCTCGTGCAGGGGCAGGAGCACCTCGTCGAGATCGACCGCGGCGTGCAGCTGTACGTCGGGCTCGAGGCCATCGGTGACGCTGACGAACGCGGCATCCGCACCGTGATGACGACGCTCAACGGTCAGTTGCGCCCGGTGTTCGTGCGCGATCGATCCGTGGTGGTCGACGCGCACGAGGTCGAGAAGGCCGACACCTCGGTGCCCGGTCAGGTGGCTGCTCCGTTCTCCGGTGTCGTCACGCTCAAGACCGAGGTCGGAGCGTCGGTGGCAGCAGGGGAACCGGTCGCGTCGATCGAGGCGATGAAGATGGAGGCCGCCATCACCGCCCCCGTCGCCGGCGTCGTGGAGCGCCTCGCCATCGGCGAGACGCAGCAGGTCGACGCGGGAGACCTTTTGGTCGTCATCCGTTCGGCGCACTAATCTTGTGCGGGCGAGGGCCGCGCTCGCTGCAGCGCTCCCGAGGCCCGACCGAGCTTGGAGTGACGACGTGACCCCGAAGAACGTGGCAGAGCCGCCGGACGACGAATCCCGCGGTGTGCTCGACGACGCCGCATCCCTGGACACCACGGGGATCGGCATCCTCGGACACACCGCCCAGGTGAGTGTCCAGCTGCCGAAGGACGATGACGACGAGCTGGAGGACGACGGGGTCGTCGAGGGCGAGGTCGTCGCCGACCTCATCGTCGACGAGCCGGTGGCCGCCGCGAAGGCGGCCGCCGAGATCTCCGAGGTGTCGCTCTCGACGCCGATGATCATCGAGCTGCCCGCCGAGCAGGTGCCCGCACCGAAGGCCGCAGTGGAGGTCGAGGCGGACGTCGCCCCGGAGGTCGAGGAGGATGTCGAGGCGGATGTCGACTCGAATGTCGAGCCGGAACGTGAGCCGGCTGACGAGGAACTCCCCGCCGTCGACGCCGACGAGGTCGTCGTGGACCAGGACTCGTCGGACGAGCCGGAGACGGACGACCCCAGCGACGAGCCGGATGAGCTGACCGTCGAGGACGCCGAGATCGGGGAGACCGAACTGATCGCGGAGCCGGAGCCGGTCGCGGAGGTCGACGCGATCCTGGAGACCGTCGAAGCCGCTGAGTCCGCCGAGGTGGACGGGGGCGCGGATTCCGAGCTGCTCCCGGCGACCGACGGCACGGAGACCCCCGACGAGACCGCAGAGGTCGGCGACGACGCCCCGGCGGCATCGGAGCCGGACGCCCCGGCACCCGTCGAGCCCTCGGAGGATGGGGCACCGGCACCGGCACCGGCACCCGCACCGGAGCCCGACCACGAGGCGGAGGCGGCCGCTGCGGCGGCATTCGTCGCGCGCGCTCGGGCCGATCTCGACACCCGCACCCGCACCCGGGCAGACGACTCGGTGCGATCGAAGGAGGATGCCGTCGTGGAGCAGCCCGAGAAGCCGGTCTCGACCCGTCACGCGGCGCGCGCCTCGCGAGCCGAGGTGCAGCTGACGGCCAAGCGTCTGGACGATCTGAGCGACACCTCGCGCGAGAGCGCTGACCTGCTCACGGCCGACCGGCTGCTCGATCCGCACCGTGTCACGAAGCCCGAGCCCGAAGGCGCCTGGAGCCACTTCCTGTACTCCATCTCCGGCCGCCGCATCAACATCGGCGACGGCCGACGCGCGCGCGAGCGCAAGGCGCTCACGACGCGCATCGCAGCGCCCCTCTCGGGCGGCGCGCGCTTCGTGCCCGTCCTCTCGCGCAAGGGCGGGGTGGGCAAGACGACCCTGACGACGCTGCTCGGCATGGCCCTGGCAGACGCCAGGGACGACAGGGTGATCGCCGTCGACGCGAATCCCGACCGGGGCACGCTCGCCGACCGCGTGGTCCGTCCGCAGCACAACCGCTCGGTGCGAGACCTCGTGCGCATTCACGACGACATCAAGGGATATCACGACATCTCGGCGGTCGTCTCCCGCGACGCGACGCGGCTCGACGTGCTCGCCTCCGATTCCGACCCCCGCATCGCGGAAGCCTTCAGCGACAGCGATTACCGCGACGTCGCCGAGGTCGCCGCGCACTACTACTCGCTCGTGCTCACCGATACCGGCACGGGGATCGTCCACTCGGTGATGGCGGCGACGCTCGACCTCGCCGACCAGATCGTCATCGTGTCCGGGCTCAGCGTCGACGAGGCGCGGCTCGCGTCCGAGACGCTGACCTGGCTGGAGACGAACGGCTATGCCGAGCAGGCGAGGGATGCCGTCGTCGTGCTCAACCAGTCGCACCCCGGGGCCCCGCTGGTGCGGCTCGACGAGCTGGAGAGCCATTTCCGCACGAGGGCGAAGCACGTCGTGCGCATGCCGTACGACGCGCAGATCGCCGGCGGCGGCCCGATCGTGTTCGCGAACCTCCAGCCCGAGACGAGGAAGGCGGCGCGGGAGATCGCGGCGCTGCTCGTCGAAGGACTCCGAGCGAAGGCGGCCTGATGACGGTCCGTGAGATCCGCGTGTTCGGCGACCCGGTGCTCCGCACGGTGTGCGCCCCGATCGAGCAGATCGACGACGGCGTGCGAGCGCTCGTCGCTGACCTCGTCGACACGGTCGAGCTGCCTGGTCGCGCCGGTGTGGCCGCGCCGCAGATCGGCGTCGCGCTGCGCGCGTTCAGCTACAACATCGACGGCGACATCGGGTACGTCATCAATCCCGTGCTGACCGAGGTCCGCGGCGAGCCTGTGCCGACGGGGGAGGGGTGCCTGTCGGTGCCCGGTCTCTGGCACGATGCGCTGCGGCACCCGTGGGCGCGCGTCGAGGGGATCGACCTCGACGGCGAGCCGGTGGTGCTCGAGGGCGAGGGGCTGCTCGCCCAGGCCCTGCAGCACGAGACAGACCACCTCGACGGCAAGCTCTACCTCTCGCGGCTCGACGCCGAGACCCGCAAGCGGGCGATGCGCGAGGTGCGCGAGAGCTCCTGGTTCTGACACCCGCCGAGCCACCCCCTGACGAACGAACCCGCCCTCTGCGGTCAGTGCGCAGGGGACGGGTTCGGGCGGAAGGGGGTGGCTCGGCGGCTCAGCCGCCGATGGCGACGTTGGTGGTCGACACGGGCTCGTCGTAGATCGCGGCGATCTCGTCGGCGAAGTCGTTCATGATCACGTTGCGCTTGATCGACAGCTTCGGCGTCAGGTGGCCCGATGCCTCCGTCCACTCGCTGTCGAGGATCGTGAACTTGCGGATCGACTCCGCGCGGGAGACGCGGGTGTTCGCGGCATCCACCGCGCTCTGCACCTCTGCGCGGACCGCCGCGTTCTTCGCGGCCTCGGCGAGAGGCATGTCCTTATCGAGGCCGTTGTTGGCGAGCCAGGTCGGCAGCATCTCGGGGTCGAGGGTGACGAGCGCCGAGATGAACGGGCGCTGGTCGCCGACGACGACCACCTGACCGATGATCGGGTTCGCGCGGATCGGGTCTTCGAGCGCTGCCGGGGCGACGTTCTTGCCGCCGGCGGTCACGATGATCTCCTTCTTGCGCCCCGTGATGGTCAGGAAGCCCTCGGAGTCGAAGCTGCCGATGTCACCGGTGCGGAACCAGCCGCCCTCGCTGAAGGCCTCGGCCGTGGCCTCGGGGTTGTTCCAGTACTCGCGGAAGACGTTGATGCCGCGCACCTCGATCTCGCCGTCGTCGGCGAGGCGCACGCCGACGCCGGGGAGGGCTGGGCCGACCGTGCCGATCTTCGACTTGTCGGCGAGGTTCACGGTCGCCGGCGCGGTGGTCTCGGTGAGGCCGTACCCCTCGAGGATCACGACGCCGAGGCTGTGGAAGAAGTGGCCGAGGCGCGAGCCGAGCGGCGCCGATCCGGACACGGCGTACACGACGCGGCCACCCATGGCCTCGCGCAGCTTGCCGTAGACGAGCTTGTTGAAGAGGGCGAACTTGAGTCGCATGCCGAACGGGATGCTCTTGCCCTGCTCCAGCAGCTTCGAGTGCTCGATCGCGACCTCGGCGGCCGCGCGGAAGATCTTGCCCTTGCCCCCTGCTTCGGCCTTCTGCTCGGCGGAGTTGTAGACCTTCTCGAACACGCGAGGCACGGCGAGGAGGAAGGTCGGCTTGAACGATCCGAGCGCAGGCAGCAGCTGACGCGTGTCGGGCTGGTGCCCCGTGCGGACGCCGGCGTGCACGTTGAGGATGGAGATGAACCGCGCGAAGACGTGCGCCGTCGTGATGAACAGCAGGGTCGACGAGCCCGGAGTCTGCACGACCTCGTCGAGCGCCTTGGCGGAGTTGCGGGCGAGCTCGACGAAGTTGCTGTGCGTGAGAACGCAGCCCTTCGGACGGCCGGTGGAGCCGGAGGTGTAGATGAGGGTGGCGATGTCGGAGCTGACGGCGATGCTGCGCAGTCGCTCGATCTCCTCATCGGTCACGGATGCGCCCTGCGCGGTGAGCGTGTCGATGGCTCCCAGGTGCAGCTGCCAGACCTCGCGCAGCAGCGGCAGATCGCCGCGGACCTCGTCGACGCGTGCGAAGTGCTCCGGCGACTCGACGATCAGAGCGATGGCGCCGGAGTCCTCGAGGATCCACTGGATCTGGGCGGGGGAGCTCGTCTCGTAGATCGGCACCATCACCGCGCCCGCGTAGAAGAGGGCGAAATCGACGAGCGACCATTCGTACGTGGTGCGGGCGAGGAAGCCCACCTTCTCGCCGGGCTGGATGCCCGCGGCGACGAAGCCCTTGGCCAGCGCGATCACCGCTGACTGGAAGTCGGATGCGGAGATGTCGCGCCATCCGCCGTTCTCCGGGACCGCGAAGAGTGCACGGTCGGGGGTGGCCTTGACGCGCTCGACCAGCAGATCTGAGATGTTCGCGTCGGGGTCGGCGGGGACGACGGCGGGGACTTCAAACTGGACCACGGCAGCTCCTTCGGTACCGGTCGGGCACGGGGTTGCTCCCGAGTCTAGGGCATGGAACCGGGTCGCACGAAGGGTGGAACTCAGTCGCCTTCGAACGCTCGCGAAGGCCCGACGCTGGCGCACCGGGCGCGCGGCGCTAGACTGCACATCGATGTTCTACTGGCTGATGAAGTACGTCGTGATCGGCCCCGTGGTCAAGGCGGTGTTCCGTCCGTGGATCGTGGGGCGCGGCAACGTGCCCCGGACCGGCGCGGCGATCCTCGCCAGCAATCACCTGTCGTTCGCCGACTCGATCTTCCTGCCCCTCATGATCGATCGGTCGATGTCGTTCCTTGCCAAGAGCGACTACTTCACGGGCCGCGGCCTCAAGGGGTGGGCCACGAAGTTCTTCATGAAGGCGACGGGCCAGATTCCGATCGACCGCTCGGGCGGCAAGGCGTCGGAGGCGTCGCTCAACACCGGCCTGCAGGTGCTCGGGGGCGGAGACCTCCTCGGCATCTACCCGGAGGGCACGCGCAGCCCCGACGGCAAGCTCTACCGCGGCCGTACCGGTCTCGCTCGCATGGCGCTCGAGGCCAAGGTGCCCGTCATCCCCGTCATCATGGTCGACACCGACACCGCGATGCCGATCGGGCAGCGGCTGCCGCGGGTCGTGCGGGTCGGCATCGTCATCGGAGAGCCCCTGGACTTCTCGCGCTATGCGGGCATGGAGAACGATCGCTACATCCTCCGCTCCGTCACGGACGAGATCATGGTCGCCCTGCAGCGACTCGGCGAGCAGGAGTACGACGACGTGTACGCGTCGACCGTGAAGGACCGACTGCCGGTGCGCGTCACACGACGCTCCTGAGGCGTCTGCGACCCCTCGCGCCCAGTAGGCTGGGAGCCATGCTCCAGCACCACATCGACGCGCTCGACGCGTGGCGTTCGCTCCCGATCAAGCAGCAGCCTCAGTGGCCCGACGCCGAGCGCGTGGCCGAGGTCTCCGCTCAGATCGCGGCGCTCCCGCCCCTGGTGTTCGCCGGCGAGGTCGACAACCTCCGCGACCGGCTCGCGCGCGCCGCCTCCGGACAGGCGTTCCTGCTCCAGGGCGGCGACTGCGCCGAGACGTTCGCCGGCGCCACCGCAGACCAGATCCGCAACCGCATCAAGACGGTCCTGCAGATGGCGGTCGTGCTGACCTATGGCGCGTCAATGCCGATCGTGAAGATGGGACGCATGGCGGGGCAGTTCGCGAAGCCCCGCTCCAGCGACACCGAGACCCGCGGCGACGTCACCCTTCCCGCCTACCGCGGCGACATCGTCAACGGCTACGACTTCACCGAGGGCTCGCGACAGGCCGACCCCGGCCGTCTGCTCCAGGGCTACCACACCGCCGCGTCGACCCTCAACCTCATCCGCGCCTTCACACAGGGTGGCTTCGCCGACCTGCGCGAGGTGCACTCCTGGAACAAGGGCTTCGCGCAGAACCCGGCCAACCAGCGCTACGAGCGCATGGCGGCCGAGATCGACCGCGCCATCAAGTTCATGGAGGCCGCCGGCGCCGACTTCGACGAGCTCAAGCGCGTCGAGTTCTTCACCGGGCACGAGGGCTTGCTGATGGACTACGAGCGTCCGATGACCCGCATCGACTCGCGCACGGACACCCCGTTCAACACGTCGGCCCACTTCCTCTGGATCGGTGAGCGCACGCGCGAGCTCGACGGGGCGCACGTCGACTACTTCTCGAAGATCCGCAACCCCATCGGTGTGAAGCTCGGCCCCACGACCACGCCCGAGACGGCGCTCGCGCTCATCGACAAGCTCGACCCGAACCGCGAGCCCGGCCGCCTGACGTTCATCACGCGCATGGGTGCGGGCAAGATCCGCGACGCGCTGCCGCCGCTGCTCGAGGCCGTCCGTGATTCCGGGGCGCAGCCGCTCTGGGTCACCGACCCCATGCACGGCAACGGCATCACGACCCCCACCGGCTACAAGACCCGTCGCTTCGACGACGTGGTCGACGAGGTCCGCGGTTTCTTCGAGGCGCACCGTGCGGTCGGCACGTTCCCCGGCGGCATCCACGTCGAGCTCACGGGCGACGACGTCACCGAGTGCCTCGGCGGCTCCGAGCAGATCGACGAGGCCGCTCTCGCCACCCGCTACGAGAGTCTGTGCGACCCGCGTCTCAACCACATGCAGTCGCTGGAGCTGGCGTTCCTCGTGGCCGAGGAGCTGGAGAAGCGCTGACGACAACGTCCATACGACGAAGGCCCTCCCCGGATCGAGGAGGGCCTTCGTCGTCTGCGGCGGACGATGGATGCTGTTCAGCCGCTGAGCTGGATGGAGAGCTTGACGGTGCCTCCGCGGGGGAGCTGCTTGTCGGCCCCCGGATCCTGCGCCGTGACCTTCGCCAGATCGGCGAAGCCGGGCAGGTCGCCCCAGGCGGCGTAGGTCGCGGTGAAGCCCGCCCCCTCGATGATCCTCTTGGCCTCGACGAGCGTCTTGTTCGTGACGTCGGGCACGGGGAAGAGTTCCGGCCCCTTCGAGACGATGAGCTGCACGGTATCGCCTGGACGCCAGTTGCCCTCTTCCGCGCGGTCGGACACCCCGATGACGAGATCCTTCTGGAGCTTCTCGCTGAAGGCGTAGACGATCTCCGGGGAGACCTGCAGCTGCTTGTCGGTGAGCGTCGTCGTGGCCTGGTCGACCGACATCCCGCTCACGTCGGGGAAGGGGCCCGCCGAGACGTACAGCTCGACGGAGTCGTCCTCGAGGAGGTCGCACCCGTCGCCGCAGTTGTAGACCTCGCCGCCGTCGCGCGGGGTCACGAAGGCGTTGATGACTCGGCCGGCTTCCGCGTCGGAGAAGAGGAGCAGCGGCTGCTCGGCCACGTTGACCCTGATCTCGCCGAGGTAGTCCCTGGCCTCCTGCTCGGTCTTGCCGTTGAGGGCCTCTGCGGTGTGGCTGGCCGGGCCGATCGAGATGATCACCGTGACCTCGGCGCCCTTGTCGAGACGCTGACCCTCTTCGGGGTCGGTCCGGATCGCCTGGTCTCTTGCGACCTCGATGGAGTTCTCCTCACCGCGCACCGGGACGAAGCCCTCGGCAGTGAGGGCCGACGCCGCGTCGTCGTAGGAGAGACCGGCCACGTCGGGCACGGCGACGAGCGAGCCAGGTCCCGAGCCGAACCACCAGCCCACGCCGCCCGCGACGGTGGCGAGCAGCAGCACGAGGGTGAGGAGCAGGGCGCCGCGTGCACGGCGACGAGAGGAGCGCCGCCGCAGCAGGGTGGCGTTGTCGACGGCCTGCGGCGCCGGAGCCGTCGGGTCGGTGAGCACCATCGTGCTCGGCATGATCTTGGTGAGCTCGGCGGAATCCGCCTGCGAGCGCTGTGGAGCGGTCGCCGCAGCGACGGCGGGCGCGATGCCCAGGTCGCGCTCGATCTCGCGCAGGCGCTCGAGCATCTGCTGGGCGTCGTCCGGTCGCTCGTCCGGCGACTTCTCCGTCGCCCACAGCACCAGCTCGTCGAGCTGCTCAGGGACCGCCGGATTGCGCACGCTCGGCCGGGGGACCGACTCGGTCGCATGCTGGAACGCGATCTGCATGGGCTGCTCGCCCTTGTACGGCTGCTCGCCGACGAGCATCTCGTACAGCATGATCCCGAGCGCGTAGATGTCGCTGCGGGCGTCGGCCGTGCCGCGGGTGACGAGCTCCGGCGCCAGGTAGGCGATGGTTCCCAGCAATTGCTGTCCGGTCGCAGTGTTGGCGGTGGTGGCGCGGGCCAGACCGAAGTCGCCGATCTTGATGCGGCCGTCCTCCGCGAGGAGCACGTTCTCGGGCTTCACGTCGCGGTGGACGATGCCGGCGCGGTGCGCGGCCGACAGGCCCGCGAGCACGGCATCCATGATGGTGATCGTCTGCGGGATCGTGAGGCGCTTCTGCTCGCGGAGCAGCTCGCGCAGAGTGATGCCCGGCAGATACTCCATGACGAGGTATGCCAGCTCGCCGTCCTGCCCCTGATCGAAGACGTTGACGACGTGCGGGTCGGCCAGACGGGCAGCTGACCGTGCCTCCTGGATGAACCGGCTCTGGAAGGACGAGTCGTCGCTGAGGTGCGCGTGCATCACCTTGAGGGCGATGCGGCGCTCCAGACGGAGGTCGGTCGCGACGTACACGGTGGCCATGCCGCCGCGGGCGATCCGAGCGCGGACCCGGTACCGACCGTCGACAAGCCGCCCGATGAGGGGGTCGGCCTGCTGATTGGTCGTCACGTCAAGATTCTATTGAGGACTGCCTGAAAGCTCCGGGAACGGCTCGCCCTCTGCTCCTGCACGTTTGCCCGGAACCCGGTCATCCGTATTGCGCGAGCCACTGGTACGCCTGCGTCTCCCAGAGCCCGTAGCGCTCGGGGTAGGCGGAGATCTGAACGGCCTGCGCGGCATCGGTGAAGCGCATCGACTCCCACCCGGGGATGTCGAGCAGGCCGCGGGTGGACTGACCGTTGGGGTCGCCGGCCCCGCCGAAGAACACGCGCGTGCTGCGGTCGGCGTCGAGGATCTGCTCCGCCGAGCCCCACCCGGTGCTCGGTCGCTGCTGGAAGAGCCCGAGCGAGTCGCGGTCGCCCCACGAGAGGTTGCGCATGCTCGACTCGACCATCGCGGTCGCGAGTCCGATCGCGATCGCGCGATCCGAGACGCCGAGCTGCCGGCCGATGCGGATGATGAGGGCCGCGTTGCCGGCCTGCTCCGCGTCGAGGGAGGCGAAGGACTGCGACGGAGCGGTCGGGACCGGTGCGGGGGCCGCCGCCGGGGCAGCGGCCGGCGCTTCGCCGACGGCGATGCTCTGCCCGGGATAGATGATCGACCCCGACGACAGGCCGTTGAGGGCGAACAGCGCGGCCGTCGTCGTGCCGTACTTCTGAGCGATGCCGAACAGCGTGTCTCCCGCGGCCACGACATGAGCCTGCGCCGCGGCCGCGGGAGGCGGAGCCACGGGGGCCGCGACGGCGGGGGCGGGAGCAGCGGCGCCGGAGACCGACAGCGTCTGGCCCGGGTAGATGACCGATGCGCGGGTGAGACCGTTGGCCGCGAGCACGGCGTCGACCGTGGTGCCGTACTTCTGAGCGATGCCGAAGACCGTGTCACCGCTGACCACGACGTGCGAGGCGCCCGCGGGCGCGGCGGTGACCGAGACCGGAGCCGCAGGGGCGGCGGCGGTCCCGCTGAGGGCCAGCGACTGGCCGGGGTAGATCACAGACCGCCAGGTGAGCCCGTTCCAGGCGAGGACATCGACCGTGCGGAGGCCGAACTGTCGGGCGATCGACGAGACCGTGTCGCCGGGTTGCACCACATAGCCGGCGGGAGTCGTGGTCGCGGGGACGATCCGGCCGGGGCCCGCCTGCATCCGTTCGATCGGAGCGGTGGTGTCGGCTTGGGCCGGGACGACCGCGAGGGGACCGGTGAGGGATCCGATGACCGCGGCGGGCACTCCGATCTGCAGGTATCGGGCGCGACGGCGTGCGAGTGGCTGTCTCAAGGCTTCCCCCTTGTTCGGCGTCTGCCTACGCTGACACGCGAGTAAACAGAAGTCAACAGAAGTGACGCATGTGACGGAAGTGATTCGGGCGGCGGGCGAGCGATCGGTCCGAGGAGATGAGATAGTGAACAGCGTGTCTGAGCAGTCTGAGAACCACCTTCCCGAGAACGGCGCCACCCCGACCGAGTGGCTGACGATGCCCGACCTGGTCGAAGTGCTCGGTGAGCCGCTCGGCCGCGTCCGCCGTCTCATCGACGAGCACTACCTCGTCGGGTCGCGTCGATCAGGCGTCTTCGCGGTGCCGTCCGTCTTCATCGTCGACGGCCACCCGCTCTCGTCCCTGCGCGGGACCGTCATCGCACTGCAGGACGCGGGCTTCACCGACGACGAGGTCGTCGACTGGCTGCTCGCCGACGAGGAGACGCTGGGCCGCTCGCCGATCGCCGCGCTGCTCGCCGGTCACAAGAGCGAGGTCCGTCGCGTCGCGCGCACCCTCGCCTGATCGATCGGCGGCGTGAGGCCGCCGGCTCCGGGGTCAGGCTGCGCGCACGGTCGCCGCGCGGGCGAGATCGCGCAGGTCTCCGACGGCTGCGTTGTCGAGGCGAGCGCCCGAGAGCGCGCGGTCGGCCTCTTTCGCGTAGTCGTCGATCATCGACTCCACCCGATCGAGAGCACCCGACTCGGCGATGGTCGCCTGCAGGAAGCCGATCTGCTCGGGCGTGAGCTCGGGGTCGCCGAGCATCTCGTCGAACAGGTTGCGCGCCGAGTTGTCGAGAGTCTGCCGCGTGAGCGCGACGAGGACCGTGCGCTTGCCCTCACGGAGATCGTCTCCGGCGGGCTTGCCGGTGACGGCCGCATCGCCGAACACCCCGAGCACGTCGTCGCGCAGCTGGAAGGCCATGCCCACGGGGTGCCCGAACCGACGCAGGGCGCGCAGCTGCTCCGCATCGGCCTCGGCGACCGCCGCGCCCAGCACGAGCGGCTGCTCGATGCTGTACCTCGCCGACTTCAGCGACACCACCCGCAGAGCGCGTTCGACGTGCGACTCGGTGGCGTTCACGCTCCAGGCGGACTCCTCGGCGATGTCGAGGAACTGACCGACCGTGACGTCCCGCCGCATCCGCGCGTACTCGCGGCGGACGATGCGCGCGTGGGGGAGGGAGTCGACGGCATCCTCGAACAGGTCGTCGCTCCAGGCGACGAGCAGGTCGCCGAGGAGGATCGCCGACGAACGGCCGAATGCGGCGGCGTCGCCGGTCCATCCTGCGTCGCGATGAGACGCCTCGAGCGCGCGATGCGCTGCGGGGCGTCCGCGACGGGTGTCCGAATTGTCGATGATGTCGTCGTGCACGAGGGCGGCGGACTGGAAGACCTCCAGTGCGGCGCAGACGTCCCACAGCGCATCGTGCTCAGCCGCAGCGCGGTCGCGCTGGCGAGCCACCGACCGCCACCCGGCATGGCAGAAGCGCGCGCGCAGCCGCTTGCCGCCGACGAGGGTGTCTGCGCCGGATTCGACGAGGGCGGCGGCATCCGGTCCGTAGGCGACGGCCTCCGCGCGCATCCGGTCGAGGAACAGCTGCAGGCGGGCGGCCACCGCATCGGGCACGAGGGAGGGGATCGGCACGACTCCCAGCATACGTAAAGCCAATGAGGGGCTCTTCACTAGCCCGCGACCTCATACCGCGCGTAGAATGAGGAGACCATACCCGAGGGGGACGAAATGCCACTCTCCGAACAGGAGCAGCGTCTGCTCGATGAGATGGAGCGCCATCTCCTCCACAATGACGCCGATGTCGTGAGTGCGCCGTCAGGCGACCGAGCACTCAGCTATCGCAATCTCGTGTACGGAGCGCTCCTGCTCCTCGCCGGTGTGGGCGGGTTGATCGTCGGCGTCATCCTCGGTGACGTGTGGGGTGTCGTCGTCGGGGTCGTCGGTTTCGCCGCGATGCTCGGCGGCGTGATGCTCGCCGTGACGCCCGTGCGACGCACGGCATCGTCGACCCCGACGGAACGCGCCCCCAAGCAAGCGCGCGGATCGGCCTCCTTCATGGATCGTATGAACGACCGCTGGGATCGCCGCCAAGACGGTCGCTGACCTCCTCTTCTTCTCGAAGGCCCGGATGCTCTGAGCATCCGGGCCTTCGTCGTCTCCGGGTGCTGTCGTGGGAATTTCCTCCACCCGGCCTCCACCGTCCTCCACTCACCGACATCCGCGCCATTCCGGGGCTCCATCGTCGTGCCCTGAGGCTCCTGCGTGCTCTCGCGCCCTCTCCGGACAATTCGTCATAGGTTTGTGGAGGAAAGTGGAGTAAAGTGGGGCGCACCTCGAAGTTGGCCGGACGAAGAGGGGGTGATGGCCGATGCTGCTGGGTACGCACTCTCCGAAGCTGGACGACAAAGGGCGGGTCATCCTCCCTGCGAAGTTCCGCGAAGACCTCGGTGGCGGCATCGTCGTCACGCGCGGCCAGGAGCGCTGCCTCTACGTCTTCAGCACGGCCGAGTTCGAGGCGATGCACGAGCGGATCCGTCAGGCACCGCTCGCCAACAAGCAGGCGCGCGACTTCATGCGCCTGTTCCTCTCCGGAGCCAGTGCGGAGATGCCCGACAGTCAGAACCGCATCACCATCCCCGCGCACCTCCGCCAGTACGCGGGCCTGCAGAAGGAGCTCATCGTCACCGGAGTCGGCGCCCACGCCGAGATCTGGGATGCCGAGAGCTGGAACGCCTACCTCGCCGCCGGCGAGGAGTCCTACGCCGACCTGGAGCAGGAGGTGATTCCGGGACTGTTCTGACCACGGCTGTGATGCCCCGCCGCTCCCGCCCCGACACACTTCCCCGGTGCCGGGTCGAGAAGCGGAGGGGGATCAGGGCTCTGGTCTCCGAGACAGAGGTCACCCGAGAAAGATCATGAACCTCCGCGACATCCACACCCCGGTCCTGCTCGAGCGCTGCATCGAGCTGCTCGCCCCCGCCCTCCAGCGCGACGGGGCGATCCTCGTCGATGCCACTCTCGGCATGGGAGGGCACTCCGAGGCGCTCCTGGAGCGGTTCCCGAACATCCGGCTCGTCGGACTCGACCGCGACACCGACGCCCTGCGCATCGCGGGGGAGCGCCTCGCGCGCTTCCGCGATCGCGTCACCCTCGTCCACACCGTGTACGACGAGATCGGGCTCCACGCGCAGGGCGCCTCAGGCATCCTGTTCGACCTCGGCGTCTCCTCGCTGCAGCTCGACGAGGCCGATCGCGGTTTCGCGTACTCGAAGGATGCCCCGCTCGACATGCGGATGGACCAGACCAAGGGAGTGACGGCCGCCGAGGTCGTCGCGACCTACAGCGAAGGCAATCTGCGTCGGATCTTCGAGCGCTACGGCGAGGAGAAGCTCGCCGGGCGCTATGCCCGCTTCATCATCGAGGCTCGTCAGCAGAAGCCGATCACGCGATCGGGCGAGCTCGTCGAGATCCTCATCGCTGCGACCCCCGCCGCAGCGCAGCGTGCCGGTCATCCCGCGAAGCGCGTCTTCCAAGCACTGCGGATCGAGGTCAACACCGAGCTCAGCGTGCTGGCGGACGCCATCCCCTCGGCCATGGACTCCCTCGCCGTCGGAGGTCGGATCGTCGTGATGTCGTACCAGTCCCTCGAGGACCGGCTCGTGAAGCAGGCGTTCGCGGCGGGCGCCGCCTCCACGGCGCCGAAGGGCCTTCCCGTGGAACTGCCCGAGCACGCACCGCGCTTCCGCATCATCACCCGCGGAGCGGAACTGGCCGATGACGACGAGCGGGCACGCAACCCCCGCGCGATCCCCGTGCGCCTGCGTGCCGCGGAGAAGGTACGTGACGCATGAGCCTCACCGCAGCAGCCCGGGCGCCACGGACCGTCGAGAAGGAGGCGCCGGCACGCGCGCCGCGTCGGCAGCTCCAGCCCGTCACCGGCACGCCCAAGCGGCGCAAGCCGAAGCTGGCGTACGCGCTCGTCGCCCTCGCCGGTGCCATGGCGATCGGTGCCGCACAGATCGGACTGTCGCTCGCCATCACGCAGGACTCGTTCCTGCTCGCCAGCCTCACCTCGCAGCAGCACGATCTCGACCTCCGCACCGACGCGCTGCAGGAGGACCTCACGGGTCTCAGCTCCCCGCAGGCGCTGGCGACCGGTGCGGCATCGCTGGGAATGGTCGTGGCAGGCACCCCCTCGTACCTGCGTCTCAGCGACGGTGCCGTCTTCGGTCAGGGGACGGGCGCCGGCGGCATGTCGACGATCGACCCGAACGGAGCCGGTGCGGTCGGGAACGCGCTGCTCCAGGCCCCGGTCGCCGAGACGACGACGGACGACGCCGCCGACGCCACGGCCGGGCAGACGCAGCAGGAGCTGCCGCCGGCGATCACCGACGGCCTCCCCAGCCCCACGACGCGCTGAACCCACGACCACGATCTGACGGAGAGAGTCCATGACGACACGAGCCACCCGGACGCCGCGGCGACGCACGGTCGTCGCTCTGGCCGTGATCCTGTCGATCCTCGCCGCGTTCATCGTGCGCCTCGTCGACATCCAGATCGTCCGTGCCGACGAGCACGTGTCGCAGTCGCTCGAGTTCATCGCACACGGCACGCCGATCTACGGCGACCGCGGAGCGATCGTCGACTCGAACGGCAGCGTGCTCGCCGAGAGCGTGGCCGTGTACGACGCCAACGTCGACCCGAAGGTCATGAACCTGCTCGAGACGGACGAGAAGAATCCGCCGAAGATCCCGTGGGCTGAAGCCGCACAGAGGATCGCCGAGATCACCGGGGTGGATGCAGAAGCGCTCCGCACCGGAGTCGAGGCGCAGCACGCCGCGAACCCCGAGTCGCAGTGGTACCAGGTGAAGACGGGCCTCAACGCCGAGCAGTACATCCAGCTGAAGGAGCTCAAGGCGGACGGCGTCAAGTACCTGCACTTCGAAGAGCGCGAGACCCGGGTGTACCCGAACGGCGCCGTCGCGGGCAACGTCGTCGGGTTCCTCGACGGCAGCGGCTCGGCGCAGGCCGGCATCGAGAAGATGGACGACCAGTGCCTCGCACCGACGAACGGCGAAGAGAGCTACCGCACCGGCAAGGACGGCGTCATCATCCCCGGCAGCGAGAGTCGCACGGATGCCGTGGACGGCGGCACCGTGCAGCTGACGATCAACAGCGACCTGCAGTGGTACATGCAGCAGATGATCGCGGAAGAGGCTCAGGCGCAGGGCGCCAAGGGCGGCACGGTCACGGTGGTCGAGGTGGCGACGGGCAAGATCCGCGCCGCGGCCGAGTGGCCGACCATGGACCCGAACGACCTCGACGCCTCGAGCTCCGACACCTGGGGCAGCAAGCTCTTCACCTACCCATTCGAGCCGGGATCCACGTTCAAGGCCGTCACCGCGGCAGCGGTCATGGAGAACGGCGGCGTCACGATGACGAGCCCGACCGTCTCGGCATCCTCCAAGGAGAAGTTCCCGAACGGCGCCGTGATCAACGACGCGTTCGTGCATCCGACGTTCCAGTACACGCTCGCCGGCGCGCTCATCGACTCGTCGAACGTGGCCCTGTCGAAGTTCGGCACCATGGTGAGCCCCGACGTGCGCTACGACTATCTGCAGCGCTTCGGCGTCGGCGAGACGACCGTGGGATTCCCCGACGAGGCGTCCGGTCTCCTGCACCCCACGAATCAGTGGGACAACCAGTCGCTGTACACGACCACGTTCGGCCAGTACTTCACGGTGACCGCCCCGCAGCTCGCCGGCGCGTACCAGGCGATCGCGAACGGCGGGGAGAAGATCGGACTCTCCCTCGTCGAGTCCTGCACGGCGCCGGACGGCACGGTCGTGACCCCCGACGCCCCGAGCCGTGAGCAGATCATCCAGCCGCAGACGGCGGCCGATCTCACGCGGATGCTCGAGAACGTCGCTGTGCAGGGCGGCAACGCCGAGCGCATCCAGGTGCCCGGCTACCGAGTGACCAGCAAGACCGGTACCGCACAGATCCCGGACGGCAACGGCGGCTACAAGCAGGGTGTGTACTACACGAGCATGGTGGGCTTCGCGCCCGTCGACGATCCGCAGTACGTCGTCGTCGTCACTCTGGACGAGCCGACTAGAGTTACATCATCCGCGGCGACCGCGTCGGCCTTCCAGAAGGCGATGACGCAGACCATGAAGACGTACCGCGTGATGCCGTCCTCCACCCCGATGGACGCACTGCTTCCCAAATTCGAATGATCGGCGCGCCTCGCGCCTGGAGATGTCATGATCGCCCTGTCGCTTGCCGAGATCGCCGCCGTCCTGGGGGGTGACCTGCGGCTCGCCGGAGAAGCCACCGCCGAGACCGTGGTGGACGGCGTCGTCGACACCGACTCGCGGAACATGAGCCCCGGCTCGATCTTCGTCGCGAAGCCCGGCGCATCGACCGACGGCCACAACTTCGTCGGTTCCGCTGCCGCGTCCGGCGCCGCCCTCGCGATCGTCGAGCGCCCTGTCGACGAGGAGATCACGCAGATCGTCGTTCCGGACGCGGTGCGCGCGCTGGCGGACCTCGCCCGAGAGGTCGTCGCACGGGTGCGTGCAGGCGGCTCGCTCAAGATCGTCGGCATCACCGGCTCGAACGGCAAGACCACGACCAAGAACTTCCTGGCGCGGATCCTGTCGGAGGAGGGGGCCACCGTCGCTCCCATCGCCTCGTACAACAACGAGGTCGGCGCGCCCGTCACGATGCTGCGCGTCACGGAGGACACCCGCTTCCTGGTCAGCGAGTTCGGAGCCGACGCTCCCGGGAGCATCGCCCGCCTGGCCGGCCTCGTCGAACCCGACGTGGTGGTCGTACTCATGGTCGGTATGGCCCACGCGGGCGGCTTCGGCGGCATCGAGGCCACCGCGAAGGCGAAGTCCGAGCTCGTGTCGGCCGCCGCACCCACCGGCACGGCCGTGCTGAACC
Organism: Microbacterium sp. LS_15; assembly: GCF_041954735.1. Taxonomy (NCBI): domain Bacteria; kingdom Bacillati; phylum Actinomycetota; class Actinomycetes; order Micrococcales; family Microbacteriaceae; genus Microbacterium; species Microbacterium sp. LS_15. The sequence goes on along the minus strand of NZ_JAVAYD010000001.1, from coordinate 767,231 downwards.
TCGACGACCCGCGTGTCGCGGCGATGCGCGAGCTCGCCGAGTCGCGGGGGATGACCGTCGTCGGCTTCGGCCAGGGGTCCGCCGCGCAGGTGCGGGCGGAGAGCCTGGAGGTGACGGCATCCGGAACGTCGTGCGTGATCGAGGCGGCCGGTGCCCGCGTGCCGCTGCACCTCCGCGTCCTCGGAGCCCACCACATCAACAACGCCCTCGCGGCCATCGCCGCCGCCGGCGTGCTCGGCGTCTCCGCGGCGGATGCCGTGGAGCGACTCGAGACCGTGGAGATCGCCGAGCGCTGGCGCATGCAGCCGCTGGGCAACGACCGCGTCCGCATCATCAACGACGCCTACAACGCGAGCCCCGACTCGATGGCGGCCGCCCTGCGCACGCTCGCGCAGATCACCGGCCCCGACGAGCGCACGGTGGCCGTGCTGGGCGCCATGAGCGAGCTCGGCGAGACCGCCGGTGAGGAACACGACCGCATCGGCCTGCTCGCCGTGCGCCTCAACATCCAGCGCATCGTGGTCGTCGGGCCCGAGGCCCGCCGGCTCTACATCTCCGCGATCGGCGAGGGGTCGTGGGACAGCGAAGCGGTCTTCTTCCCCGATCAGGACGCGGCCTTTGAGTATCTGCGCGAGGAGCTCCGTGACGGCGACCGCGTACTCGTGAAGTCCTCCAACTCGGTCGGTCTCCGGCATCTCGGTGATCGTCTGGGAGAATTGTTCTCGTGAGGTCACTCATCATGGCGGCGGCCATCTCGCTCGCCTTCACACTCTTCCTGACTCCCGTCTTTCTCCGGCTGTTCCGCAAGTGGGGATGGGGGCAGGTCATCCGCACCCCCGAGGCGCTCGAGAATCCGAGCCACGAGGCGAAGCGCGGCACCCCGACCATGGGTGGAGTCATCTTCATCGCCGGCACGATGGTGGGGTACTTCACGGGCGTCCTCGTCGGCGGCGGCACGCCTGCGCTGTCGGCGATCCTCGTGATCTGGCTGATGGTCGGCTTCGGCGCCGTCGGATTCATCGACGATTACATGAAGGTGCGCAGTCAGCGCAGCCTCGGCCTGTCCGGATGGCGCAAGATCATCGGGCAGCTGATCGTGATGATCCCGTTCGGCATCGTCGCGCTGAACTTCCCGAACAAGTTCGACCAGACTCCTGCGTCGGGATCGATCTCGCTGTTCCGCGACATCCCCTGGCTGAACCTGTTCGCATTCACGGTCGTCGTCGGCTGGGTGCTGTACCTGCTGTGGATCTCTGTGATCGGCGTCGCGACCTCGAACAGCGTGAACCTCACCGACGGACTCGACGGACTCGCCGCCGGTGCCGGCGTGATCGTCGTAGGTGCGTACAGCCTCATCGCCTTCTGGCAGTTCAAGCAGTCCTGCGTCGGCGAGGGCGTGGAGAAGGCCGCGATCGGCGGATGCTACGAGGTCCGCGACCCCTTCAGTCTCGCCATCGTCGCTGCGTCCTTCGCTGCGAGCCTCATCGGCTTCCTGTGGTGGAACGCCCCCAAGGCCAAGGTGTTCATGGGCGACGTGGGTTCGATGGCCATCGGCGGCGTCATCACCGCCATGGCGATCCTCACGCGCACCGAGCTGCTGCTGCTCGTGATCGCCGGCGTGTTCGTTCTCGCCTCGGGCTCCGTCATCCTGCAGCGCGCGTACTTCAAGATCACCCGTGGAAAGCGGCTGTTCCTCATGAGCCCGTTCCACCACCACCTCGAGATGCGCGGCTGGTCGGAGGTCACGATCGTCGTGCGCATGTGGATCATCGCCGGGCTCCTCGCCGTCTCGGCGGTCGGGCTCTTCTACGTGGAATGGCTGACCCGTGTCGGCTGAGTCGCGCCTCGCGTCGCTCACCAGCTGGAACGCCGACTGGGCGGGTCTCCGCGTCGCGGTGCTCGGCCTCTCGATGACGGGCTTCTCGGTCGCGGACACCCTCACCGAGCTCGGCGCAGAGGTCCTCGTGCTCAGTGAGTCGGCCGAGGAGGAGTACGCGAAGCTCGTCCCCGTCGTCGGCGCGCGACTGGAGCTCGGTCCGCTGAGCGACGTCCCGCAGACGCTGGTCGACTTCGGCGCGGAGGTCGTGATCGCCTCGCCCGGGTTCGCGCCCTCGCATCCCGTGATCCGGTGGGTGCAGGAATCCGGCATCGCGCTGTGGGGCGACGTCGAGCTGGCCTGGCGGGTGCGTGACAAGGTCGTGCGCGATGACGGAACGCCGGCCGACTGGGTGCTCATCACGGGGACGAACGGCAAGACCACGACGACCCAGCTCACGGCGAGCCTCCTCGTCGAGGGCGGGCTGCGCGCGGCTCCGTGCGGCAACATTGGAGTGCCGGTGCTCGATGCCGTGCGCGACCCGTCCGGTTTCGACGTGCTGGTCGTCGAGCTCTCCAGCCACCAGCTGTGGTATCTCGGCCTCGCCGAGCCGGAGGGCGAGCTGTACCCGTATTCGTCCGTCTGCCTGAACCTGGCCGACGACCACCTCGTCTGGCACGGCAGCGCACGCGCCTACCGCGACGCGAAGGCGCTCGTCTACCGCAACACCCGCGTCGCCTGCGTGTACAACAAGGCCGACGAGGCGACCCGCCTGATGGTGGAGGACGCCGAAGTGGTCGAGGGGGCACGCGCGATCGGGTTCGATCTCGGCATCCCCGGTCCCAGCGACCTCGGCGTCGTCGAGGGCCTCCTGGTCGACCGCGCCTTCCTCGACGATCGCGCGCGCAGTGCGCTCGAGCTGACGACGGTCGCGGATCTCGAGACCGCCGGGTTGGCCGCTCCGCACATCGTGCAGAACATCCTCGCGGCGAGTGCGCTCGCGCGGTCGCTCGACGTCGCCCCCGAGGCGATCCACGACGCGCTGCAGAGCTTCCGTCTCGACGCCCACCGGATCCAGGTCGTCGCCCGTCACCTCGGGATCACCTGGGTCGACGACTCGAAGGCGACCAACCCGCACGCAGCGGCCTCGTCGCTGCGCGCGTACCCCGGCGCCGTGTGGGTCGTCGGGGGAGACCTCAAGGGCGTGGACATCGCCGACCTGGTGGCGACGGCAGGCACGACCGCTCGCGCTGCGGTCGTCATCGGCGTCGAGCGCTCGGAGGTCGTGACGGCATTCCAGCGACACGCGCCCGCGGTGCCGGTGTTCGAGGTGGATGCTGGCGAGACTGGTGAGGTCATGAACCGCGTCGTGGAGATCGCTGCGGGGATCGTCGACGGCGAGGGCACGGTACTCCTGGCTCCCGCTGCGGCATCCTTCGATCAGTTCACGAGCTACGCGGATCGCGGCCGCCGCTTCGCCGAAGCGGTGCAGGACTGGATCGACCGGGGGAGCGCCGATGACACAGGTCGCACGCCCCCCGCGCTCTGAGCCCGGATCCTCGCGGGGCCTCGCCGCACGCGTCTCGCTGGGGCGCCGCTTCACACCGCTGTCGACAGAGTTCCTGATGATCGCATCAGCGGCGCTGCTGCTGACGATCTTCGGTCTCGTGATGGTGCTTTCCGCGACCAGCGCGACAGCGGTCTCGCGCGGAGAGAACCCGATGGACGGCGCTCTGCGCCAGGGCGTGTTCGCGGTGCTCGGGGTTCCGTTGATGTTCCTCATCTCGCGGATGCCGGTCCGCTTCCTCAAGCGCATGGCCTGGCCGGCGCTGTTCGGCGCGATAGCCCTGCAGCTGCTCGTCTTCACGCCCCTCGGCATCGAGGACGGCGGTAACCGGAACTGGATCAAGATCGCCGGCTTCACCCTGCAGCCGTCCGAGTTCCTCAAGCTCGCGCTCGCGCTGTGGATCGGCTACGTGCTCATGCGCAAGCAGACGATGCTCGGCACGTGGCACCAGGTCTTCATCCCGGTGGTGCCCGTGGGCGCGCTCGCGATCGGCACCGTCCTCGCCGGCAAGGACCTGGGTACCGCCATGGTGCTCGTGCTCGTCCTCCTGGGCTGCCTGTTCTTCTCGGGGGTGAAGCTGCGGCTCTTCATCCTCCCGGTGCTGCTCGGCATCGCCTCGGTGATCGCCCTGGCCGTGACCAGCCCCGACCGGATGCGGCGCATCACCGCGACGTGCTCCGACATGTCCGCCTACACGGGCGACTGCTACCAGTCGATCCACGGCATCTGGGGCATGGCCTCGGGCGGCGTCTTCGGCGTCGGCCTCGGCAACTCGCAGGAGAAGTACGGCTGGCTCCCCGCCGCGGGCAACGACTTCATCTTCGCGATCGTGGGGGAGGAGCTCGGGCTCATCGGCTGCGTTGTCGTGCTCGCGCTGTTCACGCTCTTCACGGTCGGCGCCTTCCACATCATCCGCAAGACCTCCGACCCGTTCATCCGCATCGCGGCGGGCGGTGTAACGGTCTGGATCACCGGGCAGGCCGTGCTGAACATCGGCGTCGTGATCGGCGTGTTCCCGGTCATGGGCGTGCCACTGCCCTTCATGTCGCAGGGAGGCACGGCGCTGCTCGCCGTGCTCATCGCCTGCGGTGTGCTCCTCGCCTTCGCCAGGACGATCCCCGCCGCCGAGGCTCGCCCGGCTGAGCGGGCGCCCTCGGCCGGGCGGGGTAGGGTCTCACGGTGACCACGTACCTTCTCGCCGGCGGGGGAACCGCCGGTCATGTCAATCCCCTGCTCGCCGTCGCCGACGGATTGCGTTCCCGCGACGCGGAGGCCTCCGTGCTGGTGCTCGGCACGGCGGAGGGGCTGGAGTCCCGACTGGTGCCGGCCCGCGGGTACGAACTCCTCATCGTCGACAAGGTGCCGTTCCCGAGGCGTCCCAACGCGCAGGCGGCGCGGTTCCCGATGCGGTTCCGTCGGGCGGTCGCTCAGGTGCGAGACCACATCCGCGCGCACGGCGTCGACGTCGTCGTCGGATTCGGCGGCTACGCCTCGGCGCCGGCCTACGTGGCGGCGCGCCGCGAGGGGATCCCCTTCGTCGTGCACGAGGCCAATGCGCGCCCCGGCCTCGCGAATGTGCTCGGCGCTCGTCGCGCAGCCGCGACCGGTCTGGCCTTCGCCGGCACGCCGCTGCGCGGAGGCGAGGTGGTCGGCATGCCGCTGCGCCGGGAGGTCATCGAGCTCGATCGCGCAGCGGCGCGTGATGAGGCCGCCGCGCACTTCGGCGTGGACGCCGCGCGCCCCGTGCTGCTCGTCTTCGGCGGATCGCTCGGCGCCCAGCGTCTCAACGACGCTCTGGCCGATTCGTGGGGCGATGTCCTCGCGGCGGGATGGCAGCTGCTGCATGTCACGGGGGAGCGCAGCGACCTCGCCGACCCCGGCGTCCCGGGGTATGCGCTCGTGCGGTACGTCGACCGCATGGACCTCGCGTTTGCGCTGGCGGATCTCATCGTGTCGCGCTCCGGAGCCGCCACGGTCAGCGAGATCAGCGCCCTCGGCATCCCCGCTCTGTACGTGCCCTACTCGGTCGGCAACGGCGAGCAGCGCCTCAATGCCGCCACCGCGGTCGCGGCCGGCGCCGCGAAGCTGCTCGACGACGCGACGTTCGACGGCGACGCCGTGCGGCGGATCGTCGTCCCGCTCCTGGGCGACTCCGATCGCCTCGCCGCGATGTCGGCGGCTGCCGCGAACGTCGGGACCCGCAGCGGCACCGAGAACGTCATCGCGCTCGTCGACCGCGCCCTCGCCTCCGTGTGACCGGTGTCGTCCTGCGCCGCTCCGTCCGACCCGAAAAGTAGACTGAATCCGACATGATCAGACCTGACCTCTCCCTCCCGATCCCCGAGTCGATCTCTTCCGCGCACTTCATCGGCATCGGCGGATCCGGCATGAGTGGCCTCGCTCGCATGTTCCTCGACGCGGGTATCCGCGTGTCCGGCAGCGACCGTGCCGACAGCGACAACCTGCATGCCCTGGCCGCCGCGGGCGCGACGGTGCATGTCGGGCACCACGCCGCACATCTGGGCGACGCCGACACGGTCGTGCACACCGGGGCGATCTGGCCGGAGAACCCGGAGTTCGTCACGGCCAAGGAGCGCGGCCTGCACGTCATCCACCGCTCGCAGGCGCTGCACTGGCTGATCGGCTCCCGCCGTCTGGTGTCGGTCGCGGGTGCGCACGGCAAGACGACGTCGACAGGCATGATCGTGACGGCGCTGCAGGCGCTCGGCGCGGATCCGAACTTCGTGAACGGCGGCGTGATCGAGCAGCTCGGAGTGTCGAGCGCATCCGGCTCCGGCGAGCTGTTCGTGATCGAGGCCGACGAGTCCGACGGGACCTTCCTCCTCTACGACACCGCAGTCGCCCTCATCACGAACGTCGACCCCGACCACCTCGACCACTACGGATCGGACGAGGCGTTCCACGACGCGTTCGTGCGCTTCGCCGACGCGGCCACCGAGGCCGTCGTCATCTCGAGCGACGACGCCGGCGCGCTGCGCGTCGGCGCGGGTCTGTCGCACCCGAACGTCGTGACCTTCGGCCAGGCCGAGGGGTCCGATCTGCGCATCACCGACATCGTCGCTGCAGGCCCCGTGGCCGCGACCCTCACGCACGGCGGCGAGAGCGTGCGTCTGCAGCTGGCCGTGCCCGGCGTGCACAACGCCGTCAACGCGGCGGGAGCCGTCGCCGTCCTGCGCGCTCTGGGCTTCGGCCTCGAGGAGTCGGCACGAGCCGTCGAGGGGTTCGCCGGTACCGTCCGACGGCTCGAGAAGCACGGTGTCGAACGGGGAGTCGCGGTCTTCGACGACTACTCGCACCACCCCACCGAGGTGCGGGCGGCTCTGGAGGCGATGAGGTCGATCTCGGGCGACGGTCGCATCATCGCGATCCAGCAGCCGCACACCTACTCGCGGACCCAGCACATGTTCCGCGAGTTCGCCGACGTGCTCGAGACGTACGCCGATCACACGGTCATGCTCGACGTGTACGGTGCGCGCGAGGACCCCGTCCCCGGAGTCACCGGCGAGCTCGTGAGCGGTGCGTTCCGCGACCGGTCGCACGTGCATTACGTCCCCGACTGGCAGCAGGCGGCGGACTACACGGCATCCGTCGCCCGCGAGGGCGATTACGTGATCACGCTGGGCTGCGGAAACGTCTACCAGATCATCCCGCAGGTGCTCGAGTCGCTGCGGTCGACCGGAGAGTAGCGCGTGCGCCGCCCGCTCTCGCTTCCGACGCCTGCCGCCGAGTCCGCGGAGGATGCATCGGCGCGTCGTCGGCGCGATCCGGCCTCCGTGCGGGGTGCGGTCGGGCGGGAAGCGACGGTGACGGAGTTCTCTCCGGCGGAGGCCGTCGACGACGACCGCGAGATGTCGGCGCGCGACGTCTGGCGTGCCGCACGAGCACGGCGGAAGGCGCTCCGCGCGGAGATCCGGCGGTTCACCCAGCGGTCGCGTCGACGGAGGATCGTCTGGCTGAGTGCGATCGGAGCCGCGATCCTCCTCGTGGGCGGGAGCGTCGCGGCCGCGTACAGCCCGTTGTTCGCGGTGGAGAAGATCACCGTGGTCGGCGCGACGACGCTCGACCCGGCCACGCTCGAGGCTGCGCTCGCGGGGCAGATCGGCACCCCGCTGGCGCTCGTCGACTCCAGCGAGGTCAAGGCGTCGCTGCTCGCCTTCCCGCTCATCGAGACATACGCGCTCGAGGCGAAGCCGCCGCACGACCTCACGGTGCGCATCGTCGAGCGCACCCCTGTGGGAGTCATCCGCTCCGAGGCGGGATACACGCTGGTGGATGCCGCGGGCGTGGCGCTGGCCACGACCTCCGATCAGCCGGCGGGTCAGCCGCTCCTCGACATCGCGGGTGGAACCGACTCCGCGGCGTTCGAGTCCGCGGGCCTCGTGGTGCGCTCGGTGCCGGCGGATCTGCGCGCGACGCTCACGAACGTCACGGCGACGACGCCCGACGACGTCACGCTGACGCTCAGCACCGGCCTGACGATCGTGTGGGGGAACTCCGAGAACTCGCCTCTGAAGAGCGAGGCCCTCGCGAAGACGCTGATCGGCGTTCCCGGCGCGTCCTCTATCGACGTCACCTCGCCGCACGCGGTCGTCGTCGGCTGAGTTCGGTCGGCAAACACACGACACGCCCGTGTCTTCGCGTGCGCGCGCCTGTGCGGCGCTTACCTTCGAACAAGAGAAACCATTGCCGGGAAATACTTTACACCTCTAGTTGAGGTTTAAGGTTCAACCCGGCGGGGGTGACTCTCCATCAGACAGGCTCGATTATTCGGAGGCCGGCCATGAGCCAGAACCAGAACTACCTCGCCGTGATCAAGGTCGTCGGCGTCGGCGGTGGCGGCGTCAACGCCGTCAACCGCATGATCGAACTCGGTCTCCGCGGAGTCGAGTTCATCGCCGTGAACACCGACGCCCAGGCGCTCCTCATGAGTGACGCCGACGTCAAGCTCGACGTGGGCCGCGAGCTCACGCGCGGACTCGGCGCCGGCGCCGATCCCGAGGTCGGCCGCCGCGCCGCAGAAGACCACGCCGAGGAGATCGAGCAGGCGCTCACCGGAGCCGACATGGTCTTCGTCACCGCTGGCGAGGGAGGCGGAACCGGAACCGGCGGCGCCCCCGTGGTCGCCCGCATCGCGAAGTCGATCGGCGCTCTGACCATCGGTGTCGTCACCAAGCCGTTCTCCTTCGAGGGTCGTCGTCGCCAGAGCCAGGCCGAGGCCGGCGTCTCCAAGCTGAAGGAAGAGGTCGACACCCTCATCGTGGTGCCGAACGACCGACTGCTGGAGATCAGCGACCGCGGCATCTCGATGATCGAGGCGTTCGCCACGGCCGACCAGGTGCTCCTCGCCGGTGTGCAGGGCATCACCGACCTCATCACCACCCCCGGTCTCATCAACCTCGACTTCGCCGACGTGAAGTCCGTCATGCAGGGCGCGGGCTCCGCGCTCATGGGCATCGGCTCCGCGCGCGGCGCCGATCGGGCGATCAAGGCCGCCGAACTCGCGGTCGAGTCCCCGCTGCTCGAGGCGAGCATCGAGGGAGCGCACGGCGTGCTGCTGTCGATCCAGGGTGGGTCGAACCTCGGCATCTTCGAGATCCACGACGCCGCCGACCTCGTCAAGGAGGCCGCGCACCCCGAGGCGAACATCATCTTCGGCACGGTCATCGACGACACCCTCGGCGACGAGGTGCGCGTCACGGTGATCGCGGCCGGATTCGATGGCGGCGAGCCCTCGCTGCGCCTCGACCCGATGGTGGTCACGCGGCCGGCTGCGGCCAGCACGCTGCCCGAGGTGACGCTCTCGAACGACGAGGAGAGCGCGCCCGCGGCATCCGAGTCGACCGAGAAGAACGAGCCCGCTCCGCAGCGCGTCACCGCGACGAGCATCGAGCCGGCGTTCGCCGACGACGACATCGACATCCCCGAATTCCTGAAGTGACCGACCTGGCCGCACGGCTGTCGGCGATCGATGAGCGGATCGCCGACGCCGCGCGCCTGGCCGGGCGCGACCCGCAGGAGATCACGCGGATCGTCGTCACCAAGTTCCACCCCGCATCGCTCGTGCGGGAGCTGGCGGCTCTCGGCGTCGGCGACGTAGGGGAGAACCGTCAGCAGGAGCTCTCGGCGAAGACCGCGGAGCTCGACGACCTCGACGTGCGATGGCACTTCATCGGTCAGGCGCAGACGAACAAGGCGGCGGCGATCAGACGGAGCGCGGATGCCGTGCACTCCGTCGATCGTGAACGTCTTGCCGACGCCCTGCACAGGGCCGCGGAGGATGATGCCATCCTCGACGTCCTGGTGCAGGTGAACCTCACCGACGACCCAGGGCGCGGAGGCGTCGCCCCCGAGGCGGCGCGGGCCCTGGCCGAGCACGTGCTCACCCTGCCCAGCCTGCGACTGCGCGGGGTGATGGCCGTCGCACCCCTCGACGAGGACCCGGCCGCGGCCTTCGCGCGTCTGCGTGCGATCTCCGACGACGTGCGCACGGTCGAGCCCGAGGCGACATGGATCTCCGCCGGGATGACCGGCGACTTCGTCGAGGCGATCTCCGCGGGTGCGACACACCTTCGGATCGGCTCCGCAATCACAGGACCCCGCCCCGACCGGGGTTAACCTCTAACCAGACCAGCCCGACACGTTCGAACCGGAGGACACGATGGGTAACCCGCTGAAGAAGACCATGGTGTATCTCGGCCTTGCCGACGAGGAAGAGGTCTACGAGGAGGAGCAGCAGGCTCCGGCCCGTGCCCACCGAGAGCGTGACCGCGAGCGCGACGAGCCCGCCCCCGCCCCGATCACCCCGCTGCGTCGTCCCGTCGCGGTGCGACAGCCCGCAGGAGGGGCAGTGAACGAGATCCTCACCGTGCACCCCAAGCAGTACCGCGATGCGCAGCTCATCGCCGAGAGCTTCCGCGAGGGCGTGCCGGTCATCATCAACCTCTCTCAGATGAGCGATGCAGACGCGCGCCGTCTGATCGACTTCGCCTCCGGTCTCTCCCTGGGCCTCTACGGCCGCATCGAGCGCGTGACCTCGAAGGTGTTCCTCCTCTCGCCGGAGAACATCAACGTCTCGGGTCACGGGGGCATCGCGCACGCGGACGCAGAGTCCGCGGGCTTCGACCAGTCGTAACCCGTGGGGCTCGTCTCCGTCTTCGCGAGCATCGTCCACACGGCGCTGCTGCTGTACCTCCTCGTCCTCTTCGCGCGGTTGATCCTCGACTACATCCCGATGTTCAACCGCGAGTGGCGTCCCAAGGGCGCTGGCCTGGTGGCCGCTGAGGTCGTCTACACGATCACCGATCCGCCCATCCGGTTCTTCCGGCGGATCATCCCGCCTCTGCGGATCGGGTCGCTGTCTCTGGACTTCGGATTCTCGCTGACCATCCTCATCGTGCTGATCCTCATGAACATCGTGGGCATCTTCCGCTGAGACCGCCGAGAGTTCTCGAGTCCGGGTGTCGCGGCGTCGCGGCGGACAGACTCGGGGACTATGCTTGGCTCCCAGGTGCGCGCCCCGGGTTCGCGCCACATCACGACCGCGCCATTCTCGAAACTGGCAACCGAACTCATCGAAGGAGCCACCATGGCACTTACCCCGGATGACGTCGTCACCAAGCAGTTCCAGCACGTCCGCTTCAAGGACGGCTTCGACCCGGACGAGGTCGACGACTTCCTCGACGAGATCGTCATCGAGTGGCGCAAGGCCCTCGAGGAGAACGCAGAGCTCAAGGCCAAGCTGGCCGCATACGAGTCGGGCGCGGCTCCGGCCGCCGCCGCCGCTCCGGCCGCTGAGGCGCCTGCCGCTCCGGCTCCCGTCGAGACCCCCGCCGAGCCCGCTCCGTCGGGTTCCGCGACCGCCACTGCCGGCATCATCGAGCTCGCCCAGCGTCTGCACGACGAGCACGTCGCCGAGGGTGAGGCCAAGCGCGCCCAGCTCATCGCCGAGGCGGAGGGCGAGGTCAACCGCATCCGCACCGAGGCCGAGGCCAAGCAGCGCGAGGAGTCCGCACGTCTCGAGCGCGAGCGCAACACGCTCGAAGCCCGGATCACCGAGCTCCGCAACTTCGAGCGCGACTACCGTTCGCAGCTGCGCGGCTACATCGAGGGCCAGCTCCGCGACCTCGACGAGAAGTCGGCGTCGACGGACTCGACCCCGGTCTCCGCGATCGGACTGTAGGTCGTCCTCTTGCCAGGACGCCGTCCTCTTCGTCGTTCGGCGGCCGGCGCGATCGTTGCGATTCTCGCAGTGGTCGTGCTGGCCGCCGATCAGTTTGTGAAGTACCTCACCATCGAGAACCTGCCCCTGCAGGAGCCGGTGCCCGTGCTGGGCGAGTTCCTTCAGCTGTACTACGTCCGCAACCCCGGCGCTGCCTTCTCGCTGGGCTCGGACGTCACGTGGATCTTCACGATCGCCCTCGCGGTCGTCGCCGCCGTGATCGTATGGAAGGCCTTCGGCCTCCGTTCGCGTCTCTGGGCCGTCGTTCTCGGCGGCCTGCTGGGTGGCGTGCTCGGCAACCTCACCGACCGCCTCTTCCGCGATCCCGGATTCCCCATGGGACACGTGGTCGACATGATCTCGATGCCGTGGATGATGCCCGCGATCTTCAACGTCGCCGACATCTTCATCGTCACGGGCATGATCTCCGTGGCGCTGCTCGTGGTGTTCGGTCTGCGATTCGACGGGTCGCGCGAGCGCGACCATGCGGTCGTCGAGACGGAGGAGGAGGCAGAGGCCGTGGCTGTCGCCGATGCCGTCGAGCACGACAGGGCGGCCTCCTCGGCTTCCTCCCGCGACACGGCCGGCGACACCGCGGACGACACCGTGGAGCGGTCCTCCGGCACCCCGACCGTCGACGGGCGCTGATCGTGGAGTTCCGGACCCTTCCCGTCCCCGACGGGCTGGACGGCGTGCGCGTCGATGCGGCGCTGGCGAAGATGCTGGGCTTCTCGCGCACATTCGCAGCCGATGTGGCCGCGGCCGGTGGCGTGCGTCTCGACGGCACGACGCTCGACAAGTCGGACCGCCTTCGCGGCGGCGGGTGGCTCGAGGTCGAATGGCAGCCGAAGGAGGAGCCGCGCATCGTGCCGATCGCGGTTCCCGAGCTTGGCATCGTCTACGACGACGATGACATCGTCGTGGTCGACAAACCGACCGGCGTCGCCGCCCACCCGTCGCTCGGCTGGGACGGCCCGACCGTGGTCGGCGCCTTGGCGGCTGCGGGATTCCGCGTCGCCACGAGCGGCGCACCGGAGCGGCAGGGCGTCGTGCATCGTCTCGACGTCGGCACCAGCGGACTCATGGTCGTCGCGAAGACGGAGACGGCGTACACGGCTCTGAAACGCGCCTTCAAGGAACGGACCGTGGAAAAGATCTACCACGCGGTCGTCCAGGGTCATCCGGATCCGCTCGCCGGCACGATCGACGCGCCGATCGGACGGCATCCGAACCACTCGTGGAAATTCGCCGTCGTCCCCGACGGCAAGCCCTCTGTCACCCACTACGAGACCCTCGAGGCGTTCCCGGGCGCTTCGCTGCTCGAGATCCATCTCGAGACGGGACGCACGCATCAGATCCGCGTGCACATGGCCGCTCACCGGCATCCGTGCGTGGGCGACCCGCTGTACGGAGCCGACCCGACCCTCTCTGCGCGCCTTGGTCTCACGCGCCAGTGGCTGCACGCGCACCAGCTGGGACTCACTCACCCGACCACGGGGGAGTGGGTGCAGTTCGAGTCCGCGTACCCGTCGGACTTCCAGCACGCACTCGACGTGCTGCGCGCCGACTAGAAGCGCGCGCCGGCGGCGGCGGCGACGACGCCGTCGAGCGTCTTCTCGAGGAAGTCGACCACTGTCTCGTCGTCGATACGACGATCCACGACGAGCTCCAGCAGCGCCTCCTCCGTGAACGAGACCCAGGCTCGGAGCGCGACCCGCAACGCGAGCTCGTTCGGTACTCCGAGCTCCTGGAACGCCTCGAGGAGCCGTTGCGCGTTGAGGTCGCGCGATTGGTCGACGATGCCGCGCACGGCCGGGTCGCCGCTCGCGACGCCGCGGACCAGTGACGAGAAGGTGCCGCTGTGGTCGCGCACGAAACCGGCGATGCGCAGCAGGGTGTCGTGGATGCGCTCGCGGGGCGGCAGGTCGGCTCGCGGTTCGGTCGCCACGAGCAGGCTGTCGCGGGCGGTCGTGACGATCGCGCGCTCGACACCCCGGCGACTGTCGAAGTAGTGGAAGATCAGGGCCTTCGAAACGCCCGCCCGGGCCGCGAGCTCGTCGATCGTGAGTTCGTCGAGCGGGTGGTCGACGAGGAACTGCACGCCGATCGCGATCAGCTGGGCGCGACGCTCTTCAGGACTCAGACGTGAACGAGGCTCCGACGGCATGCCTGAAGCCTAGCCAGACAGGGTATTGACTCTGAATCAATAGAGCCTAGGATCGGTATATCGCGCGGACGGAGCCGTCGGCGCGAAGGAGGAGGATCGATGAAGTTCCCGAAGCCGTCCACTGTCCTGTCCGCCGCGACCCGCACGCGTGCCGGCCGGATCACCCTGGCCGCTGTGCCGGCTGGGGTCATCGCCGGAGTGCTGCTCGGAGGTGTCGCCCAAGGGGCGGTGCCCGTCTCGTTCGCCGTGTCGGGCAGTCAGTTCCAGATCGGCGCGAGCCAGCTCGAAGGCACCGGCTTCTCCCAGTACGCCGGCGTCGCGACCGACACCGAGGGCGTCGAGCACACCGTCGCGATCGCGAACATCAAGAGCGCGACGCTGACCGACCTCTGCCAGTCGGTGATCACCGAGACACCTCTCGGCACGGTCGGGGTGCTGATCAAAGCGGGCGGCGGCGGGGAGCCGGCGACGGCGAGCGACCTGCAGATCGGGATGACCGGCCTCAAGGGAGACGCGTCGTTCGGCGGCATCCGCATCGGCGTCGATGCGTCCACCGTAGCCACGGACGCGAAGGGCTCGCCGGGCGACTTCGCGCAGGACGCCGACACGATCTCGATCACCGACCTGCAGCAGACGGCGTGGAGCACCCAGGCATCGGTCTTCACGCTGAAGGGGATGTCGCTCGAGCTCACGGACGGCTCGCAGGGATGCTTCTGAACGGAGCGGATGCCGTGACCCAGGACTCGGGAGACACCACCGTCGCAACACCAGGCCGCTTCCGCGCCTGGCGGCGACAGCGCCCCTTCGTCGGCGGCATCCTCGTCGCGCTCGGCGGCGTGGAGATGTTCTTCTCCGGACAGCTCGATCTCGGCCATCTGCACGTGCAGCTCGGGATCGAGGGGCTGCAGGCGACGGTGATCCCGGTCGTGCTGCTGCTCCTCGGCATCCTGGCCATCGCCATGCCCGCCCACCACGTGTTCTACGGGGTCATCGCCCTCGCCGTGGGTCTCTACTCCCTGATCGGCGTCAATCTCGGCGGGTTCATCGTCGGGATGCTCCTGTCGGTCGTCGGCGGCGTGCTCGTCGTGGCCTGGATGGCGCCGCGCGAGGCGGTCGTGGGTGCTGCGTCGGGCGATGAGGTGACGGCGACGTGACCCGTCGCGCCGGGCTCGCCGCCGCGCTGGTGATCGCCCTCGCGGTGACTCCCATGACGCTGGGGGCGGCTGCGCCGCGCCCGCAGGCCGGGTTCTGCATCTTTCTCATCTCCTGCCCGGATCCCGAGCCGCAGCCGGATCCCGCAGCCCCGTCGGAGAGCGCCGCGCCGGCCGACCCCGGGGACCCGAGCCTGCCGACCGAGCCACTGCTGCCGCTCGACCCCGCCGAGACACCCGCGCCCGTCGACCCGGTACCCGCGCCCGTCGACGATGCCGCGCCGATCTTCACGGGCACGCCCGCGTCGCTGGGCTCGACCTCGCTGTCGTTCACCGGACTCTCGGGCATCTCCATCGTGACCGTGCCGACGGTGGACGGCGGCGGAGTGCGAGCACTGAAGATCTCGGCCGACTCGATCACGATCGAGGGATTCTCGCTGACGGTCCGCCCTCCCGGGGGTCCGGGACTCGTGACGACCGCCGACACCATGACCTTGCGCGGCGACGTGAGCGTCTATCTCGGATCCGTGAGCGCCTCGGCGCTCGGCGGCGAGCCCCTCACGATCGGACTCGATACGCCGCCGCCACTCACGGACATCGAGCCAGGACTGCTGAATGTGACAATGGGTCTCGTCGGCAGCACAGCGGACTCCATCACCTACGCGAACACGGATCAGCGGATCGTGCAAGCCGAGTGACGACCGATGTCGGCAGTGTGCGCCACAATGACCGCATGAGCATGGAGGTGCGGCCGGCCACGGTGTTCGAGGACGTGGCCGCGCTCGTCGGACCGAAGAAGCCCACGTCGAACGTGTGCTTCTGCCTGAGCTATCGGGTGGGCAGCAAGGAGAGCCTCGCGCTGAAGGGCCCAGCGCGGGCGGAGCGCGTGCGCGAACTGTGCCACCAGGACCCGCCGCCCGGCGTGATCGCCTACCTCGATGACGCGCCCGTCGGCTGGGCGGCCCTGCACCCGAGGCGGGACACGAGCTTCGCGCGCAACCGACTGATCCCGCACGTCGACGACCTCGACGTCTGGTCGCTGTGGTGCTTCCGTGTCAGGCCGGGGCACCGGAAGCGGGGGATCTCGCACGCCCTCGTCGACGGTGCCGTCGCGTATGCCAGGGAGCGGGGCGCGCCCGCGATCGAGGGATACCCGGTCGACAACCGCGGCGAGAAGGTCGACCTCACGATGGCGTACGTCGGGACGCGCGCGCTCTTCGAAGACGCCGGATTCACGAAAGCGGCCGACACGGGGTCGATCCTGAACGGATTCCCACGCGTGCTGATGCGCCTCGATCTGAGAGCGTAGAAAAGTGCGTGAGATTTTCGTGAACCGCGTGGGTGTTCTGAGGCAATACATAGTGTGAGCACAGACAGCGAGATCATTCAGCGATCGCTCGGGCAACCCCGGGCGTTCGCCGAACTCTTCGACAGACATGCCGGAGTGGTGGGACGGTACGCCGCCCGACGCCTCGGGATGGATGCAGGCGAGGACATCCTCAGCGAGACGTTCCTCGTCGCGTTCGCCCGCCGGAAGGCGTTCGACACCGCGTGGGACAGCGCACTGCCGTGGCTGTTCGGGATCGCGTCCCGACTGATCAGGAAGCATCGGGCGACGGAGGCCAAGCACCTCCGGTCGAGCATAGAGTCGGCCCACCGCGAGGAGCACATCTCGATCGGCGACCTCGAGACGACGATCGCCCGGCTGGACGCCGAGATCTCGACCCGAGAGCTCGCCCCGCGGATCGCGTCGCTGTCGGCGAAGGATCGGGAGACGCTCCTGCTGTACGCCTGGGGGGACCTGACGTACGAGGAGGTCGCCGCGGCCCTCGGTGTTCCCGTGGGCACGGTGCGCTCCCGCATCAACCGCGTGCGCACTCGGCTGAATCCGCACCGCAGTGCCGGCCGAACCCCAATCGTGAAGCAGAAGGAAGGAGAAGTCGATGGACGCTTTCGAGCGCGTGCGTGAGGTCAACACGGGGGTGAGCCTCACCGACGAGCGGATCGCCGGAGCGCGAGTCCGGCTTCTCGAGGGCATCGACGCCGGTGTGGTGACCGCGCGCAAGCGCGTGAGCCGCCGGCCGATGTTCCTCATCGCCGGGGCCGTCGCCGGAGTCGCCGCGGCGACCGCGACGGTCGTGGTGGTCGGTCAGCTCACGGCGCCGGCCCCGCAGGCGGAGGCGGCTCCGACCTTCACGCCCACCCCGCAACCCACGCCGACCGCGGGTGAGCCGTTCGAGCGGGCGACGGTGGGAAGCGTACTCGAATCGGCCGCAGGTGCGACCGTCTCGGGTGGCGTGCCCGAGGCAGCCCCCGGACAGTACCTGCGTGTGGAGCATCAGACCACGCAGCTCGTGCTCTACCAGCCGACAGGACAGTACACGCAACACAACGCAACGCGCGCGACGGCAACCGCGGCGTGGGTCGCACCGGGAACCTATGTCACCTACATCCCAGGCGACCGGTCCCAGGAGTGGGTCACCGTCTTCGAGCCGAAAACCAGCATCAGCCAGACGTTCGGACCGGAAGGCGAGGCTCTCGCAGCGGAATGGCTCGGTAATGCGTTGAAGGAGCGAATCGTCGATCGACACGTTGGGGGTGTCGACGACGGATCAGACCCTCAGCTCGGCTCGGATGCGTACTATGCGCAGATCCCGCGCGATCCCCGACAGCTGCTCGAGTGGTACCGGAGTTCCTTGGCCGGAGACGTCCTGGATCACGACAGCCAGGTCGCGTCGATGATCATCCACGAACTGGAGCGGAACGCAGCGCCTTCGGATCTGCGGGCTGCCCTGCTCCTGGCTCTTCGTGAGATGCCCAACGGGCGAATCTTGGGCGTCGACGGCTCCCTGGTGACCCTGGGGTTCTCCTTCACTTGGACCTCGGACCAGTTCGACAGCTGGACGGAGACGATCACGGTCGACACGGCATCTGGTTTCGTCTCGGCGAGCTCGAGGACATTGGGCTCCGGCGGCTCCCTGGTGCCGGAATCCCTGCCGAACTCCTCGGTCGTGACGTCGATCTCGGTCGTAGACGACGCTCCCTAGCGCCCCGAAGGAGCTCGGACACTGGAGTCGGTGTCCGAGCTCCGCCGTAGACTCGAACCATGGCATCCGACTCCTTCGTCCACCTGCACGTGCACAGCGAGTACTCGATGCTGGACGGTGCGGCGAAGATCGCGTCGATGACCCAGGCGGCCGCCGATTACGGGATGCCGGCGATCGCCGTCACCGACCACGGCAACACCTTCGCGGCGTTCGAGTTCTACAAGGCGGCGAAGGCCGCGGGCATCAAGCCGATCGTCGGTCTCGAGGCCTACGTGACGCCTGGCACACACCGCAGCGACAAGTCGCGCGTGCAGTGGGGCTCGCCCGACCAGAAGAGCGACGACGTCTCGGGATCCGGCGCGTACACCCACATGACCATGTGGAGCGAGAGCACGCAGGGCATGCACAACCTGTTCCGCCTCAGCTCGCTGTCGAGCATGGAGGGCTACTACTTCAAACCCCGAATGGACCGCGAGCTGCTGCAGACGTACGGCAAGGGGCTGATCGCGACCACGGGATGCCCCTCGGGCGAGATCCAGACCCGACTGCGGCTCGGGCAGTACGACGCGGCGCGGGCGGCGGCGGCGGAGTTCCAGGACCTTTTCGGCAAGGAGAACTACTTCGCCGAGATCATGGACCACGGGCTCTCGATCGAGCGGCGTGTCATGACCGACCTGATCCGGCTCGCGAAGGATCTCAACATCCCGCTTGTGGGAACGAACGACTCCCACTACACGCACCAGCATGAGGCCGACGCGCATGAGGCGCTGCTCTGCGTGCAGTCCGGCTCGACGCTCGACGATCCGAATCGCTTCAAGTTCGACGGCGACGGGTACTACATCAAGACCGCCGCCGAGATGCGGCAGCTCTTCCGCGACCACCCCGAGGCCTGCGACAACACCCTCCTCATCGCCGAACGGTGCGAGGTGGAGTTCAACACCTCGGCGAACTACATGCCGCGCTTCCCGGTGCCGGACGGCGAGACGGAGGACAGCTGGCTGATCAAGGAGGTCGAGGCCGGCCTGCACTACCGCTATCCGAACGGCATCCCCGACAAGGTGCGCAAGCAGGCCGAGTACGAGACGGGCATCATCCTGCAGATGGGGTTCCCCGGGTACTTCCTCGTCGTCGCCGACTTCATCAACTGGGCCAAGGACAACGGCATCCGCGTCGGTCCGGGCCGCGGCTCCGGTGCCGGCTCCATGGTCGCGTACGCCATGAAGATCACCGACCTCGACCCCCTCGAGCACGGTCTGATCTTCGAGCGGTTCCTGAACCCGGACCGCGTCTCGATGCCCGACTTCGACGTCGACTTCGACGACCGTCGCCGCGGCGAGGTCATCGAGTACGTGACGAGGAAGTACGGCTCGGAGCGCGTCGCGCAGATCGTCACGTACGGCACGATCAAGTCCAAGCAGGCGCTGAAAGACGCCGGACGCGTGCTCGGTTTCCCCTTCAGCATGGGGGAGCGTCTCACGAAAGCCATGCCGCCGCCCGTCATGGGCAAGGACATGGAGCTCGGCGGCATGTTCGACTCCGCGCACCCGCGCTACAAGGAGGCGAGCGAGTTCCGCGCGCTCATCGAGACCGACCCCGAGGCGAAGACCGTCTTCGACCGGGCGCTCGGACTCGAGGGACTCAAGCGTCAGTGGGGCGTGCACGCCGCCGGCGTGATCATGTCGTCCGAGCCGCTGCTCGACATCATCCCGATCATGCGCCGCGAGCAGGACGGCCAGATCGTCACGCAGTTCGACTACCCGTCGTGCGAGTCGCTCGGCCTCATCAAGATGGACTTCCTGGGGCTCCGAAACCTCACGATCATCTCCGACGCGCTCGACAACATCCGCACGAACCGCGGAGAGGAGCTCGACCTCGAGCACCTCGCGCTCGACGACCGCGGCGCCTACGACCTTCTCGCCCGAGGGGACTCGCTCGGCGTGTTCCAGCTCGACGGCGGGCCGATGCGCTCTCTCATGCGCCTGATGAAGCCCGACAACTTCGGCGACATCTCGGCCCTCATCGCGCTGTACCGCCCGGGCCCCATGGGCGCCAACTCGCACACGAACTACGCCCTGCGCAAGAACGGCATGCAGCCGATCACCCCGATCCACCCGGAGTTCACGGAGTCCCTGGCCGACATCCTCGAAGAGTCCTACGGTCTGATCATCTACCAGGAGCAGGTCATGGCGATCGCGCAGCGCGTGGCCGGATTCTCCCTCGGTCAAGCAGACATCCTGCGCCGCGCGATGGGCAAGAAGAAGAAGTCCGAGCTCGACAAGCAGTTCGAGGGCTTCCAGGCCGGCATGCACGCCAACGGGTACTCCGATGGAGCCGTGAACGCGCTCTGGGAGATCCTGCTGCCGTTCTCGGACTACGCCTTCAACAAAGCCCACTCTGCGGCATACGGTGTCGTGTCGTATTGGACCGCCTACCTCAAGGCGCACTATCCCGCCGAGTACATGGCAGCCCTCCTCACGAGCGTCGGCGACTCGAAGGACAAGATGGCGCTCTACCTCAACGAGTGCCGTCGCATGGGCATCAAGGTCCTCCCGCCCGACGTCTCCGAATCCATCAACTTCTTCGCCGCCGTCGGAGACGACATCCGCTTCGGACTGGGAGCCGTCCGCAACGTCGGCAGCAACGTGGTCGACGGCATCGTGCAGGCTCGAAAGGACGAGCGGTTCACGTCGTTCCACCACTTCCTCGACAAGGTCCCCCTGCACGTCTCGAACAAGCGGACGGTCGAGTCGCTGATCAAGGCCGGCGCGTTCGACTCCATGGGCGACACACGTCGGGCGCTCATGGAGATCCACGAGGATGCGGTCGAGGCGGCCGTCGACCGCAAACGCAACGAGGCCCAGGGCGCCATCGGCTTCGACTTCGACAGCCTCTACGACGGCATGGAGGAAGCAGCGCCCGCGAAGGTCCCGGCGCGTCCCGAGTGGATCAAGAAGGACAAGCTCGCCTTCGAGCGGGAGATGCTCGGGCTGTACGTCTCCGATCACCCGCTCGCCGGTCTCGAAGTCCCGCTCGCCAAGCACGCGTCCATCTCGATCCACGACCTCAACAACTCGGAGGACCTCCAGGACGGAGACCAGGTCACGGTGGCGGGGCTCGTCACGAGCGTGCAGCACCGCGTGGCCAAAGCCAGCGGAAACCCCTACGGCATGATCACGGTCGAGGACTTCAACGGCGAGGTGACGGTCATGTTCATGGGCAAGACCTACACCGAGTTCCAGCACACGCTCCAGCAGGACTCGATCCTTGCGGTGCGTGGCCGCGTCTCCCGCCGCGACGACGGCCTCAACCTGCATGCACAGTCGGCGTTCGCACCCGACGTCGGATCGTTCGACGCCTCGGGGCCGCTCTCCCTCGTACTCGCCGAACAGCGGGCGACCGAGCGGGTCATGCAGCAGCTCGCCGACGTGCTCCGCCGTCACAACGGAGACACCGAGGTCGTGCTGCGCGTCCATCGCGGCGGCACGGCGAAGGTGTTCGACGTGCCGATGCCGGTGAAGGTGTCCGCTGACCTCTTCGGCGACCTCAAGTCGCTGCTCGGCCCGACCTGCCTGGGCTGACGACCCGACATCGGGCGTCTCTCCCTGCACGCCTCTCCGGGGCACCGGGTAGGATCATGACCCGTTGGGTGCGAGACGTCCGAAACTCCGCACCGTGACGAAAGGACCACCCATGAGCACGGAATCCCCCTTCCTGAACAGTGATCCCACGGATGCTGCCACCTCGGTATCCGCCGTCTCCTCCCTCGACGAGGACTTCTCCGATGACGACGGAGTGCTGTACGACGAGGAGGTCACACCCGAATACGGCATCCTCGGGTTCACCCTCCGCGAGCTGATCATCGTCGGTGCCTGGCTCGTCCTGTTCGTCCTCTCCTTCTTCCCCCTCGGGTGGTCGCCGGCGCTCTGGGCCCAGGGCATCTCCTGGATCCTGCCCGTCGGGGTGCCGACGGTCGCCGTGTTCCTCCTCGTGCTCCGACGCCTGTCACCCGACGGCATCCGCCGCGTCGGATCGCTCGGCATCGACCAGTTCGCCTCCGTGGCCTTCTCCGTTGCGGCCGTCTGGTGGGCGCAGGTCCTCTGGGACTACGTCGCGCTCGTCATCCGCACCGACATCGACGCGGTCGTCTGGGTGCCCTGGGTGCAGTTCATCGTCGCCCTCGCCCTCGTCGCCCTCACGGTCTTCGCGCCGCTGATCCCGGGGATCAAGGAAGACTTCCACGGCCGGTTGGTGACGCTGGCGCACCGCAACGCGAATCCGGTCCGTCCGGTCATCGCCCGTCCGCGTCCCGAGCGACCCGAAGCTCCGGCTGCCGACACTTCCGTTGCCGAGACCTCCGCCGCCGGGACTCCCGCCGCCGTCCCGGGTGAGACGGGCGCGCCTTTCGGATACCCGTCCACCCCGGCTCCCCACCTCGCGCCTGACACGCAGCTCACCGTGTCAGCGAGCGGGCTCGACACCGAGCTCTCCGGTCAGCAGGCGACGGACGAGGTCGCCCGTCTCGACGTCGCGGCGCAGGTGCCCCTCTCGTCCCACGCCTCGGGCGGCGGAACCGGTACCGAGCAGACGACCAGCGACGAGAACTACACCCCGTCGTACTCGCGGAGCTCGTGGGGGCGCGAGCCCGAGGTCGTCTCCGACACCGGCAGCATCGAGGCGATGCTCGGAGCCCGTGCGCAGCACGTCGATGCGACGCCGCAGACACAGGCGTTCCCGGCGTTCGACGAGACCGACCTCGAGGCGACGAACCCGCGTGACCCGGCCCCCGCCCCGACCGCGCAGCCGTTCTGGATCCTCGCGCCCACCGAGCGCGACGTCCACGACGAGCTGGGCGAGCCGATCTTCCGTATCGGCCCGTCGGCGTGGGCGCTCGTGATCGAGGACCGCGGCGGAGCCTACGTCGTGCGCCATGACGACGGCCGCATCGGATACCTGCACGACATCGCCGACATCACGAAGGGCTGACCTTGCGCACGATCGATCTGCGGGGGCGCGAGCTCTCGCCCGCCGACATGCTCGCCGCCGTTCCGCGCGCCGCGCAGGCCAGGGCCGAAGCCCTCGACACCGCCGCCCGTATCGTCGACGACGTCCGCGAACGCGGTGAGGCGGCGCTCCGCGAGCAGGCAGAGCGGTTCGACCGCGTGACCGGACACGACCTCCGCGTGCCTGCCTCGCACATCGACGAGGCGCTGGCGGGACTCGAGCCCGAGGTGCGGGCTGCCCTGGAAGAGGCGATCCGCCGGGTCCGCACGGCCTCCGAGGCTCAGATCCCGGCGCCTCAGGTCACGCGGATCGGGCCGGGGGCGACCATCACGCAGCGGTGGCAGCCCGTGCAGCGGGTCGGCGTCTACATCCCCGGCGGCAAGGCGGTGTATCCGTCGAGCGTCATCATGAACGTCGTGCCCGCGCAGGTGGCGGGCGTGGCACAGATCGCGCTCGCGTCGCCGCCCCAGAGCGATCAGGACGGCCGTATCCACCCGACGATCCTCGCGGCCGCGGGGCTCCTCGGCGTGACCGAGGTCTACGCGATGGGGGGAGCAGGGGCGATCGGCGCCTTCGCCCACGGCGTCGCAGGAATCGGACTCGACCCCGTCGACGTCGTGTCGGGCCCCGGCAACAACTACGTCGCCTCCGCGAAGCGCGCTGTCGCGGGCGTCGTCGGAACCGACTCGGAGGCGGGCGCGACCGAGATCCTCGTCGTCGCCGACGCCGAGGCCGATGCACGCCTCATCGCCGCCGACCTCGTGAGCCAGGCCGAGCACGATGAGCAGGCCTCAGCGGTCCTCGTCACCGATTCCGATGAACTCGCCGGAGCCGTGGCGCAGGAGGTCGAGCGGCAGGCGGCAGCGACGCGTCACGCGACGAGGGTCGCCGCCGCGCTCTCCGGTCCGCAGTCGGCGATCGTGCTGGTCGACGACCGCGCGATGGCCACCGCGTTCAGCAACGCGTACGCGCCCGAGCACCTCGAACTCCACCTGACGGACGCGGAGACCGCGTCGGACTCGTTCACCAGCGCGGGCGCCGTCTTCGTCGGCGATCAGACGCCGGTGAGTCTGGGCGACTACATGGCGGGCAGCAACCACGTGCTCCCGACCGGCGGTCAGGCGCGCTATGCACCCGGGCTCGGGGCCTACACGTTCCTTCGTCCGCAACAGGTCATCTCGTATGATCGCGACGCCCTCGCCGCGGTGCGTGCAGGCGTCGTCGCGCTCGCGAACACCGAGGTGCTGCCCGCGCACGGCGAGGCGATCGAGGCGCGGTTCACCGCGTAGGATCGGTCAGATGCACTGCCCCTTCTGCCGTCACCCCGACTCGCGCGTGATCGATTCGCGCACCAGCGACGACGGGCTCTCCATCCGCCGCCGTCGTCAGTGCCCTGAATGCGGGGGACGCTTCACGACGACGGAGACGGCGAGCCTCAACGTCATCAAGCGCTCCGGCGTCATGGAGCCGTTCAGTCGTGAGAAGGTCATCTCGGGCGTCCGCAAGGCATGCCAGGGGCGTCCCGTCACCGAGGCCGATCTGGCGATCCTCGCGCAGCGCGTCGAGGAGGCCGTGCGGCAGACGGGGGTCTCGCAGCTCGACACCAACGAGATCGGCCTCGCGATCCTCGGCCCGCTCCGCGACCTCGACGAGGTCGCGTACCTGCGGTTCGCCAGCGTGTACCAAGCCTTCGACTCCCTCGACGACTTCGAGAGCGCCATCACCGACCTCCGCGCCGACCACGCGAAGCGGGAGCCGGTCGACCGGTAACCTGGCAGGGATGTATCCGCTGCTCTTCCGCGCCGTCCTGTCGCGCTTCGACCCCGAGTTCGCCCATCACGCCGGCATGGCGGTGATCCGCGTGCTCGGGGTGCCCCCGGTCGCCGGTGTCACCCGTGCGTTCACGAAGCCCGACCCGTCTCTGCGGGTCGACGCTCTCGGACTGACGTTCCCGTCGCCGTTCGGCGTGGCCGCGGGGTTCGACAAGAACGCCGTCGGTGTGCGGGGACTCGCGGCCCTCGGTTTCGGCCACGTCGAGGTCGGCACCGTGACCGCCATCCCGCAGGAGGGCAACCCGAAGCCGCGCCTGTTCCGTCTCGTGGCCGACCGGGCCGTTATCAACCGCATGGGTTTCAACAACAGGGGAGCGGATGCCGCTGCCCGCCGCCTCGCGCGTCTTCGTCGCGGAGCCCCGGATACGGTGATCGGGGTGAACATCGGCAAGAGCCGCGTCGTCGACGTCGAGAACGCGACCGACGACTACGTCGCGTCCGCCACCCGGCTCGCGCCGCTCGCCGACTACCTGGCGGTGAACGTATCGTCGCCGAACACCCCCGGACTCCGCGGGCTGCAGGCCGTCGAGACGCTCGCTCCGCTGCTCCGCGCCGTGAAGGAGGCGTCGGGATCGACCCCGCTGCTCGTCAAGATCGCGCCCGACCTCCCGGACGACGAGATCGCGGCGATCGCAGGGATGGCCGTCGCGGAGGGCCTCGCGGGGATCATCGCGCACAACACCACGATCAGCCGGGACGGATTGCTCACCGACGACGCGACGGTCGAGGCGGCTGGCGCGGGCGGGCTCTCCGGGGCTCCGCTCAAGGAGCGGTCGCTGCAGGTGCTGCGCCTCGTCCGAGCTGCCGTCCCGACGGACTTCTGCGTGATCGCCGTCGGAGGGGTGGAGACGCCGGAGGACGTCCAGGAGCGTCTCGACGCCGGCGCGACCCTGGTCCAGGGCTACACCGCCTTCCTCTACCGCGGACCCTTCTGGGGGCGGGAGATCAATCGCGGCCTGCTGCGTCTGCGGCGAGGCTGACCCCTGCGGCGTACGGCGACATTCTGATCAAGACGACGAGGGCCCCTGCCGATCGGCAGGGGCCCTCGTCCGTGTCTCGGGATGTCAGGCGGGGTACTGTCCGCGCTTGACCTGAGCTTTCGGAAGACGCATGAAGCGCATCTGCAGGGAGCGCATGGCTGCGTACCAGCCCAGACCGCGCTCCATCCGCTCGGCTCCGAACTTCGCCGACACCTTGCGCTTGACCCGGATCGCGAGGAAGACCATGCCGCCGATCGCGAGGACGAGGTACGCCATCATGACGAGGTACGCCCAGCCGGCGACCGCGAACCCGCCGATCGCGAGGTTCGGCGGAAGGAGCGAGATGAGGATGACGAGCACCATGACGCCCATCACGAACTCGGCGGGGTGCCATCCGGCATCCACGTAGTCGCGCACCCAACGGCGCTGCGGGCCCTTGTCGCGGGCGGGGAGGTACTTCTCATCACCGGCCGCGAGGCCCGCCTGGGCGCGGGCGCGGCGCTCGTTGAGCTCGGCGCGCGCGGCGGCCTTGGCCTCCTTGGTGTTCGCCACCAGGGGGCGGCGGCGGGCGGCCTCTTGCTCCGCCCGGGTCGGCGTCGCGCGTCCCTTGCCCGCGGCGGGCTTGTCGGCGGCGTCGTCGTTCGTCGGAGGGGATGCGGGGGAAATGGCCACGAGGTTCCTCGGTTCGGGTGGAAAAGGATCACCTTAAGATTACTCGCATGACATCTCCTGCCCAGCCCGGCGATCAGAACCTCTCCAGCGACCGCGAACCCGCGCTCCTCGAAGCCGCAGCGACGGGACTCCCCGCCGCGCTGAGCGACCTCGGCGCGCTCGTCCGGATCCCGGGCATGGCCTGGCCTGCCTTCGACCAGACGCAGCTCGAACGCAGCGCCGAGGCCGTCGCGGCTCTCGCCGAGGGCACAGGGGTCTTCGACGACGTGCGTGTGCTGCGGGCGGCGATCCCCGGGACCGACGAGGTCGGACAGCCCGCCGTGCTCGCCACTCGGGCAGCCCGGGGCGGCAAGCCCACGATCCTCCTCTACGCCCACCACGACGTGCAGCCTCCGGGCGACGACGCGCTCTGGGAGACGCCTCCGTTCGAGCCGACCGTGCGCGACGGACGCCTCTACGGGCGAGGCGCCGCGGACGACAAGGCGGGCATCATGGCGCACATCGCCTCGATCCGCGCCGTCGCCGAGGTGATCGGCGACGATCTGGAGCTCGGCATCGCGATGTTCATCGAGGGGGAGGAGGAGTACGGCTCCCGCTCATTCGCGCAGTTCCTCTCCGACAACAAGGATGCGCTGCGCGCCGACGCGATCGTCGTGGCCGATTCCGGAAACTGGGACTCCGTGACCCCGGGGCTGACGGTCTCTCTGCGCGGCAACGCGCGTTTCACGGTCCGTGTCCGCACCCTCGACCACGCCTCGCACTCCGGCATGTTCGGGGGAGCGGTGCCCGACGCCATGATGGCCACGATCTCGATGCTCTCGACCCTCTGGAACGAGGACGGATCGGTCGCTGTCGAGGGGATGACCGAGCGCGACGCACCCACCCCCGACTACACGGAGGAGACGCTGCGCGACGAAGCGGGACTCCTGCCGGGTACGACTCCGATCGGCGACGGCTCGATCCTCAGCCGCATCTGGAACAAGCCGTCGGTCACCGTCATCGGCATCGACGCCACCAGCGTGGCCGCCGCGTCGAACACCCTCCTGCCCGAGGTCACGGTCGTCATCAGCGCCCGCGTCGCCCCGGGGCAGTCCGGCGAGGACGCGTATGCCGCGCTCGAAGCACACCTGCGCGCGCACGCGCCGTACGGCGCCGAGCTGACGTTCTCCGACGTGGACCTCGGCAACGGATTCCTCGTCGACACGAGCGGCTGGGCGGTCGCCCTCACGCGCGACGCGATGCGCGACGGCTACGGGGTCGCTCCTGTCGACCTCGGCGTCGGTGGATCGATCCCGTTCATCGCCGACCTCGTGCGCGAGTTCCCGGAGGCGCAGATCCTCGTCACCGGGGTGGAGGACCCGCACTCCCGCGCCCACAGCCCGAACGAATCACTGCACCTCGACACGTTCCGTCATGCCGTCGTGACTGAGGCCCTGCTGCTGTCGCGCATGAACGACATCGTCGTCTGAGCGCGGCTCCCGATGCCGACGGCCCGGGCGAATGCGACCCGCCCGGGCCGCGGCGAAGGTAAAATCGAGTCACCAGCCGTGTGCGAGCACGGCCCGTCACAAGGAGCGACATGAGCGACACTGCACTCACCCCCGCAGAGACCACCCAGGCGCACGGCGTGAAGCTGACCGACGCCGCCGCGACCAAGGTCAAGAACCTCCTCGAGCAGGAAGGGCGCGACGACCTCCGCCTGCGCGTCGCCGTTCAGCCCGGCGGATGCTCCGGACTGATCTACCAGCTGTACTTCGACGAGCGTTTCCTCGAGGGCGACGAGACCGTCGACTTCGACGGCGTCGAGGTCATCGTCGACAACATGAGCGTGCCGTACCTCGACGGCGCGTCGATCGATTTCAAGGACACGATCTCGGAGCAGGGCTTCACGATCGACAACCCGAACGCCGCAGGCAGCTGCGCTTGCGGTGACAGCTTCCACTGACCGGATCGCCCCCGCCAACCTGCACGGTTGGCATGAATCAGGTGTGAGGTTGCCCTAGACTTGGGGTGTGCCCTGTCCGCAATCTGAAAGGTGCATCGTGCCCTCGAAACGCCGCCTTCGTTGGGTCGCTCTTCCCCTGGGAGTAGCGACAGCCGTGGCCCTGGCGGGATGTACTGCCACCGAGATGAACGGCTACCTCCCGGGCTTCGTGGAGGGTGAGCCGGCCGTCACCAACCAGACCGAGCGCGTCTCGTCGCTCTGGGTCAACTCCTGGATCGTCCTCCTCGCCGTCGGCGTCATCACCTGGGCGCTCATGGCCTGGGCCGCGATCGCGTACCGCCGTCGCAAGGGGCAGACCGGCCTGCCGGTGCAGATGCGCTACAACATGCCGATCGAGATCTTCTACACGGTCGTGCCGCTGATCCTCGTGCTCGGCATGTTCTTCTTCACGGCGCGCGACCAGGCGGCGATCGAGACCAAGTGGGACGACCCCGACGTCGAGATCACCGCGATCGCCAAGCAGTGGGCATGGGACTTCCAGTACGACGGCGAAGAGGACGACAACTCCGACGCCGTGTGGACCATGGGCATCCAGGCGCAGCCGGATGCGGCGGGCAACATCGACCAGGATCAGCTGCCCACCCTGGTGCTGCCGGTCGACCAGAAGGTCACCATCAACCTGCAGTCCCGCGACGTCATCCACTCCTTCTGGATCATCGACTTCCTCTACAAGAAGGACATGTACATCGGGAAGGACAATTCCTGGTCCTTCATCCCGACCCGTGTCGGCGAGTACTCCGGCAAGTGCGCCGAGCTCTGCGGCGAGTACCACTCGATGATGCTCTTCAACGTGAAGGTCGTCGAGCAGGACGAATACGACGCCTACCTCCAGTCTCTCGAGGAGGAAGGCAACACCGGCGACATCACGGACGCCTACGACCGTCTGTCGAACCTGCCCGGCACCACCGGCCAGAGCGACTCCGAGGAAGGAGAGGAGTAAGCCATGTCGACCACTGAAGCACCCCGCACCGACGAGGCCCCTCGCTCCCGTCCCACCACTCTGCCCGCGCGTCAGGCCGCTCTGATGAGCTCGTCGCGCGTCGAGCAGAAGGGCAACATCGTCGTCAAGTGGATCACCTCCACCGACCACAAGACGATCGGGTACATGTACCTCATCGCCTCGGTGCTGTTCTTCCTCCTCGGCGGCGTGATGGCGCTCGTCATCCGTGCTGAACTCTTCGCGCCGGGCATGCAGATCGTGCCGACGAAGGAGCAGTACAACCAGCTGTTCACGATGCACGGCACGATCATGCTGCTCATGTTCGCGACGCCGCTGTTCGCAGGCTTCGCGAACGCCATCCTGCCCCTGCAGATCGGCGCGCCCGACGTCGCGTTCCCGCGTCTCAACGCGTTCGCGTTCTGGCTCTTCCTCTTCGGCTCGACCATCGCCGTCGCCGGCTTCCTCACCCCGCAGGGTGCGGCGTCGTTCGGCTGGTTCGCCTACCAGCCTCTCGCGAGCGCTTCGTTCTCGCCCGGCGCGGGTGGCAACCTCTGGATGCTGGGACTCGGCATCTCGGGCTTCGGAACCATCCTCGGCGCGGTGAACTTCATCACCACCATCATCACGATGCGCGCGCCGGGTATGACGATGTGGCGCATGCCGATCTTCTCGTGGAACACCCTCATCACGAGCCTGCTGATCCTCATGGCGTTCCCTGTGCTCGCCGCCGCGATCTTCGCCGCCGGGGCAGACCGTGTGCTCGGCGCCCACATCTACGACCCGCAGAACGGCGGCGTGCTCCTCTGGCAGCACCTGTTCTGGTTCTTCGGTCACCCTGAGGTCTACATCATCGCGCTGCCGTTCTTCGGCATCGTGTCCGAGGTCTTCCCGGTCTTCAGCCGCAAGCCGATCTTCGGATACAAGACGCTGGTCTACGCGACCATCGCGATCGCTGCCCTCTCTGTCGCCGTGTGGGCGCACCACATGTACGTGACCGGCTCGGTCCTGCTGCCGTTCTTCGCGCTCATGACGATGCTCATCGCGGTTCCGACGGGTGTGAAGATCTTCAACTGGATCGGCACGCTCTGGCGAGGGTCCGTGACCTTCGAGACCCCGATGGTCTTCGCCCTCGGCTTCCTCGTGTCGTTCGTCTTCGGCGGTCTGACCGGTGTGATCCTCGCGGCCCCGCCGCTCGACTTCCACCTCAGCGACTCGTACTTCGTCGTCGCCCACTTCCACTACGTGGTGTTCGGTACCGTCGTCTTCGCGATGTTCTCGGGCTTCTACTTCTGGTGGCCCAAGTGGACCGGCCGCATGCTGAACGAGCGTCTCGGCTACGTGCACTTCTGGATGCTGTTCATCGGCTTCCACATGACCTTCCTCATCCAGCACTGGCTGGGCGTCGACGGCATGGTGCGTCGCTACGCGGACTACTCCGAGGCCGACGGCTGGACCTGGGGCAACCAGGTCTCGACGATCGGTGCGATCATCCTCGGTGCGTCCATGCTGCCGTTCTTCCTCAACGTCTGGATCACGGCCCGCAAGGCGCCGAAGGTCACGGTCAACGACCCGTGGGGCTACGGCGCATCGCTCGAGTGGGCGACGTCCTGCCCGCCGCCGCGTCACAACTTCACCTCGATCCCGCGTATCCGCAGCGAGCGGCCCGCATTCGATCTGAACCACCCGGAGGCAGCCGAGTTCGCTACCACCGCCCCCGGCGAGCGAGAGGGCCACTGACCCATGCGCGACAACGTCATTCTCTGGTGGATCCTCACCGCGTTCTTCGCGCTGATGGGTGTGGTGTACACCGGCTGGCACATCCTTGCGACGCCGTCCGACAACTTCGCCATGCGCATCGAATGGGTCGGTACCGTGGCGCTGTTCTTCGCCGCCTTCATGGGTGCGATGGTGGCGTTCTACCTCGACCGCACGCACAAGGCGCAGAAGGGTGAGCTCCCCGAAGACATCCTGACGAGCGACATCGATGACGGCGACCCCGAGCTCGGCGAGTTCAGCCCGTGGTCCTGGTGGCCTCTCGTGCTCGCGGCCTCGGCCGGAGTCTTCGTGGTCGGCCTCGCAGTCGGACACTTCCTGCTCCCGATCGGCCTGGCGATCTTCGTGGTCGCGATCGTCGGCTGGGTCTACGAGTACTACCGCGGCAACTTCGCCCGCTGAGTATCACCCAGAAGGGCCCCGAGGAGTGATCCTCGGGGCCCTTCTGCTGTCCACGACAGGGTACGAGGGGTGCGTCAGGTGCGGGTGCGGATGCGAGCGACTCCGGTGAGAGGGTCGACCGGTCGCCGGTGGACGCCATCGGCATCCTCCACGGGATACCCCTCGCGCACCCAGTACTCGAACCCGCCGATCATCTCCTTGACGTCGTAGCCGAGCGCTGCGAACTCCGATGCTCCCTTGGCGCCCGCGTTGCATCCAGGGCTCCAGCAGTAGACGATCACGGTGGCATCCTTCGCGACCTCCTGGGGTGCACGAGCGGCGATCTCGCTGTAGTGCATATGCACTGCCCCGGCCACGCGTCCCTTGGCCCAGGCCTCGTCCGATCGGACATCGACGATGACGACGCGCTCTCCGCGCTGCTGCGCGGCATAGGCATCGCTCGCGTCCGTCTCCGCGGCGAGTTTCGTGGCATAGTAGGCGGCTCGATCCATCATGGTCACAGCCTAGAGACGGGTGATGCAGCGCGCCGCTCGTTTCCGGACGATCGTGCATGCGAATCGCGCCCGAGTTGCCGGCAGCGTCGCAATCAGAGCAGGATCGTCATCTGCAGCCGCCGACCGTACCGTTCCAGTCCGAGGTCCGTCTCCGTCTCGACGAGCTGCCGGTGGAATCCGGATTCAGGAATGCTCTCCTTGAATCCGCACGAGGCATAGAACGGGCCGTTCCAGGGGATCTCCGCGTACGTGCGGAGCGTCATGCGGGAGTACCCGCGGCAGCGAGCCTCTTCCAGCGCCGCCTCGACGAGACGCCGTCCGTGGCCGCGGCGTCCGTGCTCGGGCAGAACCGACAGCTGTTCCAGGTGAGCGGCGCCGTCGGCATCCAGCACGTGCACGAAGCCGACGGGGGAGGAGTCCGCGTTCTCCTCGAGGAGGAGAACGTACCCCGGCTGTCCGATGCGCTCGGTCCCGTCCGCGGGCGGCGGCCATTCGGGTGCGCCGAGCGCTTCGACGAGGAGTGTGTCGGCGACGGCCTCGATCGTCTGGACGACCTCGGCATCCTCGGCACGTGCCTCCCGGATCGTCGTCGTCATCGCAGGTCTCCGGGCACGGCCGCGATCGCTTCGATCTCGACGAGCTGATCGTCATAGCCGAGCACGGTCACCCCGAGGAGCGTGCTGGGCACGTCGTGGGCGCCGAAGGCGGCATGGATCACATCCCAGGCGGCGACGAGGTCCCGCTGCTCGGTTGAGGCCACCAGGACCCGAGTGCTGACGACATCGGTCAGGTGGGCGCCGCTGGCGTCGAGAGCGTGCTGCAGGGTCTCCACACAGCGCGCGGCCTGGGCGGCGTAGTCGCCGGGCGCGACCGTCGTCCCGTCGTCGGCGAGCGGACACGCGCCGGCCAGGAAGATGAGGCGAGCGTCTGCCGGGGCGGTGGCCGCGTACGCGTACGGAGCCGCGGCGAGAGAGTCGGAGCGGATGAGACGGACGACGGAGCTCATGCGACGATCCTCCCACGCGCATATGAAAGGGCCCTGTCCGCGAACGGACAGGGCCCTGGTGGGGGAGCGGAGGATTATTCCGCGTCCTCCTCCGACTTCTTGTCACGAGGGTGCTTGGGGGGATCCGTCGCGATTACGGTGCTCGGAGTGTTCGCCGTCTCGTCGACGTGGTTCTCCTCGACCGTGAGCGGTGCGTCGGGGAATCCTGCGCGCTCGTGAGCGCCCTGGATCTCCGCCAGCTCGGTCTCCTCGTTCTGAGCGGTGACGTGGTGCTGGTGCGCATCTGCGGCCTCGACCTCGGCCTGCGTGAGCGGTGCCAGACGGTCCTCGAAGAACCAGCGGGAGATCGAGGACCGCAGGTTCTCGCTCCACGGGATACGACCCTTTTCGTTGGGGCGCACGACGAGGGGCTCGTAGCCGTCGACGTCGATGAGCTTCCAGCGGTCGTACTTGTCGACGGGCTCGTGGACCTCGATGAACTCGCCGCCGGGAAGGCGCACGATGCGTCCCGACTCGAATCCATGGAGCACGATCTCGCGGTCCTTCTTCTGCAGCGCGAGTGCGATGCGCTTGGTGACGAAGTAGGCGAGGATCGGGCCGAGGAAGAGCATCGCCTGCAGCGTGTGGATGACACCCTCCATCGTGAGCATGAAGTGCGTCGCGATGAGGTCGGAGGATGCCGCAGCCCACAGGACCGCGTAGAACACGACGCCGGCGACGCCGATGGCGGTGCGCGTAGCGGCGTTGCGGGGACGCTGGGCGATGTGGTGCTCGCGCTTGTCGCCGGTGATCCACGCCTCGATGAAGGGGTAGATGGCGACGACGACGATGAAGAGACCGAGGACCGCGACGGGCGCGAGGATGCCGAACGACCAGGTGTGGTCGAGGAACACGATGTCCCAGTTCGAGGGAGCCAGACGCAGCGCGCCGTCGGCGAATCCGATGTACCAGTCGGGCTGCGTACCTGCAGACACGGGAGACGGGTCGTACGGACCGTAGTTCCAGATCGGGTTGATCTGGAAGAACGTCGCGATCAGCACGATGGCGCCGAAGACGATGAACAGGAAGCCGCCCATCTTCGACATGTACACCGGCATCATCGGGTAGCCGACGACGTTGTCGTTCGTGCGGCCGGGGCCCGCGAACTGCGTGTGCTTGTTGATGATCATGAGCATCAGGTGCAGGCCGATGAGCGCGATGACGATCATCGGGAGCAGCAGGATGTGCAGGGTGTACAGGCGTCCGACGATGTCGGTGCCGGGGAACTCGCCGCCGAAGAGGAGGAACGAGGTCCACGTGCCGATCAGAGGGAGACCCTTGATCATGCCGTCGATGATGCGGAGGCCGTTACCCGACAGCAGGTCGTCGGGGAGCGAGTAGCCCGTGAAGCCCTCGGCCATCGCGAGGATGAAGAGGACGAAACCGATGACCCAGTTGAGCTCACGCGGCTTGCGGAACGCGCCGGTGAAGAACACGCGCAGCATGTGCACGCCGATGCCGGCGATGAACACGAGAGCGGCCCAGTGGTGGATCTGACGGACCAGCAGACCGCCGCGGAGGTCGAACGAGATGTGCAGCGAGGACTCGAGGGCCGCCGACATCTCGATGCCGCGCATCGGGGCGTACGCGCCGGTGTAGTGCGTCTCGACCATCGACGCCTGGAAGAAGAACGTCAGGAAGGTTCCGGAGAGGAACACGACGACGAAGCTCCACAGCGCGATCTCGCCCAGCATGAACGACCAGTGGTCGGGGAAGATCTTGCGACCGAGCTCCTTGACCATGCCGGAGAGGCTGGTGCGCTCGTCGAGGTAGTTCGACGCGGCGCCGACGAAGCGGCCGCCGAGAGGCGCCTTGGTGTCCTTGTCCTCTTTGGACAGCGTTGCGGTGCTCAATGGCGCTCCCAGAAGCTCGGGCCGACGGGCTCGGTGAAGTCACTGCGTGCGACGAGGTAGCCCTCGTCGTCGACGGTGATGGGCAGCTGCGGCAGCGGACGTGCGGCCGGGCCGAAGATGACCTTGGCGTGATCCGTGACGTCGAACTGCGACTGGTGGCAGGGGCAGAGGAGGTGATGCGTCTGCTGCTCGTACAGGGCGACCGGGCAGCCGACGTGCGTGCAGACCTTCGAGTACGCGACGATGCCGTCGTACGACCAGTCCTTGCGGTCCTCGGCCTCGATGAGCTGCTCCGGACGGAGACGCATCATGAGGACGATGGCCTTGGCCTTCTCCTCGAGGTACCCGTCGTGGTGGCTCAGCGTCGCGAGCTCCTCCGGGATGACGTGGAAGGCGGATCCGAGGGTGACGTCCGCCGCGCGGATCGGGGTGCCGTCGGGGTCGCGGACCAGGCGCGCGCCCTTCTCCCACATCGTGTGCTTGAGCAGCGCGACGGGGTCACCGGCGGTGGGGTCGTCGGGCGTGCTGTGCGGCGCGAGACCGCGGAAGAGCGTGACGCCGGGGATGATCGACGCGACGATCGCCGCGAACAGCGAGTTGCGGATCATCGTGCGGCGTCCGAAGCCGGACTCCTC
Organism: Microbacterium sp. LS_15; assembly: GCF_041954735.1. Lineage (NCBI taxonomy): Bacteria > Bacillati > Actinomycetota > Actinomycetes > Micrococcales > Microbacteriaceae > Microbacterium > Microbacterium sp. LS_15. The sequence continues at coordinate 731,612 of NZ_JAVAYD010000001.1, read as the reverse complement.
GTTCGCCGCGGCGAACGCCTGGATCGTTGCCTCGCGGGTCGAGTCCTTGCCCCGGGTGGGGTGGCGGTGCTCGATGTGCTCCTTGTCGCTCATCAGCGCCTTCGACCAGTGGATCGCGCCGATGCCGAGGGCGAGGAGCGCCAGGGCGATGCCGAGGCCGATGAAGAGGTTGTTCTGACGGATGTCGATGAGAGCGCCGCTCTCGATCGGGAAGAGCATGTAGGCCGCGACGGCCCAGATGCTTCCGGCGAGCGACAGGTAGAACAGCGTGTAGACGGTCCGCTCGGCGGTCTTCTCGACGCGCGGATCCTTGTCGGTCATCCGCTCGCGGTGCGGCGGCAGCCCCGGGTTCTGCACAGGGTCGCTGACTGCGACGCCCAGCCCCGGAGAGGGCTGGTAGGCCCTGTCAAGAGCCTGTGAGTCGTCGTCGTGTGCCATGGTGCTCCTCGTACGTTCCTCTTCGATGAATAAGCGTCAGTTGGACTTCGCCGTGATCCACACGGTGATGGCGACGAGCGCGCCGATTCCGAAGATCCAGGCGAACAAGCCCTCGGACACAGGACCGAGCGAGCCCAGCGAGAAGCCGCCGACCTGCACCGACTGCTGCTGGAAGAGCAGAGCCGAGATGATGTCGCGCTTGTCCTCGTCGGACAGGTTCATGTCACCGAAGACGGGCATGTTCTGGGGACCGGTGACCATGGCGGCGTAGATGTGCAGCGCGCTGGTCTCGGTCAGTGCGGGGGCGTACTTGCCCTCGGTGAGCGCGCCGCCCGCGGCTGCCACGTTGTGGCACATGGCGCAGTTGACGCGGAAGAGCTCGGCGCCGTGCGCCACATCGCCCTCTCCGTCGAGGATCTCGTCCTTCGGGAAGGTGGGGCCGGGAGCCGTCTCCTGCACGTAGGACGAGATCGCGAGGATCTGGTCCTCGGTGAACTGCGGGTGCTTCTGCGGAGCCTGCGGGCCCTGCATCTGCAGCGGCATGCGACCGGTGGACATCTGGAACTCGACGGCCAGTTCGCCGACGCCGTAGAGACTCGGCCCGTTGGGCGTGCCCTGCAGGTCGAGGCCGTGGCAGGTGGCGCAGTTCGCCTGGAACAGCTTCTCGCCGTCCTCCACCGTCAGCGTGCTCGACGCGGCGGTCTGGGTGTCGGTTGCGGCGAACGCCGCGGATGCTCCGGCGTACACGGCGCCGGTGATCATGAGGCCTGCTCCGATGAGGGCCGCTGCTGCCAGTGGGCTGCGGCGACCGTTAGAACGGCGCTTCTTCTCTCGTGCCATCTCGGGGATCAGCTCCGCTCTTATTTCAGGAAGTAGATAACGACGAACAGCACGATCCAGACGACATCGACGAAGTGCCAGTAGTAGGACACCACGATCGAGGAGGTCGCCTCCTTGTGCCGGAAGTTCTTGACGGCGTAGGCGCGTCCGATGACGAGCAGGAACGCGATGAGACCGCCGGTGACGTGCAGGGCGTGGAAGCCCGTGGTGATGTAGAACGCCGATGCGTAGGAGTCGGCGCTGATCGGCATGCCCTCGGCGACGAGCTGCGCGTACTCCCAGACCTGACCCGACACGAAGATCGCGCCGAGTGCGAAGGTGAGGAAGAACCACTCGACCATGCCCCAGCCGAACAGGCGGCGACGACCGGCACCGTTCTTCTGACCCTTGGGGAGACGGTACGGCTGCAGGTCCTCAGCAGCGAAGACACCCATCTGGCAGGTGAAGGATGAGAGCACCAGGATGGCCGTGTTCACGAAGGCGAACGGCACGTTCAGGAGTTCGGTGCGGTCGGCCCACAGCTCGGGTGAGGTGCTGCGGAGGGTGAAGTAGATCGCGAAGAGTCCCGCGAAGAACATCACCTCGCTGCCGAGCCACACAATGGTGCCGACAGCTACCGGGTTGGGCCGCTTGATGGTTCTCGCCGCCGGGGCATACGTCGCTGAGGTCGTCACCCTTCCATTATGGCCGATCCGCGGGCATGATTCTCGCACCGGGACCCTTCCGATCGCCCTTCAATGACTTAGGGCACCCTAAGAAAACACTGCGAATCCTCGGTGAATCCCCGGGAAACAGGGGATGCCACGTCCGCGCCGCCGCTCGGAGATCGATTCGAGCCGTCCGATCCCGCCGATAGGATCGCTGACATGCCTGAAACGCTGACCTGGTCCGACGTGCTCACCACTCTCCTGGAGCGCCGCGATCTCAGTGTCTGGGAGTCCACGTGGGCCATGCGTCAGATCATGCGCGGCGATGTCACGGAGGCGCAGCTGGCCGGCTTCCTCGTCGCCCTCCGCGCGAAGGGCGAGACCATCGACGAGATCGTCGGCTTCCGCGACGCGATCCTCGAAGCGGCGGTGCCGCTGCCGGTGTCTCCGAACGTGCTCGACATCGTCGGAACGGGAGGCGATCGTGTCGGCACGGTCAACGTGTCGACAACGGCGGCCATCATCATCGGCTCTGCAGGCATCCCCGTGGTGAAGCACGGGAACCGGGCGGCGAGCTCGGCATCCGGGTCCTCAGATGTGCTGAGCGCTCTGGGTCTCGAGCTGACGCTGGACCCGGCCGCCGTGTCGTCGATCCTCGACCGCACGGGCATCACGTTCGCGTGGGCTGGTGCCTTCCACCCGGGGTTCAAGCATGCGGGCGGTGTGCGTGCGGAGCTCGGCGTGCCGACGGTGTTCAACATGCTCGGTCCGCTCTGCAACCCCGCTCGCGCCGAGGCCAACGCCGTCGGCGTGGCGCAGATGGAGCGCGTTCCCCTCATCACCGGAGTCTTCCGCACCCGCGGTGCGACGGCGCTCGTGTTCCGCGGCGATGACGGCCTCGACGAGCTGACCACGACCGGGCACAGCCGCATCTGGGAGGTCACCCGCGGCGACATCCATGAGCATGACCTGGACCCGCGCGATCTCGGCATCCCGCTCGCCGACCTCTCCGACCTCATCGGCGGCACGCCGGCGCACAATGCCGAGATCCTGCGTCGCACCCTCGCAGGGGAGCAGGGGCCCGTTCGTGACATCGTGCTGCTCAACGCCGCGGCCGGGATCGTCGCCTTCGAGCTCTCGCAGGACCCCGCGCAGGCCACGCTCCCGATCGTCGAACGACTTAGGGCCGGCTACGAGAAGGCCGCCGCCGCGGTCGACGACGGCCGGGCAGCCGCGAAGCTCGACCAGTGGATCGGCGTCAGCCGGGAGCTGGCCACCGCCTAGGAGCAGCCATGGATCCGATTGCCGCACTTCTCGAGATCGCCTCGCTGCTCGAGCGCGAACGGGCGTCGCGGTACCGGGCCAAGGCCTTCCGGCAGGCGGCCGCGACCCTGCAGCAGCTCCCGGAGGACGTGCGGTCGGACCCGACGCGACTGCGCGCGGCGAAGGGGATCGGCGAGTCGACGTTCTCGGTCATCCGTCAGGCGCAGGCGGGGGAGGTGCCCGACTATCTCGTCGAACTGCGCGGCGAGGTCGAGCCGGAGATCGCGTCCGAGCTCCGCTCCCGGCTGCGCGGCGACCTGCACGCCCACACGGAATGGTCGGACGGGACGACTCCGATCGCGGTGATGGCGGCAGCCGCTCGTGCACTCGGCCACGAGTATCAGGCGATCACCGATCACTCCCCGCGCCTGAGGGTCGCCCGGGGGCTGTCCGCAGAGCGGCTGCGCGAGCAGATCCCCCAGGTGCGCGCGGAATCGGGCGACGGCTTCACCCTGCTCGCCGGCATCGAGGTCGACATCCTCGAGGACGGCGCCCTGGACCAGGAGGACGACCTCCTCGCGGAACTCGACATCGTCGTCGCGTCCGTGCACTCGAAGCTCAGGATGGACGCGCGGCCCATGACCGCGCGCATGCTCGCGGCCGTCGCGCACCCTCGCGTGAACGTCCTCGGACACTGCACCGGTCGTCTCGTGCAGGGGGATCGAGGGACGCGTCCGCAGTCGCAGTTCGATGCCGAGGCGGTGTTCGCCGCGTGCGCGGAGAACGGTGTGGCGGTCGAGATCAACTCCCGGCCCGAGCGTCAGGATCCCCCGGACGAGCTCATCGCGATCGCGCTGGAGGCGGGGTGCCTGTTCTCGATCGACTCCGATGCGCACGCGCCGGGGCAGCTCTCGCTCCTCGACCACGGGGCGCAGCGCGCGGAGCGCGCCGGGATCCCCGCGTCCCGGATCATCACGACCTGGGGACTCGAGCGCCTGCTCGCCTGGGCGGGTTGATCCCTCAGCCGGCGGTCGTGCCGACGGCGGCGATGGCTCGCGCCATCGAGCCGCCGAGGTTCCACCTCTCGGCCAGGGCCAGGGCGGCGTCGACCTCGTCGGGTCCGAGGGGGAGGAGCGGCTCGGTCGGTGCGGTGATCTCGAGATCCTTCGCCACCTCGACCACGGTCGGAGCGACGTCGAGGTAGGCGGAGGCCGCGAGCACCTTCGCCCGCACACCGGCGCTCATGCCCTCTCCCGCCTCGGCGGCAGCGCGGATGCCGGCGAGGTCTCCGTGCTCCTTGAGCAGGGTCGCCGCGGTCTTCTCGCCCACTCCGGCGACCCCGGGGAGCCCGTCCGAGGCATCGCCGCGCATGGTCGCGAAATCCGCGTACTGCGTGGGCAGCACTCCATACTTGGCGACGACGACGGCATCCGTCACGATCTCCAGGTTGCTCATGCCCCGCGCCGTGTAGACGACACGGACGTCGCGCTCGTCATCGACGAGCTGGAAGAGGTCGCGATCGCCCGTCACGATGTCGACCGGCATCGTCGCGTGGGTGGCCAGGGTGCCGATCACGTCGTCCGCCTCGTGCTCGGCGACGCCGATGATCGGGACGCGCAAGGCCGCGAGCGTCTCGCGGATCAGGGGGATCTGCGCTTCGAGCGGATCGGGCACTTCTTCGACGTCCGGACCCGCCGGGACGACTTCGACCACGCGGTGAGCTTTGTAACTCGGGATGAGGTCGACGCGCCACTGCGGGCGCCAGTCGTCGTCCCAGCACGCGACCACATGCGTCGGCTCGTACAGCGTGACGAGCTTGGCGATGATGTCGAGCAGACCGCGCGCCGCGTTGATCGGCGACCCGTCCGGGGCGGTCACCTTGTCCGGCACGCCGTAGAAGGCGCGGAAGTAGAGGCTGGCGGTGTCGAGCAGGAGCAGCTTGTCGGCGCGATCTGGCATGGGAACAGTCTGGCAGGGGAGTCGCCAGCCGACAGGTATTCGGGGGAAGCGGTCGGGCTCCCGGTCTGATAGTCTGAACTGTCACTCGTGGCGTGTCTCGCATGCCCTCGTGACAGAAATCACAATCCAACCGCTGAGAAGCATGCAGCATGACCGTGCGCGGTCGCAGCTTCCGGCCCGAGTTCCCATTCAACAAGGACAACCCACTACATGACTACCGCAACGACCGCCCCGGCCACCAAGCAGGTCGCCATCAACGACATCGGATCTGCTGAGGACTTCCTGGCCGCGGTCGAGAAGACCCTGAAGTTCTTCAACGACGGCGACATCATCGAGGGCACGATCGTCAAGATCGACCGCGATGAGGTTCTTCTCGACGTCGGCTACAAGACCGAGGGTGTCATCCCCTCGCGCGAGCTCTCCATCAAGCACGACGTCGACCCCAACGAGGTCGTCAAGGTCGGCGACGAGGTCGAGGCTCTCGTTCTCCAGAAGGAGGACAAGGAAGGCCGCCTGATCCTCTCCAAGAAGCGTGCGCAGTACGAGCGCGCCTGGGGAGACGTCGAGAAGATCAAGGAGAACGACGGCGTCGTCACCGGTACGGTCATCGAGGTCGTCAAGGGTGGACTCATCGTCGACATCGGCCTCCGCGGCTTCCTGCCTGCGTCGCTCATCGAGCTGCGCCGCGTCCGCGACCTCACGCCGTACCTCGGCCAGGAGATCGAGGCCAAGATCCTCGAGCTCGACAAGAACCGCAACAACGTCGTGCTCTCGCGCCGCGCCCTGCTCGAGCAGACGCAGTCCGAGTCGCGCACCACGTTCCTCAACAACCTGCACAAGGGCCAGGTCCGCAAGGGCGTCGTCTCGTCGATCGTCAACTTCGGTGCGTTCGTCGACCTCGGCGGCGTCGACGGTCTCGTGCACGTCTCCGAGCTCTCCTGGAAGCACATCGAGCACGCCTCCGAGGTCGTCGAGGTGGGCCAGGAGGTCACCGTCGAGATCCTCGAGGTCGACCTCGACCGCGAGCGCGTCTCCCTCTCGCTGAAGGCGACGCAGGAGGACCCGTGGCAGGTCTTCGCCCGCACCCACGCGATCGGTCAGGTCACGCCGGGTAAGGTCACCAAGCTCGTTCCGTTCGGTGCATTCGTGCGCGTCGCGGACGGCATCGAGGGCCTCGTGCACATCTCGGAGCTCTCGAGCAAGCACGTCGAGCTCGCCGAGCAGGTCGTGTCGGTCGGCGAAGAGGTCTTCGTCAAGGTCATCGACATCGACCTCGAGCGTCGTCGCATCTCGCTGTCGCTGAAGCAGGCCAACGAGTCGGTCGACCCCAACGGCACCGAGTTCGACCCGGCCCTGTACGGCATGGTCGCGGAGTACGACGAGAACGGCGAGTACAAGTACCCGGAGGGCTTCGACGCCGAGACGGGTGCCTGGAAGGAAGGCTTCGACGCCCAGCGCGAGGCATGGGAGCAGGAGTACGCTGCAGCCCAGGCTCGCTGGGAGGCGCACAAGGCTCAGGTCGCGAAGGCGGCCGAGGCCGAGGCTGCGGCGGGCGACGACTTCGGTGGTCAGTCCTTCTCGAGCGAGGCCGCCGGTGCGGGCACGCTCGCGGACGACGAGGCTCTCGCAGCACTGCGCGAGAAGCTCTCGGGCGGCAACTCCTGAGCATCAGCTCTCACCGGAACGGGCCGTCACTCTTCGGAGTGGCGGCCCGTTCCGCGTCTTCGGGTACGTCGTCGGCACCGATGTCGGCCTTGCGTGACCGAACATTACGACGCGGTTCGTGACAGGCGACCGGTCTCGGACACCATGAAGTCATGACCTCCCTCCTGAACGCGCCCGCATCGTCGCGCGCTCCGGGGGCGCCCGGCGCCGCGGCATCCGTGCAGCTGGACGCCGTCGAGCGCGCGTTCCCGCTCGGTCACGGGACGAGAGAGGTATTGCGCGGGGTCACCCTCGACGTCGCAGCCGGTGAGATCGTCGCCGTCGTCGGCCCTTCGGGCTGTGGCAAGTCCACTCTTCTCCGACTGATCGGCGGTCTGGATGCTCCGAGCCGCGGCCGGATCGAGCTCGGCGGCGCGGCCGTCGCCGACGCCGACGAGCGCACCGCAGTCGCCTTCCAGGAGCCGCGGCTGCTGCCGTGGCGGACCCTCGCCCAGAACGTCGAACTCGGACTCCCTCGACGGACGCCCCGGCGTGAGGGCCGCGAACGCGTCGAAGAGCTGCTGCACCTCGTCGGCCTCGAGCACGCGGCAGGGCAACGCCCGCGCGAGGTGTCGGGAGGAATGGCCCAGCGTGCCTCCCTCGCGCGCGCTCTGGCGCGGAACCCCGGCGTGCTGCTGCTCGACGAGCCCTTCGGCGCCCTCGACGCCCTCACCAGGCTGCGGATGCACGACCTGCTCCTGAAGATCCACGCCGCCGAGCCGACCACGGTCCTCCTCGTCACGCACGACGTCGAGGAGGCGCTCTACCTCGCCGATCGCGTGCTGCTGCTGCGCACCCTCACGGGTGACACGGATGCCGCGGCGCCCTCGATCGCGCGCACGGTGTCCGTGCCGGGCGCACGGCCACGCGACCGCGCCGACCGCGGTCTCGCAGACCTCCGCGCCGAGCTCCTCGAAGGACTCGGCGTCGACACCCACCACCGCACGTCCCCCGAGGAGAACCGATGAGCACCATCACCCGCCGAATCATCCCTGCGATCGCGATCGCCGGCACGATGATGCTCGTGGCCACGGGCTGCGTCGCAGGGGAGGACGCCCCCGCCGACACCGCGGAGGCCGACACCGCCGCATCCGGCGAATGGTCGTCCGACACGATCTCCCTCGACTTCGCCACGTACAACCCGCTCAGCCTCGTGGTGAAGGACCAGGGGCTGCTCGAGGAGATCCTCGGAGACGAGGTCACCGTCGAGTGGGTGCAGTCCGCCGGATCGAACAAGGCCAACGAGCTGCTGCGCTCCGGATCGATCGACGTCGGATCGACCGCGGGCTCGGCCGCCCTGCTCGCTCGTGCCAACGGCTCTCCCATCCAGGTCATCGACATCTACTCGCAGCCGGAGTGGGCGGCGATCGTCGTCGGACCCGACAGCGACATCACCTCGGTCGGGGATCTCGCGGGCAAGTCCGTCGCGGCGACCAAGGGCACCGACCCCTACTTCTTCCTCCTGCAGGCGCTCGAAGAGGCGGGGCTGTCGATCGACGACGTCGAGGTGCAGAACCTGCAGCACGCCGACGGGCGCGCAGCCCTGGACGGCGGATCGGTGGCCGCGTGGTCGGGACTCGATCCCATCATGGCCGCCGCCGAGGTCGAATCCGGCGACAAGCTGATCTACCGCAACGTCGACTTCAACTCCTACGGCTTCCTGAACGCCACCGAGGACTTCATCGAGAATCACGCGGACCTGGCGCAAGCCGTCGTCGACGCGTACGAGCAGGCCCGCGAGTGGGCGCTGGAGAACCCCGAGGAGACCGCCGCACTGCTCGCCGAGGTCGCGGGCATCGATCCCGCCGTCGCGACGACCGTGATCGAGGAGCGCTCGAACCTCGACGTGAGCGGCGTCCCCGGCGACGATCAGATCGCGGTTCTCGAGAAGATCGCTCCGGTGCTGGTGGACTCGGGCGATGTGCAGGGCGGCAAGGAGTCCGTCGACAAGGCGCTCGACTCCCTCGTCAACGACACCTTCGCCAAGAAGGCGGTCGGCGGAGAGTGACCGACCTCGACCAGCGCGTGGTCGTGCCCGCAGACGCACGCGACGCGCTCGATGCGGCGAAGGGGCAGTGCCGCCCCTCCCCGCGGCGAGCCCGCCGCGGATGGGACCGCCCGGTGGTGCGCATCGCGGGGGGACTGCTGCTGCCGATCCTGATCATCGCGGCGTGGCAGATCACAACGACCAACGGACTGGTCGAGCCCTACCGCCTGCCCACGCCGGCATCCGTGTTCGCCGCGGGCGCCGAGCTCGCCGAAGGCGGCGCCCTCGCCACGCACATCGCGATCTCCGTGCAGCGAGTACTCCTGGGATTCGCGATCGGCTCGGTCATCGGCCTCGCAGCCGCAGGCATCGTCGGGCTGTCACGGCTCGGCGACATCCTGCTCAGCCCGACGCTCGCCGCCATCCGCGCGGTGCCTTCCCTGGCCTGGGTGCCGCTGCTGATCCTGTGGATGCAGATCGGCGAGTCGTCGAAGGTCACCCTGATCGCGATCGGCGCGTTCTTCCCCGTGTACACGACGGTCGCCTCGGCTCTCCGACACGTGGATCCGCAGCTCGTCGAGGCCGGCCGGTCGTTCAGCCTCCGGGGATGGTCGCTGTTCCGGACCGTGCAGCTCCCCGCCGTCGTGCCCTCCGTCGTCGCCGGTCTCCGCCTGGCGCTCGCTCAGGCCTGGCTCTTCCTCGTCGCAGCGGAGCTCATCGCCTCGTCGATGGGGCTGGGGTTCCTCCTCACCGACTCGCAGAGCAACGGGCGGGTCGACCGGATCATCCTGTCGATCATCCTGCTCGCGCTGCTCGGGACGATCACGAACGGCGTGCTCGCACTCGCCGAGAAGTACCTGCTGCGACGGTGGGCATGACCGTGGACGAGGCGCGACTGGTCGAGCAGCGGACCTACCCGCCGTCGGCCCGCGTCGTCGCCGCCGCGAACGTGACGGCCGAGGCCTATGCCGAGGCGGAGACCGATCCGCTCGCGTTCTGGGAACGGGCTGCGCGCCGCCTGGAGTGGGTCCGCGCCTGGGACGCGCCTCTCGACTGGCAGCCGCCCACGGCGGAAGCGGGACCCTCCGCGCGGTGGTTCACGGGTGGACGACTCAACGTCGCCTACAACTGCGTCGACCGGCACGTCGACGCAGGACGGGGCGACAAGGTCGCTCTGCACTTCGAGGGCGAGCCGGGTGACCGCACCGCGGTGACCTACGCCGACCTCCAGCGCCGGGTGGCGCGGGCCGCCAACGCGCTCATCTCCCTCGGCATCCAGGCCGGTGACCGCGTGGTCATCTACCTGCCGGTCCTCGTCGAGACCATCGTCATCACCCTCGCGTGCGCTCGCATCGGCGCCGTGCACTCCCTCGTCTTCGGAGGGTTCTCCGCCGAGGCCGTGCGGTTCCGCCTCGCCGACACCGGGGCCAAGCTCCTCGTCACGAGCGACGGACAGTTCCGACGCGGCACGGCGACGGAGGTCAAGTCCACCGCGGACACCGCGGCCGCCGACCTCCCCGACCTCGAGCACGTCCTCGTCCTGCGGCGCACCGGACAGGACGTGCCGTGGACCGACGGCCGCGACGTGTGGTGGCACGACGTGGTCGACACCGCGTCGAGCGATCATGCAGCCGAGGCGTTCGACTCCGAGCATCCGCTCTTCATCATCTACACCTCGGGCACGACCGGTAAGCCGAAGGGCCTCGTGCACACGTCGGGCGGCTACCTGACCCACGCGAGCTGGGCGCACTGGGCGCACTTCGACGCCAAGCCGGACGACGTGCACTGGTGCACGGCCGATCTCGCATGGGTGACGGCCCACACGTACGAGATCTACGGACCGCTGTCCAACGGACTCACCCAGGTCATCTACGAGGGCACTCCGGACACCCCGGATCGTGAGCGCCATCTCGAGATCATCAAGCGCTACGGCGTCACCGTCTACTACACGGCTCCCACGCTCATCCGGACCTTCATGACCTGGTTCGGCGCCGACCTCCCGCAGGGGCACGACCTCTCGACCCTGCGACTGCTCGGCACGGTGGGCGAGGCGATCAACCCCGAGGCCTGGGTCTGGTTCCGTCGCAACTTCGGACGCGACGAGCTGCCGGTGGTCGACACCTGGTGGCAGTCGGAGACGGGAGCGGCCATGATCGCTCCGCTTCCCGGTGCGACCACGCTCAAGCCCGGCTCGGCGTCCGTTCCGCTTCCTGGCATCGACGCGACCGTCGTCGACGAGCTCGGCGTCGAGATCGAACCCGGCCGCTCGGGCACCCTGGTGGTGCGCCGCCCCTGGCCCGGTATGGCCAGGACCGTGTGGGGCGACCCCGCGCGGTACCGGTCCGCCTACTGGGCGGCGTATGCCGGGCACGGCGAATGGGGCGGGTTCTACGTCGCCGGCGACGGGGCCACGCGTGACGCCGACGGCTACATCTGGATCCTCGGACGCCTCGACGACGTCGTGAACGTCTCGGGACACCGCCTCTCCACGATCGAGATCGAGTCGGCCCTCGTCGCCCACGACACCGTGGGGGAGGCGGGCACCGCCGGCGTCTCCGACCCCGTGACCGGACAGGCCGTCGTCGCCTTCGTGACTCCGTCCGGCCGGTCCGAGGTCTCGCCGGTCGAGCTCCGCGGCGAGGTGGCGCGCGCCATCGGGCCGGTCGCCAAGCCCAAGCACGTGGTCGTGGTGTCCGACCTGCCCAAGACCCGCTCCGGCAAGATCATGCGTCGCCTCCTCGCACAGCTCTGGGAGGCCGAGCAGGACCGACGAGCGGGCCGCGAGGCGTCGCCGCTCGGCGACGCGACTTCTCTGCAGAACCCCTGGGCCGTCGACGACATCGCCGCCGTGCTCGCGAACGCCGAACTGAGGACAGCATGACGGAAGAACACCGTTTCGGATTCCGCACCAGAGCGCTCCACGCCGGAGGCACGCCCGACGCGTCGACCGGTGCGCGCGCCGTGCCGATCTACCAGACCACGTCGTTCGTGTTCGACGACGCGGCCGACGCGGGCAATCTCTTCGCCCTGCAGAAGTACGGGAACATCTACTCGCGCATCGGCAACCCCACGGTCGCCGCGCTGGAGGAACGACTCGCCTCGCTCGAGGGCGGGATCGGCGCCGTCGCGACGGCATCCGGCATGAGCGCCGAGTTCATCACGTTCGCCGCGCTCGTCGGTGCGGGCGATCACGTCGTCGCGGCGGCCCAGCTGTACGGCGGCACGGTGACGCAGCTCGACGTGACCCTGCGCCGCTTCGGCGTCGACACGACGTTCGTAGCCTCGACCGATCCCGCGGACTATGCGGCCGCCATCCGCCCGGAGACCAAGGTCGTGTACGTCGAGATGATCGGCAACCCCTCCGGCGAGATCGCCGACATCGAGGGGCTCGCCGAGGTCGCCCATGCGGCGGGCGTCCCGCTCGTCGTCGACGCGACCCTGGCCACGCCGTACCTCGCGCGTCCGCTCGAGCACGGCGCCGACATCGTCATCCACTCGGTCACGAAGTTCCTGGGCGGGCATGGCACGACCCTCGGCGGCATCGTGATCGAGAAGGGCACGTTCGACTGGGGGAACGGCCGCTTCCCGCAGATGACCGAGCCTGTCGCCTCGTACGGCGGCATCAAGTGGTGGGACAACTTCGGGGAGTACGGGTTCCTGACGAAGCTGCGCACCGAGCAGCTCCGCGACATCGGCCCGGCGTTGAGCCCGCAGGCCGCGTTCAATCTGCTGCAGGGCATCGAGACCCTGCCGCAACGTATCGACGCCCATCTCGCGAACGCGAGGGTCGTCGCGGAATGGCTCGCCGCCGACCCGCGGGTCGCCTACGTGACCTGGGCGGGGCTCGAGGAGCATCCGCACCACGAGCGGGCCGCGAAGTACCTGCCGCTCGGCCCTGGGTCGGTCTTCGCCTTCGGCGTCAAGGCCGACGACGGCCGCGTCGCGGGGGAGAGGCTCATCGAGAACCTGCAGCTCGCCTCGCACCTCGCAAACATCGGAGACGCGAGGACCCTCGTGATCCACCCCGCATCAACGACGCACCGACAGCTGACCGACGAGCAGCTGGTCGGGGCGGGCGTGCGCTCGGACCTCATCCGCATCTCGGTCGGCCTCGAAGACGCCGACGACATCATCTGGGACCTGGACCAGGCCCTCACCATCGCGACGGGGGAGAACCGATGAGCGACACGACGCCGGCGGGCGACAGCTGCGCCGTTCCCGCCCCGCAGGACGCGGCGGCCTGCGCGCTGCCCGGCGCCGCGCCGGAGGTCGCGGGGCGCACCTGGATCGGCCCCGGACAGCAGGAGCGGTTCGCGATCCTCCGCCGCACGAGGTCCATCGCGATCGTCGGCGCGTCGAACAACCCCGCCCGCGCGTCGTACTTCGTCGCCACCTACCTCCTCTCGAGCACGCCGTACGACGTCTACCTGGTCAATCCGAGGGAGAAGGAGATCCTCGGGCAGCCGGTGTACGCATCTCTCGCCGACCTGCCCGTCGTGCCCGACCTCGTCGACGTCTTCCGCCGTCACGAAGACCTTCCCGGCGTCGCCCAGGAGGCGATCGACGTCGGCGCGAAGGCGCTGTGGCTGCAGCTGGGATCGTGGAACGAGGATGCCGCGGCGCTGGCGCAGAGCGCGAGTCTCTCCGTCGTGATGGACCGCTGCGTCAAGATCGAGCACGCGCGGTTCCACGGCGGGCTCCATCTCGCCGGCTTCGACACCGGGGTCATCAGCTCGCGACGGCAGCTGCTGTCGCGCTGAGCGTCGACCAGCGAAGCCTAGACTGGCGGCATGCCTCTCATCGCGCTGACCGGCGGCATCGCCTCGGGCAAGTCGACCATCGCCCGCAGGCTCGCGGAGCTCGGCGCGACGATCGTCGACGCGGATCAGATCGTCCGCGACGTGCAGGCACCGGGGAGCCCGGTGCTGAGGGAGATCGCCGAGGTCTTCGGAGGCGAGGTCATCACTCCGGACGGCTCGCTCGACCGAGCGGCGCTCGGTGCCCGGGTCTTCGCGGATGCCGACCTGCTCGCGCGGCTCAACGCCATCGTGCACCCCGCCGTGCGCGCCGAGTCCCAACGGCGGTTCGACGCGGCATCCGCCCGGGAGCCCGACGGGGTCGTCGTCTACGACGTGCCGCTCCTCGTCGAGGCCAGGGTCGACGACCCCTGGGACCTGATCGTCGTCGCCCACGCCCCCGCGGACGTCCGTCTCGAGCGACTCATCGAACTCCGAGGCATGGAGCGCGGAGCAGCCCAGGACCGCATCGACGCCCAGGTGTCGGACGAGCGACGGCTGGCGATCGCGGACGAGGTGATCGACACCTCCGGGACGCTGGAGGAAACCGTCGCGCAGACGGATGAGCTCTGGCAGCGGATCCGCGCGCGGTGAGCTTCACCGGCCACGCACCAGGCTCGTCCTCCTATCGCCGGCTGATCGTCGGGCTGTTCTTCGCGGGGATCGCGACCTTCGCCCAGCTGTACTCTCCGCAGGCCGTGCTGCCGCAGCTCGCGGCCGACCTCGAGGTGTCGCCGGCGACCGCGGCGCTCACGGTCTCGGCGGCGACGCTGGGGCTCGCCGCTGCGGTGATCCCGTGGTCGCTCGTCGCCGACCGCGTCGGCCGGGTGCAGGCCATGGCGATCGGTGTGATCGCCGCGACCGTGTTCGGACTGCTCGCCCCGCTGAGCTCCGCTCTCGAGATGCTGCTCCTGCTGAGGCTGCTGGAGGGCATCGCGCTGGGAGCCATCCCCGCGGTCGCTCTGGCGTTCCTGAGTGAGGAGGTCACGGCGCGCAGTGCGGCGGCCGCCGCCGGCAGTTACATCGCAGGCACGACCGTGGGCGGGCTGGTGGGACGAGTGCTGTCGGGGATCGTCGGCGAGCCGGCGGGCTGGCGAGCGGGGCTGTGGACCGTCGCCGCCGTCTGCGTCGTCGCCGCCGTCCTGTTCCTCTGGCTCACTCCGAGGGCGCAGGGGTTCGTGCCGGGTCGGCTCCGGGCGGGAGGGGACGTCACAGGAGTCCTGGCTCGATTGGTGACGCCGCTGCGATCAGGGGCTCAGCTCGCGCTCTACGCCCAGGGCTTCCTGCTCATGGGCGCCTTCGTGGCGGTCTACAACTACCTCGGCTTCCACCTCGCTGCTCCGCCGTTCGCGCTGCCGGCGTGGCTCGTGACGCTGCTGTTCCTCGCCTATCTCGCCGGCACCGTCTCGTCGCCGTGGGCGGGCGCGCTGGCCTCGCGGATCGGGCGGTATCCGGTGCTGCTCGGCGCAACGGCGCTGATGGCGGCCGGTGCTCTGACCATGCTGGCGGGGGTCGCCTGGGTCGTCCTGATCGGTCTCCTGCTGTTCACCGCCGGGTTCTTCGCCGCGCATGCCGTCGCATCGGGCTGGGCGCCCGTCGCGGCCGGTCGGGAGACTCGCGCACAGGCATCCTCGCTGTACTATTTCGGCTACTACGCGGGGTCGAGTCTGTTCGGCTGGGCGCTCGGCGTCGTCTTCGGCTCGGCCGACTGGACGTGGTTCGTCGTCGCCGTCGTCGGGCTCTGCGCGGTCGCCGCCGTACTCGCGTCCGTGGCACTGCGGGGGACGCCGGGAGCACGGCCCTTCGCCGACGCGGCCTGAGCGGAGGGGCAGACTGCCCGCCGCGACCCCGATGTCGGTGGCCCGGCCTACGCTTGATGTATGCAGACCACCCGTAGCGTCCGCCCGTTCGAGGTCATCAGCGAGTACGCCCCGGCCGGCGACCAGCCCCAGGCGATCGCGGAGCTCGCCTCGCGCATCAACGCCGGCGAGACCGACATCGTGCTGCTGGGCGCCACCGGTACGGGCAAGTCGGCGACGACGGCCTGGCTCGTCGAGCAGGTGCAGCGTCCGACGCTCGTCCTCGCTCACAACAAGACCCTCGCGGCACAGCTGGCGAACGAGTTCCGCGAGCTCATGCCGAACAACGCGGTCGAGTACTTCGTCTCGTACTACGACTACTACCAACCGGAGGCGTACGTCCCGCAGACCGACACCTTCATCGAGAAGGACTCGTCGATCAACGCCGAGGTCGAGCGACTCCGCCACTCGACGACCAACTCTCTGCTGAGCAGGCGAGACGTCGTCGTCGTCTCGACCGTGTCGTGCATCTACGGACTCGGTGCGCCGGAGGAGTACCTGCGCGCCATGGTCGCGCTGCAGGTGGGGGAGCGGTACGACCGCGACGCCCTCATCCGGCAGTTCATCGCGATGCAGTACAACCGCAACGACGTCGACTTCTCGCGGGGCAACTTCCGCGTGCGCGGCGACACGATCGAGATCATCCCGGTGTATGAGGAGCATGCGATCCGCATCGAGCTCTTCGGCGACGAGATCGAAGCCCTCTACTCGCTGCACCCACTGACCGGAGAGGTGATCGAGAAGCTCGACTCCGTCCCGATCTTCCCTGCGTCCCACTACGTCGCAGGCACCGACGTGATCCAGCGCTCCATCGGCACGATCGAGCACGAGCTCGAGGAGCGTCTGGCCGAGTTCGAGCGCCAGGGCAAGCTCCTCGAAGCGCAGCGCCTGCGCATGCGCACCACATTCGACCTCGAGATGCTGCAGCAGCTCGGCTTCTGCTCGGGCATCGAGAACTACTCGCGGCACATGGACGGTCGGATGCCGGGCGAGCCCCCGCACACGCTGCTGGACTTCTTCCCCGACGACTTCCTGCTGGTGATCGACGAGTCGCACGTCACGGTTCCGCAGATCGGCGCGATGTACGAGGGCGACGCGTCCCGCAAGCGCACGCTCGTCGACCACGGGTTCCGGCTGCCCAGCGCGATGGACAACCGGCCGCTGCGCTGGGATGAGTTCAAGAACCGCGTTGGACAGACCGTGTACCTGTCCGCCACGCCGGGCAAGTACGAGATGGGTATCGCCGACGGGGTGGTGGAGCAGATCATCCGCCCGACCGGCCTCATCGATCCGCATATCGTCGTCAAGCCCTCGAAGGGACAGATCGACGACCTGCTCGAAGAGATCCGGGTCCGTGTCGAACGTGACGAGCGCGTTCTCGTCACGACACTGACGAAGAAGATGGCGGAGGAACTCACCGACTTCCTCGGTGAGCACGGGGTGCGGGTTCGCTACCTGCACTCCGATGTCGACACCCTGCGCCGCGTGGAACTCCTCAGCGAGCTGCGGGCCGGCGTCTACGACGTGCTGGTCGGCATCAACCTCCTCCGAGAGGGACTCGACCTGCCGGAGGTGTCGCTGGTGGCGATCCTCGACGCCGACAAGGAGGGCTTCCTGCGCTCGGGCACGTCGCTCATCCAGACGATCGGTCGTGCCGCGCGAAACGTGTCGGGCGAGGTTCACATGTACGCCGACAACATGACGGACTCGATGGCCAAGGCCATCGAGGAGACCGATCGACGTCGCGACAAGCAGATCGCCTACAACAAGGAACACGGCATCGATCCGCAGCCGCTGCGCAAGCGCATCGCCGACATCACCGAGGTCCTGGCCCGAGAGGGCGCAGACACGGCCGACATGCTGGCCGGGCGCGGCAAGGCCTCGGGCAAGGGCAAGTCCCCGACGCCCAACCTGCGTCGTACGGGGATCGCGGCGGAGGGGGCTCAGCAGCTCGAGGCGACGATCGAGGATCTGTCGAACCAGATGCTCGCCGCCGCCGCCGAGCTCAAGTTCGAGCTCGCGGGTCGTCTGCGCGACGAGGTGCAGGACCTGAAGAAGGAACTGCGGGCCATGGAGCGTGCCGGGCACGCCTGAGCGGAAGGCCTCTGACGATGGATGCTGCCGGAGAAGAGCTCGCGGACCGGGTGCGGGCGCTGCTGACGCTGGGCGGAGACGTCGAGGAGAAGCGGATGTTCGGCACCCGGGCTTTCCTCGTCGACGGCCACATCCTCGTCGGTGCGCGCTCGGCGGGAGTGCTTCTGGTCCGAGTGCACGAAGAGACCGGCGCGGCGCTGGTCGCGCGACCGGGTGTGACGACCGCGGTGATGGGTCCCCGCACGATGGGAACCGGCTGGCTCGACGTCGCACCCGAGGCGACCGCCGACGACGAGGCGCTCGCGTTCTGGCTGGACGTCGCGCGGGAGGACGCCGACCGACAGGAGTGACGGTCGACCGGTCCTGACGACCGGTAGCGCCTGGCGCCCTGTGGAACCGGGCCGCTCAGGGGCGGATCGATCTCGCTTCGGTGCTCAGGGGCAGTGCACGAGGGTCTTCGGTCCCGATCGATCGATGACGTGAGTGCTCATCGGGGCACCGCACAGCGGGCAGGCACGTTCGGCGCGCTCGGCCGCGCTCGGCGGCGGAGTCTTCTCGTACGGGCCGACTGAGGCCGGCCCGGCGAAGCGGATCAGGTTCGAGTTGACCCACGAGTAGAGACCGCCGGCGGCGCGGATGCGGTCGCGGAGGGGAGCACGCTCGGGGTTCGTCATGTTCATTAGTGTACTAACTATTAGTGGTCTTGTATAGTGGCGGCATGGCGACCTCCGACGACCTCCTGCGACTCGAGAACCAGCTGTGCTTCGCCCTCGTCACGGCGGCGCGCAACGTCGTCGCGATCTATCGACCGATCCTCGAACCGCTCGGTCTCACCCACCCGCAGTACCTCGTGATGCTCGCGCTGTGGGAGCGCGCTCCACGGTCGCTGAACGACCTTGCGTCGGACCTCGCACTCGAGCCCGCGAGTGCATCGCCGCTCGTGAAGCGTCTCGAGGCAGACGGTCTCATCGCGCGCCTCCGGAGTGCGGAGGACGAGCGTCGCCTCGACATCACGCTGACGGACGCGGGGAGGGCGCTCCGCGAGCGCGCCCTCGATGTGCCGCGCCAGGTGATGGAGGCGGTCGGGATGGATGCCGCGGGGATCGCCGATCTGCGCGACGGCCTCACGCCGTTCGCCGGGCGCCGGGTCGACGCCTGACCCGCACCGGACATTCCTCTCGGCATCCCGCCCCACCGGTGCCTCCACTCTAGGGTGGAGGCATGTCGCGCGCCGTCCGAGAAGAGGCTGAGGCCACGCGACAGCGCCGTCCGCTCGGCCGTGTCCTGCTCGGACTCGTCTCGATCACCGGCTTCTTCGCGCTGCTGATGTTCGCCTCCGCGCTGCAGGGGTATCCGGTCTTCGCGCCTGCGCAGGAGTCGGGCCCCGCCGTCACCGTCACACCCGAGCCGCAGCCCGAGATGACGCAGGGACCCCTGCCAGAGATCCCACCGCAGGAGGACTCGCCGGTTCTCACGGCCATCGCGATCGTGGTGGCGGTGATCATCGGGGCCGCGACCCTGCTGATGCTGTTCTTCGGCATCCGTCTTCTGGTCCGTACGCTGCGCGGACTGTGGCGTGACCGGCCCCTCGCACGCCGCGTCGCCGCTGAGGTCTCCGTGGGTGGTGCGGAGACCGAGGCGCCGTCGTCGGAGCCCGAGGCAGAGGTCGTGCGCCGCGGTGTCGCGCAGGCGCTGCGGGCGATCGGTGACGGAGCCGAGCCGGGCGACAGCATCATCGCGGCCTGGCAGGGGCTCGAAGAGACCGCGGCCGACGCGGGAGTCGTGCGAGCACGCAGCGAGACGGCCGCCGAGTTCACGGTGCGGATCCTCGCGCATCGTCCATCGACGTCGGGCGAGGTCGCGACGCTGCTGCGCCTCTTCGAGGACGTCCGCTTCGGGGGTCGCGTGGCGGATGAAGCGGACCGGCGTACCGCGATCCGCTGCCTGCGGGCGATCGAGGAGGGGTGGCGGTGAAGAAGCGGGCTGTCGTCATCGGGCTCGCAGCCCTGCTCGCGGTGTCGGTGCCGCTGCTGCTGTCGATGTTCGGTGTGCCCTTCGACTTCGCGCTCTCCTGGGCGCTGATCGTCGTGGTCCTGATCACGGTGACGCGGCAGGCGTTCACGGACGAGAGCGCCTCGTGGCCGCCCCCGCCGCCGTCGCAGCGCGTGCGCGGCTCGGAGGTCGCGCGCCTCGCCTGGTCGATCAACTCCCGGACGGGGATCGCCGGCCATGCCGTCGTGAGACGGATCGACCGAGTCCTCCGCCGACGCCTCGCCCGGTGGGACCTCGACCCCGACGACCCCGACCATCACGAGCGCATCGACCTGCTGGTCGGCGAGGACGTGCGCACTCTCCTCGTGCGTCGTGAAGTGCGGCGCACCGACATCGAACGCGTGCTCGACGCGCTGGATCACCTTCCCCCTCGACCTCAGGAGACGAACCGATGACAGACGACACCGCCACCATCGCCGAGGCCGGACGGCGCATCCTCGACGGCGTCCGCACCGCCGTCGTGGGGATGGACGAACCGCTGACCATCGCACTGGCCACGATTCTCGCCGGCGGGCATGTGCTGTTCGAAGACGTCCCCGGCCTCGGCAAGACGCTGGCGGCGCGCAGCCTCGCCTCGGCGCTCGGGCTCGAGTTCCGGCGGCTGCAGTGCACGCCCGACATGCTCCCCGGGGACGTCACGGGGTCGTACGTGTACGTGCCTGCGACGGGTGGATTCGAGTTCCGCCCTGGCCCGCTGTTCACGGGCCTGCTGCTCGCCGACGAGATCAACCGGACGACGCCGAAGACGCAGTCGGCCATGCTCGAGGCGATGGCCGAGGCGCAGGTGACCGTGGAGGGGAACCGCTTCGCGCTGCCTTCGCCGTTCCACGTCATCGCGACCTCGAACCCCATCGAGTACGAGGGCACTTACGCGCTGCCCGAGGCGCAGCTCGACCGATTCATGGTGAGGCTCTCGGTCGGGTACCCCGCGGCCGAGGACGAGTCGCGGATCGTGCTCGAGCGGATGCGTCGACAGACCGCCGACGCCCCCGTCGCCCCGGTGATCGACGCGGCGCGTCTGCGCGGCATCCAGGCTGCCGTCGAGCGCATTCACGTCGACCCTGATGTCGTCGCGTACTGCGTCGAGCTGACGCGCGCGACAAGGCGAGCGGCCAACGTCGCGGTCGGCGCCTCGCCGCGCGGATCGCAGGCGCTCGTCCTGCTCGGCCGTGCGCTCGCCGCCCTCGACGGGCGCGGCTACGTCCGACCGGACGACATCAAGCGCATCGCGGTGCCCGTGCTCGCGCACCGGCTCACCCTGACGCCGCAGGCATGGGCACAGGGCGCCGACCCTGCGGCGGTCGTCGAGACGGCCGTCGCCCAGACGCCGGTGCCCCCGACGGTAGCCGCCCGATGAGCGACGACGCCCGCGCTGGCCTGCGGATGCCGCTGCGGTGGCGACGAGGTCCCGTGCTCACGATCGCCGTGGCGGGGGGCGTCCTGCTGGCGGCGGTCGGTCTCGCGCTCTCGCGCCCCGATGTGATCGCGACCGGCCTCCCTCTCGCCCTCGGGGCGACCTGGATGCTGCTTCGCCGACCGACCGACGGCATGGCCCTCATCGCCCTGCGCGCGGCATCGCGGAAGCGCGGGGCGATGGCGGCTGCGCAGGGCTCGATCGACGTGGACACGCGGGCCGACTGGATGCAGCTCGCGATCGATCAGGACGGACGTCGTTCCGCGCTCGCCGAGGTCCGTCGGGGGAGTGCGGTCGCCCGGTCGACCGCCGTGCTGCGGCATTCCGGCCCGGTCGAGCTCCTCGCCGTCACGGCTCGCGCAGTGACGATGGACGGCGCGTGGCTGTCGGACGTGAGCGAGCGGGTCGCGCTCGACTGGCGGACGCCGCCGGAGATCCGTGAGCCGGCTGTCGTGCCCACCGGCCCGCGTCTGCGAGGCGTCCACGGCACGCATGAGGGGTCGCGTCCGGGCGACGGCGGCGACTTCCGCGACATCCACCCGTTCGCGCCGGGGGATCAGCTGCGGCGCATCGACTGGCGCGCCACGGCCCGTGCGGCGCGCAGGCCGGGCGATCTGCTGGTCCGCCGGTACGACTCGCTCAGCGACTCCTCGGTCGTGATCGCCCTCGACACGGCAGACGACCTCGGCACGGTGGTGGCGAGCTGGGGGCGATCCGACCCTGATCGCTCCGGCGTGACCTCGCTCGACCTCGGGCGCGAGGCGGCGCTCTCGATCGCCGCGGCGGCGATCGGATCGGGTGATCGGGTCGCGTTCCACGCGCTCGCCCCCGGCGGCCGGAGCCTGCGCTCGGGCGGTGGCTCGCGTCACCTCGCACGCCTGCGCGGTGTCGTGGCGGCGACCGGGGTCGGCGGAGAGGACGCCCACCTGCGACGGACGCCGGTCGTGCCGAACGGGTCGATCGTCTTCGTGCTCTCCACGTTCTCCGACGGGATCGCCGCCGTGCAGGCGACACGCTGGCGCGCCGCCGGGCATGCAGTGGTGGCGGTGGACGTGCTTCCCGAGCTCGACACGGCGCGTCTCACCGTCGAGCATCGCGTGGCGATGCGGACCCTGCTCGCCGAGCGCACAGAGGTGCTGGCCGACCTGCGGCACGCGGGCATCGAGGTCGTGGCCTGGTCGTCGTCCGACCGCGAGGTGGGAATGCGTCTCGCGGCGATGAGGCAACGACGGGAGAGGGCGGGGCGACGATGACCGCGCGCTCGCAGACGCTCCGCGTTCCGGCGGCGGTGCCCGGCATCGTGCTCCGGCTCCTCGTCGTCGCCCTCGTCGCCGCGGGGGTGCTTCTGCTTATGCCGTACGCGCTCTGGCAGGGGATCGCGATCGCCGTCGCAGTCGCGGCGGTCTTCGTCCCGGCGTCGCTCGCGGCCTGGGCGGCCGCGGCCTGCCTCCCGTTCGGGCTGCTGGTCACAGAGCCGTCGGCCACGCGCACGGCCCTCGCGGTGCTGCTCGTGCACGCGATCCACGTCGTCGCGTCGCTCGCGCTGGTGATCCCGGCCCGCTCGCGGGTCTCGCTGCTCGTGCTCGGCCCGAGCGCCCTGCGGTTCGCGGTCGTGCAGCTGATCGCCCAGCCCGTCGCGTTCGGAGTGCCGCTGCTCGTCGGCGCATCGGGGTGGGCGACCGCGAGCTGGCTCGCCCCCGCGGCTGCCGGCTCGCTCACCGTGGGACTGGCTGTGGCGCTGACGGCTCTGAGGCGGGCGGACGCCGCGTCTCGGGCGCTTCCCAGCCCCGCAGAGCCCCTCGGCGGAGCCAATGTCCGTGGCCCCTCGTAGACTTGACCAGTGCCAATCGTCCCCGTCGCATCCCCAGGAAAACTCAGTGTTCGCGGTGCCCGCGTCCACAATCTGAAGAACGTCGACATCGACATCCCGCGTGATTCGCTCGTCGTGTTCACCGGCCTGTCCGGGTCGGGCAAGTCGAGTCTCGCGTTCGACACGATCTTCGCCGAAGGGCAGCGTCGCTACGTCGAATCGCTGAGCGCGTACGCGCGCCAGTTCCTCGGTCAGGTCGACCGTCCGGACGTCGATTTCATCGAGGGGCTCAGCCCGGCCGTCTCGATCGACCAGAAGTCGACGAACCGCAATCCGCGATCGACCGTCGGCACGATCACCGAGATCTACGACTACATGCGACTGCTGTGGGCGCGCATCGGCATCCCGCACTGCCCCGAGTGCGGCGAGCGGATCCAGCGCCAGACCGTGCAGCAGATCGCCGATCAGCTCATGACGCTTCCCGAGCGCACGCGCTACCAGATCGTCGCGCCGATCGTCTCGCAGAAGAAGGGCGAGTTCGTCGACCTGTTCCGCGAGCTCGGCGCCAAAGGATATTCACGAGCGATCGTCGACGGCGACCTCATCCAGCTGGCGGAGCCGCCGACGCTGAAGAAGAGCTACAAGCACGACATCGCGGTGGTGGTCGACCGCCTCGTGGCCTCCGACGACATCCTGGGCCGCGTGACCGACTCGGTCGAGACCGCCCTCGGTCTCGCCGGCGGCGTCGTGCAGGTCAACTACGTCGACGAGGAGGGCGACGCCGCGTGGCAGTCGTTCTCCGAGAAGCTCGCGTGCCCCAACGGGCACCCCCTCAGCCTCACCGAGATCGAGCCCCGCACGTTCTCGTTCAATGCCCCGTTCGGCGCCTGCCCGGCCTGCTCGGGTCTCGGCACGCGCATGTCGGTGGACGTCGACCTCATGCTCGGTGACGAGGAGCTCTCGATCCGCGAGGGCGCGATCATCCCCTGGACCACCCAGGGCAAGGGACTGTTCCAGTACTACGAACGCCTGCTCGAGGGGCTCGCCGCCGACCTCAACTTCTCGCTCGACACCCCGTGGCAGGATCTCAGGGTCGACGTGCAGGATGCGATCCTCCGCGGCGACAACTACAAGGTGACCGTCAAGTGGAAGAACCGCTACGGCCGTGAGATGCGCTACGCCTCGGGGTTCGAGGGCGTCGTGCCGTACATCGAGCGGCAGTACGCCCAGGCCGAGTCCGACACGCAGCGAGCCCGCTGGGGGGAGTACCTCCGCGAGGTCCCGTGTCCTGTCTGCAACGGCGACCGTCTCAAGCCCGAGGTGCTCGCGGTGCAGGTGCACGGGCACTCGATCGCCGAGGTCTCGCACCTGAGCCTCGCCGACGCCCGCGCCTTCATGGAGACCCTCACCCTCACCGACCGCGAGGCGAAGATCGCTGCGCAGGTGCTCCGTGAGATCCGTCTGCGTCTCGACTTCCTGCTGCAGGTGGGCCTGTCGTACCTGAACCTCAGCCGTTCGGCAGGGTCGCTCTCGGGCGGTGAGGCGCAGCGCATCCGGCTCGCCACGCAGATCGGCTCCGGCCTCACCGGAGTGCTGTACGTGCTCGACGAGCCGTCGATCGGTCTGCACCAGCGCGACAACCGCCGGCTCATCAACACACTCCTCAAGCTCCGCGACCTCGGGAACACCCTCATCGTGGTCGAGCACGACGAAGAGACGATCGAGGCCGCCGACTGGGTCGTCGACATCGGCCCCGGTGCCGGTGTGAACGGCGGCGCGGTCGTGCACTCGGGTCCGTATTCGGCGCTGCTGAACGAGTCGGACTCGATGACGGGCGAGTACCTGTCGGGTGCCCGCGAGATCCCGACGCCGACGAAGCGCCGCAAGATCGACAAGAAGCGCAAGGTGAGCGTCGTCGGGGCGCGGGAGAACAACCTCAAGAACGTGAGCGTGGACTTCCCGCTCGGGGTGCTCACCGCCGTCACCGGCGTGAGCGGCTCTGGCAAGTCGTCTCTCGTGAACGACATCCTCTACCAGGTGCTCGCCTCGCGGCTCAACGGCGCGAGGACGGTTCCGGGCAAGCACACGCGGGTCTCCGGACTCGACAACCTCGACAAGGTCGTGCACGTCGACCAGGCGCCGATCGGTCGCACCCCGCGATCGAACCCCGCCACCTACACCGGAGTCTTCGACCGGATCCGGTCGCTGTTCAGCGAGACGCCCGAGGCGAAGGTGCGGGGATACCAGCCCGGCCGTTTCAGCTTCAACGTCAAGGGCGGGCGCTGCGAGGCGTGCTCGGGCGACGGCACCATCAAGATCGAGATGAACTTCCTGCCCGACGTGTACGTGGACTGCGAGGTGTGCCACGGCAAGCGGTACAACCGCGACACCCTGGCGGTGCACTACAAGGGCAAGAACATCGCCGAGGTCCTTGAGATGCCGATCGCGGAGGCGGCCGAGTTCTTCGAGCCGATCCAGGCGATCCACCGCTACATGAAGACGCTCGTCGACGTCGGTCTCGGATACGTCCGGCTCGGTCAGTCGGCCACGACGCTCTCCGGCGGCGAGGCGCAGCGCGTGAAGCTCGCCACGGAGCTCCAGCGCCGCAGCAACGGCCGCAGCATCTACGTGCTCGACGAGCCGACCACCGGTCTGCACTTCGAAGACGTCCGGAAGCTCCTGGAGGTGCTGAACGGACTCGTCGACAAGGGCAACACCGTGATCGTGATCGAGCACAATCTCGATGTGATCAAGTCGGCCGACTGGGTGATCGATCTCGGGCCGGAAGGCGGTTCAGGCGGTGGAGAGATCCTCGCGACCGGCACCCCCGAGCAGATCGCCCGGGTCGCGGAGAGCCACACCGGACAGTTCCTCGCCGAGATCCTGGATGAGGGGCGCTCTGCGCGGAAGGCCAGCTGATGGCCGACGTCCTCCCGTACAAGCCGAGGAGCGGTGAGATCCCCACCGATCCCGGCGTGTACCGCTT
Organism: Microbacterium sp. LS_15; assembly: GCF_041954735.1. Lineage (NCBI taxonomy): Bacteria > Bacillati > Actinomycetota > Actinomycetes > Micrococcales > Microbacteriaceae > Microbacterium > Microbacterium sp. LS_15. Next base: position 705,763 of record NZ_JAVAYD010000001.1, on the reverse strand, counting down.
CCGCGACGCCGATGGGCGTGTGCTGTACGTGGGCAAGGCGAAGAACCTGCGCCAGCGGCTGTCGAACTACTTCGCTCCGCTGCGCACTCTGCACGAGCGCACTCGACGGATGGTCACGACGGCGGCCTCCGTCGAGTGGACCGTGGTCCCGACCGATGTCGACTCGCTGCAGCTCGAGTACATGTGGATCAAGGAGTTCGATCCACCTTTCAACGTGCGCTACCGCGACGACAAGTCCTACCCGTTCATGGCGGTGACGCTCGGCGACGAGGCCCCGCGGGTGATCGTGACGCGAAACCGCAAGATCCCCGGCGCACGGTACTTCGGCCCGTACCCGAAGGTCTGGGCGGTGCACGAGACCATCGACCTGATGATCAAGGCGTTCCCGATCAGGACCTGCAGTGACGCGAGCTACAAGCGCGCCATGCAGACGGGGCGGCCGTGCTTCCCCGGGCAGATCGGCAAGTGCGGCGGGCCCTGCTCGATGACGGTCACGATCGAGGAGCACCGGGCGATGGTCGACGATTTCGTCGCCTTCATGGCCGGTGGTGACGAGCGGTTCACCCGTGATCTGCGCAAGCGGATGCTGGCGGCGTCGGCCGCGATGGACTACGAGGCAGCCGCGAAGTTCCGCGACAAGCTGTCGGCCATCGAAGCGGTCCTGGGCAAGAGCGCGCTCGTGCTCGCCGCCGACGAAGACGCCGATCTCTTCGGCATCGCGGAAGACGAGCTCGCCGCAGCGGTGCAGCATTTCGTCATCCGCGGCGGGCGCGTGCGCGGTGTGCGGGCGCTGACGATCGAGAAGGAGATCGACATCTCCTCGGCCGACCTCGTCGACCAGGTGCTGCAGCGCGCCTACGGCGATGCGCAGGACGTGCCGCGACGGATCCTCGTGCCGACACTGCCCGACGACGCCGCCGAACTCGAGGAGTGGCTCCGCGAGCGACGGGGGAGGAAGGTCGAGATCGCCGTCGCCCAGCGCGGACAGCGAGCCGACCTGATGCGCACCGCGACGATCAATGCGCAGCAGGCGCTCATCAGGCACAAGACCCGTCGTACGAGCGACTACGTCGCCCGCACCCAGGCGCTGACCGATCTGCAAGAGGCCCTCGGGATGTCCGAGGCACCGCTCCGGATCGAGTGCTTCGACATCTCGCACCTCGGCGGCACCAACGTCGTCGCCTCGATGGTGGTGTTCGAAGACGGTCTGCCGCGGAAAGACCAGTACCGGTCGTTCAACATCGCGGAGACGACCGACGACACCGACTCCATGTACCAGGTGCTCACCCGCCGCCTCGCCTACCTCGACAAGCCCGACGAGACCGAGGTCATCGATCCGACGACCGACGAGATCGTGGGGGAGGACGTCGGCGAGGCCACGGTGAAGCGACGGCCGCGATTCGCCTACCCGCCGCAGCTCCTGCTCGTCGACGGCGGCCAGCCGCAGGTCGAGGCCGCGGCGCGCGCCCTGCGCGACTCGGGTCACACCGAGATCGCCGTCTGCGGCATCGCCAAGCGGCTCGAGGAGATCTGGCTGCCCGGCGACGACTTCCCCGTGATCCTCCCTCGCACCAGCGAGGCTCTGTACCTGCTGCAAAGGCTGCGCGACGAGGCGCACCGCTTCGCGATCACGCATCAGCGCAAGCGTCGCAAGAACGACATCACGACCGTCCTCGCCGAGGTGCCGGGGCTCGGGGCCTCGCGCATCAAGGTCCTGCTCAAGCATTTCGGTTCGGTCACCGCGCTCCGCGCCGCAGCTCCGGGCGAGATCGAGCAGGTGCAGGGCATCGGTCCCGTCCTGGCCCAGAACATCCACACGCATCTCGCCACCCGGTAGTCCCGTTCTCGCTAGGCTGGAAGCGGCGGGGAGAAGGGGTAGAGATGACTGACGGGGACAAGGGCGAGTTCCTCATCGTCACGGGCATGTCTGGCGCCGGTCGGACGACCGTCGCCAACGCTCTGGAGGACCTGGGCTGGTACGTGGTCGACAACCTGCCGCCGCAGATCCTGCGGCCGCTGCTCGACCTCACCGACATGGGCGGCAACGCGCTTCCCAAGGTCGCGGCCGTGGTCGACGTGCGTGGTCGCAACCTCTTCGACGACTTCCCCGGCGTCGCCAGGGCGCTGCGTTCGCGCGGCTCCGTTCGCGTGCTGTTCCTCGACGCCTCCGACGACGTTCTCGTGCGGCGATTCGAGTCGGTGCGGCGTCCGCACCCGCTCCAGGAGGACGGGACGCTGCTCGACGGCATCCGCGTCGAACGGTCGCGCCTCGCCCCGATCCGCGAAGCCGCCGACATCGTGATCGACACGTCGGCGCTCAACATCCACCAGCTCGCCACGCACGTGTCCGAGCTGTTCGCCGAAGAGGGGGCGCCGCGACACCGCGTGACGCTCATGAGCTTCGGCTTCAAGTACGGTCTCCCGACCGACGTCGACCTCGTCGCCGACATGCGCTTCCTCCCGAACCCGTTCTGGAACGAGGAGCTGCGCGGACTGACGGGCAAGGACGAGGAGGTCAGGGACTTCGTGCTGTCGCGCGAGGGAGCCGCCGAGTTCCTCGACGCGTACACGTCCGCGCTGACCCCGGTGCTCGAGGGCTACCAGCGCGAGAACAAGAGCCACTCGACCGTGGCGATCGGCTGCACGGGCGGCAAGCACCGCTCGGTCGCGATGGTCGAGGAGCTGGCCCGTCGGCTCGCCGCGGTGCCGGGCGTGGCCGTCAACGTGCGTCATCGCGACCTCGGCAGGGAATAGCAGAGGCCTCCGCCGGAGTAGGCTGGAGGTTTGCGTCGCGATCCGGCGCGTGAGCGTAGAGGAGTGTCGTGGCACTAACCACCGACGTCAAGGCTGAGCTGGTCAGCATCCGCAATGCACCTCCGACGGTGCGTGTCGCGGAGGTCACATCGATCCTGCGGTTCGCGGGCGGGCTGCATTCGATCGCCGGACGGGTCGCCGTCGAGGCGGAGGTGGATGCCGAGGTGCTGGCGCAGCGCGTCGCGCGCGACCTCGCGGAGATCTACGGGGTCCGTCCCGAGATCGCCCAGGTCCAGTCGAGCACCGCGAACGACGGTGCCCGCTGGGCCGTGCGCGTGATCGCCGCGGGGGAGACCCTCGCTCGTCAGACCGGGCTGCTCGACCAGCGCCGGCGTCCGGTCCGTGGACTGCCCAACCGTCTCACCACCGGGTCGCGTGCCGAGGTCGCCGGCCTGTGGCGCGGCGCCTTCCTCGCCGCGGGAACCCTCAGCGAGCCCGGCCGCTCCGCCATGCTCGAGATCGCCTGCCCGTCGTCCGAGGCAGCGATGGCCCTCGTCGGCGCCGCGCACCGCCTCGGCGTCGCCGCCAAGGCGCGCGAGGTCCGCGGCATGCCCCGCGTCGTCGTCCGTGAGGGCGAGGCCATCCGCACGATCCTGGCCGAGATGGGCGCCCAGAAGACCGCCGTCGCGTGGGAGGAGATGCGTCAGCGTCGCGAGGTCCGCGCCGGCGTCAACCGTCTCGTGAACTTCGACGACGCGAATCTGCGCCGCTCCGCGCAGGCCGCCGTCGCCGCGTGCGCCCGTGTCGAGCGAGCGCTTGAGATCCTCGCCGACGAGGTGCCCGACCACCTGCGGGTGGCCGGCGAGCTGCGCCTCGCGCACCGCGATGCGAGCCTCGACGAGCTCGGTCACCATGCCGACCCGCCCATGACGAAGGACGCCGTCGCCGGCCGCATCCGTCGCCTCCTCGCGATGGCGGACAAGCGCGCCCAGCAGGAGGGAATCCCCGGGACCGAGGCAGCGGTGCCCGCCGGACTCGACGTCTGACCCGAGCTGAAGAGAAGAGAGGCGATCCCTGTCAAGGGGTCGCCTCTCTTCGTCATACGGCGGAAGGATCAGGGGTGACGATGTGTTGTCCTCACTAGGATGAGTTACGTCTGCTCCGCACCGCATTCGGCAGCGCGGAGGATCGGCAAGCGCCGCGGCGCGGCGCGGATTGGATGAAAGCGACATGGCGACCTACACGCTCCCCGACCTTCCCTACGACTTCGCAGCCCTCGAGCCGCACATCAGCGGCAAGATCATGGAGCTGCACCACGACAAGCACCACGCCACCTACGTCGCCGGCGCGAACACCGCGCTCGAGCAGCTCGCCGAGGCGCGCGAGAGCGGCAACCTCGCAAACGTGAACAAGCTCGAGAAGGACCTCGCGTTCAACCTCGGTGGTCACGTCAACCACTCCATCTTCTGGACGAACCTGTCGCCGAACGGCGGCGGCCAGCCCGAGGGCGAGCTGAAGGCCGCCATCGACGAGTACTTCGGCTCGTTCGAGAAGTTCCAGGCCCACTTCACCGCTGCTGCCACCGGCATCCAGGGCTCCGGCTGGGCCGTGCTCAGCTGGGACTCCATCGGCCAGCGTCTCATCATCCAGCAGCTGTTCGACCAGCAGGCGAACACCGCGCAGGGCACGATCCCGCTGTTCCAGCTCGACATGTGGGAGCACGCCTTCTACCTCGACTACCTCAACGTGAAGGCCGACTACGTCAAGGCCGCGTGGAACATCGCCAACTGGGAGAACGTCGCCCAGCGCCTCGAGGTCGCCCGCGAGAAGACGAACGGCCTGCTGGTACTGTCGTAATCGGGTCGCGTCCCGACGGGCCTGGTCTCGTCGGGACGCCATCTCAGCCAAAAACCCCCGCGCATCGCGCATGCACGATTGCTGCGCACAGCGCACGAGAAACAGGGAGACCTGAGTGTCTGTCAAGATCGGTATCAACGGCTTCGGCCGTATCGGACGCAACTACTTCCGCGCGGCTCTCGCGCAGGGCGCTGACCTCGAGATCGTCGCGGTCAACGACCTCACCGACAACAAGACCCTGGCGCACCTGCTGAAGTACGACTCGGTCGGCGGCGTCCTCGACGCCGAGATCAGCTACGACGACGACAGCATCACCGTCAACGGCAAGGCCATCAAGGCGTTCGCCGAGCGCGACCCCGCAAACCTCCCGTGGGGCGAGCTGGGCGTCGACATCGTCATCGAGTCGACCGGCTTCTTCACCAAGGCCGAGGCCGCCAAGAAGCACATCGACGCCGGCGCCAAGAAGGTGCTCATCTCCGCTCCCGGGTCGGGCGTCGACGCGACGTTCGTCATGGGCGTGAACGAGGACACCTACGACCCCGCCGCGCACCACATCATCTCGAACGCGTCGTGCACCACGAACTGCCTCGCCCCGCTCGCGAAGGTGTTCAACGACGAGTTCGGCATCGACCGCGGCTTCATGATGACGGCCCACGCCTACACGGCCGACCAGAACCTGCAGGACGGCCCGCACAGCGACCTCCGTCGCGCCCGCGCCGCCGCCATCAACATCACCCCGGCGTCGACCGGTGCGGCGAAGGCGATCGGCGAGGTCCTTCCGGAGCTCAACGGCAAGCTCAGCGGCTCGTCGTACCGCGTGCCGGTCCCCACCGGATCGATCGTCGACCTCACCCTCATCACGGACCGCGAGAACCTCACGGTCGAAGAGGTCAACGAGGCCTACAAGAAGGCTGCGGCCGACGGCCGCCTGGCCGGCTACCTGCAGTACAACGCCGACCAGATCGTCTCGAGCGACATCGTTCACAACCCGCACTCGTCGATCTTCGACTCGACGCTGACCAACGTCAGCGGCAACCTCGTGAAGGTCTCCAGCTGGTACGACAACGAGTGGGGCTACTCCAACCGTCTCGTCGACCTCACCGAGTACGTGGCCGAGCGTCTCTGAGACACCTCCCATGACTCTGCGCACCCTGGATTCACTGGGTTCGCTCGAGGGCAAGCGCGTCATCGTCCGTTGTGATCTCAACGTCCCCCTGCGGGACGGGGTCATAACGGACGATGGCCGTGTACGCGCCTCGCTGCCGACCCTCAACGCCCTCATCAACGCGGGCGCCCGCGTCGTCGTGTGCTCGCACCTCGGTCGTCCCGATGGCGCACCCGACCCGCAGTACAGCCTCGAGCCGGTTGCGCAGCGACTGTCCGAGCTGCTCGGCAAGCCGGTCGCGTTCGCCCGTGACACGGTGGGGGAGTCGGCACACGAGGCCGTCTCCTCGCTGGAGGACGGCGGCGTCGTCGTCATCGAGAACCTGCGGTTCAACCCGGGGGAGACCTCGAAGGACGACGAGGAACGAGGCGCGTTCGCCGCGCAGCTCGCCGAACTCGGTGACGTGCTCGTCTCCGACGGCTTCGGCGTGGTGCACCGCAAGCAGGCGAGCGTCTACGACCTCGCCGAGCGGATCCCCTCCGCGGCCGGTCTGCTCATCGCCGCCGAGCTCGACGTGCTCGACCGCCTCACCGAGAACCCCGAGCGCCCGTACGCGGTCGTGCTCGGCGGCTCGAAGGTCAGCGACAAGCTCGGTGTGATCTCGCACCTCCTCCCGCGCGTCGACCGCATCCTCGTCGGCGGCGGGATGCTGTTCACCTTCCTGAAGGCGCAGGGCCACGCCGTGGCATCCAGCCTCCTGGAAGAGGACCAGCTCGAGACCGTCCGCGGCTACATCGCCGAGGCGGCGAAGCGGGGTGTCGAGCTCGTCCTCCCGACGGACGTCGTCGTGGCGTCCGCGTTCTCGGCCGACGCCGACCACGAGGTCGCCGCGGCCGACGCGATCGAGGACACCGCGTTCGGTGCCTCGGGCATCGGCCTCGACATCGGACCGGAGACGGCGGCGCGCTTCGCCGAGGTCATCCGCAGCTCGAAGACCGTGTTCTGGAACGGCCCGATGGGCGTGTTCGAGTTCCCGGCGTTCGCCGCGGGCACCAAGGCCGTCGCGCAGGCGCTCACCGAGGTCGACGGCCTCAGCGTCGTCGGCGGTGGCGACTCGGCTGCCGCCGTGCGTCAGCTCGGCTTCGCCGACGACCGTTTCGGTCACATCTCGACGGGCGGCGGCGCCAGCCTCGAGTTCCTCGAGGGCAAGAAACTACCCGGCCTGGAGGTGCTCGGATGGCAGTGAACAGCCGTACCCCGCTGATCGCGGGCAACTGGAAGATGAACCTCGACCACCTGCAGGCGGTCGCGTTCGTGCAGAAGCTGCACTGGACGCTGAAGGACGCGAAGCACGAGGACGGCTCGGTCGAGGTCGCGGTGTTCCCGCCCTTCACCGACATCCGCAGCGTGCAGACGCTCATCGACGCGGACAAGATCCCGTTCGCGCTGGGAGCCCAGGACCTGTCCGCGCACGACTCCGGTGCCTACACCGGCGAGGTGTCGGGCGGGTTCCTGTCGAAGCTCGACGCGAAGTACGTCATCATCGGCCACTCGGAGCGCCGCGAGTACCACGCCGAGTCCGACGAGGTCGTGGCGGCGAAGACCACGGCGGCGCTGAAGCACGGCCTCGTGCCGGTCATCTGCGTGGGCGAGACCTCGGAGGACCTCGAGAAGTTCGGCGCGAGCGCGGTTCCGGCCGGCCAGCTGGAGAAGGCCCTGCAGGGGCTCTCGAAGGACGCCGACATCGTCGTGGCCTACGAGCCCGTATGGGCCATCGGCTCCGGTCAGGCAGCCACGCCACAGCAGGCGCAGGACGTCTGCGCGGCCCTGCGCGGCGTCATCGCGAGCGTGCTCGGCGACGACGCGGCGGCGCGCACGCGCATCCTCTACGGCGGATCCGTGAAGGCGGCGAACATCGCGAGCTTCATGCGTGAGCCCGATGTCGACGGCGCCCTCGTCGGAGGCGCGAGCCTCGTCGTCGACGAGTTCGCTGCCATCATCCGCTTCGAGAAGCACGTCGGAGTATGAGCGAGTGCGGCGGGGCTCCGGTCTCGCCGCACCGTATACTTGACCGTTACGGGGGCAGTCCTGCCCCAGCGAAAGGCTCTTCCTCGTGGAAATTCTCGAGTTCGTCCTGCAGGTCGTGCTGGGTATCACCAGCGTCCTGCTGACCCTCCTCATCCTGCTCCACAAGGGGCGCGGCGGCGGCCTGTCCGACATGTTCGGCGGCGGCATGTCGACGGCGGTCGGATCCTCCGGCCTCGCCGAGCGCAACCTCAACCGCTTCACCGTGATCCTCGCTCTCGCGTGGTTCGTGGCGATCGTCGCGCTCGGACTCATCACGAAGTTCGAGGTGATCTGATGGCTACCGGCGGCAACGCGATCCGCGGCACCCGCGTGGGTTCCGGACCGATGGGCGAGCAGGACCACGGCTACCACGCCGACCGTATCGCCGTGTCGTACTGGGACGGTCTCGGCAACGAGACGGTCCGCTACTTCGCGGCAGGTCTCCCCGAAGAGGAGATCCCCGAGATCATCGACCACCCGCAGTCGGGACTCCCGGCCGGTCGAGACAAGGCGAACCCTCCTGCTCTCGCCAAGACCGAGCCCTACAAGACGCACCTCGCCTACGTGAAGGAGCGTCGCACCGACGAGGAGGCCGTCCAGCTCCTCGAGGACGCCCTCGCGCAGCTGCGTGAGCGTCGGGGGCAGTGACCTCCTTCTGACTGGCACCGAGGCCGCCGCGATCCGATCGCGGCGGCCTCAGTCGTACCGCGGGAGCGTCTCGCTCAGCGGCAGGCGTAGGAAGCGTCGATGTACGACTGCGGCGGGTAGCCGTAGGCCCAGACGCCGTTCGCATCGTCGGTGAACCCCATGCCGATGGCCCAGGCGGTCGCCCACTTCTCGATGCTGTCCTGGGTCGACGAGTCGTACATGTCCTCGCACTTGACGCTGATGGCGTGGCCGACCTCGTGCGCGACGAGCGCCTTGCTCCGATCCGCCGGCCACTGCTCGGCGACCGAGTTCGACAGCTCGATCACGGCACGATCCGGCTCGTCCCACCACCACGTGGTGAGACCGCCCATGCTGCCGTTCTCGCCGGCGTTGTTGACGATGGGGTTCCAGTCGAACTCCAGCAGGACGCCGGGTGCGAGCGACCGTGCGAAGGCCTCGATCTCGAGACGGGCACCCAGCAGCGGACCTGCCTTCTCGGCGAGCTCGGCCTGCTCCGAGGCGACGACCTGCGCCGCGGCATCCTGCAGTGCCACGAACGAGGGCACCGTGAGGTCGTCGAGAGTCGCCGTGGCGGACACGTCGGACGCCGCATCCCTCAGCGCGATGATGTCGAGGTTCTTCGCCGAGACGTGAGCGGCCTCGAACGCGGTCGCCGCTGTCGCCGCCGATCCGAGGAAGCCGAGTCCGGCCTCTTCCACCGACGTGCCGGCGTCGGCGAGCCCGGGGACCTCGGCATCGAGCTCTGCGACGAGCTGATCGAGGTCGTCGGCGTCCTGGTCGAGCTCGTCGGCCTCGCCGAAGAGCTCCCAGAAGAAGGTCGGCTTCGATTCGGCGTCCGGGAGCGAGACCGTGGCGTGGTCCGACGCGGCGGAGGCGAGATCGCCCGCCTCCGCGACGGCCGCACCGAGCGACTCCTTCGCCACGGGGTCGGTCAGGACGCCGGTGTCGCTCTGGAGCAGCTGGTTCGCGATCTCGGAGGTGGCCGTCAGCGCATCGCTGGACTGCTGCAGGTTCGTGACAGAGACCTGAGCGCTGTCGCGAGCGGACTCGAAGTTCGCCTCCGCGTCGTCATAGCCGAGGTTCGCGGTCGTCTGCAGGGCCGCGACCGCACCGATCGCGACGACTCCGACCGCCAGGCCGATCCACAGTCCAGGACGACGCTTCCGCGGTGCCCGCGTCGGCGAGGCCCCCACGATGTGCGCGGGGAGCTCGTGACCGCCCCACGGGGAGACAGGGGTGCCGAGCGGGGCTGTCATGCGGTGGGACCTCCGGAGAAGGATGCGGCGTACATCGACTCTGCCAGAGAAACACCGATCGACATGAAGAAAATGCAGAAGGCCTCCGCATCTCTGCGGAGGCCTTCGAAGCGAGGGGGTGACGGGAATCGAACCCGCGCAATCAGTTTGGAAGACTGAGACTCTACCATTGAGCTACACCCCCGGACCCGTCGCACTGCTCGGGGACCGATCGGCGACGTGCACCGACTGTTCGATCATAGCGGACGGTCGAGGGTGCTCCCGTCCGTTAGACTCGGTGGGGCTGAATCTGCGTGCGGATTCCCCGGGGCGTAGCTCAGTTTGGTAGAGCGCCCGCTTTGGGAGCGGGAGGTCGCAGGTTCAACTCCTGTCGCCCCGACACGGCTCGACAAAGCCTGGCAGCCGCGATTCAGCGCGGAAATCACAAGGAGAACACACCAGCATGGCGAACAGCACCGTCGAGAAGCTGACCCCGACCCGGGTCAAGCTCAGCATCACGGTCACCCCCGAAGACCTCAAGCCCAGCATCTCGCACGCCTACGAGCACATCGCGCAGGACGTCCAGATCCCCGGCTTCCGCAAGGGCAAGGTTCCCGCCCCGATCATCGATCAGCGCATCGGACGCGGCGCCGTCATCGAGCACGCCGTGAACGAGGGCCTCGACCGCTTCTTCCGCGACGCGACCACCGAGCACAAGCTCCGCGTCGTCGGCCGTCCGTCGGCCGAGATCATCGAGTGGCCGAGCGAGAAGGACTTCTCGGGCGATCTGCTCGTCGACATCGAGGTGGACGTCCGCCCCGACATCGAGCTCCCCGACTACGCGGGCATCACGCTGACCGTCGACGCCGTCGAGGCGGACGACGCGGCGCTCGACGCCGAGCTCGAGAACATGCGCGCACGCTTCGGCACGCTCGTCCCCGTCGACCGCCCGGCCGCGAAGGGCGACTTCGTCGAGCTCGACCTGGTCGCCACGATCGACGGCGCCGAGATCGACCGCGCCGAGGGCGTCTCGTACGAGGTCGGCTCCGGCGAGCTGCTCGAGGGCATCGACGACGCGATCGAGTCGCTGACCGCCGGTGAGGACACCACGTTCCGCTCGACCCTCGTCGGCGGCGACCACGCCGGCTCCGAGGCCGAGGTCGCCGTGTCGGTCAAGGCCGTCAAGGAGCGCGAGCTCCCCGAGGCCGACGACGACTTCGCGCAGATCGCCAGCGAGTTCGACACGATCGCGGAACTCCGTGAGAGCCTCGCCGAGCGCGTCTCGCAGCAGGGCGTCTTCACGCAGGGCTCCGCCGCCCGCGACAAGCTCGTCGAGACCCTGCTCGAGCAGATCGAGATCCCGGTCCCGCCGCAGCTCATCGAGGACGAGGTGCACAACCACCTCGAGGGCGAGGGTCGTCTCGAGGACGATGTGCACCGCGCCGAGGTCACCGAGGCGAGCGAGAAGCAGTTCCGCACGCAGGTGCTGCTCGACACGATCGCCGAGCAGGCCGACGTGCAGGTCTCGCAGGAGGAGCTCTCGCAGTACCTCATCCAGTCCGCCGCACAGTACGGCATGGCTCCGCAGGAGTTCGTCGAGGCGTTGCAGTCGTCGAACCAGCTCCCCGCCCTCGTCGGCGAGGTCGCACGCAACAAGGCCCTCGCGATCGCGCTCGGCAAGGTGAAGGTCGTCGACACCAACGGCAAGGCCGTCGATCTGTCCGACTTCATCGTGACCGACGACGAGGCCGCTGACGAGGCCGAGACCGAGGCCCCGGCGGAGGAGAAGCCGGCCAAGAAGGCTCCGGCCAAGAAGGCTCCCGCGAAGAAGGCCGCCGCCAAGAAGGACGACGCCGACGCCGAGGAGAAGCCGGCCAAGAAGCCCGCCGCCAAGAAGGCTCCGGCCAAGAAGGCTGCCGACAAGGGCGAGTGATCGATCACGATCCCGAGAGGGGCGGATGCTGCGGCATCCGCCCCTTTCTCGTAGCAGACGAGCCTCCGAGGAGAAGAGAAGACATGACGAGCTGGGATGAGCGGATCGACGAGGTGTGGGCCGAGGCGTCCGGCGAGGAGGTCGGCGACGACACCATCGCCCGGATCGACGCCCTCGCCGCGGAGCGGGGGAGCGATGACGCCAGGGCGGAGTTCGAACGCGCCGGCGCGCGCGACTCCGCCGGACGCCCCGCGGAAGCGGTCGTGCTGTACCGGCGGGCCCTGGAGCTCGGGCTGGACGAGGAGCACCGTCCGCAGTGCGTGATCCAGCTCGCGAGTTCGTTGCGCAATCTCGGCCAGTACGACGAGGCGCTCGAGGTCATCACGGCCGAGGAGGAGCTGTCGGCAGACGGCCCCTACCGAGACGCGGTCGCGACGGTGCATGCGCTCATCCTGGCCAGTGCCGGGAAGCCCGCGACGGGGTTGTCTGTGGCGCTGCTCGCGCTGGTGCCGCACCTGCCGCGCTACCACCGGTCGATGACGGCCTACGCCCACGAGATCGCCGATCTCGACACCTGATATGCCGACGGCGAACACGGCCTGGGCGCCGTGTTGTCGCCGGTAGATTCGAATCACTGAAACACGGAATCAGGAGCTGACATGGCTGCAGAACCCCTCCTCGCGACGAGCGTCTTCGACAGGCTGTTGAAGGACCGCATCATCTGGCTGGGATCAGAGGTGCGTGACGAGAACGCCAACGAGATCTGCGCGAAGATCCTTCTTCTCGCTGCAGAGGACTCGGAAAAGGACATCTACCTCTACATCAACTCGCCCGGCGGCTCCATCACCGCGGGAATGGCGATCTACGACACGATGCAGTTCGTGCCGAACGACATCGTCACGGTCGGCATCGGGATGGCGGCCTCGATGGGTCAGCTCCTGCTGACCGCCGGCACCAAGGGCAAGCGCTACATCACCCCGAACGCCCGCGTGCTGCTGCACCAGCCGCACGGCGGCTTCGGCGGCACGTCGAGCGACATCCAGACCCAGGCCCAGCTCATCGTCTCGATGAAGAACCGCCTGGCCGAGATCACCGCCGCGCAGACCGGCAAGTCGGTCGAGCAGATCAACGAAGACGGTGACCGCGACCGCTGGTTCACCGCAGACGAGGCCCTCGAGTACGGCTTCGTCGACCACATCCGCGAGTCCGCCACCGACGTCGTCGGCGGCGGCGGCACGGACGCCAACTGAGAGAGCGAGAGGAATCTTCATGTACACACCCACCTTCCGCTCCGCCGGTGACCTGCCCTCCAGCCGCTACGTGCTCCCGCAGTTCGAGGAGCGCACCGCCTACGGCTTCAAGCGTCAGGACCCGTACAACAAGCTGTTCGAAGACCGCGTGATCTTCCTCGGCGTGCAGGTCGACGACGCGTCGGCCGACGACGTCATGGCGCAGCTGCTCGTGCTCGAGAGCCAGGACGCCGAGCGCGACATCACCATGTACATCAACTCGCCCGGTGGCTCGTTCACGGCCATGACCGCGATCTACGACACGATGCAGTACGTCGCGCCGCAGATCCAGACGGTCGTGCTCGGCCAGGCCGCGTCCGCGGCATCCGTGCTCCTCGCAGCCGGAGCCCCCGGCAAGCGGCTCGCTCTGCCCAACGCCCGCGTGCTCATGCACCAGCCGGCCATGGGCGAGGCCGGGCACGGACAGGCCTCCGACATCGAGATCCAGGCGGCGGAGATCCTCCGCATGCGCACCTGGCTCGAGGAGACCATGGCCCGCCACACCGGCAAGCCGGTCGAGCAGGTCAACCGTGACATCGACCGCGACAAGATCCTGTCGGCGGCCGAGGCTCACGAGTACGGCATCGTCGACCAGGTCCTCAGCTCGCGCAAGCGCGCCTGACCTCGGTCGTCCACGAGAGGACGTCGGCCTTCGGGCCGGCGTCCTCTCGTCGTTCCGGCGGATGCGCGGAGCGATGCGGCACTTCTGCTCATATGAGCAAGCGGATGCGCGAACGGTGATTCCGACGTACCCTGGACAGGGAAGGAGGATGCCGTGGAAGACGAACTCACCATGGTCCGCGTCGCCGAGCTGTACTACGACGAGGACAAGACGCAGGACGAGATCGGCGCCCTCCTCAAGCTCTCCCGGTGGAAGGTCGGACGCCTGCTCACGCAGGCGCGCGAGCGCGGCATCGTCCGTATCGAGATCATCCACCCGCGCGCCCGACGCCTCGGTCTCGAGCGCGACCTCGTCGAGCAGTACGGCCTCTCCGCGGCCGTGGTCGTTCCTTCCCCCGAGGGAGACGACGGCACACTCGAACGCGTCGCCCAGGCCGCCGCCGACTACCTCAGCGCCATGCGCCCTGTGCCCCGCACGCTCGGCGTCAGCTGGGGTCGCACTCTCCGCGCCGTCGCCGAGGCGCTGCCGGACGGCTGGGCGACAGGAGTCACGGTCGTGCAGCTCAACGGGGGAGTGAGCCTCAATCGTCGCTCCGGCGGCGCCGCCGGACTCGCGGTCACGATCGCGCAGCGCGCCTCGGGGCACGTGTCGCTGCTGCCCAGCCCCGCCATCCTCGAGCGCGTCGAGACCAAACAAGCCATCGAGTCCGACCGCACGGTCGCGGCCGTGCTCGAAGAAGCCGCGCAGGCGCAGGCGTTCCTCTTCACCGCCGGTCCGTGCGACGCCAGCTCCGCGCACGTCGAGAACGGCTACCTGACGGCATCCGACGTCGAGGAGCTCGCACGCCGCGGCGCCGTCGGCGACCTGCTCGGACGGTACATCGACGCCGACGGCAACATCGTCGACCCGCAGCTCGACTCGCGCACGGTCGGCGTCGACCTCGCACGGCTGCGCGAGGCGGAGCGAGCCATCTTCGTCACCGCTGGCGAGGCCAAGCACGACATCGCGCGCACGGTCGTGGCCAACGGCCTGTGCAGCGTCCTGGTGACAGACGAGACCACAGCACGAGCATTGTTGGAGGAACGATGACGACCCAAGAACTCAGCCGCAGATCGGCGCTGGACGTGCTCGGGGGAGAACCCGACGACGCGACGCTCCGCCGCTTCCTGCACGGACTCCCCGGCGTCGACGCCGTCGGGCTCGAACAGCGCGCAGCGGGACTCGGAACGCGGTCGATCAAGACGACCTCGAAGGCGTGGGCGCTCGACACGATCATCAGGCTGATCGACCTCACCACGCTCGAAGGCGCTGACACGCCCGGCAAGGTGCGGTCGCTGGTGGCGAAGGCCAAGAACCCGGATGCCGCGGACCAGACCACCCCGAAGGTCGCCGCCGTGTGCGTGTACGGAGACATGGTGTCGGACGCCGTCGACGCGCTCGGAGCGATGCACGGCGACCCCGACGACGGCCTGATCTCCGTCGCCGCCGTCGCCACGGCCTTCCCGAGCGGGCGTTCATCGCTCGCCATCAAGCTGGCCGACACCGCCGAGGCCGTGGCCGCCGGAGCCGACGAGATCGACATGGTCATCGACCGCGGCGCATTCCTGGCCGGCCGTTACGGTCTCGTCTTCGACCAGATCGCGCAGGTCAAGGAAGCCTGCCGCCGCGCGGACGGCTCCTACGCATCGCTCAAGGTCATCCTGGAGACGGGTGAGCTCAACACCTACGACAACATCAAGCGGGCCTCGTGGCTCGGCATCCTGGCCGGAGGCGACTTCATCAAGACGTCGACCGGCAAGGTCCAGCCCGCCGCTACTCTGCCGACGACGCTGCTCATGCTCGAGACCGTGCGCGACTGGTATCGCGGCACAGGGCAGCGCATCGGCGTCAAGCCGGCCGGCGGCATCCGCGCCTCGAAGGACGCGGTGAAGTACCTGGTCACCGTCGCCGAGACCGTCGGGGAGGAGTGGCTGCAGCCGCACCTGTTCCGTTTCGGTGCGTCGAGCCTGCTCAACGACGTGCTGCTGCAGAGGCAGAAGCTCACCACCGGCCACTACTCCGGCCCCGACTACGTCACGATCGACTGAGGACGAGATATGTCATTCCTGGAATACGCTCCGGCACCGGAGTCGAAGGCCGTGCTGAACCTCAAGGACAGCTACGGGCTGTTCATCGACGGCGAGTTCGTCGACGGCTCCGGCGCGAGCTTCACCACGATCTCTCCCGCGGATGAGACCCGCATCGCCGAGATCGCCTCGGCCACGGACGAGGACATCGACCGTGCGGTCGCCGCCGCACGCCGCGCCTACGACAAGACGTGGTCGCGCATGAGCGGACGCGACCGCGGCAAGTACCTCTTCCGCATCGCGCGCCTCGTGCAGGAGCGCGCTCGCGAGCTCGCCGTCGCGGAGAGTCTCGACAACGGCAAGCCCATCAAGGAGAGCCGCGACGTCGACGTGCCGCTGGTCGCCTCCTGGTTCTTCTACTACGCGGGTTGGGCCGACAAGCTCGACTACGCCGGTCTCGGTGCGAACCCTCGCGCGCTCGGCGTGGCCGGTCAGGTCATCCCCTGGAACTTCCCGCTGCTCATGCTCGCGTGGAAGCTCGCGCCCGCCCTCGCGGCCGGCAACACCGTCGTGCTGAAGCCGGCCGAGACGACGCCGCTCACGGCGCTGATCTTCGCCGAGATCCTCCAGCAGGCCGACCTTCCCGCCGGTGTCGTGAACATCGTGACCGGCGCCGGGGCCACCGGAGCCGCGCTCGTCCGCCACCCCGACGTCGACAAGGTCGCGTTCACGGGGTCGACGGGGGTGGGGCGCGACATCGCGCGCGCCGTCGCCGGCACGAACAAGAAGCTGACGCTGGAGCTCGGCGGTAAGGCCGCGAACATCGTGTTCGACGACGCCCCCATCGACCAGGCCGTCGAGGGGATCGTCAACGGCATCTTCTTCAACCAGGGGCACGTGTGCTGCGCGGGCAGCCGGCTGCTCGTGCAGGAGTCGATCCATGGCGAGGTGATCGACCGGCTCAAGAACCGCCTGTCGACGCTGCGTCTCGGCGACCCGCTCGACAAGAACACCGACATCGGGGCCATCAACTCGGCCGCCCAGCTCGCCCGCATCCGCGAACTCAGCGACATCGGCGAGGCGGAGGGCGCGGAGCGCTGGACCGCGGACTGCGCCATCCCGGAGAAGGGGTTCTGGTTCGCTCCGACGATCTTCACGGGCGTCGAGGCGTCGCACCGGATCGCCCGCGACGAGGTCTTCGGCCCTGTGCTGTCGGTGCTCACGTTCCGCACTCCGGCAGAGGCGATCGCGAAGGCGAACAACACCCCGTACGGCCTGTCGGCGGGGATCTGGTCGGATAAGGGCTCCCGCATCCTCGCGGTCGCCGACCGTCTGCGCGCAGGCGTCGTCTGGGCCAACACGTTCAACCGATTCGACCCGTCGAGCCCGTTCGGCGGCTACAAGGAGTCCGGCTACGGCCGCGAAGGCGGCCGCCAGGGTCTCACCGCGTACCTGAAGGGGGCCGCAGCATGAGCAAGCGACTCAGTGTTCCGAAGACGTACAAGCTCGCCATCGGCGGTGCGTTCCCTCGCAGCGAGTCCGGCCGCACCTACGAGGTGCTCTCGGCAAAGGGTGCCTTCCTCGCGAACGCGGCGAAGGGTTCGCGGAAGGACGCGAGGGATGCCGTCGTCGCAGCCCGTGCGGCGGTCAAGGGCTGGTCCGGTGCCACGGCGTACAACCGCGGTCAGGTGCTCTACCGCGTCGCCGAGGTGCTGGAAGGACGCCGCGCGCAGTTCGTCGACGAGATCTCGGCGCAGGAGGGCGTGTCGTCGTCGGCGGCATCCGCCCAGGTCGACGAGGCGATCGACCTGTGGGTCTGGTACGCGGGCTGGTGCGACAAGTACGCGCAGGTCGCCGGCAACGCGAACCCGGTGTCCGGTCCGTACTTCAACATCTCGGTGCCCGAGCCCACGGGCGTCGTCGCGATCGTCGCACCGCAAGACTCCGCGCTGCTCGGGCTCGTGTCGGTCGTCGCCCCGGCGCTGGTCGCCGGGAACACGGTCGTCGTGGTGGCGAGTGAACGGCATCCGCTGTCTGCCATCAGCCTCGCCGAGGTGCTGGCCACGAGCGACGTGCCGGGCGGAGTCGTCAACGTGCTGACCGGATCCCCCGCGGAGATCGCCCCGTGGCTGGCCTCGCACCAGGACGTCAACGCGCTCGACCTCGCCGGAGCGGGTGACCTGGACTGGGTCGACATGCAGATCGCCGCCGCCGAGACGCTGAAGCGCGTGCTCGCCCCCGGCGAGGTGACGGCCTCGCCCGAGCGGATCGCCGCCTTCACCGAGGTGAAGACGGTCTGGCACACCAAGAGCATGGTCTGAACCGGTCCGGTCGAATCCCGTCCGGTCGACGCCCCGTCCGATCGCCCACCCGCCTCGCGGGGGCGCTCGGGCGGGGCGTCGATCTTGACGTCCGTTGCGCTGCGGAGACGCGGACGCGTCGCGCAGGCGGCCAATGCGCCCCTGTGTCCGACGCACCGGTTAGGCTCAGTAGACGATCTCTGGATCCCCCGAGGAGGACGCGCATGGCCCGTATCGGTGAAAGCGCTGACCTGTTCAAGTGCTCGTTCTGCGGAAAGAGCCAGAAGCAGGTGCAGCAGCTCATCGCTGGCCCCGGTGTGTACATCTGCGACGAGTGCGTCGAGCTGTGCAACGAGATCATCGAGGAGCGCATGGCGGAATCGTCCGCCGAAGGCACCGCGGACTTCGAGCTGCCCAAGCCGCGCGAGATCTTCTCCTTCCTCGAGGAGTACGTCGTCGGACAGGAGCCCGCGAAGAAGGCCCTGGCCGTCGCGGTCTACAACCACTACAAGCGCATCCGCGCGCACGGCACGCTGCAGCCGGCCGAGCAGAAGGCCGAGAGCGTCGAGATCGCCAAGAGCAACATCCTGCTCATCGGGCCGACGGGCTGCGGCAAGACGTATCTGGCGCAGACGCTGGCGAAGCGGCTGAACGTGCCGTTCGCTGTCGCCGACGCCACCGCGCTCACCGAGGCCGGCTATGTCGGCGAAGACGTCGAGAACATCCTTCTCAAGCTCATCCAGGCCGCCGACTACGACGTCAAGCGCGCCGAGCAGGGCATCATCTACATCGACGAGGTCGACAAGATCGCCCGCAAGGCCGAGAACCCGTCGATCACGCGCGACGTCTCGGGCGAGGGCGTGCAACAGGCGCTCCTCAAGATCATCGAGGGCACGGTCGCGTCGGTCCCGCCGCAGGGCGGTCGCAAGCACCCGCACCAGGAGTTCCTGCAGATCGACACCTCGAACGTGCTGTTCATCGTCGCGGGAGCGTTCGCCGGACTCGAAGACATCGTCTCGGCGCGCGTCGGCAAGCACGGTATCGGCTTCGGTGCTCCGCTGCACGACAAGGGCAAGGATCTCGACCTGTTCAGCGAGGTGCTCCCGGAGGACCTGCACAAGTTCGGCCTGATCCCCGAGTTCATCGGTCGTCTCCCCGTCGTGACGAACGTGTCGCCGCTCGATCAGGATGCGCTGATCGACATCCTCACCGGGCCGCGCAACGCCCTCGTCAAGCAGTATCAGCGCATGTTCGAACTGGACGGCGTCGAACTGGAGTTCGAGGACGAGGCGCTCCGGTCGATCGCCGACCTGGCGGTCGAGCGGAAGACCGGTGCTCGCGGTCTGCGAGCAATCCTCGAAGACGTGCTCGGGCCCATCATGTTCGAGATCCCGTCGGCGGAAGACGTCGCGAAGGTCATCGTCACCCGCGCCGCCGTCGACGAGGGCGCGCCGCCCACCATCGTGATGGAGCGCAAGCGCAAGAGCGCCTGATCGCGCGGCCGGAGCCGTGGGAGGTCCTCTCCCGGCGCGTGCTCGTCGATGACGAATGGATCCACCTCCGGGCCGATGACTGCCGTGCGAGTGGCGGTCGGTCGGTCGCGCCGTACTACGTGCTCGAGTATCCCGACTGGGTGTCCGTCCTGGCGCTCGACCGCGACGGCCGCGCGATCGTCGTCGACGAGTATCGTCACGGCGGCGCGGTGATCGCACTGGGCACGATCGGCGGCGGGGTCGCGGTCGGAGAGACGCCGGCTGCAGCAGCCGCGCGGGAGCTGCGCGAGGAGACCGGCTACGCCTCCTCCGAGATCGTCGACCTCGGAGCGACATGGGCGAACTTCGGAAACCAGACGAACCGAGTCCACCACTTCCTCGCCCTCGGATGCCGACTCGTCGGCGGCCCGGAGCCCGACGAGAACGAGACGATCGCCGTGCAGATCCTGCCGATGGAGACGCTGGGTGAGCAGCTGCGCCAGAGCTACCACCAGCTGACCTGGTTCAAGGCCAGAGACTGGATCGCCCGGGAGACGCCGGCGGCCGGACGATGACGACTCGGGAATCTTCCGTGCTCGGAACCGTCGTGGCGCTCGGGGGTGGCGGATTCTCGATGTCGGATGACGGACGTTCCGCTCTCGACGACCACATCCTGGATCTGACCGGGGCGGACCGGCCACGGGTGTGCTTCGTGCCGACAGCCAGCGGGGACTCGTCCGACTACAGCCGCCGCTTCGCCGACGCGTTCGCCGGTCGGGCCGAGACCTCGGTGCTGTCGTTGTTCGCCACCCCGCCGCACGGATATCGCGACCCGCGGGTCCTGCTGGATCAGGACGTCGTGTACGTCGGCGGTGGGTCGACCGCGAACCGGGTCGGCGGGATCAGTACCTCGACTGCTTGCGGAGCGGGGACCTCGCGGACGGATACGCCGCCGACGACTTCACCGCGCTCGTGTTCCGCGATGGAGTGCTGACCGATGCCGTGGCCGAGCGGGCGGGGCGCAGGGCGTTCCGTGTCCACCGCGGGGGCGACGGCGTGATCGAAGAGCCGATCGACGTGCGAACCCTGGGCTGACCCAGGCGGTTCAGGGCGTCAACCCTCGGCGCTTCAGCAGGGGTGCGATCTCGGCATCCCTCCCGCGGAAGTCGCGGTAGGCCGCCAGGGGATCCTTCGACCCGCCGACGCCGAGCAGGCGCGCGCGGAAACGGTCGCCGTTCGCGCGGGTCAGGCCTCCGTTCTCGCGGAACCACTCGACCGTGTCGGCGTCGAGCACCTCGCTCCAGATGTACGAGTAGTACCCGGCGCTGTATCCGCCGGAGAACACGTGGGCGAAGTACGCGGACGAGTACCGGGTGGGGACGGCGGGGTCGGCGAGGCCGATGTCGGACAGGGCGGATGCTTCGAACGCCGCCGCGTCGGTCGCGCTCTCGTCGGGACCGATGCGATGCCAGGCCTGGTCGAGCCACGCGGCGGCGAGGTACTCGCTCGTGGCGTGCCCCTGATCGAACGCCTCAGCGGAGCGCAGACGCTCGACGACCGCGGCATCCAGGGGTTCTCCCGTGAGGTGATGACGGGCGTAGTTGTCGAGCACCTCCGGCCACAGGATCCACATCTCGTTCACCTGGCTGGGGAACTCCACGAAGTCGCGGAACACGTTGGTCCCGGCGAAATGCGGGTAGGTGACGACGGCGAACAGGCCGTGCAGCGCGTGACCGAACTCGTGGAAGAGCGTGGTGACCTCGTCGAGTGTGAGCAGCGTCGGTTCGCCGTCCGCGGGCTGGGGGACGTTGAGATTGTTGACGACGACCGGACGCGTGCCGCGGAGTCGGGACTGGCTCACGATGGGGTTCATCCATGCGCCGCCCCTCTTCGAGTCCCGCGTGTACAGGTCGAGGACGTACAGCCCGAGCTCGGACCCGTCCTCGTTGCGCACCTCGAACACGCGGGCGCCCGGGTGGTACGCCAGCAGATCGGCGCGTTCCGCGAACGTCACGCCGTACAACTGCGTCGCGGCGAAGAACACGCCGTCGTGCAGCACTCGCTCGGCCTCGAACCACGGCCGAAGAGCCGCCGTGTCGATGTCGTAGCGCGCTGCGCGCACCTTCTCCGTGTAGAACGCCCAGTCATGGGCCTCGACGGGGAAGGGCTCCGGTTCGAGTTCGTCGACGATCTCCTGCAGCGCGGCGCGTTCGGTGGACGCGTTGCGGGCCGACGGTGCGGCGAGCTCGCGCAGCATCCGCTCGACGGCCCCCGGTGTGCCGGCGGTCTCGTCTGCCGTGACGTAGGCCGCGTGCGATGCGTAGCCGAGCAGCGCCGCCCTCTCCGCGCGCAGGCGGGCGATCTCGACGAGCACCGGACGATTGTCGTTCGCGTTGCCGCGCGACCCCCTGCTGCGGGACGCCTCCATGATGCGCCGGCGCGACTCGCGGTTCCGCAGCTGCGCCAGATACGGGTGCCCCGTGAAGAGGGGGAGCGAGACCAGGTAGCCGTCGACACCGCGCTCCGCGGCGGAACGCGCGGCCGCGGAGAGCTCGCCCGCTCCGAGTCCCGCGAGCTCCTCCGCGGTCTCGAACACGACGGCCAGATCGTTGGTGTCGTTGAGCAGATTCCGCTCGAAGGTGTTGCTGAGCGTCGAGAGCTGCTGGTTGAGGAGGGTGAGTCGTGCCTTCGCCTCGTCGTCGAGCGCCGCACCGGCGTGCGTCATCTCGCGGTGGTGGCGTTCGACGAGGTACCGCTGCTCCGCGTCGAGGTCGAGGTCGTCGAGCTGCGAGTGGACCTGCTGCACACGCCAATACAGAGCACCGTCGAGCGTCACGGCGTCGTGATGCGCGGCCATCAGCGGAGCCAGCTGCTCGTCGACGGCCTGGATCTCGGGTGTCGCGTCGGCCGAGCTCACGGTGTAGAACGCGTGCGAGACCCGGTCGAGCAGCTCGCCTGAGCGTTCGAGCGCCTCGATGGTGTTCTCGAACGTCGGCATCGAGCGCACCATCGTGATGCGGGAGATCTCGCGGCGGTGCTCTTCGAAGGCCGCACGGAAGGCGGGAAGGTAGTGCTCGGGGCGGATGCGGGTGTAGTCGGGGAGTCCGTAGGGGAGCGTCGGCGGCTGCAGCAGCGGGTTCGTGGCCTCGGTCATGCTCTGAGCCTAGCCATCGCGCGCCGGAGGGCCTCGACGACCAGACGCACGGAGCGGCGGCGCAGGTTCTCCGGTCGGGCGAGCACGTCGATGAGGCGATGCGTCGACACTCCGCGCAGCGGCAGCCTCACGATGTCGTGGTCGTCGACCGTGCGGGAGGTGTAGCGCGGCAGCATGCCGATGACCCCTCCCGCGGCGATGACCGCTGCCACCGCGCCGTAGTCGTTGATACGGTGTCGGATCTCGACGGGGCGCCCGGCCACCGCCGCCACTGCCGCGAGCACGTCGTCGGGGGAGTATCCAGCCCGACTGGTCACCCACGGGCCGTCGACCACGTCGAGCGGTGTCACGCGCGTGCGGTGGGCGAGCGGGTGCGCTGCCGCGACCGCGACGTCGAGGGGCTCCTTCACGAGCGTCATGCTGCGCATGCTCTGAGTCGGCCACGGAGCGGAGTGCTCCATGCGGTGGGCCAGCACGAGATCGTAGCGAGCCGTGAGACCGGGGAACTCGCTCTGCGCGACGTCCTCATCGGTGAGCTCGACCGTGGGGGCGTCGTCGCCGAGTTCTCGGAGCAGTTCGCCGAACAGGGCCTGACCGACGCTGTGGAATCCGCTCAGCGAGACGACGCCCGTGTGATCGTTCTCGAAGTCGTCGATCGCGGTGCGCGCCGACGCGATCGCGTCGATCGCCTCAGCGCCCGCGGCAGCGAGCACCTGCCCGGCGGCCGTGAGCGTGAGACGCCGACCGTCCCTGCGGGTGAGGGGAGTGCGGAAACCGCGCTGCAGGGCGGCGAGATGCTGCGACACGGCGGAGGGTGTCACAGACAGGGCGTCGGCGACCGCGGCGACGCTGCCGAGGGCGCCGAGTTCGCGCAGGATCTGCAGCTGGTGGATCTCCATGTCGAGAGTTTAGTGAGGGCTACATGGACCGTGCAGAAGTATCGTCTTGTTCTAAATGATCGGCTGCGGTGTGATCGAGACATGAGAGCTCTGTTCAAAGGAGAACGCGGCGCCGGTCTGGAACTCGTCGAGAGGCCCGACCCCGTCGCCGCACCCGACGAGGTGATCATCCGCGTCCTCCGGACAGGGATCTGCGGCACCGACCTGCACATCCGCCGCTGGGACGACTGGGCGGCATCGGCGATCGACGCCCCGCTGATCCCCGGTCACGAGTTCTACGGGGAGGTCGTCGACGTCGGACCGCTCGTGCACGACATCGCGGTGGGCGATCGCGTCTCGGGCGAGGGGCACATCGTGTGCGGTACGTGTCGCAACTGCCGCGCGGGTCGACGGCAGATGTGCATCCGAACGATCGGCCTCGGTCTGCAGCGCGACGGAGCATTCGCCGAGTACCTCGCCCTGCCTGCGACGAACGTGTGGGTGCACCACGCCGAGGTGAGCCCCGAGCTCGGCGCGATCTTCGATCCGCTCGGCAACGCCGTGCACACGGCTCTGACCTATCCGCTGGTGGGGGAGGACGTGCTGGTGACCGGATGCGGCCCGATCGGGCTCATGGCGATCGCGGTCGCCCGGCACGCGGGCGCACGGTTCGTCGCCGCCACCGACGTCAGCGCGCCACGACTCGAGATGGCCACCCTCATGGGGGCGAACGAGGTGGTCGACGTCTCGCAGCGCGACATCCGCGACGCCCAGCACGCACTCGGCATGCGCGAGGGCTTCGACATCGGCTTCGAGATGAGCGGGGCTCCCTCCGCGCTCCCGGCCATGATCGACAACATGAACCACGGCGGCCGCATCGCCATGCTGGGCCTTCCCAGCGACGGGTTCGGCATCGACTGGGGCAAGCTCGTCACCCATATGCTCACGATCAAGGGCATCTACGGTCGCGAGATGTTCGAGACGTGGAACGCCATGGGCGCGATGCTGCAGACGAGCGCCACGCTGCGCGAATCGATCGGCCGCGTCATCGCCGATGTGCTGCCTGCGCGGGAGTGGGAACGCGGATTCGCGGCGGCGGAGTCCGCCGGCACGGGCAAGATCATCCTCGACTGGACGGAGCTGTGATGTACGGGACCTTCGGGAAGCATGTGGCGACGGAGCTCGCAGGGATCGAGGAGGCCGGCCTCACCAAGCGCGAGCGCGGCATCCGCGGTCCGCAGCGGGCCGAGATCACCGCGGACGGTGAAAACGTGCTGAACTTCTGCGCCAACAACTACCTCGGCCTCGCCGACGACCAGCGGATCCTGGATGCTGCGAAGTCGGCGCTCGACGAGTGGGGATACGGCCTCGCCAGCGTGCGCTTCATCTGCGGGACCCAGGAGCAGCACCTCGAGCTCGAGCGTCGGCTGGCGGGCTTCCTCGGCACGGACGACGCGATCCTGTACTCGTCCTGCTTCGACGCCAACGGCGGGGTCTTCGAGACCCTGTTCTCCGCCGAGGACGCGATCATCTCGGACGAGTTGAATCACGCGTCGATCATCGACGGCATCCGGCTGTCGAAGGCGCGCCGTCTGCGCTATCGCAACCGCGACATGGCCGACCTCGAGGAACAGCTGCGGGCGGCATCCGATGCGCGCTTCCGTGTCATCGTCACGGACGGCGTGTTCTCGATGGACGGATACATCGCACCGCTCGCCGAGATCTGCGACCTCGCGGAACGGTACGACGCACTCGTCTTCGTCGATGACTCGCACGCCGTCGGCTTCGTGGGGGAGAACGGGCGGGGCACCCCGGAGCTGTGCGGGGTCGCGGACCGCGTCGACATCTACACCGGCACGTTCGGCAAGGCTCTCGGCGGAGCGTCGGGCGGCTACGTCGCCTCGCACGCCGACATCGTGGCGCTGCTGCGGCAGCGCTCGCGCCCGTACCTCTTCTCGAACACGCTCGCGCCGTCGATCGTGGCCGGCACGCTCACGGCGCTCGACCTCGTGGAAGGCTCGGCGGACCTCCGGGCCCGGCTGCGGGAGAACGCGGCGCTCTTCCGCGAGCGGATGACGGAGGAGGGTTTCGATCTCCTCCCCGGAGAGCACCCGATCGTGCCGGTGATGTTCGGCGACGCCGCGCTCACCGCGCGCATCGCCGCCGAGATGCAGCGACAGGGGGTGTACGTGACGGCGTTCAGTTTCCCGGTGGTGCCACGGGGCCGCGCGCGGATTCGCGTACAGCTCTCGGCTGCGCACACCGCGGCGCAGGTCGAGCGGTGCGTCTCGGCGTTCGTCGCAGCCCGCGCCGCCGTGAGCTAGGGCGAACGACGGACTATTGCAAAGGAATCCTTGCAAAGAAGTCTTTGCAAGGGTATCTTTGCATGCATGACGAATCAGCGAGAGTCCCGCAGCCTCGATGCCGGTGCACTCAAGGCACTCGCGCATCCACTGCGAGTGCGCATCTTCGACCTGCTGAGCGAGCGCGGTCCGCAGACCGCCAGCACGCTCGCCGCCCTGGTCGGCGAGACCTCGGGCTCCATGAGCTATCACCTGCGAGCCCTCGCTGCGCACGACCTGATCCGTGAAGTCGAGGGGCGGGGGACCGCGCGGGAACGATGGTGGGAACGCCCGAAGGGCCGGATCGACCTCCCCGGACCCGACGACACCATGACCCCGTCGAACCGCGCCTCGGCCCAGATCGTCACCGCGGAGTTCTTCCGACTGCGCCACGAGACGCTCCTGGCCTATCTCAACCGCTCCGAAGCCGACATCCCCGAGGAGTGGCGCGACGCCGGCATCATCATGACGACCTACCTCGACCTCACGGCCGAACAGATGAGCGAGCTCAAAGCCGAGCTGACAGCGGTCGTCGACCGGGTCGTCGATCGCTACCAGGGCCAGACCGGGCCGGACGTTCGCCGGGTGACGCTCCGCACAGAGCTCTTCGACCTGCCCGCCGACGCGCGAACGGAGGAATCATGACCAGCGCGACCCTGCACCTCGCGGCACCGACTGTCGTCGAACGCCGCATCCTCACCCTCGCCCGGCACCTCGAGGCGTTCGTCGAACACCGCATCGCGGCGCGTGCCGAGCGCCGGGAGATCGCACTCGACCTCCTGCGCGAGCAGCAGGCGCGCCGCCAGGACCCCCGGGCCGTCGAGCACCTGCTCGCGCAGATGGGCGTGCCCGAGAGGTGAAGCGAGCGGTGAGGCGCGTTTCGTCTCGCTTCGCTTCGCTCGCTCGACAACCCCTGGGGGTGAGGCGTTCCGGGCTCGAATCAGTCCTCGAACGGGCGGGCGACGACCTCGCCGGATGCCGTCTGCACGACCTCCCAGCCGGCATCGAGCTCGGCGATCGCCCGGCCCTCGAGCCACGTGAGCGTCCAGTGACCGGTGAGTCCCTTGGACTCCACCTCGGCGATCGCGGGGCGGAGCGCGGACGGCACGGACGCCGGCGGCTCCGCCCCGGTCGACCAGCGGGTGCCCAGCTGCATCATGCCTCCTCGGCCGGCGCGAGCTCGATCGTGACGGCGAACTCCGCCGCTTCGGTGAACTCGAGTTCGGCGATGCGTCCGACCGCGCGCAGATCGTCGGCGGCAGCGCGCAGCGCGTCCAGCTTCGCGGCGGGCGCCGCGATCTCGGCCCGCGAGACGGGGGTCTTCTGCGAGGCCTTCGCCTCGGTCTTGGCCCGGCGGATGCCGATCAGGGCCTCGCTGGCCGCGGAGAGCACCGCGATGTCGCCGTCGATGCGCAGCGGCTCCGGCCACGCGGCCGTGTGCACGGATCCCTCCTCGAACCACGACCACACCTCTTCGGTCGCGAAGGAGATGACCGGCGCCAGCAGGCGCAGCAGTGTCGACAGGGCGAGGCGCAGCGCGAGCGCGGCCGAAGCCTGTCCCACATCGGCCTGGTTGTAGGCGCGCTCCTTGACGAGCTCGAGGTAGTCGTCGCAGAAGGTCCAGAAGAAGGCCTCGGTGACCTCGAGGGCCTTGGCCTGGTCGTAGTTCTCGAACGCCTTCGTCGCCTCGACCACGACGGCGTCGAGCGCCGTCAGCATCGACGCGTCCAGGGCGTGCGTCACCTGCGCCCCCTCCGGCACCGGGAACGACAGGACGAACTTCGCGGCGTTGAGCACCTTGATCGCCAGACGGCGTCCGATCTTCACCTGCGTCGGGTTCTGCGGGTCGAACGCCGCGTCCATGCCGAGGCGGCTCGACGCGGCCCAGTAGCGCACGGCATCCGAACCGTGGGCATCGAGGATGTCGGCCGGGGTCACCACGTTGCCCTTGGACTTCGACATCTTCTTGCGGTCGGGGTCGACGATGAAGCCCGAGATCGCCGCGTTGCGCCACGGCGAGCGCCCGTCTTCGAGGGTCGAGCGCAGCATGGTCGAGAACAGCCAGGTGCGGATGATGTCCTGCCCCTGCGGGCGCAGGTCGAACGGCGAGGTGAGCTGCCACAGCTCCTCGTCGCGCTGCCATCCTCCGGCGAGCTGGGGCGTCAGGGACGACGTCGCCCACGTGTCGAGGATGTCGGCCTCGGCGTCGAATCCGCCCGGCACTCCGCGCTGGTCCTCCGAGTAGCCGGCGGGCACATCGGTGGTGGGGTCGATCGGCAGCGCGGCGTGATCGGGTGTGAGCACACGGTCGTAGTCGCGCTCGCCGTTCTCGTCGAGGCCGTACCAGAGCGGGATCGGCACACCGAAGAAGCGCTGGCGCGACACGAGCCAGTCGCCCGTGAGGCCGCCCACCCAGTTCTCGTAGCGCACACGCATGAAGTCGGGGTGCCACGACAGCTCCGTGCCGTGCGCGAGCAGCTCGTCGCGGAGTTCGCCGTCGCGGGCTCCGTTGCGGATGTACCACTGGCGCGTGGACACGATCTCGAGCGGGCGGTCGCCCTTCTCGAAGAACTTCACGGCGTGGTTGAAGGGCTTGCCGACGGCGGTCATGTCGCCCGTCTCCTGCAGCTTCTCGACGATCGCCTTGCGAGCGGAGAACACGGTCTTGCCGGCGAGCTCGGCGGCGTACCAGTCGGCGGCCTCCGCGTTCGCCACGATCGACGGGGCGGTCGGGAGGAAGCGTCCGTCGAGACCGATCGTCGTCATGTTGGGCAGGTCGCGACCGTCGGCGGTGCGCAGTTCGCGCCACCAGATGATGTCGGTCACGTCGCCGAAGGTGCAGACCATCGCGGCGCCGGTGCCCTTGTCTGGTTGGGCGAGGTGGTGGCCGTGGATCTCGATCTCTGCACCGAAGAACGGCGTCCGCACCTTCGTGCCGATCAGGTGCTTGTGCGGACCCTCCGGGTGCGTCACGATCGCGATGCACGCGGGGAGCAGCTCCGGACGGGTGGTCTCGATCGTGATCGAGCCCGAGCCGTCGGCGAAGGGGAAATCGATCGTGTGGTAGGCGGCCTGCTGGTCGCGGTCCTCGAGCTCCGCCTGCGCGATCGCCGAGCGGAAGTCGATGTCCCACAGCGTGGGCGCGAGGGACTGATAGGCCTCGCCGCGCTCCAGGTTGCGGAGGAACGCGAGCTGGCTCTGACGGATCGTGTCGTCGGAGATGGTGCGGTACGTCTGGGTCCAGTCGACGCTGAGACCGAGCTGACGGAACAGCGCCTCGAACTGCTTCTCGTCCTCGACGGTCAGGCGCTCGCACAGCTCGATGAAGTTACGGCGGCTGATCGGCACCTGGTCGGCGGCGCGGCTCGACTTGTTGTCGCCTCCCTCGAACGGGGGAGTGAGGTCCGGGTCGTACGGGAGCGACGGGTCGCAGCGTACGCCGTAGTAGTTCTGCACGCGGCGCTCGGTGGGGAGGCCGTTGTCGTCCCAGCCCATCGGGTAGAACACCGTCTTGCCGCGCATGCGCTCGTAGCGGGCCTTCACGTCGGTGTGGGTGTACGAGAACACGTGGCCGATGTGGAGGCTGCCCGACGCGGTCGGCGGCGGAGTGTCGATCGAGTAGACGCCGTCGCGGCCCGCCTGCGCGGCGCGGATGCGGTCGAACAGGTACGTGCCCCGCTCGGACCACGCTTCGCCCCACTTCGCTTCGAGGCCTTCGAGTACGGGCTTGTCAGGGATCTGAGAGAGTGCGGACTCGGACATGGAGGTCTCCTCGAGCGATGTATGCGGCACTGTGTGAGCGTGCCTGAGTGTGGGTTGTGGCTCCAGTGTACCGATCGCCGTCGTGCGGGGCCCCTGCGTGCACATCGACCGAGTCCAAGAATCGGCAATACACTGGATTCATCCCGACCCGTTCTTCCGAGGAATAGTCATGCCCGCACACCCCGCACGTCGCGTTCTTCCCCTCGTCGCCCTCAGCGCCGTCGCCGCGCTGGCGCTGAGCGCCTGCTCCACCGGCGCATCCGACTCAGAAGGCGCGGAGCTCGTGTGGTCGATCGAGGGCGCCAACCTCGCCGCGGGGCACATGGATCCCCAGGTGAGCCAGCTCGACGTGTCGGGGATGGTGCAGCGCGCCGTGCTCGACTCCCTCGTCTTCCAGGAGGCGGACGGATCGTTCACGCCCTGGCTCGCCACGGAGTGGGAGGTGTCGGACGACAGCACCGAGTACACCTTCGTCCTCCGCGACAATGTGACGT
The DNA here is from genome assembly GCF_041954735.1 of Microbacterium sp. LS_15. Taxonomy (NCBI): domain Bacteria; kingdom Bacillati; phylum Actinomycetota; class Actinomycetes; order Micrococcales; family Microbacteriaceae; genus Microbacterium; species Microbacterium sp. LS_15. The sequence continues at coordinate 675,764 of NZ_JAVAYD010000001.1, read as the reverse complement.
TCACCGACGGCGAGCCCTTCGACGCCGCAGCGGTCAAGGCGAACTTCGACCGCATCGTCGACCCCGAGACGGAGTCTGCCCAGGCGGCGAGCATGCTCGGAGCGGACTTCTACGAAGGCACCGAGGTCATCGACGAGCACACCGTGAAAGTGTCGTTCACGCAGCCGTACGCCCCGTTCCTCCAGGCGGCGAGCACGCCGCAGCTCGGGTTCTACTCGCCGGCCGTGCTCGAGGAGTCCGCCGGCCAGCTCAAGGCGGGTGGCCCCGGCATCACGGTCGGCACCGGCCCCTACGAGCTGACCGAGTACACGCCCGACCAGGAGATCGTCTACACGCGCAACGACGACTACGCCTGGGGACCGCACGGCGAGAAGGCCCCCGAAGTCGAGACGCTGCGCGTCGAGATCCAGCCGGAGGCCTCGGTGCGAACCGGCGTGGTGCAGAGCGGTGAGGCCGACATCGCGAGCAACATCCCGCCGAACCTCGCCGGTGACCTCGGCGACGGGATCACGGTCGACTCCGTCGAGTACCCCGGGCTGCCTTACTCGCTGTACCTCAACGAGAAGTACGGTGTCTTCGCCGACGAGAAGGTGCGGCAGGCGTTCGCCCGGGGCATCGACGTCGACGCCGCGGTCGAGGAGATCTTCTTCGGTCAGTTCCCGCGGGCGTGGAGCATCCTCGGCCCGACCACTCCCGGCTACGACGCGGCGCTCGAGGACAGCTGGCCCTATGATCCCGAGGCGGCGAATGCGCTGCTCGACGAGGCCGGATGGACGGAGCGCGACGCCGACGGCATCCGCATGAAGGACGGTCAGCCGCTCTCGGTGCGCTGGATCGCGTACACGCCCGTTCCCGACGACCGTGCGGCTCTCGCCAACGCGATCCAGTCCGACCTGAAGGCGATCGGCATCGACGTCGTGCGCGAGGTCCTGGAGCCCGGCGCGTACAACGAGCAGTACGGACCCAAGACCTTCGACCTGACCGACTGGGGCTTCTCGGGCGTCGACCCCGACCTGCTGCGCAACCACCTGCACACCGACGGGTTCCAGAACGCCTCGCAGGTCTCCGACCCCGAGGTCGACGGTCTGCTCGAGCAGGCCGTCGCCACGAGCGACCAGGGCCAGCGCGACGCGCTGTACGTGCAGCTGCAGGAGTGGAACGCCACCCACCAGGCGATCGTGCCGCTGTACGTGCCGTCGGCGATCACGGCCGTCGGCGAGCGCGTCAGCGGTCTGCAGTACGACCTGTACGGGCGGCCGCTGTTCTACGATGTGAGCGTCGATTGACCGGGATCGGTCGCTGAGCGATCGGAGCGGGACGAACGTGAAGGCTGCGCTGTTCCGGATCGCGGGACTCGCGGCATCCGTCGTGGTGGTTCTCTGGGGAGCGGCCACTCTCGCCTTCCTCGCGTTCCGGGTGATCCCCGGGGATCCGGTGTCGGTCATGCTCGGACCGCAGGCCCAGGTGAGCGAGGCCGTGAAGGAAGGCATCCGGGCGGAACTCGGACTCGACCGTCCGCCGCTCGAGCAGTACCTCTCCTTCATCGGACAGCTCGCCCGGGGCGACCTCGGGGAGTCGTACCAGCTGCGGATGCCGGTGACCGAGGTGATCGGCCGGCAGCTCGGCGCCACGCTGCAGCTGTCAGCGCTGGCGCTGCTCATCGCGGTGGTGCTCGCGCTCGCCGTCACGCTGCTCGTGCGCGGCCGGGTGGGGCGTTCGGTCGCAGCCGGCGTCGAGCTCGTCGTCCTGTCGTCCCCCGTGTTCTGGATCGGCCTCGTGCTGCTGAGCGTGTTCGCCTTCGGGCTCGGATGGTTCCCCGTCTCCGGTGCGCGCAACCCCGCGACGATCGTGCTGCCGGCGGTCACGCTGGCTCTCCCGGTCGCGGCGCTGCTCAGCCAGGTCCTGCGCGACGGGCTCACCCAGGCGGAGCGGATGCCGTTCGCCGAGACCGTCCGCGCGCGGGGCGCTAGTGCCGGCTGGTTCACGCTGCGGCACGGACTTCGCCACGGAGCGGCAGGCGCGATCACGCTCGCCGCCTACCTCACGGGTTCCGTGCTCGGCGGTGCCGTTCTCGTCGAGACCGTGTTCGCGCGGTCGGGGCTGGGCCGCGTCAGTCTCGCGGCGATCAGCAACCGCGACCTTCCCGTGATCACCGGCATCATCCTGCTCAGCGCTGTCGTGTTCGTCGTCGTGAACCTCGTCGTCGAGCTGCTGCATCCGCTCATCGACCCGCGGCTCCGCACACACCGGGCGCGTGCAGCCGGGCGCCCCTCGACGGCGGTGCTCCGGTGAGGCGTGCTCAGGCCGTGCTGCTGTGGTGCGCGGTCGCCGTCCTCGCCGTGCTGGCGTTCGCCGCGCTGTTCCCCTGGCTCCTGTCGACGCACGACCCGCTGCAGACCGACGTGCGCGCGGCGCTGCAGCCGCCGAGCGCCGATCACCTCTTCGGCACGGACCAGAGCGGCCGCGACGTGTTCTCGCGCGTGATCCACGGGGCGGGCCGCTCCATCGGCATCGGACTGCTGGCGACCGCGATCGCCCTCGTCGCCGGACTCATCGTCGGCGCCCTGGCCGGGGTCGCGCCGCGCGCCGTGGACACCGGTCTGATGCGCGTGAACGACGTGCTCATGGCGTTCCCGGAGTTCCTCGTCGCACTCGTCGTCATCGCCGTGCTCGGCCCCGGTGCGGTCAACATCGCCGTCGCGGTGACCCTCGCCGCCGTGCCGGTGTACGTCCGTCTCGCCCGCGTCCAGACCCGCGTCCTGCGCGGGATGGAGCACGTCGAGGCCGCTCGCATCCTGGGGGTCGCCCCGGTCACGGCGTTCGTGCGTCATGTCGCGCCCGGCGTGCTGGGCTCGCTGAGCGTGCTCGCGACCATCGGCATCGGATCCAGCATCCTCGCCGCGGCCGGGCTCAGCTTCCTCGGGCTCGGCCCGTCCGAACCGACTCCCGAATGGGGCCTGATGCTCGCCGGTGGTCGCAACGTGCTCGGGCAGGCGTGGTGGATCGCGGTGTTCCCGGGGATCGCCATCACCGTGACGGTGGTCGCCGCGACGATCGTCGGGCGCACCCTCCGCGCGCGGGCCGAAGGGCGGACGACGTGACCGCCGCGCTGGAGGTGACGGGGCTCCGCATCGATTTCGGAGCGCAGCCCGTCGTCGACGGGGTCTTGCTGCGCGTCGAGCCGGGGGAGTGCGTCGCCGTCGTCGGCGAATCCGGGGCGGGCAAATCGCTCACCGCGCGCGCCCTGCTCGGTCTCGCCCCCGCGGACGCCCGAGTGCGCATGGACGCGCTGACGATCGACGGCACCGACGCCCGGGCACTGAGTGAACGTCGCTGGCGGGATCTGCGCGGCCGACGCATCGCCCTCGTGTCGCAGGACGCCCTGGTGTCACTCGACCCGCTGCAGCGGATCGGCGATGCCGTCGCGGAGCCGCTGCATCTGCACCGTCTGGTGAGCGGTCGGACCGCGGCACAGAACCGCGTGCGCGACCTCCTGCAGCGGGTGTGGATGCCGGACGCCGAGCGCCGCGCACGCCAGTACCCTCACGAGCTGTCCGGCGGGCTCAGGCAGCGCGCGCTGATCGCCTCCGCGCTCGCCGCCGACCCCGCGGTGCTCATCGCCGACGAACCCACCACGGCGCTCGACGCCACCGTGCAGGCGAGGATCCTCGGTCTCCTGCGCGACATCGCGGACGCCGGGACGGCCGTCGTGTTCATCAGCCACGACTTCGCCGCCGTGCGCCGGGTGGCCGACCGGGTGCTGGTCATGCGCGGAGGACGGGTCGTGGAGACCGGCCCGGTGACGGAGGTGCTGGAGAACCCGCAGCACGAGTACACGCGGCAGCTGATCGCCGCGACGATCCACGAACCGCGGGAGAGCGCCGCGGGCCCCGAGCGCTCCGTCCTCGTCGCGAACGGGGTCACGAAGTCCTTCGGCGGCGTGACCGCGGTCGACGATGCCTCGTTCACGGTGGCGGAGGGGCGCACGCTCGGCGTGGTCGGCGAGTCGGGATCGGGCAAGACGACCCTCGCCCGCATGATCGTCGGCGTCGAGCGCCCCGACGCGGGGACCCTGCAGTGGTCGGCGCCCCGACGGGTGCAGCTCGTGCACCAGAACCCCCTCGGCGCGTTCGACCCCCGGTGGACCATCGGCCGTTCGCTGCGGGAGGCGCTCGCCGCCGGCGGGGTTCCCCGCTCCGCGCGTGCCCGCCGCGTGGACGAGCTGCTGCGCGAGGTCGATCTCGACGCGAGCCTCGCGCGTCGCCGACCCCACGCCCTCTCCGGCGGGCAGCGTCAGCGCGCTGCCATCGCCCGAGCGCTCGCCGCCGACCCGCAGGTGCTCGTCCTCGACGAACCCGTCTCCGCGCTCGACCCGTCGGTGCGCGAGCGCGTCCTGCGCCTGCTGCTCCGACTGCAGCGCGAGCGCGACCTCACCATGATCCTCGTGTCGCACGACCTCGATGTGGTCGGCGCCGTCGCGGACGACGTGATCGTCATGCAACACGGAGCGATCGTCGAGCAGGGCGCGGCGAGGGCGGTGTTCGCTGCGCCGCAGCATGCGTTCACGAAGGAGCTGCTCGCGGCGGGCGGTCCGGTCAGTCGATGACGCGGATGCCGATGCTCGCCGCGAGGACCGGCGCGAGCTGCTGCACCTGGAACGACGACAGCGTCGTACCGCGCAGGCTGTCGGCGTCGAGGAAGGCGCCCGCGTCGAGCCCGCGCAGGTCGACGTGCGTGGCACGAAGGCCTCGAGGGTCGACCTCGTCGCTGCGCGTCTCGGAGAACCGGACGCGCGTGAGCTCGGCCTGGGGCATGTCGAGGGTGCGGATGCCGCACTCGGCGATCTCGACGTCGGTGCCCTTCGCCCCGCCGAGGTTCAGGTAGTCGATCCGCACGCCGCGCAGTTCGAGTTCGTCGATGCGCGCTCCGCTGAGGTCGAGGGTGCCGAGACGACCGCCGTCGATCCGGACGCGGCGCACGTTCGCATCCCGCATCCGCAGTGAGGCGATGCGGGCACCGACCACAACCACGTCGATGAGGGTCGCTCCCGTGAGGTCGACGCTGTCGGCGTCCGCGCTGATCGCGCACTGCTCGAGGGATGAGTGCGCGAGGTCGACGTCGCCGTCGAGATCGAGGGCGACCCCGAGGAGGTCGGCGCCCCGCGCGGGATCAGCCGCGTCGAGCCGCGGCGGGAGGTCGGGAGGGGAGACGCGAGGGGCCACGAGGGCGTCGGATGCGCGAGCCATGCGTCGAGCGTAGGCCGGGGTGCCGACCTTGTCGTGTCGCAGATGTGGATCCGCCCTCGGCGATCTCACCTTTGTTCGGCCGCATTCGGAGAGTCGGGCCGAGGGAAACGCATTCGGCCGCGCGAGCATCCGCGGGGACTCTTCCTGCACAGGTCCCAGACCGTTGCGGTCTCTCCCCGGATGCGGGAATCGAGTACGTCGGCGGTAGCTGCACGCCTCCAGACTGAGCTGATGCGAAGAAACGTCGGCACCGTGGTCGAGGCGCTGAGTCGTGGCGACGGCGTCCTCCGCACGCGCGCGTTGCAGGGTCGCGGATTCACTCCGCGCGATATCCGCTCCGCCGTCGAGACCGGTGCAGTCGTACGACCGCGGCGCGGGTGGTTGGCGCTGCCGTCGACCGAGCCGTTGTTGCTCTTCGCTGCCACCCACGGCGCGGTGCTCACGTGTCGTTCACAGGCGAAGCGCCTGGGTCTCTGGATTCACGACTCGAGCGGCCCTCCTCATGTCGCGGTCGGCGCGAACGCGGAGGGAGGGCGTCGTATACCGGCCAGAGTGCACTGGGGCAGCCCGCTGATTCCCCGGCATCCGGACGCGCTCGTCGATCCGATCGAGAACGTGCTCGCGCATATCGCCGAATGCGAGCCGTTCGAACAGGCTCTCGCGACATGGGAGTCGGCGCTCAACAAGTCCCTCGTGACGCTCGATGCGCTGAAGAACTACGCGTGGAAACCGGCCGCCCGCGAACTCCTCGCACACGCCTCGCCCTTCGCGGATGCCGGGCTCGAAACGTACCTGCGCCTTCGTCTGCGATGGCTCCGCGAGCGCATTCGCGTACAGATATGGATCGCTGGACACCGCGTCGACACGCTCATCGGCGACCGTCTCGTCGTCCAGATCGACGGGGCACACCACGTCGGTGCTCAGCGCAGCGAGGACATCCGGCACGACGCGGATCTTCGTCTCATGGGGTTCCACGTCATCCGCGTCTCCTACACCCAGGTGATGTTCGACTGGCCCACTGTGCAGGATCTCATCATGCGCGCGGTGGCGCAGGGGCTGCATCGGTCTCGGTGAACCGTCGCTCCGCTCGGCCATATGAGTCCGCCTCGGCCCGACCCGCGGTATCTGGCCGAGGCAGGAGTGAAAGGCCGAGCCGAGGGCAGCGCGGATGCCGGAGGCCCCGGGCCCCGCGTACAATGGAGGCACGAGCATCGATCCGGCCATCACCGGGGAGCTCTCGGAAGAACACTTCGACAGGCTCAGCGCAGGTCGGAGCAAGTAGAACCGAGCGGGGCAGGCCCGTCACAGCCGCAGTGAGAGTGGTCCCGCCGTGAGGCGCGGCACGCGAGGTGGTACCGCGGTCCATCCGGGGAGTGAATCCGGAGGGTCGTCCTCGCAGCAGCATCCGCCACGACTCCTGCGAGACGACATGACCTACCCGCGTTCCTCCTTCGGCCCCGCCGCCGACCAGGCTGCCTCCGTCGCCCCGAGCCCGCGCTTCCCCGAGATTGAGCAGGATGTGCTCGAGTTTTGGAAGCAGGACGACACGTTCCGCGCCTCGATCGAGCAGCGTGAAGGCGCGGACGAGTGGGTGTTCTACGACGGACCGCCGTTCGCCAACGGCCTCCCGCACTACGGCCACCTGCTGACGGGCTACGCCAAGGACCTGTTCCCGCGGTTCCAGACCATGCTGGGCAAGAAGGTCGACCGCGTCTTCGGCTGGGACACCCACGGACTGCCCGCCGAGCTCGAGGCGATGAAGCAGCTCGGCATCACCGAGAAGAGCGAGATCGAGGCCATGGGCATCGACGTCTTCAACGAGAAGGCGCGCTCCTCGGTGCTGAAGTACACGCACGAGTGGCAGGACTACGTCACGCGCCAGGCGCGCTGGGTCGACTTCGAGCGCGGCTACAAGACGCTCGACCTCGGCTACATGGAGAGCGTGCTCTGGGCGTTCAAGACCCTCTACGACAAGGGTCTCGCCTACGAGGGGTACCGCGTGCTGCCGTACTGCTGGCGCGACGAGACGCCCCTGTCGGCGCACGAGCTGCGCATGGACGACGACGTCTACCAGAACCGTCAGGACCCGTCGGTGACTGTCACGTTCCCGCTCACGGGCGCCAAGGCCGAGGCTCTGGGTCTGACCGCCGTGCGCGCCCTCGCCTGGACGACCACGCCCTGGACGCTCCCGACCAACCTCGCGCTCGCCGTGGGACCCGACATCGAGTACGTCGTGCTCCCCGCGGGTCCCGGTGGTGCCGCCGACGTGCACGCCGCCGCAGGGACCGAGGATGCCGCGGTCGAGGCCTCGGCCCACCGCTACCTGCTCGCCCGCGAGCTGCTCGCCGGCTACGCGAAGGACCTCGGCTACGAGAGCGCGGACGACGCGCTCGCCGCGGTCGACCAGACGGTGCGGGGAGCCGAGCTGCAGGACGTGACCTACGACCGCCTCTTCGACTACTACGCGGATGCCGAGACCTACGGCACCGAGAGCGCGTGGCGCATCCTCGTCGACGACTACGTCACGGTCAGCGACGGCACCGGCATCGTGCACCAGGCCCCTGCCTACGGTGAGGACGACCAGCGCGTCGCCGGTGCCGCCGGCATCCCGACGATCCTGTCGCTCGACGACGGCGGCCGGTTCCTGCCGAACGTCACCGATGTCGCGGGGCAGCTGTGGATGGACGCGAACACGCCGCTCATCCGCCTCCTGCGCGGCGAGGGCCGGCTGCTGCGCGAGCAGAGCTACGTGCACTCCTACCCGCACTGCTGGCGCTGCCGGAACCCCCTGATCTACAAGGCCGTGTCGAGCTGGTTCATCCGCGTCACCGACATCAAGGACGATCTGCTCGCGAACAACGAGCCGATCACCTGGGTGCCGGAGAACGTGAAGCACGGCCAGTTCGGCAAGTGGCTCGAGGGGGCGCGCGACTGGTCGATCAGCCGCAACCGATACTGGGGTTCGCCCATCCCGGTGTGGAAGAGCGACGACCCCGAGTACCCGCGCGTCGACACCTACGGCTCCCTCGAAGAGCTGGAGCGCGACTTCGGCACGCTGCCGCGCAACCCGGAGGGCGAGGTCGACCTGCACAGGCCGTACATCGACGATCTCACCCGGCCGAACCCCGACGACCCCACCGGGAAGAGCACGATGCGCCGCATCGAGGACGTCTTCGACGTGTGGTTCGACTCGGGCTCGATGCCGTACGCCCAGGTGCACTATCCGTTCGAGAACCAGGAGTGGTTCGACTCGCACGCACCGGCTGATTTCATCGTCGAGTACATCGGTCAGACCCGCGGCTGGTTCTACGTCATGCACGTGCTGTCGACCGCGCTGTTCGACCGCCCGGCGTTCACGGGCGTCAGCTGCCACGGCATCGTTCTCGGCAGCGACGGTTACAAGATGTCGAAGTCGCTGCGCAACTACCCGGACGTGTCGGAGGTGCTCGACCGCGACGGCTCGGACGCGATGCGCTGGTTCCTCATGTCGAGCTCGGTCCTGCGCGGCGGCAACCTCGCCGTGACGGAGGAGGGCATCCGCGCCGGAGTGCGCGAGTTCCTCCTGCCGCTGTGGAACTCCTGGTACTTCTTCGCCACCTACGCCAACGCGGCGAAGGACGGCGGGTACGAGGCGTCGTACCGCACCGACTCCACCGACGTGCTCGACCGGTACATCCTCGCCCGCCTGGGCGACCTCGTGCGCGATGTACGGGCCGACCTCGAGGGTCTCGACTCCACCACGGCGTCCGCCCGCCTGCGCGACTTCGCCGAGGTGCTCACCAACTGGTACATCCGTCGTTCGCGCGACCGGTTCTGGGAGGGGACGGCGACCGCGGCGTTCGACACGCTCTACACGGTTCTCGAGACGCTGTGCCGTGTGGCCGCACCGCTCGTGCCTCTCGTGAGCGAACGCGTCTGGCAGGGGCTCACCGGCGGTCGCAGCGTGCACCTGCAGGACTGGCCGGATGCCGACGCCTTCCCCGCCGCGGACGACATCCGCGATGCGATGGATGCCGTGCGCGAGCTGTCGAGCGTCGGCAACGCGCTGCGCAAGAAGGAGAAGCTGCGCGTCCGTCTGCCGCTCGCGCGCCTCACGGTCGTGTCGCCCCTGGCCGACACACTTGGTCAGTTCGAGGACATCCTGCGCGAGGAACTCAACGTCAAGTCGGTCGAGCTCGTGCCGCAGTCCGAGACGACGGCTGCGGACTACGGCATCAGCCACCGACTCAGCGTCAACGCCCGCGCGGCCGGTCCGCGTCTGGGCAAGAACGTGCAGACGGTGATCAAGGCCGCGAAGGCCGGCGACTGGTCGGAGGCCGATGGCGTCGTGACCGCGGGCGGCATCGCGCTGGAGCCGTCGGAGTACGAGCTCGTGCTGGAGACCTCTGGTCGCCCGGAGGGCGAGGCTCTCGCACTCGTACCGGGCGGCGGCTTCGTGCTGCTCGACACGCAGACCACCCCCGAGCTCGAGGCCGAGGGTCTCGCCCGCGATGCGATCCGTGTCGTGCAGGAGGCCAGGAAGAACGCGGGTCTCGACGTCAGCGACCGTATCGTGCTCGCCCTCAACGCGACGCCCGAGGACGCGGCGGCTCTCACCGCGCACGCCGACCTCATCTCGCGCGAGACGCTCGCGATCGCGTTCGCGGCGCAGGCGACCGACGGCCTGGACGCCGTGGTCGACGGGGTCGAGAGTCCGGGCGACGGCGTCTTCCGGTCGGGGGCGCGAGCTCTCGGCGCTGCGAAGGGTCCGATCATCGTCACGATCGACGCCACGTCCGCGGTGCGCGAGGGAGCAGACGCATGAGTGCTCGCGACAGGGCGGACGCCGTCTACGAGACCCTGCTGAGCCGGGCCGGCGAACGCTGGGTGCAGCCGCGCAAGGAGCGCACGGCTCGCGTGCTCGAGCTGCTCGACGACCCGCAGCGCACGTACCGCGTGGTGCACATCACCGGGACCAACGGCAAGACGTCGACGGCCCGCATGATCGAGAGCCTGCTGCGTGCCCACGGGCTGCGCACGGGGCTCTTCACGAGCCCGCACCTGGAGCGGTTCACCGAGCGGATCATGATCGACGGCGAGCCCATCGCCGACGAGGCGGTAGCTGATGCCTGGGACGAGATCGAGCCGTTCGTCGGCATCGTCGACGCCGAGCTCGACGCCGCGGGCGAGGAGCCGCTCACCTTCTTCGAGCTGCTCACGGTGCTCGCGTTCGTCGCGGTGGCCGACGCGCCTGTCGACGTGCTGGTGCTCGAGGTCGGCATGGGAGGGGAGTGGGACTCGACGAACACGGCCGACGGCGACGTGGCGGTCTTCGCGCCCATCGACATCGACCACGCCGACCGGCTCGGCGCCACGATCGCCGAGATCGCGCAGGTCAAGGCGGGCATCATCAAGGAGGGCGCAGCCGTGGTCTCGGCGCAGCAGTCCGAGGCGGCGACCGAGGTGCTGCGCCGGGTGGCGGGGGAGCGCAACGCCACGATCGCCTTCGAGGGCGATGACTTCGGCCTCGTGGAGCAGAAGCTGGCCGTGGGCGGTCAGCTCATCACGATCCGCGGCCTCGCCGGGAACCACGTCGAGGAGTATCTGCCCCAGTACGGCGCGCACCAGGGGCACAACGCGGCTCTCGCGCTGGCCGCCGTCGAGTCGCTGATCGGGGGAGCGCAGCAGCGGATCGCCGACGACATCGTCTCGGAGGGACTCCAGGGCGCCACCTCGCCCGGACGCCTCCAGCTGCTGGGCATCGCCCCTACGGTGATCGTCGACGCAGCTCACAACCCGCACGGTGCGGCCGCCCTCGCTCAGGCTATGGACGACAGCTTCGACTTCGACGAGTGGGGTGTCGTGCTCGGCATCCTGGCCGATAAGGACGCCGCGGGCATCGTGGCGCGTCTCGCCCCGGTCGCCGCGCACGTTTTCGCCACCGCGCCGGAGTCCGACCGGGCGAGCGACGCCGACAGCATCGCCGACCTCGTCGAGGCGACCGGCAACCGCGCGACCGTGCACCGGACGCTGGCGGATGCGGCAGACGCCGCTCGCGAGTGGGCCGCGTCGTCCGACCGGCGTGCCGTCGTGATCGCCGGATCCGTCGTGCTCGCCGGCGAGGCGATCGCCCTCGCCGAGGAGGAGGACTGGAAGTCGGGGTGGCGCGCGTGAGCGCGGACTCCGCCCCGGCGCGCAGGCAGCGTCCGCCGCGACCGCCTCGCACTCTCGTGCAGAAGCTCGCTCCGATCGTTCTCGGCTTCGAGTCGATCGTGGTGTTCCTCGCGGGGCTCACGATCTTCGGCCTCAAGACGCTGCCCCCCGGCATCCCGCAGTGGTGGGGGATCGTCGGTGGCGGGGTCGTCGGCCTCGCCTGCATCGCCCTCGCCGGCCTCATCACGAAGCCGTGGGCGATCACCGCAGGGTGGGTCATCCAGGCCGTGATCGCCCTGTCGGCGATCCTCGTGCCGGCGATCCTGCTCGTCGTGCTGATTTTCGGCGGCATGTGGGCGTATGCGACGATCATGGGGGCCCGCCTGGACGCACGACGCCCCGACGGATCCGCCACCGAGACTCAGACAGAGAGTGAATGACATGGCCACCGAAGAAACCCTCGTCCTCGTCAAGCCCGACGGTGTCGCCCGCGGCCTCACCGGCGCGATCCTGGCGCGCATCGAAGCGAAGGGCTACGCGCTCGTCGACATCCGTCTCGTCGAGCCCGACCGCGACCTCCTCGCCGCCCACTATGCCGAGCACGAGGGCAAGCCGTTCTATGAGCCGCTGCTCGAGTTCATGCTGTCCGGCCCGTCGGTCGCGATCCGCCTCGCCGGCAACCGCGTGATCGAGGGCTTCCGCTCGCTCGCCGGCACGACCGACCCGACCACCGCCGCCCCCGGGACGATCCGCGGCGACTTCGGGCGCGACTGGGGTCTCAAAGTGCAGCAGAACCTCGTGCACGGCTCCGACAGCCCGGAGTCCGCGGCCCGGGAGCTCGGCATCTGGTTCGACTGAGTCAGTGCACGACGAAGCCCGCCGCACCTCGGGTGCGGCGGGCTTCGTCGTGTCGGCGGTGGATCAGAGGATCATGCCGATGACCTCGCCGAGGAGGTCGAGACCGCGCAGCTGCGCGAGAAGGATGATGACAGCGAACGCGAGGACGGTCGCGAGAGGCACCCAGGCCATGAGGCTGTTGGCGCGCGCCTTGACCTTCTCATTGCTCGTGAAGGTGCCGTTCCGGGTGAGATGCACCATGGTCGCGAAGAACGTCGGGATCGTGACCGACCAGGTCAGCATGCACCAGGGGCACAGCACGCCGAGGTTGGGGGCGTAGAGGCTCTGCCAGATCAGCCAGCAGACGAGGCCGAACGCGAATGTGACGCCGACGCCGAACGCGGCCCAGAACCACCGGGGGAATCGGGCACCGGCGAGGATCGCGACACCGACGACCAGGGGAGCGATCCAGAGGCTCAGGCCGATCAGGGGGTTGGGAAATCCGAAGATCTCTCCCTGCCAGGATCCGAGGTTCTTGCCGCACTGGATCATCACGCTGACGTTGCAGCTGAGCTCGGCGTCGGGATTCTCGAGCTGGATGAACTTGTCGATGGTGAGCTGGAAGGCGGCGAACCAGCCCATGACGCTCGCGATGATCAGCCAGACGGCGTAGACGACGGGGCGGGTGCGCTGCTCGCTCATATGTGGATTATCACAGCGATCGCTATGGATCGGGCGTGAGGCGACCGGAGAATATCGAACTCCGGCGCGGGAGGGGCCGTCGATGCCGCGTTCGCGGCCACTTGGTGCGATAATGGCCTGTGATGCACCGCTCGACCCCGTCGTAGCACGCATCGACGCAGACTTCGGGGCCGTATGCCCCTCGCGACCAGAGCCCAGAGCCGGTCGCACACCGAATGAGTTCGCGACACCCCGGTGCCGCATGAGAATTCGCGGAGCACCCGGTGCACCGCGCGAGGAGTACGCCAGAGATGGCCGACGAGAACAATGAACATGACGCCCCTACCCTCGACTTCCCTGCGGATGCTGACGCATCAGCCGCAGTGATCGCGGAGACTCCCGAGGAGTCGCCCGCGGAGGAGACGCCCGCCGAGGACACGGTGGTCGAGATGGATGCCGCGCCCGCCGCTGCTGACGAAGCTGCTGCGCAGGATGCCCCGGATGCCGAGGGATCCCCGGCTGCGGAAGAGGCTCCTGCTGCGGAGGAGAGCCCCGCTGCGGAGGAGGCTCCGGCCGCCGCCGAGGCTCCCGCTGCCGAAGACGCTCCTGCTGTCGAGCAGGCTCCGGCCGCCACCGAGCCGGAGGCGTCCGAGCCCGAGGAGCCGGCGAACCCCGCCCCGGTCACGGCGGTCTCGCTGGGTCTGCTCCCCGAGGTCTTCGTGTCGCAGGTCTCGACGCGTCTGCACTTCTATGCTCCCGAGATCGTGCCGCTGCCCGCCCGTCCCGGTCGCGACCGCGGCTTCGAGCGAGACCTGGACCGCGACGGCGACGAGTCGTCGTCGGGTCGACGCGGCCGCCGCCGCCGCGGTGGATCGGACGAGGGCGACCAGCGCGACGAGCCCCGCCAGCCGCGCCAGCGCGTCGTCGAGTACATCACCGAGCCGAAGGCGATCAAGGGATCGACGCGTCTCGAGGCCAAGAAGCAGCGCCGCCGTGACGGCCGCGATGCGGGCCGTCGTCGTCCGGTGGTCACCGAGGCCGAGTTCCTCGCGCGCCGCGAGTCGGTCGATCGGAAGATGGTCGTGCGGGCCAAGAACGGTCGCACCCAGATCGGCGTCCTCGAAGACGGCGTGCTCGTCGAGCACTACGTCGCCCGCAACCAGGACGCGTCGCTGATCGGCAACGTCTACCTCGGTCGCGTGCAGAACGTGCTGCCGAGCATGGAGGCGGCGTTCGTCGACATCGGTCGCGGTCGCAACGCCGTGCTCTACTCCGGCGAGGTCGACTGGGACGGCGTCGAGACGGGCAACCAGCCCCGTCGCATCGAGCTCGCCCTCAAGGCCGGCGACCGCGTTCTCGTGCAGGTCACGAAGGACCCCGTCGGGCACAAGGGCGCTCGCCTGACGAGTCAGATCTCGCTCCCCGGTCGCTACCTCGTGTACGTGCCGGGCGGATCGATGAACGGCATCAGCCGCAAGCTCCCCGACAACGAGCGCGCGCGCCTCAAGCGCATCCTCAAGGAGGTGCTGCCCGAGTCGTCCGGCGTCATCGTGCGCACGGCGGCCGAGGGGGCCACCGAGGAGCAGCTGACCCGCGACGTGCAGCGACTCACCACGCAGTGGGAGCACATCCGCAAGCAGGTCGAGAGCCAGCAGGCCCCCGCGCTGCTGCACGCCGAGCCCGACCTCCTGGTCAAGATCGTCCGCGACGTCTTCAACGAGGACTTCACGAAGATGCTCATCCAGGGCGAGGACGCACAGCGCACGATCCGCGCCTACCTCGAGAGCGTCGCGCCTGACCTCCTCGAGCGTGTCGAGACCTACGAGGACGAGGTCGACCCGTTCGACGCGTTCCGCATCACCGAGCAGATCGAGAAGGCGCTCGACCGCAAGGTGTGGCTGCCGTCCGGCGGCTCGCTCGTGATCGACCGGACCGAGGCCATGACCGTGGTCGACGTCAACACCGGCAAGTTCGTCGGCTCCGGCGGGAACCTCGAGGAGACCGTCACGAAGAACAACCTCGAGGCCGCCGAGGAGATCGTCCGCCAGCTGCGTCTGCGCGACATCGGCGGCATCATCGTCGTCGACTTCATCGACATGGTCCTCGAGTCGAACCGCGACCTCGTGCTGCGCCGCCTCATCGAGTGCCTCAGCCGCGACCGGACGAAGCACCAGGTCGCCGAGGTCACCTCGCTCGGACTCGTGCAGATGACCCGCAAGAAGCTCGGTCTCGGCCTGCTCGAGACGTTCAGCGAGGCCTGCGAGGTGTGCGCCGGCCGAGGTGTGATCGTGCACCACGACCCGGTCGTCAAGCACCGCTCGAACGGGAACGGCAACGGGAACGGCAACGGCAGCGCGTCGTCGAACAACCGTCGTCAGCGCGGCGGCAACGGCCAGGGCCAGAGCCCCGCGCCCGCGACCGGGACGACCCACAGCATCCCGGAGGGTGCCAAGTCGGCGCTGGCGCAGATCGCCGCATCGACCCGCACCCCTTCGGTCGACGTCGTCGCGGATGCTCCGACCGTGGTCGGCACGGATGCCGCTGCCGCGCCGCAGGAGCGCCCCAAGAAGCCCCGCAAGAAGCGCGGCTCGGAGCGCAAGGGGCCGAAGTCGCCCGCCGAGCAGTTGCTCGACTCGGTGCTCGACGCCCTTCCGGAGCCGAAGGCACCTGGTCAGGGCCGTGGACGCCGACGTGTGACGACCGCTGCTCTGACAGGCACCCCCGTGTCGGTGAACTCCGACTCAGCGGGTCCGGTCGCGTCCTCGGACGCGGAGTCCTGACGCGATCAGCCGTGTGACGAGCTCCTTGCCGCCGACGTGCTGAGCGCCGGCGGCGATGAGCCGCGGCAGCGCGTCCTCCGGCACGTCGTAGTGGTCGAGGTCGAAGGCCCGGCTGGGGAGTTCCTGGGCGCGCGCGAAGGCGTGCAGCTCGTCGAGGCTCTCGTCGCTGACCAGGTGCGCCCACAGTCGTCCGTGGGCGGGCCAGACGGGGTCGTCGACGAGGATGGTCATCTCGCCAGCCTAGAGCCGGACACGCACCCCGTGACGTTTTGCCTCCGTGTCCGGCATCCGGTAAAGTAGTCCCTTGGTGCGCATGCCGCGTCGTCCTCGACGGTCGGAGCGGAGAGTCTTGCAGTCGCACCCGTCGCCCTGCGACGCATGCAAGCAACAGTCTTCCCGTGAGATTCTCGGAGCCCCGCGCTCCCCAACGAAACAGGTATGAAGTGGTTTACGCAGTAGTGCGCGCCGGTGGGCGGCAGGAGAAGGTCGAGGTCGGCACGATCGTTCAGCTCGACCGTGTTCAGGCTGCTCAGGGCGAGAAGATCGAGCTGGCCGCCGTGCTGCTCGTCGACGGCGCCACGGTGACCACCGACGCTGACCAGCTCGCGAAGGTCAAGGTCACGGCTGAAGTGCTCGGCAACCTCCGCGGTCCGAAGATCGTCATCCAGAAGTACAAGAACAAGACCGGCTACAAGAAGCGTCAGGGCCACCGCCAGGAGCTCACGCGCGTCAAGATCACCGGCATCAAGTAAGACCGAGGAGACCAGGACATGGCACACAAAAAGGGCGCAAGCTCCACCCGCAACGGTCGTGACTCCAACGCACAGCGACTGGGCGTCAAGCGCTTCGGCGGTCAGCAGGTCCTCGCCGGCGAGATCATCGTCCGTCAGCGCGGCACCCACTTCCACCCCGGCGTGAACGTCGGCCGTGGTGGCGACGACACGCTGTTCGCTCTGGCCGCCGGCGCGGTCGAGTTCGGCGCGAAGGGCGGCCGCAAGGTCGTCAACATCGTCGCCGCTGCTGAGTGATCACAGCACGACAGTAGACATCCGAATCGGGGCGGGCTTCGGCCCGCCCCGATTCTCTTTTGCAGGGAGAGAGACATGGTCACCTTCGTCGACACCGTGACGCTGCATCTGCGCGCGGGCAAGGGCGGCAACGGCTGTGTCTCCGTCCACCGCGAGAAGTTCAAGCCGCTCGGCGGACCCGACGGCGGCAACGGCGGCGACGGCGGCGACATCGTGCTCGTCGCCGACCCGCAGACGGGCACGCTGCTCTCGTACCACCACTCTCCCCACCGCAGCTCCGGCAACGGCGGCCCCGGCATGGGCGACCACCGCGCGGGCTTCATGGGCGAGGATCTCGTCCTCCCCGTGCCCGTCGGTACCGTCGTGAAGAATTCCGCGGGCGACGTGCTGATCGACATGATCGAGCCGGGGGAGCGCTTCGTCGTCGCGCAGGGCGGTCAGGGCGGTCTCGGCAACGCGGCTCTCGCGACCCCGAAGCGCAAGGCCCCGGGCTTCGCTCTCCTCGGCACACCCGGGCACGAGGGCGATGTCATCCTCGAGCTCAAGACGGTCGCCGACGTCGCGCTGGTGGGATACCCGTCGGCCGGCAAGTCGAGCCTGATCGGCGCGATCTCCGCCGCACGCCCGAAGATCGCCGACTACCCCTTCACCACACTGCACCCCAACCTCGGTGTCGTGCAGCAGGGCGACTTCCGCTACACCGTCGCCGATGTCCCCGGCCTCATCGAGGGAGCGAGCGAGGGGCGCGGTCTGGGTCTGGAGTTCCTCCGCCACGTCGAGCGGTGCTCCGCCCTCCTGCACGTCCTCGACTGCGCCACGCTCGAGCCGGGTCGGGACCCGATCTCCGACCTCGACGTCATCCTCGCCGAGCTCGCGGCCTACGAGGTGCCGGAGGGGCAGACACCGCTCCTCGAGCGCCCGCAGCTCGTCGCACTGAACAAGGTCGACGTGCCCGAGGCGCGTGATCTCGCCGACCTCGTGCGCCCCGACCTGGAGGCCCGTGGTTTCCGCGTGTTCGACATCTCCACCGTCTCGCACGAAGGGCTCCGCCCCCTGACCTTCGCGCTCGGTGAGATCGTCGAGCAGCACCGTGCCGAGCAGGCCGCAGCCGCGCCGGTCCGCGAGCGCGTCGTGATCAAGCCCAAGGGGGCGCAGAAGGACTTCACGATCCGGGTCGAGGGCGGCACCTACGGAAACGTGTACCGCATCATCGGCGAGAAGCCCGTGCGCTGGGTGCAGCAGACCGACTTCCAGAACGAGGAGGCCGTCGGGTACCTCGCCGACCGCCTCGAGAAGCTGGGCGTCGAGGACGAGCTCTTCCGGCTCGGCGCCGTGCAGGGCTCGACCGTGGTGATCGGCGAGGGCGACAGCATCGTGTTCGACTGGGAGCCGACCATGTCGTCGGCCGCCGAGCTCATGACGGCACCGCGCGGCACCGACCCGCGTCTCGCTCCCAACGGTCGTCGCACCACCTCGGAGCGGCGCGAGCAGTACTACGAGCGGATGGATGCCAGGGCCGTGGCCCGGGCGGAGGCGGAGGAACGCCGTCTCGCGACGCGCGAGGACGACGCGTGACAGCTCGCACGAGGGCGGACCTCGCGACCGCTTCGCGGATCGTCGTGAAGGTCGGCTCGTCGTCGATCAGCGGGGAGGCGTCGTGGCGCATCCCCGTGCTCGTCGAGGCACTGGCTGCCGCGCACGGGCGCGGCGCCGAGGTCATCCTCGTCTCCTCGGGGGCGATCGCCACCGGCATCCCGTTCCTGCGCCTCGACGCCCGGCCGACCGACCTGGCGACTCAGCAGGCCGCCGCGGCCGTCGGCCAGAACATCCTCGTGTACCGGTATCAGGAGGCACTGCGCCCGTTCGACATCGTCGCCGGTCAGGTGCTGCTCACCACCGGCGACCTGGAGAACCCGACGTCGCGCAGCAACGCCCGTCGCGCGATGGAGCGCCTGCTCGGCCTCCGCATCCTGCCCATCGTGAACGAGAACGACACCGTCGCGACGCAGGAGATCAGGTTCGGCGACAACGACAGGCTCGGCGCTCTCGTGGCTCAACTCACGCAGGCCGATGCGCTGGTGCTGCTGAGCGACATCGAGTCCCTGTACACGCGTCCGCCGTCCGACCCCCGGGCCGAGCCGATCGATGTCGTCGCTCCGGACGCCGACCTCTCAGGACTCGAGTTCGGATCGACCGTCGTCAACAGCGTCGGCACCGGGGGAGCGGCGACCAAGGTCTCGGCTGCGCGGCTCGCCGCGGCATCCGGCATCGGAGTGCTCGTGACGAGCGCCGACCTCGTCGGACAGGCCCTGGCAGGCGAGGAAATAGGCACCTGGTTCGAGCCGGCGCTCTCTTAGACTGGGCGGATGACCGACCAGACCCCGCAGGTGCGCCTCGAGCGCGCCAAGGAGGCGTCCCGCGCCACCGCCGCGCTGACCAGCGATGACAAGGCCCGCGCGCTCGAAGCGATCGCGGCGGCCCTCGAGGCGAACTCCGCGACGATCATCGCGGCGAACACCCGCGACATCGAGCGCGGTCAGGCCGATGGAATCGGTGACTCGCTGATCGACCGCCTGCGCCTCGACGACAAGCGGGTCGCCGCCCTCGCGGCCGCCGTGCGCGAGGTCGCCGCCCTCCCCGACCCGGTGGGCCGGGTCGTCGGCGGGCATCGGATGCCGAATGGCGTGGCGCTCGAGCAGGTGCGCGTGCCCTTCGGGGTCGTCGGCGCCATCTACGAGGCCCGGCCGAACGTGACGGTCGACATCGCGGCACTCGCTCTCCGGTCGGGCAACGCCGCGGTGCTCCGTGGCGGCAGCGCCGCGCGCGACTCGAACACCGTGCTCGTCGAGGTCATGCGTGACGCCCTGGCAGGGGTCGGCATCACCCCTGAGGCGATCCAGACGGTCGACGACTTCGGCCGCGATGGCGCGAAGGCGCTCATGCACGGCCGCGGCTTCATCGACGTGCTCGTGCCGCGTGGCAGCGCAGGGCTCATCGAGACCGTGGTCACGGAGTCGACGGTGCCGGTGATCGAGACCGGGGCGGGCAACGTGCACATCGTGCTCGACGAGAGCGCTCCCGATGACTGGGCGCGCGACATCGTCGTGAACGCCAAGGTGCAGCGTCCGAGCGTCTGCAACGCGGTGGAGACCGTGCTCGTGCACCGTCAGGCCGCGCCCCGGCTCGTGCCCCTCGTCGCCAGCGCTCTGCAGAGCGAGGGCGTCGCGATCCACGGTGACGACATCGTCGCCGGCCTCGTCTCGAACGTGATCCCCGCGACCGAGGAGGACTGGGCCACCGAGTACCTGAGCCTCGACATCGCCATCAAGGTCGTCGACACGCTCGACGACGCACTCGACCACATCCGTCGTTACAGCACAGGGCACACCGAGTCGATCGTGACGACCGACTCCCGCAACGCCGAGCGGTTCCTGGCCGAGGTCGATTCCGCTGTCGTGATGGCGAACACATCGACGCGCTTCACCGACGGCGGCGAGTTCGGGTTCGGCGCCGAGGTCGGCATCTCGACGCAGAAGCTGCACACCCGCGGCCCCATGGGACTCGCCGAGCTGACCAGCACGAAGTGGCTGGCGCGTGGGGCGGGGCAGACTCGCGGCTGAGGGCTAGACTAGGTGGCGCTGCGGCGCTACGAGCGCCCACCCGCCAGCCACGAAACGGAGCAAGGATGAACCTCGTCGCACAGATCGCGATGGCCGCCGCCGAGACCGAGCACCACGGAAACGTCGCTCTCGAGACCATCATCTTCGGCGTCATCGCCGCGATCGTGTTCGCGTTCCTCGCGCTCGTCACGCTGTCGTACAAGAACGTCGCCAACCGCCACTCGGCCAAGGCCGAGGCCTGGGCCGCCAGGCACGGCAAGGACGGACACGAGGCAGGGCACGGCCACTAGTCCCGTATGACTGACACGACCTCGCGCCCCGCGCGCATCGGTGTGATGGGTGGAACGTTCGACCCCATCCACCACGGACACCTCGTCGCCGCGAGCGAGGTCGCGCACTCCTTCGGGCTCGACGAGGTCGTCTTCGTCCCCACCGGTCACCCCTGGCAGAAGTCGGACGTCACCCCCAGCGAGCATCGCTACCTGATGACGGTGATCGCGACGGCCTCGAACCCGCAGTTCACGGTGAGCCGCGTCGACATCGACCGCGAGGGGCCCACCTACACGATCGACACGCTGCGGGATCTCAAGAAGGCGCGGCCGGATGCCGAGCTCTTCTTCATCACCGGGGCCGACGCCGTGGCGCAAATTCTCAGTTGGAGGGACCATGATGAACTGTGGGAACTGGCCCACTTCGTCGCGGTCTCCCGCCCAGGTCACATCCTGAGCACCGACGGCCTCCCGAGCGACGACGTCAGCCAGCTGGAGGTGCCTGCGCTGTCGATCTCCTCGACCGCCTGCCGCGCGCGGGTACGCGAGGGGGAGCCGGTCTGGTATCTCGTTCCCGACGGAGTCGTTCAGTACATCGCGAAGCATCATCTGTATCGGAGCAAGGCATGAGTACATCGGATCAGCCCGCGCAGGGCCCGCTGACACGAAAGCAGCTGCGGGAGCTCCGACTGACGGGTTCCACGCCCGTCATCACGCCCGACGAGGCCGCAGCCGCTGCGGCGGCGACCCCTCCAGTTCCCGCCGAGCCCGCTCCGGCTCCGGAGCAGGCGGCCGCACCGGAGCAGGCGGCGGCACCGGAGCAGACGGAGTCCGAGGGCGAGGACACCGGCGAGACGCGTCTCACCCGCCGCCAGGTGCGCGAGCGCATCCGCACGGCATCCGTGCCTGTCGTCGACGGGGAACAGGCCGACGCAGAGCAGACCGCGTCCGCCGATGAGGATGCCGCCGGCTCCGCCGCTCCCGACCAGGTTTCCAATGATGACGAGTCCGTCGTGACGGCTGTCCCGGTCTTCGCGCCGCCCGCACCGTCCGAGGAACAGGATTCGTCGTCGGACGACGATGACGAGGTCGACGAGGAGCTCACGGTGCTCCCGGTCAGCGCTGCCGCGAGTGTCGACTCGGTCGGCGTCGTGCCGCTCGTGCCGGCATCCGTGGAGCCTGACGAGGCGCCCGCCGACACCGGCTCGAACGAGCCCCAGGACGACGAGGACCCCGTCGCGGCCGTCGCAGCCCTGGGAATCGAGGTCGAGACGGAGCCCGAGAACGACGACGATGACGACGCGGAGGACGACGTGCTCGCGGACGTCGACGACGCGGACGACGTCGTGGTCCCCGAGGGGGAGCGCCCGACTGTCAACTCGGCCTTCGGCAGCGGTGTGCTCGGCAATGAGCCGGAGCCGCAGAAGCCGTTCGCCCCGTCGTTCGACGAGCTCCTCACGGTCGGCGACTCGACCGGGTCGCACCGCGCTCCGAACACCCTGATCTTCACACCGAGCCCCGGCGAGGGCTCCCTGTCCGGTCCCGTGGCCTCGACCGGCGAGATCCTCGTCACCGGATCCTACGAGCTGCCGAAGGGGCTCGGATCGCAGGGCCACGCCCACGGCACCACCGACGGCAAGGACGTCGACGCCGTCCTCATCGACGGGGAGCTGCCGCCGGCATCCTCTCCCACTCCGATCGCGGCGAGCTCCGCGATCAGCACCATCAAGCCCGCCGGAGAGGTCATCCGTCCCCCGGCGCCCGAGAAGGGCAACCGGCTCATGATCATCCTCGCGATCGTGGCGGGTGGTCTCGCCCTCGCGGTCGGGGTCGCCGTCGTGATCGCCATCACCACGAATGTCTTCTGATGCAATCACCTGAAACCGCCGAAGAGATGCTGCAGATCGCAGCAGAGGCCGCTGTCTCGAAGGGGGGCGAGGATCTCGTCGCCCTGAACGTGTCGGAGCCGCTGCCGCTCGTCGACATCTTCCTGCTCGTCACAGGCAACAGCGAGCGCAACGTCGCCGCGATCGCCGACGAGGTCGAGGACCGTCTGATCGAAGCCGGACACAAGCGCGTGCGCCGGGAGGGTCGCGCCGAGGCGCGTTGGGTCCTGCTCGACTTCGGCGACCTGATCGTGCACGTCTTCCACCAGGAGGAGCGGGTCTACTACGGACTCGAGCGCCTGTGGAAGGACTGCCCGGTCATCCCGATCGAGCTGGCCGAGCCCGCCGACCGCAGCTGACATGCCCACCCACCTCGTCACGGGTGCCGGTTCGGGCATCGGTGCGGTCGTCGCACAGCGCCTGCTGGAGCGCGGAGACGATGTGATCGTGCTCGCACGGGATGCGGGCCGCGCCCGAGAGATGACGGCAGCGCTTCCCGGGGCGACCGCGCTCGTCGGAGATCTCGCCCAGCCCGGTCGCCTCTCGTGGGCGTTCTCGAAGCAGCCACTGCCCGAGCGCATCGACTCGCTGATCCACGTCGCGGGGGTCGTCGACCTCGGGTCCGTGGCCGACCTGCCGCCCTCGCTGTGGGAGCAGCAGCTCGCCGTGAACCTCGTCGGTCCGGCGGAGCTGACCAGGCTGCTGCTGCCCGTGCTGCGGGTCTCGCGCGGACGGGTGATCTTCGTCAACTCCGGAGCGGGGCTGCACGCTCATGCCGGCTGGGGCGCGTACGCGGCATCCAAGCACGGGCTGCGCGCGCTGGCCGACGCGCTCCGGGCGGAGGAGGCGGAGCACGGCGTGCTCGTGAGCTCGATCTACCCCGGGCGCACGGCGACGCCGATGCAGGAGCGCGTGCACCAGCAGGAGGGGCGGGAGTACGACGCCGAGCGCTTCATCACCCCGGAGAGCGTCGCGACGACCATCCTCACCGCGCTCGATCTGCCGTCCGACGCGGCTCTGACAGACCTCACCGTCCGGCCTGCTCGCTGACCCGTCTGCCGTCGATCGGCGCGGTTGTCAAGGGGCTCGGTTCTCTTCGTCGTGCCGGAGATGATCTCCGCGGGGAGAGAGTCTTGGAGGACTGTCACATGAATGGAGATCCGGAGCCGAGATACGTGCTCAACCGCATCACCCCGTCGGAATGGGTGATCAACGACCGCCGGTACGCCGAGAACGACCCTCGCTACGTCGTGGCGTGCGTGTACGAGTACGCGGAGACGGAGGTGGAGGTCGTGTGGTTGCGTGATCTCCCTCTGGCGATCCGCTACTCCACCGCGTACGACGTGCTGGAAGACGTCTCGCGAGTGCAGGATTCGAGCAGGGCGACGCGCCCGATCGCCATCCCGCACCTGCCGCCGCTGCTGGCGACCTGAGCGCTCCTTTTTCGCGCAGCAGGCCGACCACTGGCGGTCGGCCCGCTCAGGCGCTGAGGCGAGTGCGCCGCGCCAGCATCCCACGGTCGGCCCTGGTCTGCGGAGGGATGGCCGACAGCAGTGACTGCGTGTACGGGTGGGTCGGGGTGCGGTAGACCGTCTCGGTGTCGCCGACCTCGACCATGTCGCCGAGGTACATCACGGCCACGCGGTCGGCGATGTGGCGCACGAGCGACAGGTCGTGCGCGATGAACACGATCGACATGCCGAGGCGCTCGCGCAGATCGCACAGCAGGTCGATGATCTGCGCGCGGATCGAGACGTCCAACGCCGAGACCGGCTCGTCGCAGACCAGCACATCGGGATCGAGGGCCAGGGCCCGTGCGATGCCGATGCGCTGCCGCTGGCCGCCGGAGAACTGGTGGGGGAAACGCGAGCCCATGTCCGGTGACAATCCCACGAGCTCGAGCAGCTCCGCGACGCGCTCTCGGCGGCTCGCCGCCGTGCCGGTGCCCGTTGCCGCGAGCGGCTCGGCGATGAGCTGCTGCACCGTCATCCGGGGATTCAGGGACAGATAGGGATCCTGGAAGACCATCTGCACGCCCTTGCGCAGCGTCTTGCGGTCCTGCAGGCGACCACGGGTGACGTCGCTGTCGCGGTACACGAGGGTCCCGGCGTCGGGGGAGTCCAGGCCCACCAGCATCCTGGCGAGGGTGGACTTGCCGCTGCCCGACTCGCCCACGATCGCGAGGATCTCGCCGCTGCGCAGCTCCAGGTCCACGCCGGCCACAGCGGCGACGCGGTGCGCCCGACGGCCGCTGCCCGAACGGAACGTCCGCTCGACGGCGGTCGCCCGCAGGATCGGCGCCGAGGCGTCGTCCTGGACGGCGGCGCTCACGTCCTTCGGCATCGAGTCGAGCAGCTGCGTGGTGTACGGATGCTGCGGTGCGGTGAGCACGTCGTCGGCGCTGCCCGACTCCACGATGCGGCCGTGGCGCATGACGGCGACGCTGTCCGCCACCTCCATCACGACGCCGAGGTCGTGCGTGATGAGCAGGATGCCCATGCCCAGCCGGTCGCGCAGGGAGAGCAGCAGATCGAGGATCTGCGCCTGCACCGTGACGTCGAGCGCCGTGGTGGGCTCGTCGGCGATGACGAGATCGGGATCGAGGGCGATCGCCATGGCGATGAGGATGCGCTGCCGCTGTCCTCCGGAGAACTGGTGCGGGTAGTCGTGCACGCGCTTCTCGGGCGTGGGGATGCCGACGAGGCTGAGGAGCTCGACCGCCCGAGCGCGGGCGTCGCGGCGCGACATGCGGCGATGGGCGCGGAGAAGGTCGCCGATCTGGTCGCCGATGCTCAGCACAGGGTTGAGGGCCGACAGGGCGTCCTGCATCACGAGGCTGACCTTGACGCCGCGCAGGCGTCGATGCTGCTCGGGGGAGAGGGTCAGCAGGTCGGTGCCGCCGAGCGCGAGCGTGTCGGCGTGCACCTCTCCCTCGTCGATGAGCCCCATGATCGCGCGGGCGGTCATCGACTTGCCCGAGCCGGATTCGCCGAGCAGCGCGAAGACCTCGCCGCGGCGCACCGAGAGGTCGATGCCGTCGACGACGCGGTTGGTCCTGCCGTCTCCGGTGAGAGTGACGGTGAGTCCGGCGACCTCGAGCACGGTGCCGTCTCCGGGTGCAGACGTGTTCTCCATGGACACATCATGCCACCAGATCCGACCCGAAATGTTTCGAACAGGAAACATCTCAGCCGAATTTTCTCAAAGTAGTTGACACCAGCGCCGAAATCATCGAGATTCGAGGAAATCTCCCTTCGTCGGACGGGAGAGGCATCCCGCATCACCGAAACGAAGGAGCATTCGTGCTCGAACAAGCTGACCGCTATGACGGCTACACCGCCTACGAGTACCTCGAAGCGGGCAAGGACTACCGCGAGTTCCGCTACGCCAAGCAGATCGGCCGCGTCCCCGCCTACGAGGGCCTCGAGCTGACCGACGCGCAGAAGGAGCGCACCGAGCGCCTGCTGCGCGAGGAGACCGTGATCTCGCTGCACGAGCACGTGCAGGTCTTCCCCGAGGACATGGGCGAGCTGCGCGACCACATCCGCCAGGGCCGCGAACCCACCGGCTACCAGGGCCTCGCGCGCTCCGGCCTCACCGCTGTCTTCGACAACGGCATGGACGGCACCTGCTGCATCTCGAGCGACGCCGGCTGGAAGTACCAGGACGTGCTGTTCGACCTGGGCGTGCGCATGGCCGACCTCGCCCATCAGGACTTCGTCATCAAGGCCGAGTCGATCAAGGACATCCGCTACGCGGCCGAGACCGGACGCGTCGCGCACATCTTCGCGCTCGAAGCGTCGACGATGATCGAGAACGAGGTCGACCGGCTCGACGTGCTCTACGGCTTCGGCGTGCGCCAGATGGGCATCGCGTACTCCGAGGCGAACATGCTCGGCGGCGGGCTCAAGGAGCGCGGCGACGGGGGCCTCACCTACTTCGGCGAGCGCGCTGTGGAGCGCATGAACAAGCTCGGTATCGCGATCGACATCTCCCACTCGGGCGACCAGACGTGCCTCGACGTGATCGCGCACTCCACGAAGCCCGTCTTCATCACGCACGCCGGCGCGCGGGGTCTGTGGCCCACGAACCGCATGAAGACCGACGAGACGATCATCGAGTGCGCGAAGCGCGGTGGCGTCATCGGCATCGAGGCCGCGCCGCACACGACGATCTCGCCGCAGCATCCGAAGCACTCGCTGGAGTCGGTCATGGACCACTTCCAGTACTGCGTCGACCTCGTCGGCCTGGAGCACGTGAGCTTCGGACCGGACACGCTGTTCGGCGACCACGTCGGACTGCACGACGCGTTCTCGTCGAACCTCTCCCTCGGCCAGGCCCACGCCAACGTCGAGTACGAGAAGCAGCCGTACGTCGACGGGATCGAGAACCCCGCGGAAGCGTTCTACAACATCATCGGCTGGCTCGTGAAGCACGACTACTCCGACGACGAGATCCGCGCGGTCGTCGGCGGGAACACCATGCGCGTACTCGAGGAGGTCTGGGTCTGATGAAGCACAAGAGATACCTCGCCCTCGGTGCGGCCGCGGCACTCGCCGTGAGCCTCGCCGCGTGCGCCCCGTCCGCTCCGGAGCCGGGGGAGTCGTCTTCCGGCACCGGGCCGAGCGACGAGACGCTCAGCATCGGGACGACGACGGACGTCGTCAACTTCAACCCGGTGCTCGGCAACAGCCGCACGGACTCGTGGATCACCAACCTGATGTACCCGCACCTGTTGAGCATCAGCGAGGACGGGACGAAGGAGGAGCACGTCGCCACCGACTGGGGCTACGTGGACGACACCACCGGGTTCTACGAGATCCGCGACGACCTGACGTGGAGCGACGGTGAGCCGTTGACCGCCGAGGACGTGGCGTGGACGCTGAACGCGGTCAAGCGCGACCAGGCGCCCGGGACGTTCTACGGTCAGCTCGGCAACCTCGACACGGCCACGGCGGTGTCGGACACGCGTGTCGAGCTCACGCTCACCCAACCCGACTCGTCGATCATCGACGAGATCGGCTTCTGGGGCGTGGTCGTCCCGCAGCACGTGTTCGAGCCGCAGGGATCGATCGCCGAGTTCGCGAACGACGGAAGCGACGGAGGATGGGTCGGCATGGGGCCGTTCATCCTCGACGACTTCCAGGTCGGACAGCACTACACGCTGAAGCGCGTCGAGGACTACCCGCTCGTCGACGGCGGGGTCCCGGGACCGGCCGAGGTGGTCTACCGCGTGTACCCCGACGTGAACACCGAGATCCTCGCTCTGCAGAGCGGTGAGATCGACGTGATCGCGAACGCGCTGCCGCCGGCGCAGGTCGAGCAGCTCAGCAACTCGAGCGGGCTGCAGGTCATCGAAGCCCCAGGCCTCGGATACGCCCACCTCGTCTACAACATGGAGAAGCCCGACCTCGCGAAGACCGAGGTGCGGCAGGCGCTCGCCCATGCGGTCGACTACGAGGCGATCCGCACGGTCGTGCTGCAGGGCCAGGCGGTGTCGACGGGCTCCAGCGCCCTCATGCCCGTGCTCGCCAAGTACTACGACGAGTCCGTGGAGGAGTACGAGTTCGATCCGGAGAAGGCGCGCTCGCTCATGGAGGAGGCCGGGTACACGGCTGACGCCGACGGCGTCTTCCCGATCTCCTTCCGGCTGATCTACTCGCTGCAGGACAGTGTGACGAGCCAGTGGGCGCAGCTGGTGAAGGACACGGCGGCGGAGGCCGGCATCACGATCGAGCTGCAGGGCACCGAGCGGAACACGTACCTCTCGATGACCAACGCGGGCGACTACGACATCTACGCCGGCAACTTCGCGATCATGGACGACCCCGTCACGAACTTCGCGCTGTCGTACCTCCCCGGAGGAGCGATCAACTACACCCACGTCGACGACCCCGAGCTCAACGCCCTGATCGAGGAGGGCATGGTCACGTTCGACGAGGACGAGAAGATCTCGATCATGCGCGAGGCGAACAAGATCGTGCACGAGCAGGTCTACGACAACATCATGTACACGCAGAACCTCTTCTTCGCAGCCAGCGACGAATGGGCCGGCTTCATCTCGAAGCCGAGCGAACTGCTCTCGATCGTGAACCCGCTCTCGCTCGCGAGCGCGCACCCGGTCGAGTAACAACCCCCACTCTCGAGGAAGGTCGCCCGGGTGTCCCGAGCATCGTTCATTCTCAGCCGCGCAGGGCGAGGCCTGCTCACGATCTGGTTCGCCGTGACCGTGACGTTCCTGCTGCTCCGCCTGCTCCCCGGCGACCCGGCGCTCGCGCTGGCGAGCCCGAACATGACGGACGAGATCCGGGCGACCATCCTCGAGCAGTACGGCCTGGATCAGCCGCTGCTCATCCAATACGGCCTCTACATGTGGCAGCTCGTGCAGGGCAACCTGGGGATCTCGTTCACCCAGTCGATCCCCGTGCTCGACGTGCTGCTCCAGCGGCTCCCGTGGACGCTGCTGCTCACGATGACGGCGCTCGTCCTCACGATCGTCATCGGCATCCCCCTCGGCGTGGCAGCCGCCTCCTTCAAGGGCCGCTTCATCGACCGGGCCGTGCAGGTCCTCGGCGTCACGGGCCAGTCGCTGTTCGTGCCCAGCGTCGCGATCCTCCTGCTGTTCGTCTTCGGGCTGAACCTCGGCTGGTTCCCGATCGGCGGGGCGTACACGAACAACACGTACGGGATGGACTGGTACCTCAGCGTCGCGCAGCACCTCGTGCTGCCGGCCGTGTCGCTCATGCTGATCCAGGTGGGGTCGTACGTGCTGACGATGCGGTCGACGCTCATCGAGACCCTCAGCGAGGACTACATCCTCCTCGCCAAGGCCAACGGCCTGCGCGGTCGACGCATCCTCTGGAAGCACGCACTGCGCAACGCCCTGCTCCCCACCACGACGCTCATCGGCCTGCAGCTCGGCTTCCTCGTCGGAGGAGCCGTGCTCACCGAGACGGTGTTCGCCTACCCGGGCATCGGCCGCGGGATCTACGAGGCCGTCACCCAGCTCGACTTCCCGGTACTGCAGGGCGCGTTCCTCATGCTCGCCGTGACCGTCGTGGTCGCGAACACCATCACCGACATCGTCTACGGCTACCTCGACCCGAGAGTGAAGACGTCATGACCGCTCCTCTTCTCCCCACCGCCGAGGGCGCGCCCCTCACCGAACCGGCCGCCGTCGGCAGCGAACGGGCGAGCGCGCACACGTGGCGCGCATTCCGCCGGGACCCGCTCGGGATGATCTCTCTCGGGCTGCTCCTGCTCCTGGTCGTCGTCGCGCTCGCCGCACCGCTGATCGCCCCGTACCCGGCGAGCTACGGCCCCGACGTCCTGCGTCCGCCGGCCGCCGGACACTGGTTCGGAACCGACGCGCTCGGTCGCGACGTGTTCTCCGAGGTCATCTGGGGAACGCAGCAGAGCGTGCTCGTCGCCGTCGCGGCATCCGTCATCGCGATCATCTTCGGCACGATCATCGCGGTCATCGGGGCGTACTTCCGGCGCCTCGACGGCATCATCAGCGTCATCGTCGACATGACCCTGTCGCTGCCCGTGCTGCCGCTCATGATCCTCATCGCGGCGCTCGTCGGCCCGAGCACGACGACGATCATCCTCGTGGTCGCCGCGTTCTCCTGGCCCGAGGTGACGCGTCTCGTGCGATCGCAGGCGCTCACGGTCGTCGGACTGCCGTACGTCGACGCAGCGCGCCTCATGACCACCTCGCCCGTGTGGATCATCACCCGTCACCTCCTCCCCGCCGTCACGCCGGTCGTCGTGGTGTCGGTCGTCGTCACCGCTTCACGGGCCGTGCTGTCGGCCGCGGGCCTGGCCTTCCTCGGCCTGGGCGATCCGACGACGTGGTCGTGGGGTCGCATCCTCTACGAGGCGCAGCAGGCGGGAGCCATGGTCAGCGCGTGGTGGCTCACGCTGTTCCCCTCGATCGCGATCCTCATCCTCGTGCTGTCGGCGACGCTGCTCTCGATCGCCTACAACGACGCCCGCAATCCCCGTCACCTCAAGCGATGACCGGAACGGATGACATGAACGACTTCGATCAGAGACTCGCCCCCGCGTTCTTCGACCGCACACAGGAGCGCGTCCGCACCATGATGGCGGAGGAGGGCTTCGACGCGTTCCTCACCGATCATCCCGAGGACATCGCCTACCTCACCGGGTTCTTCCACCACCCGTCCGAGCGTCCGGTCGCGGTGTGGGTGGAGGCGTCGGGGCGCACGGTGATGCTGCTCCCGGAGCTCGAGCGGGAGTACGCGGAGTCGCAGACCGCCCGCGCGGAGCTCGTCGCCTTCGTCGAGTACCCGGGCGTCGTGGCGCCTTTCCAGGTGCTCGCCGACGCGGTCGCACCGCCTCGACGGGTGGGCTTCGCGTCGACCATGCCCTACGCCCGGCTCGCCGCGGCCCGCTCTGCGTTCGGCGGCGCCGACCTCGTGGACTCGGACCTCACGATCCGTGCACGCTACGTGAAGTTCCCGGAGGAGGTCGTACTGCACCGCGAGGCGGCCAGGATCACCGACCGGATGCTGGACGCCGGCGTGCAGCTGGTGGTCGATGCCGTCGCCGCCGGGGGAGACCTTCCGACGGAGACCGAGCTGGAGCGGCACGTCACCGCCGCGGGCACCCGCCTCATGTACGCCGAGCACCGCAACGTCGTCGTGGCCTCGCTGCTCGCCGGCGGGCTGGTGTACTCTGGGCCCAACTCCGCGTTCCCGCACGGGCTGCCCTCGGTCAACAGGCTGCGTGAGGGCGACACGTTCATGCTGTCGCTCGGGTGCGCGGTGGGCGGGCGCTTCATCGAGGGGGAGCGCACCTTCGTGCTCGGCGAGCCGACGGCGGAGCAGCGCCGGTACCACGACACGATCCACGCCGCGCAGCAGCTCGGACGCGAGACGATCCGCGCCGGCATCGAGGGCCGGGAGGCGAACCGGCTCTGCCTCGACGTGATCCGCGGTGCGGGCCTCGGCGAGTACATCCGTCACCGCCAGGGCCACGGTATCGGGCTGGGCATGCACGAGGCGCCCTGGCTCGAGGACGGCGACGCGACGGTGCTGCAGGCAGGCATGGTCGTCTCCAACGAACCCGGCATCTACGTGCCGGGGCACGCGGGCTACCGCATCAGCGACAGCATGCTCATCACCGACGACGGCGCGGAACCCCTCACCACGTTCCCGCGCGGGCTCGACGACTGCACCATCCCGCTCTGAGCACCGCTCCTCGCATCACACGACCACTCGAAGGAAGAGGAACACCATGACCAGCACGCCCGAGGTCTCCCCGGAGTTCGCCGCAGCCACCACCGATCACCAGTGGGTCGAGATCAACGGCAACCACCTGGCCGTCGAGGTGCTCGGCCCGGAGGACGCCCCCGTGATCATCACGCATCACGGCGCCCCCGGCCTCGGGTCGCGCGCCGAGCCGCGCGCGAGCTTCGGACGCCTCGCCGACGAGTACCGGGTCGTCGTCTTCGACGCCCGGGGCAGTGGTCAGAGCGAGGGCAACGGCACGTTCAGTCACGAGCAGTGGGCCGCCGACATCGACGGGCTGCGCGAGTGGATCGGCGCGGAGCGCATCGTCATGGCGGGCGGGTCGTACGGCGGATTCATGGCGATGGAGTACGCCCTGCGCTACCCCGACCGCGTGGCGGCCGTCGTGCTGCGCGACACCTCGCCCGACAACTCCAACGCGCACCTCGCACGCGAGAACGCGCTGGCGTCGGACCGCGTGAGCATCGACATGGAGAAGTTCGACCGCATCGACGTCGGTGAGGTCCGCGACAACGAGGACCTCAAGGACTGCTGGCGCGAGATCCTGCCGCTGTACGACTTCGTGTACGACCCGGATGCCGTCGAGCGGAAGGTGCAGGCGACGCCGTACCGCTACGAGGCGCACAACTACGCGTTCTCGGTGAACCTGCCGAACTACGACCTCAAGCCCCGCCTCCACGAGATATCGGTTCCGACACTCATCACCGTGGGGCGGACCGACTGGATCACGCCAGTATCGTGTAGCCAGACGATCGCCGATCTCATCCCGGACTCCGAGATGGTGGTGTTCGAGAAGTCGGGGCACTCCCCGCAGATCGAGGAGGCAGAGGCGTGGACGGACACGGTGCGCACCTTCCTGCACCGGGTGCACCCGCCGACGGCATGAGCAGCGCCGCACTCGTGAGGGACGTCAGCGACCTCGACCGGCGCATCGTCGTCGCCCTGCAGCAGGACGGACGGGCCAGCTGGACCTCGATCGCCGAGTTCGCGGGAGCTTCGGTGTCGACCGTCACGCGCCGCGGGCAGCAGCTGCTCGCGGAGGGGATCGTTCGGGTCGGGATCGTGCCGACCCTCGGCAGCGAGGGGCACGTCGAGACCTTCTTCGTGCGGATCAACTGCACGCCGGGCTCGCAGCTCGGCGTCGCCGAGGCGCTCATCGGATCTCCGTACGTGCGTTTCGTCACCCTCGTCACGGGCAAGTTCGACGTCTTCGCCGAGGTCGTCATCCCGGGCGGCGCGGCGCACTACGCCCACGTGCTCTCCGACCTGCAGGCGATCCCCGGCGTCGAGCGGTGGCGCAGCGATCTCGTGGTGCACACCTACAAGGTGAGCTTCGACTGGGGCCGCCAGCTGTACGACTCCCATGCGGAGGCCGCGACGGATCCGCAGTCGTACATGCCTGCGCCGAACACCTGCGACCCGACGCACTTCGACGACGCGGACCGCGCCATCGTCCGCGAGCTGAGCGAGAACGGCCGGGCCTCGTTCCTGTCGATCGCCGCGAAGCTCGACATGAACGAGAGCAGCGTGCGTCGGCGGTACGAGCGGATGCGGGCGGCGGGGTGCCTCACGACCGTGACGATGGTCCCGGCATCGGCCCTGGGGATGAGCGCGGAGACGCTGCTGATGTTGCGGGTGGAGCCGTCACGGCTCGCGTCGGTCGCCAAGACGCTGTCGCAGCACGTGTCGGTGCGGTTCCTCGCGGCGGCGCTCGAAGAGAACTCGCTCTACTGCGAGATCATCCTCCCCAGCACCGAGACGCTGCACGACTTCCTCACCGGCACGATCGCGCACCTGAAGGGCGTCCGCGGCTGGAACGCCGCCATGGAGCTGGTGTTCATGAAGCGTGGGTTCATCGAGACGCCGTGGTGGCGCGCGCAGGTGGCGTCGGCCGGGGCGGGCTGAGCCGGCCCGAGAGCACCGGCTCAGCCCGGTGCTCAGTCGCCCTCGGCCGCGATGCGGTCGGCGTCGGCGCTGTCGATGAGCTCGGGGTTCGCGTCCGGATCGAGCTCGCGCTCACCGTCGACCTCGCGGATCGGCTCCTCCGCGGACTCGTCGCCTTCGCCGAGCGGCGGGACCGGAGGGATCGGGGGCGGGGGATTGCTGGACATGAGCTGCTCCTCTCGTCGTGGTGACTGTCACGGTACGGCGAGAAGTGGACGCCCGGGAGTCGGTTGACTCCCGGGCGTCGCAGGGCTAGAACGCGATGATCAGACGGTCTCGGGGCGCTTCTTGCGGAACGGGCGGGCCGGGGTGTGCGGGCCGTCCCAGACGGTGATGATCCCCCAGGCGACCGCGGCGATCGGCACCGACAGGACGGCGCCGACGATCCCGCCGAGGATCGTGCCCGTGGTCAGAGCGAGCAGGATGACGAGCGCGTGCAGCTTGAGCGAGCGCGCCATCACGACCGGCTGCAGGAAGTTGCCCTCGAGCTGGTTCACGAGCACGACGATGCCGATCACGATGAGCGCCGCGACGGGGCCGTGCGTCACGAGGGCGACGAGAGCGGCCAGGATGCCGGCGGCGGTCGCCCCGACGAGAGGGATGAACGCGGTGAGGAAGACGATGACCGCCAGGGGGATGGCGAGCGGGATCTGCAGGATCGCCAGACCGATGCCGATTCCTAGCGCGTCTGCGGCCGCGACGATCGAGGTGCCGCGGACGTAGCCCCCGAAGACGTCGACCGTCTTGTCGCCGATGCGGCGGGCCCGCTCGTAGCTCTCGCCCGTGAAGGGACGCAGCAGGAACTCCCAGATGCGCGGGCCGTCTTTCAGGAAGAAGAACAGCACGACGATCATGAGCGCGAGCCCGGTGAAGAAGCTCGCGGTCGCCGAGACCCCGGCGAGGGCGCCCTGGCCGAAGGACGCACTCGTGAGGAAGTCGCCCGCGCTGGCCCAGACCTCGTCGAGGTCGATCGACGCGAAGTCGAAGGGGAGGGTGTCGAGCCACGCCGTGACCTGCGAGATCCCGTCGGAGGCCGAGTCGACGAGATCGTCCCACTGCGACCGGACCGTCAGCACGATCACCCAGACCACCCCGCCGAGGATCACGATGATGCCGATCAGGGCGATCCACGTCGCGAGGATCGACGGCATCCCTCGTCGCCTCATGAGGGCGACCAGGGGGTGGATGGCGCTCGCGAGGATGAGCGCGATGGTGACCGGGATGAACACGAGCGACAGCTGCGTGATGACGAGCACTCCGACGGCGACGAGTGCGAGCACGGCGAGGGTCTGCAGGCTGCGCGTCGCCGCGAGGCCCCATCCTCGGGCCCAGAGGCTGCCCGCGTCCGGTGTCGTCGAGTCCGCTGTCGTCGGCTCCGGTCGTCGGAACAGTCCCATCACGTGCGCCTCCCGCTGTCCGCGCCGACGCCGGAATGACGAACGATCGCCCCGTCTTTCTATCCAGGGCCGCCGCCGATAGCAAGCCCCTGGCGCGCGGGTCGCGGAAGCCGCACGATTCTTCTATGCCGCCAGCGAGGCGGCGGGAGAGGACGACACACATATGACCGACCAGACCCCCACCCAGCGCGTCGCAGAGCTCATCAAGGACTTCCGCTTCGCCATGCTCACGACACGCAACGCGGAAGACCGGCTCGTCGCCCACCCGCTGACGGTGCAGGAGGCCGAGTTCGACGGGGATCTGTGGTTCCTCGTCGCGAAGGGCGCCACGTTCGTCACCGACCTGCGCGCGGACGACCGCGTCGGTGTCTCCCTGAGCTCCAACGACTCCTGGGTCTCCCTGTCGGGGCGTGCGGAACTCGTCGACGACCGGGCGAAGATCAAGGAGCTGTGGAGCCCCACGGTCGAGGCGTGGTTCACCGACGGACCCGACGACCCCGAGGTCGGTCTGCTGAAGTTCACCGCCGAGACCGCCGAGTACTGGGACAGCCCCGGCGGCAAGCTGGCCTCGCTGTTCAGCTTCGTGAAGTCGAAGGTCACCGGCGAGCAGTACGACGCCGAGAACGAGACGGTCCGTCTGCCCGAGCGTTGAGCGTCGGGCGCCGCATCCTGTCGGGTGCGGCGCCGCTCAGCGCGGCAGCGGCAGGGTCTCAGCGACCCTGCGTGAGCGCCGCCCCACCGGGACGAGCGCGAGGAGGACGCCCGCTGCGACACCGCCGAGCCCGCCCATGACCATGTCGCCGATCGTGTCCTGATAGGTGACGAAGATGTCCTCGCTGAGATACCTCCAGCCGAGCCACTCGATCATCTCCCACACCGCGCTGATCGCGAGCGCCACCAGCGGCACGAGGATGACCGGGGTGCGTCGGTGCAACGTGGGCCCGCTCCCGTCGACCGCCGCCACCAGGGGGACGACGCCCGTCCGCGTGAGGATGACCGCGGCGATGACCGCCAGCACCGCGGTGCAGAGGAAGTGCAGCACGAGATCCCAGCCGGTGACGGTGCGGTAGAGGTCGAAGACGTTGCTCCATGCCGCGACGAGCACCGTCGCGCAGGCGGTGACGTCGAACCAGGCGGCGAGGCCCAGCATCCGGGGGAGCATGAGCGCGGGCAGCGCGAGCGCGGCGATCCCGGCATCCGTGGGTTTCAGCCAGATCGCGGCGGCGATCACCCCGAGCACGCCGATGAGGCGCAGGGCGTCCGCCAGCCACTCACCGGGCGTCGAGGGCGGCCGGAGGAAGTCCTCTTTCATGCTGTGCCTCCCATGCGCAGGATGCTGTGCACGGCCAGGTGATCGGACGGGAAGACCCCGTCGAAGCGCCGCGCGTCGATGGCCGCCGATCGGACGTCGATGTCGGGGGTGGTGAGGATCCCATCGATCCGTCGCGCGCCGACCCGGGGTCGGCGGTAGTTCGCATGGGTGCCCCACGCCGGCGTGTTCCGGGTGCGAGCGGCGGCCCAGGCGTCGACGAGCAGACCGCCGCGGAGCATCCGTCGCAGGGTCTTCGATCGCGGTGCGGCGTTGAAGTCGCCGAGGACGATCGCGGGCAGTTCCCGCTCGCGGAGAAGGGAGTGGATACGGTCGACGGAACGGTCGCGGGATCGTGCGGATAGCGGGTCGAGGTGTGCGTTCACCGCGAGGAACGGCGATCCGGTGCGTCGATCCTCGAACTCCGCCCACACGAGGATCCGCGGGAACGGGGTGCCCCGGTCGCGGGAGCCGGGCCGGTCCGGCTCGTCGGACACCGCTTCCTGACGCCACGCTCGCACGGCCAGCCGGTCGCTGTCGTACAGCAGGGGAGTGCCCTCGCCGCGTCCTTCGGGTCCGCGTCCGCGACCGAGACTGCGGTAGGCGTCTCCGAGCGCCTCGCGGACGGTCGGGACGGCGTGCGGAAGCACCTCCTGGAGGGCGAGCACGGCGGGGCGGCTCGCGCGCAGCAGCGCCGAGACCGCCGGAGCCCGCGTGCTCCATCGATCCGCTCTCCGCTGCAGGATGCCGTCGGTCGGCCGACGCAGGTTGAAGGTCATGACGTGCAGGTCGTCACCGTCGACGGGGCCCGTGGGCGCTGTACTCGCGCTGGCGGGCATCGCGGGGTCGGATTCCGTCATGCCGCGATCCCGGCCGATGCGCGCGCGGGCGCTGTGCGGCGACGCCGTGCGACCAGGCGACGCCAGCGGCGGGGCGGGAAGTCCTCCGGCCAGTGCAGCGTCACGCTCCGGAACCCCCGATGAACCCGACGGCCGAGCGCGCCCTGCGTCAGCGGTCGCATCGACATCCCCATCGACGACCCGGGAAGCCGTGCGATCGTGAACGATGCACCGAGGTGGAAGGCGAGGTCGAGATCGTCGTGCACCTCGGCGTCTTCACGGTGCACGTCGTCTTTCACCTGCTCCCAGGCCGAGCGACGGAACGCGAGGTTCGACCCGAAGAGCGGCAGGTGTCCGAGCGCCATGCCTGTCATCGCCGCGTACGCACCGAGATAGAGCAGCGCGAGCGGTGCGCGGAGAGCGCGTGGACCGTCGGTGAAGTGCGCGCGTCCCGTGAACGCCGCGACCTGCTCGGCGTGCGAGAAGGCGTCGCGCACTTCCGCGACCCACGTCGGCGCCGGGACGCAATCGGCGTCCAGGCGCAGCACGAGGTCTCCCCGTGCGGCGTCGTAGCCGGTCGACGCGGCGGCGGGGATGCCGGGTACGGGGCACGGGATGACGCGGGCGCCCGCAGCGCGCGCGACGGCCGCCGAGTCGTCGGTCGAGCCGTTGTCGACGACGATCACCTCGTCGGGCGGAACGGTCTGACCGGCGAGCGCGTCGAGGCAGCGGGCGAGCAGCCGGGCATCGTCCTTGACCGGGATGACCACCGAGGTTCGGAGGTGCCCCGCATCGACCGACAGCTCCGGCATCCGTGCGCCTCCCATGACGTCACCGCACGGACGTCCGTCCGTGCTCTCCTCCCACCCTACGGAGGGCAGGGAAGGGACGTGGCCGGGTTGACGACGGTGCGGCGCGCCGCTAGCGCTCGTGAGCGTCGCGGCTGCACGCCGCCGCGTCGGCGGGTCAGAACTCGGCGAGCACGACGCGGGCGACCTGCTCGACGACCTCGTCGTCGTACGCGGCATCCGGGTCCGTCTTCGCCGTCAGGATCGCGATGTAGATGCGCTCACCCGATCCCGTCGTCACGACGGCCACGTCGTTGCGCACGCCCCCGGCCCCTCCGGACTTGTCTGCGACGGCCCATCCGGCAGGCGCTGCCGAACGGATGAGGGCATCGCCCGTCGCATTGCCGCTCATCCAGTCCAGGAGCGTCTCGCGGGAGCCGGTGTCGAGGGAGTCGCCGTCGACGAGGCTCTTCAGGCTCGTCGCGAGAGCCGACGGCGTGCTCGTGTTGTCGTCGCTCCCGGGGACGACGACGTTGAGCTCGGGCTCGTACGCGGTGACGACGGTCGTCGTATCCCCTCGTGCGCGGAGGAAGTCCTGGACGGCCGCCGGGCCGCCCAGCGACTCCATCACGAGGTTGGCTGCCGTGTTGTCGCTGTCGCGGACGGCAGCCTCGGCGAGAGCATCCAGGCTGAGTCCGTCGTCGAGGTGCTCGGAGGTCACGGGGGAGTATCCGGCGGCATCGATCTGCGACGCGGTCCAGCGGACGCCCGTCCCGCGCTCCTCCGGCGATGCGGTGGCCAGCAGGGCGGCGGCGATGAAGACCTTCATGGTCGAGGCGTACGGCAAGCGGACGTCGGCGTCGTGATCGACGATCCGGCCGTCGTCTCGCATGGCGGCGACGCCGACGGTGACCGCGAACTCCGCCTCGATCGCTCGGATCTGCGGACCGATGTCCGCCGCTGCGGGCGGAGTGGGCGCAGCGGTCTGATCGGTGTTCACCGGAGATGGCGGGGCAGGGTCGGAGCTGCAGCCCGACGCTGCCAGCACGACGGCCAGCGCCGACACGGCCAAGGCCCGCGTCCAGGTCGTCGTCGTGCGCTTCGCGTCTGTCACGGACATTCCTTTCAACCGAACGAGTAGAGGATGAGGAACGCCGAGTTGTAGACGATGTGCACGACGACTCCTGGCCACACCGACTTCGTGCGGACCATGAGCCACCCGTTCACGAGACCGACGAGGAGGGCGGAGGGGAGGACGAGATTGATGCCGTGGAAGACGGCGAAGATCAGCGTGCTCAGCACGATCGCCGCCCAACTGCCCCACCTCTCGAAGAAGCGAGTCAGGATCCCGCGGAACACGAGTTCCTCGCCCAGCGGCGTGAGGACCGCTCCGAAGAAGATCGTACCGATGAGCGCGAGCACTCCTCCGGATGCCGCGGCGCGGAGGGTGTCCTGAGAGTCGTCCACGCCGGGGAACAGATGCTGCACGACCGTGTCGAAGGTCACGATCACGGCGAAGCACGCGGCCGCCAGGAGCACGGCGATGAGCAGCCATCGCGGCTCGACCCGCCGAACCCCGAACGCGGAGAGGTCGCGCATGCGGACGAGGACGACGATCGTGAACACGAGGATCGGCGCCGCGCCCGAGAAGAAGAGCCCGGCGACTCCCTCCAGGGCCGCGGTCGGCGCGGGGAAGATCCCCAGCAGGACGATGCCCGCTCCGTAGATCAGCACCGCGGAGACCAGCGCGACGATCAGCTCCAGCCACTGCGGTCGACGGTCTGCGGTCGTCGAGGCGTTCGTTTTCGGGGCGTTCGTTTTCGAGGTGTCGTTCGTCATGGATGTCAGTGGACACCGTGCCCTCGGGGCAGGGTCAACGTCTCGGTGGCCGGACGGAGATCGATCACGGCGGTGGATCGTCCTCCGCATCCCCGCGTCGGAGGATCTCGTCGGCACGCGCGAGAGCACGGAGCTGACCGTGATTGAAGGTGTCGAGGAGTGCCGACGAGAGAGCCTCCTGCGCGAGACTCCCCTTCGTGCGTGTCGCGGATCGCAGGTCGGCCGCCCACGGGAATCGCTCGCGGTGCGCCGCCATCGAAACCGCGAGGAGCTGGGCGACGTGCTCGATGACCGCGCCGTCCGACTCGTCGGTGAGAGCCTCGAACGGTTCGCTCGCGTCGTCGGGTTCGGTGAGCAGGACGCTCGTGTCGTGAAGCACCGTCTCGTTCAGGACGCGGGAGTACACGGTGAGCAGCCCGCGGTACTTCTCCGGGAGTCCGTCCGCGGAATTCGCGAACGGCGCGGGCGTGTCGAGCGGTGCTCGGTATCGCAGGAGGAGAGCGAGTTCGGCGCGTACGCGCTGCAGTCGTTCGATGGTCGCCTCGAGTTCTGCATCCAGGATGGCGATCGAGGCGTCCGCGTCGGCCGAGTTCGTGGCCAGCGCGCGGATCTGCGCGAGAGAGATGCCGAGGTCGCTCATCCGCTTGACCTGCAGCAGACGGACCAGATGAGCGGTCCGGTACTGCTTGTACCCGTTGCCCGCGCGCTCCGGCTCGTCGAGCACCCCGACCCGATGGTAGTGCCGGACCGTCTTCACCGTCGTGCCGGCCAGGTCGGCCAGCTGCTTCGTGCTCCACGCCATGCGTTCCTCTTCCGTCGCCGATATCCATATCAGCAGGTGCCCCAGGGGCACGGTCAAGGAGATTCCCGGTTGACCCGGCCCCCAGGGCACGGTGTGTCCTCGACCCATGAAGAAATTGAGTGCTGTCCTCGCCGTTCTCGCCGGTCTCGGAATCCTCGTCGCGGTGTCGTTCACCGTGCACGGCAACAACTCGAACGTGCTGCAGTTCCTGCCCGATCCGATCACCGACTTCATGACCGACCACGGGTGGGTGTCGTGGATCGGCACCGCAGTGGGCGCTGTCGCCATCCTCGTGCGGCTCTTCGTCGAGAGTCGCATCGAGAGGAGCGCCTCGCCCCGCTCGCGGAGGTGACGGGCGCGCACCGGGAGGCCGCCGGAAAACGAAAGAACCCGCGATCTCTCGCGGGTTCTTCTTGGTGGACCTGAGGGGACTCGAACCCCTGACCCCCTGCATGCCATGCAGGTGCGCTACCAGCTGCGCCACAGGCCCAGAACTGCTTCCCTCTGCTCGAAGCAACTGTGAAAGCGTACTACACGGATCCCGCGCAGCACCAATCGGGGCCTGCACTCCGGGCGCGTCGGCGGTGCGCGGAACAACACCGCCCGGTCGGGCGTTGACGACAGCGTGGACATCCTCGACAGCGTGGTGATCGGGGCCGGTCAGGCCGGACTCTCGGCGTCGTACCACCTGACGCGCCTCGGCGTCCGTCATATGGTGCTGGACGCGGATGACAGGCCAGGTGGAGCCTGGCAGCACCGCTGGGATGCGCTCACGATGCGCGACGTGCACGGCGTGGCCGAGCTCCCCGACGACGCAGCACCGCCGCGCGACGACGAGAGGGCCAACGTCGCGGTGCCGGCGACCTTCGCGGCCTACGAGAAGACCCACGGACTCCCGGTGGTGCGACCGGTGCGCGTCGATCGGGTCACGGACGACGACGGCATCCTCATCGTCCACGCCGGCGATCGCGAGTGGCGCACCCGCACGATCGTCAATGCCACCGGCACCTGGACTCATCCCTTCCTCCCGCACTACCCGGGGATGGAGACGTTCCTGGGCGACCAGTTCCACACGGTCGACTACCCGGGGCCGGAGTTCTTCCGCGGCAAGCGCGTGCTCGTCGTGGGTGGGGGAGCATCGGCCGTGCAGTTCCTCGGTGCGATCGCGCCGATCGCCGAGACCGTCTGGGCGACCCGTCGCGAGCCGGTCTGGCGCACCGGTGACTTCACCCCGGAGGCCGGGGCGGCGGCCGTCGCTCTCGTCGAGCAGCGAGTGGCGCAGGGGCTGCCGCCCGAGAGCGTCGTGAGCGTGACGGGGCTGATGCTGCGCGAGCAGGAGCGGGAGGCCGAACGGCTCGGCGCCTACGCCGACAGGCGGCCGATGTTCGAGCGCATCGAACCCGACGGTGTGCGCTGGGCCGACGGCACGTTCGAGCGGGTCGACGTCATCCTCTGGGCGACGGGATTCCGCCCGGCCATCGCCCACCTGGCGCCCCTGCACCTGCGGAGCGCGGCAGGCGGCATCCAGCTCGACCGCAACGGTCGCGGTACGACGGCGGTCGCCGATCCGCGGATCCAGCTCGTCGGATACGGGCCGTCGGCGAGCACGATCGGCGCCAACCGAGCAGGGCGCGCAGCCGCCAAGGGCGTGCAGCTCGCACTCGCCACGCGGACGGTTCCCGCCCCCTGAGTCGCTGATTCCATCCCGGCGGTGCGCCGTCGATACGCTGAGGACATGATCCGCATCGCGCTCATGGTCGTCTGGCTGCTGCTCTCGGCATGGCTCGTGATCTGGACCGGGGAAGGGCTCTTCGGCATCGACCAACGCGAGTCGATCCTGCCTTTCGCGGGGGAGGACACCCTCGGCGCTCCGATCATCATCGGCGTCGCCTGGGGGCTCATGCTCACGTTCGGCGGCACCATGTCGGGCTTCGGTCGACGCCGGAAGCTCCGCGGCGAATCGCACATCGGAGTGGGCCGCATCGTCGAGGTCTCCCGCACGGGTCTCACGGTCAACGACGTGCCGCAGTACGACCTCTTCATCCGGGTCACGCCTGGCTCCGGCGACGACTTCATCGCCCAGCTGCGTACCCTCGTGCAGCCGACCGACCTGTCGTCGTTGCAGGTGGGAAACCCGCTCCCGGTGCGATACAGCCTCGCCGACCAGGACGCCGTGGAGCTCGCCGACATCAGCGACCCGTCCGTGCGCGAGGCGGTGCTGCAGTGGCGCATCGACCGCGGGCTCATCGATCCCAGTCAGGTGCGGGCACGGACGACGGGGACGCAGGTGCCGGCTTCCGTGATCGCGGTGCGACCGACCGGACGACGTCTGGAGGGGCAGAGCGAGCTCGCCCTGACGGTGCTCCTGGCACCGGAGGGACAATCCACCTGGGAGGCCGAGACCACCGTCTTCGCGTATCCGGAGGCGATCTCGCGCTTCCAGGTCGGCGCACCGATCTGGGCGTTCTACCGACGGGAGGATCCGGAGACCGTGGCGGTCACGATCGAGAAGGAGCCCGGCCGATGAACATCCCCGACACCCTGATCTGGCTGCTGAACTTCCCGGCGGCGCACGGCTACGCCATGGTCTTCATCGCGGGCTTCTCGCTCTTCGGACTCTTCGCGCTGTCGGCGTCGGGCGCGACGCCGGGCGATGCGCTGCGACGAGTGCGCGAGCGCGAGGGACTGCTCCGTCCGGAGCACGCGAAGCGCGGTCGATGGGGCGGACGCCTCGTGCGGATCGTCTTCCGCGTGCTCACGGTCGTCATGCTCGCGAACCTCGTCATCGGCATCCTGAGCCTGACCGGCGTTCCCGTGACCCGCGCGTTCATCTACGAGCACGGGCAGCCGACGACGGGCACCCGCGACGGCGATTGGATCACGTTCTCGACGGCCTCCGGTGTCGAGTACAGAGTGGAGAGCACCTTCTTCACCCCCGCGGTCTACCCCGACCGCGACGCGTACCTGTCGGGCGATCAGGTGGTCGTGCGTTACCTGCCCTCGCACCCGCAGGCATATGTGATCGACAGTTCGCAAGGCCCCCGCTGACCCGAGCCGATGTCGGATCCGGCGCGTAGGGTGAAGGTATGTCGCGCATCATCGTCTTCGGCGGCCACGGCCGCATCGCCCTGCTGCTCGCTCCTCTCCTCGTCGCCCGCGGCGACGAGGTCACGGCGGTCATCCGCAATCCCGACCACGTCGACGACGTCGAGAAGACGGGGGCGACGGCGTCGGTCTCCGACATCGAGCAGCTCGACACCCGCGGACTCGCCGAGATCATCGCCGGACACGACGCGATCGTCTGGTCGGCCGGTGCGGGCGGGGGATCGCCGGAGCGCACGTATGCGGTCGATCGCGATGCCGCGATGCGCACGATAGATGCCGCGGCGGATGCCGGTGTCGGTCGCTACGTCATGGTCTCGTGGATCGGCTCGAAAGCCGACCACGGCATCCCCGAGGACGACTCGTTCTTCCCCTACGCCGACGCGAAGTGGGCCGCAGACAAGCACCTGCGCGGCACCGACCTCGACGGCACGATCCTCGGCCCCGGAACGCTGACCTTCGACGAGCCCACCGGCCGCATCGTGATCGATCCGGAGGGGCGCGGCGAGGTCTCGCGCGCCGATGTCGCTCAGGTCATCGCCGAGTCGATCGGCAACCCCTCGACGTTCGGCCGCACGATCCGCTTCGGCAACGGCGACGCCGACACCGCCGTCCCGATCGGCGACGCCCTCAGCGCCTGAGTCGATGAGGCGGCGTCCGGCGGCGGCGATCAGCGCGGCGGTCATCGTCGCGCTGGGGATGTTGTCGGCACCCGCGGTCGCGGTCGACGCGCCCGCTACTCGCGCATCAGTCCCGCGTGCACCCGCCGCCGCGGACGGCGGAGGGATCGATGCGCGAGCAGCGCAGCTCGTCGAGCGCATGAGCACCGCCGAGCAGGCGGCCAGCGTGGTCATGGGGCACATCCCGACGACCGACCCGACAGCGCTCGCGAGCTACATGCAGCAGGGTTTCGGCGGCTTCATCCTCATGGGTGCGAACGTGCCGGAGAGCAGAGACGTCACGGTCGTCACCGATGCACTCGTCGCCGACGCCGACCCGCCGCCGCTGCTCGCGATCGATCAAGAGGGCGGGATCGTCTCGCGTCTCGGCACGGACACCTACC
This sequence comes from Microbacterium sp. LS_15, assembly GCF_041954735.1. Lineage (NCBI taxonomy): Bacteria > Bacillati > Actinomycetota > Actinomycetes > Micrococcales > Microbacteriaceae > Microbacterium > Microbacterium sp. LS_15. Next base: position 630,927 of record NZ_JAVAYD010000001.1, on the reverse strand, counting down.
CGGCGTCGACGTCGCTCAAGACGCAGCCGGTCGCCGCGACGTCTGCCGCATTCGCGGCACGCGCCGCGCTCGTCGCGCGCTCGGGGATCGACGTCAACTTCGGCACCGTCGCCGACGTGCCGGCCGACTCCGCGTCGTTCATCTTCGGTCGCGCGCTGGGCGCGGACCCGCAGAGCGCGGCAGAGCGCGTCGCCGCGGCGACAGCGGCCCAGGAGCCGGTCGTCGCATCCACGCTCAAGCACTTCCCCGGGCACGGTGCCGCGCCGGGCGACTCCCACCACGCGATCCCGTCGACGACCGAGACGCTCGACGAGTGGCGCGCGACCGACGCCGTGCCGTTCGCGGCGGGTGTCGACGCCGGAGCGTCGCTCCTCATGTTCGGTCATCTCGCGTACACCGCTGTCGATGCGGCGCCCGCGTCTCTGTCGCCCGCCTGGCATGAGATCGCGCGAGACGAGCTCGGCTTCGACGGGGTCATCGTCACCGACGACCTCGGGATGCTGTCGTCGTCGGGTATCGCCGCCTACGCCGACCCCGTGGCCAACGCCGTCACGGCCCTCGCGGCCGGGAGCGACCTGCTGCTGATGATCGCGGGCTCGACGCCCGACACAGCCGGTCAGATCGCCGCCGGGATCACCGCGGCGGTCGAGGCGGGCACGGTGCCGGAGGAGCGGCTCGTCGATGCCGCCACGCGGGTCATGGCTCTCCGCCTGCAGCAGGCGACGGCATCGACCGAGTGGACCCTCTGCGCCCAGTGCACGCCCGTCGACTGACGGTCGGTGCGCGGCAGGTCGCAGCGACGGCCGGTCAGACCGCCATCAGGGCATCTGCTCCGAGCCACGATTCGAGCAACCGCGCACGCAGTGCCGCCCCGCGCTCCGCGAACCCCCGCTGACGGCGCACGTACTCGGCCTTCCCCTCGGGCGTCTCGATCGGCACCGGCACGACGCCCCAGGCGCTGAGGTCGTACGGTGCTGCCTCCATGTCGAGCAGGCGGATGTCACGGGCCAGCTCGAACGCATCGAGCAGCAGCTCGCCGGGAACGAGGGGTCCGAGCTTGAGCGCCCACTTGTAGAGGTCCATCCCGGCGTGCAGGCATCCCGGCTGCTCGAACAGCGGTTGGTCGTCGCGCGTCAGGGGCGTGCGATTGCGCGGCACTGCATCGGGGGTGAAGAACCGGAAGGCGTCGAAGTGCGTGCACCGCAGCTCGTGGTTCTCCACGACGAGGTCGGTACCGGCCTGTCCGAGCCGCAGCGGCACCGCATGACGGTGTTCGTCGGCGCGGTAGACCATCGCCCACTCGTGCAGGCCGAAGCACCCGAACTGGCCGGGTCTCGAGGCGGTGCGGCGCAGCATCCGCTCGACGAGTCCGGCGAGCTCGGGTTTCTCCGCTGCGAACCCGGCAGCGTCGGGGACGGCGCCGTCGGGAGTCGTGCCGGGGGAGTACCAGCGCCAGGTGCGCCTCTCGCCGGCATCCTCCAGCTCCACTCCCGCGCCGGGATGCCACCGTCGCAGCTGCGCGGGCTTGTACGAGTAGTAGGTGAAGAGGAAGTCCCAGACCGGGTGGGTCTCGCGGCGCGATGCCCGCGCACGGTGCTCGGCGGTGAGAGCGTCCGCCCGCTCCCGGTGCGCCCGCTCTCGCTCCAGCCAGGTGGTCGGGGACAGACGCATGTCAGTCCAGGATGCCGGCTTCGCCGAGGAGGTCGCGCAGCCCCGCACCGTCCTCTGCGCTGACCCAGGGGGCGACGTCCTCGGAGTGCGGTTCGCGTCCGGCACGGCCGCCGGCCAGCACGGCCTCGGCGGGCAGCAGTCGCCGGATGGCGACACCGCTCACGGAGTCGGGGTGCTCTTCCATGAACTCGGAGTAGATGGCCTCGTCATGCTGGCCGTCGTCGCCGATGAGCAGCCACTTGACGTGCGGGAACTCGGTGGCGAGGCGGCGGAGGTTCGTGAGCTTGTGATCGCGTCCGCTGCGGAACCACCGGTCGTGCGTGGGTCCCCAGTCGGTGAGCAGCATCGACCCGGCGGGGAACAGATGCCTCCCGAGGAACCGGCGGAGCGTCGGAGCGACGTTCCAGGCGCCGGTGGAGAGGTAGATCATGGGAGCGCCCGGATGCTGTCGCAGCAGTTGGTCGAGGAGCACGGCCATGCCGGGGACGGGGATGCGCGCGTGCTCGTCGACGACGAACGAGTTCCAGGCCGCGATGAAGGGACGCGGGAGCGCGGTGACCATGACGGTGTCGTCGACGTCGGAGAGCACGCCGAAGCGCGTCGACTCGGCCACGATGAAGGCCGTGGCCTCGATGGGGTCCTTGCCTTCGACCGAGAAGGTGAAGGTCTGCCAGCCCGGCTCGAGCTCCGCGTGGATCACCGAGTCGATCACGCCTCCCCGATCGGCGACCACGTGGTGCACGGAGTCGCCGATCGTCACGGTGACCTTCGCGAAGCTCACGGGGATCCCGACGAAGCTCCGCCAGCCCCGCACGCTCGCCGGCTCTCCGTCTTCTCCGCGGCGCAGCGGAGGGACGATCAGCACGCGGCCGAGGACACGCACCCAGCCCGGTCCGCCGTACCCGGGGAACGGCAGGACCGTGGCGCTGCGACCGCGACGGCGCGCTCGCCCCTCACGCCACACGTGGAAGCGGTGTTCGAGGCGCGCGAACCAGTGGATCCGGGGCGCCAGGGGTGCGGAAGCCATTGCTTCAGTCTTTCACGTCCGCAGTATTCTGCGCGTCCCCGTCCGGCGTCTCGATGTGACGGGACTCGAGACGGCCGAGCAGCCGCTTGCCCAGGAAGATCAGCACCAGGAAGGCCGCGATGATGCCGACGAAGACGTAGCCGGCGAAGTGCACGCGGTCGACCAGCTCGCGGAAGCTGCCGGCGGCGAGGGAGGTGATGCTGACATAGGCCGCCGCCCAGAGCAGGCAGGCGGGCGCCGTCCACGCGAGGAAGCGTCGGTACGAGTAGTGGCTCATGCCGACCGTCAGGGGGACGAGCGAGTGGAGGACGGGCAGGAAGCGCGAGAGGAAGATCGCGATGCCGCCGCGGCGGGCGAGGTAGTTCTCGGCTCGCACCCAGTTCTTCTCACCCACGCGTTGGCCGATCCAGGACTGACGGATGCGGGGACCCAGCCAGCGACCCAGCCAGAAGCCGATGCTCTCGCCGATGAGAGCTCCGATCACGACGGCGATCACCATGGCGATCGCCTCCCAGACGCTCGTCACGCCCATGGACGCGATGATGACGATCGTGTCGCCGGGGACGATGAGACCGACGAGGATGCTCGTCTCGAGCATGACGGCCACCCCGGCGATGAGCGTGCGAGTGACCGGATCGATCGACTGGATCACATCGAACAGCCAGAGGAGGAGGTCGTCCACCCTCCGAGACTACGGGAGCGCTCGCCGCCTAGGCTGTGAACGTGCCCGAGCGACTGACCAGCCGCCTCCTCGGTCGTGCGGTGGAGCCCGAAGCGGTGTTCCTCGCTCTCGAGGAGCGTCATGCGGACGTCTTCTGGCTGGATGCCGGGCCGGCGGCAGCCGAGGGGTGGAGCTACATCGGCACGGGTGAGCGCGCCTCGCTCCCCGGCGACGTGCGGCTCGACGTGGACATGACGCGAGACACGCACGAGCCGCCGTTCCGCAGCGGCTGGGTCGGCTGGTACGACTACGAGAGCGGAGCAGGTGCCGCCGGAGCTCCCGTCGCCGCGCACGGCTCAGACGAAGGGGATGCCTGGCTGCGCGTGACCCGCCTGCTCGCCGTGCGCCACGACGACGGGGCGGCCTGGGTCCTCGCGCAGGATGACCTGGATGAGTGGGAGGCGTTCGTCGCCGCCGCGTCGAACTCGGTGATCCGCCCCGTCGCCGCGCCGAGACGGCGCTCCGCTCTCGCACGCCACAGCCCGGGCGAGTACGTGGCAGCCATCGAACGCTGCCGAGACCTCATCCGGGCGGGCATCGCCTATCAGCTCTGCCTCACCACGCGCTTCACCGTGAAGGGAGTGGACGATCCTGTCGATGTCTACCGCAGACTGCGCACCGCGACGCCCGCACACCACGGCGGGTTCCTCCGTGTCGGGCAGAGGTCGCTGCTGAGCGCCAGCCCCGAGCAGTTCCTCCAGGCGCGCGGCGGAGTCATCCGCACCCGACCGATCAAGGGCACGCGTCCCCGGGGTGCTGATCCGACGACGGATGCCGCGCTCGCCGCAGAGCTCGCCGCCGACGAGAAGGAGCGCGCCGAGAACGTCATGATCGTCGACCTCATGCGCAACGACCTGTCGCAGGTGTGCGTGCCTGGCACCATCCGCGTGGACGCGCTGTGGGCGGTCGAGACCTACCCCGCCGTGCACCAGCTCGTGAGCACAGTCAGCGGCACGGCGGCATCCGGCGCCGACGTCTCGGCGCTCTTCGCCGCAGCGGCGCCCGCCGGCAGCATGACCGGTGCTCCGAAGCTCTCGGCGATGACGAGACTGTACGAGCTCGAGGGCGGTCCGCGCGGCATCTACGCAGGATGCTTCGGGTTCGTCGGCGACGACGGCGCCCTGGATCTCGCGATGGTGATCCGCAGCATTGTCGTCGACGGAGAGGAGGCGGTCGTCGGGGCCGGGGGAGGGATCACGTGGCGGTCGGTCGCGGCATCCGAGGTCGCGGAGGTCGCGACGAAGGCCACCGCACCGCTCGCAGCCCTGGGGGCGGATACGCCCGTGGCCTGGGCTTCCGATATCCTGAACTGATCCCTTCTTCCCTTCAGATTGGTCGTGCGTTCGTTGTCTGAGAACCTGTCCACCTCTCCCGTCGCCGAGGAGTCCGTCTCGGCGCACGACATCCAGGCCAAGTGGCAGAAGTACTGGGCGGAGAACGGCACGTTCCTCACGGGTGGCGACGACGACACACGGCCCCGCCGCTACGTGCTGGCGATGTTCCCGTACCCGTCCGGCGATCTGCACATGGGGCACGCCGAGAACTACCTGTACTCCGACATCGTCGCGCGCTTCTGGCGGCACCGTGGACACAACGTCATGAACCCGATCGGATGGGATTCGTTCGGCCTCCCCGCCGAGAACGCCGCCATCCGCCAGGGCGCCGACCCGCGCGAGTGGACCTACCAGAACATCGCCCAGCAAAAGGTCGGCTTCGAGCAGTACGGCGTCTCGTTCGACTGGAGCCGGGTGCTGCACACCTCCGACCCGGAGTACTACCGCTGGAACCAGTGGCTGTTCCTGAAGCTGTACGAGCGCGGTCTGGCCTATCGCAAGAAGAGCCCGGTGAACTGGTGCCCGAACGACCAGACAGTGCTCGCGAACGAGCAGGTCATCGACGGGCGCTGCGATCGCTGCGGCGCCGAGGTCGTCAAGAAGAAGCTGACGCAGTGGTACTTCCGCATCACGGACTACGCCGACCGTCTGCTCGACGACCTGAACCAGCTCGAGGGGCGCTGGCCGCACAAGGTGCTGCAGATGCAGCGCAACTGGATCGGACGGTCGGTCGGCGCAGACGTCGACTTCCGCATCGAGGGACGCGACGAGCCGGTCACCGTGTTCTCGACCCGCCCTGACACGCTGCACGGCGCGACGTTCTTCGTGGTGGCCCCCGACGGCGACCTGGCCGCAGAGCTGGCCGCCGAGGCTCCGGATGACGTGCGCGAGCGCTTCCAGAACTACCTCGCCGACGTGCAGAAGACCACCGACATCGACCGCCAGTCGACGGACCGCCCGAAGACCGGCGTCTTCCTGGAGCGCTACGCGATCAACCCGGTGAACGGGGAGAAGCTGCCCATCTGGGCCGCCGACTACGTGCTGGCCGACTACGGTCACGGTGCGGTCATGGCCGTGCCGGCGCACGACCAGCGCGACCTCGACTTCGCGCGCGCCTTCGACCTGCCGGTCAAGGTCGTCGTCGACACGACGGCGCCCATCACGGGCGCCATGCAGGTGATCGAGGTCGACGACGAGGGCGTGCCGATCGACGCGGAAGCGGCGCTCGACGAGCAGAACCCGGCCTCCACCGGGGTCGCGCTCACCGGCGAGGGGCGCATGATCAACTCCGGGTCCCTCAACGGGCTCTCGAAGCGCAACGCGATCGCGCGGGCCATCGAGCAGCTCGAGGCGTCGGGCACCGGTCGTGCCGCGAAGAACTACCGCCTGCGCGATTGGCTGATCTCACGACAGCGGTTCTGGGGTACCCCGATCCCCATGCTGCATGCCGAGGACGGTAGCATCGTCCCGGTGCAGGAGGACAAGCTGCCGGTGACGCTGCCGAGTGTCGAGGGCCTCGACCTGAAGCCGAAGGGCACGTCACCGCTGGGCGGAGCCGAGAGCTGGGTGCGCACCATCGACCCCGTCTCGGGCGACCCGATGCTGCGCGACCCCGACACGATGGACACGTTCGTCGACAGCTCGTGGTACTTCCTGCGCTTCCTGTCGCCGAACAGCGACACCGAGGCGTTCGACCCCGCCCTGGCGTCGCGCTGGGCACCCGTCGACTCGTACATCGGCGGTGTCGAGCACGCGATCCTGCACCTGCTGTACGCGCGCTTCATCACGAAGGTGCTGTTCGACATGGGGCTCATCGACTTCACCGAGCCGTTCTCGAACCTCATCAACCAGGGCATGGTGCTCCTCGACGGGCAGAAGATGTCGAAGAGCAAGGGCAACCTGGTGCTGTTCCAGGAGGAGCTCGACGCACACGGAGCGGATGCTCTGCGGGTGGGCCTCGCTTTCGCGGGCCCGGTGGAAGACGACAAGGACTGGGCCGACGTCTCGACGACCGGTGCTCAGAAGTTCCTCTCGCGTGCTCTGCGCATCGCGCACGAGGTCTCGAGCGATGTCGACGTCGTGTTCGACGGCGGCACCGCCACGCTCCGCCGTGCGACGCACAAGCTCCTCTCGGAGGCTCCCGGCCTCGTCGAGCAGACGAAGTTCAACGTGCTGGTCGCGCGTCTCATGGAACTCGTCAACGTCACTCGCAAGACGATCGACACGAGCGCGACCGGCGCTGCCGACCCGGCGGTGCGCGAGGCGGCGGAGACGGTCGCGGTGATGCTCGACCTCATCGCTCCGCACACCGCGGAGGAGATGTGGGAGGCACTCGGTCACGAGCCGTCGGTGGGTCTGGTGACCTGGCGATCCGCTGACCCGGTGCTCCTCGTCGAGGACTCGGTGACCGCTGTCGTGCAGGTCGGCGGCAAGGTGCGCGCGCAGCTCGAGGTTCCCGCCCGCATCGGGGAGGCCGAGCTCGAGGCACTCGCGCGCGCCGACGAGCGGGTGATCCGGTCGATCGGCGATCGCGAGATCGTGAAGGTCGTCGTGCGCGCCCCGAAGATCGTGAGCATCGTCGTCAAGTGACGTCGAGCGGCGGTCCGAGACCGCTCCTGCACATCTCGCAGACGCCGTGAGTTCTGCACGGCGAGGGTCTTCGCGTCGTTCGGACGTCGGCGTGCGCGCTTAGGGTGGCGGGGTGGCAGAGTCCCCATCTCCACCGCGGCAGCGCCGTCTGCGTCTGAGCGTCGGTGCGGCCGTCGTGGTCGCCCTCGTCGTGCTGTCGGTGGCCGTCGGTCTGGGGCTGCTCCGCGGGCAGGCGGCGCCGACCGAGTCGATCCCGATGTCGACCGACGATCCGGCCGTGTCCGCGTCGGGAGAGCTCTACGTGCACGTGCTCGGCGCGGTCGAGCAGCCCGGTCTGTACGTGCTCGATCTCGATGCACGGCTCGTGGATGCTGTCGCCGCCGCCGGCGGGACGACGGACGAGGCCGACCTCGCCGGCGTGAACCTCGCCCGCGCGGTCACCGACGGCGAGCAGATCGTCGTCCCGGTGATCGGCGCCGGTGCAGGCGCGCCGGGAACGGCAGCGCCGGGCGACGATCGGATCGACCTGAACACCGCCGATCAGGCGGCACTCGAGACACTGCCCCGCATCGGGCCTGCGCTCGCGGAGCGGATCTTGGCGTGGCGGGAGGAGAACGGACGGTTCCAATCCGTCGACGATCTCCTGGCCGTGCCGGGAATCGGAGAGAAGCTCCTCGCCGGCATCCGCGACGGAGTCAGGGTGTGACGGGCGCGAGTACGAAGTCTCCGGTCTCGCCGGGGTTGACCGCGACCTCCCAGCGGAACCCGTCCGGGTCGGAGAAGTACCCCGAGTAGCCGCCCCACTCGCGCTCGCGAGCCGCGCTCACGGGCGCTCCGAGTGCGCGCACCTCTTCGAGGACTGCGTCGACCTCGGCGGGCGTGGCGAGATTGTGGGCGAGGGTGATCGGGGCGATGCCGGATGCCGGTGCCTCGCCGATCTCCGCGGTGAACCCCTCGACCGACCAGAGCGACAGGATCAGCCGATCGGCGACCGGCAGCATCAGCACATCGTCGCCGGCGAAGATCGGTTCCCAGCCCAATCCGTCCACGTAGAAGGCCCTGCTGCGGCCCAGATCGGCGACGGCGAGGGTGATGAAGCTGACGCGCTGTTCCATGGGGCGAGTCTCGCACACGCCGCGGCGGGCGCGGGTGCGGCGGGTCATCGAGCGAGTACATGCCAGACGATGCTCGGCCACCCATTCGCGAGGACGTGCGCCGTGACGATCGCGGTGAAGTTGCGGAATCGCATCCAGATCACTCCCATCAGGAGCCCGAAGCTCCCCTGCACCACGATCACGGACGCCGTGTCGAAGAGGAGGTCGCCTGTCGCATGGCTGCCCAGATGCATGAGGGCGAATGCTGCGGTTGCGATGGTGGTTCCCGCCCAGGGGCTGAGAAGCGCCTCCAGTCGAGTCTGCAGGAGGCGACGGTAGAAGAGCTCCTCACCGAAGCCCGCAGTGACCGCCGTGGCGGTCGCGGCGATCAGCAGGGTAGTGGCGTCGACTCCGCTGTAGTCGGGTGAGGAATCGACCATGCTGCGGAGGATGGCCCATACGGCGATCGCAATCGCCGGGGCCCACCATCGCCAGGCCGCGCGTTCGGCGCTGACGGCGACGGATCCCCGGACGAGGAACACGGCGATCAGCGGCACCACGATGAGCAGAGCCGCCTTGGCCAGGATGTAGTCCTCGCCGCTCACCCCCGACGCGGCGACGGCGGGGAAGAGCAACGCCGATGCGCCGAGGGTCATGACCAACACCACGAGTCTGCTCCGGTTGACCGGGTGAGCCGAGAGGCGCGGTCGCCGGTGAGAGAGCGCCAGAACGATCGAGATGCCGACCAGGGCAGGGCCGATCGCCCACAGCAGCGGAACTGTCGGTGCACCCTCGTCCCGAGAGAGTGTCACCCCATCTGGCCGCCCGATCACCAACAGCGCCAACGAGGCGCAGGCGACGGCCGCTCCTGCAATCACCACCATCCGCGAGAGTCGTGTGCTGGTGCGAGGCCGTGAACCCATGGGCCTAAATTAGCACGTACGTGCTAACAAGATCGATTTCGACGCAGCCGGGAGTGCTCAGCGGGATGCGGTGGCGGCTCGGACCGTCCGCTCGACGTGCCTACGGACCCACCCGTCGTCGAACGGTCGTGTACGGAGGAGCCAGCGGTGCAGGATCGGTCCGAAGAACAGCTCGGCGATCTCGTCGGGCTCATCGACGCCTGCGGCAGCGAGGCGTCGGGCGACGGCGTCCCGCTGGATATCGAAGAGCGACTCACGGTACTGCGCGGCGAGCGCCTCGTCGTCCTGCAGTTGAGCGGTCACGGCGCGCAGCAGCGTTTCCTGGGTGCGGTCGGTGAGTTCCGCGACCATGGCCGACGCGATCGTGTGCAAATCGGCCGTGAGGTCTCCGGTGTCGGGGAGCGTGACGACACCGTTCTCGTCCAGGCTTCGAGCCAGCAGGGCATCGAACAGGATCCCGCCTGTCGATGACCACGAGCGGTACAGCGTCTGCTTGCTGACTCCGGCGCGCGCGGCGATCGCCTCCATCGTGATGGATCGGATGCGGCCCTCGCGAGCGAGTGCGAGCACCGCTTCATGGACCTTCGTACGCGTGCGGGGGCGAGCCATGGTCCCAGCCTGCCGGCAGAACGAGACGCTGCGTCCAGTTCCGGCCAAGCTGACGCCATGACGACGAACCAGCGATGGATGATCACCGGAGGCAGTCGAGGCCTCGGACGAGCACTGACCCTGGGCGCCCTGGATGCGGGACATGCGGTCGTGGCCACGGCGAGAACGGGCCACTCGCTGCCGCACCACGAGCGGCTGAGCGTGCTCGAGCTCGACGTGCGAGATCGACGGAGCGTGCGGGATGCGGTGGATGCCGCCGCCTCCCGCCTCGGAGGTCTCGATGTGGTCGTCAACAACGCGGGTGTGGGGCTGATCGGCGCGACCGAGGAGATGTCCGAAGAGGACACGCGCTTGCTCGTCGACACCAACCTGCTCGGGCCGCTGTGGCTGAGCCAGGCCGCGATCCCGATCATGCGCGCCCAGGGCGCCGGACACATCGTGCAGATCTCGTCGGTCGGCGCGGTGGGCACGATGCCGACGCTCGGCCTGTACAACGCGACGAAATGGGGACTGGAGGCCTTCAGCGCAGCGATGGCGGCCGAGGTCCGGAGGTTCGGCATCCGAGTCTCCCTCATCGAGCCGGGCGCGCTCGACACGGATTGGGCGGGTTCGAGCATGCGATTCGCCGCGCCGATGCCCGAGAACGACGACCTGCGGACCGAGCTCTTCGGCACGGCGGAGGTGCCGTGGCCCGCGGCAGGGCCGACCGGTGGGACCTCGCCGGAGGACGCGGCTGCCGCCATCCTCGTGTGGGTGCAGGATCCCCGCGACGATCGACTCCGTGTGCTCGTCGGAGACGACGCGCCGTCGCAGGTGCGGGCAGCGCTGGATCTTCGATACGAGGACTACTCTCACGATCCGCGCTTCGCGGGTCGCTGATGCTTCGTCATGCGACGCGGCGTCGAGACCGAGCCCTGATCGAGCGAGTTGTGTGACGATCGGAGGATGAGCGCCAACTCTCTGATGCCGCAGATCGGCGACCTCGACGTGGACGCCGAGGTCGTGCGCACCGAAGGACGCCCGCTCGATTCTCTTCTCGAGACACTCGGCATCGAGCTCGAAGACAGCCCTCCTCGCCTCGACCTCCCTGCGGACGGATGGAGAGTGCTGGACCGGAGAGACTCCGGCGAGATGACGCTCGGTGCCCCGACCGCGCCATCCGCGCTCGCCTGGCGCGTGATACACGTCAGCGCAGAGCCGCGGGATCGGGTGCTCGCGCGGGGGCGGGTCCACCCGGACGAGTTCCCGCTTCGGCGAAGCAGGTCGGAGCGGGCTGAGGGCCTGGGACTCCGCTGAGCGCCGCTCAGCGGAGAGGAGGCGAGCGACGGCGTCTTCGTGATCGACATCGTGAACGCAGGCGAGGCCAGGTGGCGTCCGGACGGTGACCCGTTCTTCGTCGCCGGCCATGTCGCGCGCCCTGGTGCGAGACCGGCGAGTATGGGTTTCGGATACTTCGCCGGGCAGCACCCCGCCGTGCCGCTGGATCCTGGCGAGTACGCGAGAGTGCAGGTCTCGATCAGCCATTCGCAGTGGGCCTCGCTCGAAAGCGGGCGCTACGAACTGCACGCCGTGCTCGCGGGACTGCCCGTCAGGACGGCCGAGCCTCTGGGGTTCACTCTGACTCCGCAGCAGATCGACCGACGCGCCTCCCGACTCCGTTCACGGCGTCGGACTCCGGCAGACGAAGTGAGGGCCGCGCGGGACAGCCACTCTCACCAGGCAGCACTTCTCAGCGGTGCAGCGAAACTCGAAGAGGTCGCCCGTGCGGTGCTCGACGCAGCCGACACCGATGAAGCCGTAGCTGCGATAGCGCGACTCCTCGATCGTGACGAATCGGCAGGACGGGTCATCGTGCACAGTCCGCTCGCGCAGTTCACAGCGGGATCGGTGCGCGACATGCGGACGCACATCGCCCACATCGAGAAGGAGCTCGATTCCTTGGACGGGTGAGCCGAATCCCGTCGGGACCCGGGGTCAGGAAGGAAGGCCGCGGGGACGACGTCCGGTGGCGTCGGTCAGGTGACGGCAGATCCGAACGTCTCCTGCACAGGTGCGAGGGCTCGGCGGCTTTCCCCTGTTCGTGTGCTCGTGGTCAGCCGGGGCGTCGGCTGGCTTCTAGGTTGTTCGGATGGTTGTTCAGACGGAGGTCGCACGTAGGCATCTGGGGCGAGGCCCGGGTGCGAGGCGTGACCTTCGTCTGCTCCCGGTCGCGGGTGGGGCGTGGGGTGTGGCGCTCGTGTGCGTGTTCGCGCCGGAGGCGTCGGGGTGGTGGATGGGAGGGTGTGCGGCGGCCGCGTTCCTGACCGGTGTTGTGATCGTTGTCGGTCGCCGTCGGGCTGCGACGCTGGGAGGGCTGATGATCGTCGTGCTGGCAGTCGGCGCATCCGTCGCGTTCACGGTGATGACGGAGTCGGTGCATCGTGACGCGGTACGGGAGTGGGACAGCCGGGTCGTCGAGGCGGTGGGGGAGGTCGCGTCGTCTGCATCGGTGGGGCGGGACGGACGGTTGTGGGTGGACGTGCAGCTGCGGGGGATCGGGCCGCCAGGACAGGTGCGTGCTGTGTCCGCTCCGGTGCGGGTCGGGATCGACCCGGTCGACGGGTTCGACCTCGGGGCGATCGTGCGGGTCACCGCCGAGAGCGCGGTGACGGATGCGGGGGAGCGCGCGGCGCTCGTGCTGTTCGCGAGCGCGGCGTCTGTGGAACGGGAGGCATCGGGCGTGTTCGCCGCGGCGGCGGGCTTGCGTCACGCGTTCATCGAGCGTTCGACGCGTCTTCCTGAACCGGGCGCCGGTCTGCTCCCCGGTCTCGCCGTGGGAGATACGCGCGCTGTCGCTGCGGAGCTCGACGCGGCGATGCGCACGAGCGGGCTGAGCCACCTCACCGCCGTGAGCGGAGCGAACTGCGCCGTCGTCGTCGGGGCGGTGTTCTGGTTGGCGTCGCTGTGCGGAGCAGGGCGGGGGCTTCGCATCGTGCTCGCGGCACTCGGGCTGGCGGGATTCGTGGTCCTGGTCACCCCGGAACCGAGCGTGATCCGTGCGGGTGTCATGGCGGGGGTCGCCATGACGTCGATCCTGATCGGTCGCCCCAGCGCCGGAGCGGGGATGCTGGCGCTCAGCGCTACCGGCATCCTCATCGCCGATCCCTGGCTGGCGTCCACGCCCGGCTTCGCGCTCTCGGTGGTCGCGTCCGGTGCGCTCATCCTGCTCGCACCGGTCCTGTCTCGAGGGCTCGCGCGATGGATGCCGCAGCCGTTGGCGCTCGCGATCGGTGTGCCGCTTGCGGCTCAGCTGGCCTGCGGGCCGATCATCGCCCTGTTCGCCGAGCAGCAGTCCCTCGTCGGTCTCGCGGCGAATCTGCTCGCCGCGCCGGCCGCGCCCGTCGCCACGGTGATCGGCCTGCTCGCGTGCCTCTGCGCCCCGGTGCCGCTGCTCGCCGACCTGCTCGCTGCATCGGCCTGGCTCCCGGCGTCGTGGATCGCTGCGACCGCGGACGCGACGTCGCGACTGCCGTTCGCCGTGGTGGCGGTGCCTCCGGGCGTCTTCAGCGCCGCTGCGGTCGCGACACTCAGCGCCTGCGTCGGCGTCGTCATCGCGGGGGAGAGCGTGCGGGTGCGTGGGGTCCGCACCGCAGCATCCCTCGTGCTGGCCGCCGGAGCGGCACTGGCATGCGCCCATGCGTTGCTCTCCGGTCCGCTCGCCCGCATGACGACCCCGACAGCATGGTCCATCGCCGCGTGCGATGTCGGACAAGGTGACGCGGTGCTCGTCCGCTCCCAGGAGCAGGTCGCGCTGATCGACACAGGACCGGACCCCGAGTCCCTCGCGGCGTGCGTGCGCGCCCTCGGCATCGATCGTGTGGACCTGCTCGTGCTCACGCACTTCGACATCGACCACGTCGGGGGAGTCGAGGCCGTGCAGGGGATGGTGGGCACGGTCGTGCACGGGCCCCTCGGAGAACCCGCGGACCGACGGACGCTCGACAGGCTGCGCAGCGGCGGTGCGGCGGTCGTGCAGGGTGTCGCGGGGATGCGGGGCGACCTCGGGGCAGCGGACTGGCAGGTGCTGTGGCCCGAGCGCGAGTCGCGCGCCTACCCTCCTGGCAATGACATGAGCGTCGTCGTCGAGATCGGCGGTGCGGAGGTGCCGCGTTCGCTGTTCCTCGGCGATCTGTCCGCCCAGCCGCAGGGCATGTTGCTGCACTCGGGTCGCCTGCGCGGCGATTACGACCTCGTCAAGGTCGCCCACCACGGCAGCGCCGATCAGGATCCTGCGCTCTACGAGCAGGCGGATGCCGCAGCTCTGATCTTCAGTGCCGGGCTCGGGAACGACTACGGCCATCCCCGCGCCGAGGCGCTCGCCCTGGCGTCCGCGAACGGCGCACGAGCCCTGCGCACCGACCTCGAAGGACGCGTCCTCGTGGGCCTCGACGACGGCGCCTTGGAAGTGTGGACGGAAAGGCCACCACCGTGATCGATGGCGCGGAGTCGGTGAGCGGCCGCATGTCGGTGGGCCCCGGGTAGGCTGAAACCATGGCTGCTGCGCGTACTCCTTCTCGAGGCGCGGCGGCGTCGGCCAAGATCCCGCAGGTGTCGTGGCGTGATCCACGACCGGCTCCCATCGTGCTCGTCTCCGGACCCGAAGAGGTCTGCGCGGAGCGCGCGATCGCGGGCGTGCGCGACTACCTGCGCGCCGAGGATCCCGCGCTCGAAGTCACAGACGTCCGCGCCGACGACTACGCGCCGGGAACCCTCCTGTCGCTCACATCACCGTCGCTGTTCGGCGAGCCCCGTCTGGTGCGCGTCGCCGGCGTGGAGAAGTGCACCGACGCGTTCATCCAGGAGGCCGTGTCGTACCTCGACCACCCGCAGGAGGGGGCGACGGTCGTCCTGCGCCACACCGGCGCGAGCGTGCGCGGCAAGAAGCTGCTCGATGCCATCAGGGCGGGCACCGGGGAGGGCATCGAGATCGCCTGCCCCGCCGTCAAACGTGACGGCGACCGGGTCGATTTCGCGGCGGGCGAGTTCAAGGCGGCGAAGAAGCGCATCGCCCCGCCGGCACTGCGCGCCCTCGTCTCGGCGTTCGCCGACGACCTCACCGAGCTCGCCGCGGCCTGCCAGCAGCTGATCGGCGACGTCGAAGGCGATATCACCGAAGAGGTCGTCACCAAGTACTACGGCGGACGCGTCGAGGTCTCGGCCTTCGTCGTCGCCGACACCGCGATCGCCGGACGGTACGGCGAGGCACTCGTCGCCCTGCGCCATGCCCTGGCCTCGGGCGCAGACCCGGTGCCCATGGTCGCGGCGTTCGCCATGAAGCTGCGCACCATGGCGCGCGTCGCAGGAAACCGCGAGCCCAGCCGTCAACTCGCCCAGCGACTGGGCATGAAGGACTGGCAGGTCGACCGCGCCCGCCGCGACCTCGCGGGATGGAACGAGTATTCGCTCGGGATCGCCATTCAGGCGACCGCACGGGCGGATGCCGAGGTCAAGGGTGCGGCACGCGACCCGATCTTCGCCCTGGAACGCATGCTGACCGTCATCGCCACGCGACGCCCCTTCGGAGAGGAATCATGAGACTGCTGCTCATCCGCCACGGACAGACGCCGAGCAACGTGATCGGCGCGCTCGACACCGGGCGTCCGGGGCCCGGCCTCACCCGGCTCGGCCATGCCCAGGCATCCGCGATCCCGGCGGCTCTGACCGGTGAGCGCGTCGACGCGATCTACGCCTCGCCGCTGGTCCGCACGCAGCTCACCGCCACCCCGCTCGCCGAGGATCGCGGGCTGGAGATCGAGATCGTCGAGGGCCTGGAGGAGATCTCGGCCGGCCGGTGGGAGATGCACAGCGACCGCGAGGCGATCGAAGGCTACGTGAACGCCGCCCGACGGTGGCTCACCGGTGAGCTCGACGTCGCGATCGAGGGCGGAGAGAGCGGCACGGATTTCCTCGCACGCTACGACTCGGCGATCGCCCACGTCGCATCGCGGAACGTCGGCGGAGCAGCCGTCGTCGTCAGCCACGGCGCCGCGATCCGTGTCTGGGCGGCTGCGAGGCTCCACGGCATCGATCTCGACGACGCGGTGCACTGGCGTCTCTACAACACGGGCATGTGCGTGCTCGACGGAGATCCGGAATCGGGATGGCGTCTCGTCTCCTGGCGGCAGGAGCCGCTCGGCGGTCTCGACCTCGAAGACCCGTCTGCCCTCGATGTCCCGGCCGAGCCGGTGGGGGAGCCGGGCGAACCGGTGGAGACGCCGGCCGGCTGACGGCCGTCACGACCCCGCTGACCCCGCGCGCACGACGCGCAGACGAGAAAGGGCCCGTCTCGACGAGACGGGCCCTTTCTCAGTGGTCGATGCTCAGAGAGCCGAGACCTGCTTGGCGATGGCCGACTTGCGGTTCGCAGCCTGGTTCTGGTGGATGACACCCTTGCTGACGGCCTTGTCGAGCTTGCGGGTCGCCGTCTTGACAGCGGCCTCGGCGGCAGCCTTGTCGCCCGAGGCGATGGCGGTGCGGGCGGCGCGGATGTGCGTCTTCAGCTCGCTCTTGACGGCCTTGTTGCGCTCGTGCGCCTTCTCGTTGGTCTTGTTGCGCTTGATCTGCGACTTGATGTTTGCCACGTGTGGACGCTTTCTGTACGGAGGTTGTTCGGAATGCCGGCAGAAGAAGAGGGCTTCCGCACGGCGGTCGTGAGGGAAGAACCCACACGCAAGCCAAGAGTCGAGTCTACCAGCAGTCGAGCCGTTCCCCCTAAACGGGTGAACGCGGGTGCACAATCGAGCTTATCCGCCGTCGACCGGCATCACGCCGGACCCCCGTGCTCGACGACGCCGTCAGGAGCGATATGAACATGGCACCGACCTCCGGCATCCGCGCGATCGGCGAGCGAGGCGACGCATGAGCGACCGCGCGCGGATCGGAGCCCGCTGGATCAGTCTGTTCACCGTCGCCTGGCTGGCGATCTGGATGGTGCAGCTCACTCCGGTGCAGCTCCTGCTGCCGCTGCAGCTCGATACGCCCGAGGACGACTGGATACGCGGGGTCGTCTCGTCGGGATTCGTCCTGGGGCTCGGCGGTCTGGCGGGCATCGTCGCGGGTCCGGTCGCCGGGGCGCTCTCCGACCGCGCCGGTGCCGGACGTCGCCGGCGTCGACCGTGGGCCCTCGGGGGAGCGCTGCTGACCGCAGCAGCCCTCGTGGTCACCGGCTTCGCCGAGGGGCCCTGGGCCGTCGGTCTGTCGTGGGTGGGCGTCTCGGTAGGCATCGCGGTCGCCTCGGCCGCCTTCACCGCGCTGATCGCCGACCAGCTTCCCGAGACGCAGCGGGGCACGGCATCCGCCGCCGTCGGGTCCAGTCAGGCGGTGGGTATCGTCCTGGGCGTCGGGGTGGTCGTGCTCCTGGGGCTCGGCGTCCGCGACGGATATCTGCTGTTGGCGGCGATCATCGCCGTCGCGGGTTCGGCTGCTGCGGTGCTGCTCCCTGACCCGCCGGCAGCGGCTCGGGTGGTGGCGGTGCAACGGCGGGGGCCGCTGCTCTCCTCGCTCCGCGACCGTGATTTCACCTGGATGCTGTCTGGCCGGCTCGTCACCAACGTCGGGAACGCGCTCGGCACCGCCCTTTTCCTCTTCTTCCTTCTCCACAGTCTGCACCAGGACACGGCGACCGCCCAGGACAACCTGCTTCTGCTCATCGTCGTCTACACGGTGTTCGTCGTGCTCGCGGCGGTGGTCACCGGCATCCTTTCCGACCGCACCGGGAACCGCCGCACGCTCACCGTCGCCGCGACGCTCGTGCAGGCGACGTCCGGCGTCGTGATCGCCATCGTCCCCACGTTCGAGGCGACGATGGTGGCTGCGGCACTCATGGGCGTCGGATACGGGGCGTTCTCGACCGTCGGCCTCGCGTTCGCCGCCGACCTGCTGCCCGACGAGAAGGACCACGCCCGCGATCTCGGCATCGTCACGGTCACCGCCGCGCTCGGACAGCTGATCGGACCGGTGCTCGGGGCGGGGCTCGTCGCTCTGGTCGGCGGATTCTGGCTCGTCTTCACCGCCGCGGCGGTGTTCTCCCTGGCGGGAGGTGTGCTCACGGCTCGAGCGCGTCGTCCGCAGTCGAGTCGGACTGCTCGGCGTCGACCGTCGCGATCGCCAGACGCAGCACCGCGTTGAACACCCGGGGACGCATCGCGGTCACGAGGTGCGTCGTGCGGGGGACCACGATGAGCTCGGCGTGCGGAGCCAACCGCTGGAAGAGGGCTTCGTTGACGCGCAGCTGGTCGTACTGGCCGTTGACGAACCACAGCGGAACGCGGATCCGCTGGACCGCGGTGGCCAGGTCGAGGGCTGCGAGATTGCTCAGCGCGATGTCCTGCGTGTCGAGGGCGTACCCCCCGGCGGCGAAGTCGGCGCGCGTGTCGACGGGGATCGTGGCGTCGAGGATGCGCTGGGTGATCCACATGCCCCGGTCGGGCAGTCGATCGACGGCGCGAGCGATCATCCGGTACGCGCGCAGTCCCGCACCCCGGGGGAGCGCTGTGCAGGATGCCGCGACCAGCGCGGCCACCGGCGGCTTCTCCGCACCGCCGACGTAGGCGAGGCAGAGCAGACCGCCCATCGAATGGCCGACGAGTAGCACCGGTCCGCGTGAGGCGGCATCGCGCACAGCCGCGTCGATCGTGTGCAGCGCCTCGTGCAGAGTGAAGTCCTCCGCCATCCGGGTGCCATGGCCGGGCAGATCCACCGCGACCGCGGGGATGCCGGCTTCGTTGAGATACGCGAGCTGCGAGCGCCACATGGTCGCGGACGTGCGGATGCCGTGCACGAGAACGATCTGCACGGTCACCGTCTCAGCATAGAGAAAGCGGGGCCGGTGGATACCCACCGGCCCCGCTCATGCAGTCAGGAACTGCTTACTTCTCCCAGCCGACGTTCTCGACCGGCTGGACTCCGAAGAGGTCCAGACCCACGTAGGGCTCCGGTGTGAGGTTGGCGAGGCCCTTCTTGACCGTGTAGATCGAGGGACCGTTGTAGAGCGGGATGACGCCCCAGGTCTCCTTGATGATCTCGGGCTCGAGCTTCATCGTGGCGGCGGTCCAGTCCTCGGCGGTGGTCTGCGACTCGACCTGGTCCTTGATCTTCTCGTCGATCTCGGGCGTACCGGTACCGGAGAGGTTCAGGCTGCTGTCCGAGCAGTAGAGCTGGCAGAAGTACAGCGGACCGAACGGGTCGGAGTCCGTGAAGCGCAGGGAGAACGCATCCCAGTTCTTCGTGCTGAAGTCGGTCGAGAAGTCAGCGGGTGCACGCTTCTCGATCTGCAGGTCGATGCCCACGGCCTTCTGCTGCTGCTGCAGCGCCTTCGCGAGCGCCTCCTGCGTGGGGTCGTCGCTGTGCACCGGGAAGACGATAGAGAGCTTCTCGCCGTCCTTCTCGCGGATGCCGTCTTCGCCCTCGGTCCAGCCTGCTTCGTCGAGGAGCTTCTTGGCGCCGTCGACGTCGAACTTCAGGCCCGCCTCGCCGAACGAGTCGGCGTAGCCGTCCTGGAAGTCGTACAGGTTCAGCGAGCCGGCCTTGGCCTCTTCGTAGCCGAGGCCGTTCCACGCGATCTGCTTCTGCTGGTCGATGTCGATCGCCATGAAGAACGCCTCGCGGACCTTCGGGTCCTGCAGCTGCGGCTTCTCAGCGTCGACGATCACGATCGTCTTGGCGGTCTGCTGCGAGCGGTAGGTGACGACGTCCTCCATGTCGGCGACCTGGGCCAGGCGGTCCTTGGTGTTCGTGCCGACCATGTCGATCTCGCCGTTCTTGAAGGCGTTGATCGATGCGGCTGCGTCGAGGCCGGTGAAGGTCACCTTGTCGAGGAGGGGAGCGTTGCCCCACCACTTCTCGTTCGGCTCGAACGTGACGGTCTGGCCGTTCACGTCGTAGTCGGTCAGCTTGTACGGACCGGCGCCCCACTCGGGGTGCGGGTTCTCGATGTACGCGGTGTTGAAGACCTCGGCCGAGTTCACGTTCGGGTTGAGGATGCCGTTGAGGAACGGCATCTTCGGCCAGGCGAACTCGCCCTTGAACGTGACGATGACGTCCTTCTCGGTCTCGCCCTTCGTGACCGACTCGATCTCCTTGTAGCCGTCGGTGGAGCTGGCCTCATAGGCCTCGTCCTCGCCGCTGTTGGCCTTCCACGTGGTCTCGAAGGCCCGGTAGTCGATCGGGGTCCCGTCGTTGTAGACGGCCTTCTCGTTGACCTTCATCGTGATGACGGTCTTGCCGTCCTTCTCGCTGATGTCCCACTCGTCGAGGTAGGCGGGGTTGGCCGAGACGTTCCCTTCGGGGTCCATCAGGAACACCTGGGGGTTGTACCAGGAGCTGAGACGCTGCGTGTCGGCGCTTCCGTTGCCGTTGAAGGGGTTCATCTGCGGGGTGACCTCGTTGATGCCGAAGTGGACCTCGCCCCCTTCCTGCAGGTTCTCGCGGGGCTGCGGGTTGTAGTCCGCGGCCTTCGTCTCCTGAGGCTCGTTGCCTCCGTCGGTTCCGCTGTTGCCGTTGCCCGCCGCACATCCGCTGATCACGAGTGCGAGGGCGCCGCTGAGGGCGATGACGCCCGTCAGCTTCGTGGTGCCTTTCATGGTGCTCCTTTCGCCTTTCGGCGTTTCCATAAGGGGGAGGTTAGTTCGCTGAGGTCCAGAACACCCCGGTTGTGGACCGATATCGCCATACCGTTATCGGACCTTAACCGGCGGTGTCGGTGTACGCAGTCCCCGGCCCGGTCAGGAGGCGACGGGCTGATTCGCGAGCGAGCTCGGGTCGAACACGATGCGCTGTCGGCCGCGCTCGATGTCGGGGTCCGGGACGGGGATCGCCGACAGCAGAGCCTTCGTGTAGGGGTGCTGCGGGTTGTCGAACACGTCGTCGACATCGCCGTGCTCGACGAACTCGCCGAGGTACATGACCGCCACGCGATCGGCGATGTGACGGACCACCGAGAGGTCGTGCGCCACGAAGAGGTACGAGAGTCCGAGCTTGACCTTCAGCTCGTCCAGCAGGTTGATCACACCCGCCTGGATCGACACGTCCAGTGCCGACACCGGCTCGTCGAGCACGACGATCTTCGGGTTGGTCGACAGCGCCCTGGCGATTCCGATGCGCTGACGCTGACCGCCCGAGAACGCGCCGGGGAACCGATCGAGGTGCGCCGGGTTGAGCCCGACGAGGTCCATCAGCTCCTGCACGCGACGCTGGGCGTCCGCGCGCGAGACACCGATCGCGATCATCGGCTCGGCGATGATGTCGCTCACGGTCATGCGCGGGTCCAGTGCTCCCATGGGGTCCTGGAACACGATCTGGATGTCGCGGCGGAGCGCGCGCTCCTGGCGGCCGTTGCGGATGTCGCCGACGCTGGTGCCGGCGATGACGATGTCGCCCTCGTCCTGCTTCGCGAAGTCCATGATCTGCAGCAGGGTCGTCGTCTTGCCCGAGCCGGACTCACCGACGATCGCCATCGTCTCGCCCTCGCGCACGTCGAAGCTGATGCCCTTGACCGCGTGCACCTCGCCGACCTTGCGCTTGAACACGGCGCCCTTGAGCAGGGGGAACGACTTGGTCATGTTCTTGACCTCGAGCGTCACAGGGCGCTGCTCGCGCGGAGTGCGGGTCAGCGCGCTCTCCGGGACCTCGTGCACGGGGTAGACGGGCAGGCCGCCGAGCATGCCCCCGTCCTCGATCTCGCCGGACCGGATGCACGCCGCGCTGTGCGCTGCGTCGGTCCCGGTCGAGACCGGGAGGAGTTCGGGCTCGCTGGCCCGGCACGCGTCCATGACGATCGGGCAGCGGTCGGCGAACGGGCAGGCGTCCGGCAGGTCGATGAGCAGGGGCGGGTTGCCCTTGATCGGCACCAGCGGCTGCTTCTCCGACTTGTCCACGCGCGGGATCGCGCCGAGCAGGCCGATCGAGTAGGGCATCCGTGTCCGGTGGAAGAGCTCACGCGCTTCGGCATGCTCGACCGGCTTGCCGGCGTACATCACGATGACGTCGTCGGCGGTCCGTGCGACGACACCCATGTCGTGGGTGATCATGATGACGGCCGCGCCCGTCTCGTCCTGAGCCTTCTCGATGAGATCGAGGATCTGGGCCTGGATCGTCACGTCGAGCGCGGTCGTCGGCTCGTCGCAGATGATGAGCTTCGGGTTGTTCGCCATCGCGATGGCGATGACCACGCGCTGACGCATTCCGCCCGAGAACTCGTGAGGGAAGGACTTCATGCGCTTCTCGGGCTCGGGGATCCCGACGAGCGAGAGCAACTCGACCGACCGCTCCCAGGACTCGCGCTTCGAGAGGTTGCGGTGCACGGTCAGGGCTTCGACGAGTTGATCGCCGATCGTGAACACGGGAGTGAGCGAGGTGAGCGGATCTTGGAAGACCATCGTCATGCCGTTGCCGCGGATCACCGACATCTGCTTGTCGGTCTTGCCCAGGAGCTCCTGGCCGTCGAACACGATCGATCCGGTGACCTTCGCGTTGTCGTCGAGGAGCCCCATGATCGCGAGCGAGGTGACCGACTTGCCGGAGCCGGACTCGCCGACGATGCCGAGGGTCTTGCCGGCCTCGAGATCGAAGGAGACGCCGCGCACGGCGTCGACCCGGCCCGCTTCCGACGGGAAGCTGACGCGCAGATCGCGGACGGAGAGGACGGTGGTGGGGGAGATGGTGGTGCTCATGCGCGGCCTCCCGCCGCAGAAGTGGGATCGAGCGCGTCGCGCAGGCCGTCGGCGACGAGCGCCATGGAGACGGTCAGCAGGGTGAGCGCAGCCGCGGGGAAGTAGAACACCCACGGGGCGCTCGTGATCGTGTTGGCACCGCTTCCGATGAGCGATCCCAACGACACGTCGGGGATCTTCACGCCGAAGCCGATGAACGAGAGACCCGTCTCCGTGATCACCGCCGCGACGACGCCGAGGGTGAAGTTGATCACCAGCAGCGATCCGATGTTGGGCAGCAGGTGACGGAGGACGATCTTCATCCCGCGCACCCCCATGTATCGCGCTGCGTGGACGTACTCGCGCTCGCGGAGCGAGAGGGCCATCGTCCAGATGACACGAGCCTGGAAGAACCAGCCGATGAAGATCAGGGCGAGGGAGATGACCCGCCAATCCCCGCCGGCGCTGTTCGAGACGAGCGCGAGGATGAGGAAGGTCGGGATGACCATGAGGAAGTGGATGATCAGCAGGGTCGTCCGCTCGACGAATCCGCCGAAGTAGGCCGCGGCTGTTCCGACGATCGCGGAGATCGCGGTCGTTCCCACCGAGACGGTCACAGCGATCATGAGCGAGCGCTGCAGGCCGATCGAGACCTGCGTGAAGAGGTCGTTACCAGCCGGAGTGGTCCCGAACCAGTGCTCGCCAGACGGCGGGGTGCCGAGATTGAGGAAGTCCAGGAAGATGTGGTCGTATCGCGCGACCAGCGGGCCGATGATCGAGAAGAGTACCAGCGCGATGAAGATGAAGACGCCGAAGACGGCCGGCTTGTTGCGCATGAAGCGCCGGTAGTACAGCCCGAACACCGACATGCGCTTGCGCTGCACGACCTCGGGTGCCGGGGTCTCGGCCTCAGCGGTGTGGAGAGTGGGGTCGATCATTTCGGTGCTCATGTCAGCTCACTCTCACTCTCGGGTCGAGAACGACGACGGCTATGTCGGCGAGGATGGCGCCGATGGCCGTGAGGACGGCGCCGAACGCGGCGATCGCCACGACGCCGTGGACGTCGTTCTTGCCGATGGTGTCGACGAAGTACTTGCCCATCCCGTTCCAACCGAAGATCGTCTCGGTCAGGATCGCACCCGTGAACACGGTCGGGATGGTGAACGCCAGCTGCGTCGCGACGGGGATCAGCGACGGGCGCAGCGCGTGCTTCCGGATCGCCTGCTGCTTCGTGAGCCCCTTAGCCCTGGCGGTCCGCACGTAGTCGGCCTTGATGTTGTCGAGCAGCAGTGACCGCTGCAGCAGGTGGTAGTTGGCGTAGCCGGTGATCACGAGCGCGATGGTCGGCAGTGTCAGGTGCTGCAGCTTGTCGATGATGTAGGGGAAGAACCCGTCCACGTCCTTGCCGCCGGCGCCGGTCACGTAGAAGACCCGCACGCCTAGGGCCTCGTTGAACGAGATGGCGAGCAGCACGATGCCGAGCGCCGCGACCACGATCGGGATGTTCATGGTGACGATCGAGGTGGCCTGACCGATGCGGTCCGCGACCTTGTACTGACGCGATGCGGTGTAGACGCCCAGCGCGATTCCCAGGACCGCTCCGAGGATGGTCGCGCCGATCACGAGCTCACCGGAGATCCACATGCGGTACGCGATCTGGTCGTTGACCGACTGGCCGACCGGGCTCTGACCCCAGTCCCATCGCAGGATGATCCCGGTGAACCAGTCCCACCAGCGCTGGACGAGGGGCACGGTGTCGCTGAGCCCGAGGGGCTCGAGCATCCGCGTCACTTCCTCGGGGGAGAGGGGAGGGCGGCGACCGACGTAATTGCTCCGCGGATCGAGGAACGACCACGCGAGGAAATAGGTGACGTTGGTCGCAACCACGATCATCAGCAGCCAGCCGAGTGAGCGGCGCACGAGATACTTGATCAAGGTGTTGATTCTTTCTCTTTTACAGACGCGCGCGGGATCTGCCGACGCAACGCTGAGCCGGAGGACAGTCAATCACCATCTGCCGATCTGCGCGACACGACACCTGCACTCGAGTGTGACGGAGTCTCGTCACTCACGGAATCCGGTTTCAGGGTCGGCTCCCGGGCAACCTCGGCAGAATATCATCGGATCCGGCGAATCGAGCATCGACAGCGCGTCACCGTAGAATCGTCAGGACATGTCACCACGCGCCCTCTCACCGCTTCAGCCTGCCGCGACGCCTGCGACGCAGATCCGCAACTTCTGCATCATCGCGCACATCGACCACGGCAAGTCGACCCTCGCCGACCGCATGCTCCAGATCACCGGAGTGGTCTCCGACCGCGACATGCGGGCACAGTACCTCGACCGGATGGACATCGAGCGCGAGCGCGGCATCACCATCAAGAGCCAGGCGGTGCGGATGCCGTGGGAGCTCGACGGTCAGACCTTCGCCCTCAACATGATCGACACGCCAGGGCACGTCGATTTCACCTACGAGGTCTCTCGCTCGCTGGCGGCCTGCGAGGGCGCGATCCTGCTCGTCGACGCGGCTCAGGGCATCGAGGCCCAGACGCTCGCGAACCTCTACCTGGCTCTCGAGAACGACCTGCACATCATCCCCGTGCTGAACAAGATCGACCTTCCGGCGGCTGATCCCGACAAGTACGCCAAGGAGCTCGCGTCGCTCATCGGAGGCAAGCCCGAGGACGTGCTTCGCGTGTCGGGCAAGACCGGCGTGGGAGTCGAGGACCTGCTCGACCGTCTGGTCCAGGAGATCCCGGCGCCCGTCGGCGACGCCGAGGCGCCGGCACGCGCGATGATCTTCGACTCCGTCTACGACGCCTACCGCGGCGTCGTCACCTACGTGCGCATGGTCGACGGCAGCCTCTCGCCGCGCGAGCGTATCCAGATGATGTCGACGGGCGCGAACCACGAGGCGCTCGAGGTCGGTGTGTCGAGCCCCGAGCCCACCCCCACCAAGGGACTGGGCGTCGGAGAGGTGGGCTACCTCATCACCGGTGTGAAGGACGTGCGCCAGTCCAAGGTCGGCGACACGATCACGAACGCCCGCAGGCCGGCATCCGAGGCCCTCGCCGGGTACACCGATCCCAAGCCGATGGTGTTCTCGGGCATCTACCCGATCGACGGCAGCGACTATGCGGAGCTCCGCGAGGCGCTCGACAAGCTGAAGCTCTCCGACGCCTCTCTGCAGTACGAGCCCGAGACATCGGTCGCGCTGGGCTTCGGCTTCCGCTGCGGCTTCCTCGGCCTGCTGCACCTCGAGATCATCACCGAGCGGCTCGCCCGGGAGTTCGGGCTCGACCTCATCACGACGGCGCCGAGCGTGATCTACGAGGTGCTGACGTCGGACACGGGGGAGACCGTCACGGTCACGAACCCCAGCGAGTACCCCGACGGGCGCATCGGCTCGGTGTCCGAGCCCATGGTCAACACGGCCATCCTGCTCCCGAAGGACTACGTCGGCACCGTCATGGAGCTGTGCCAGTCACGCCGAGGCACGCTCCTCGGGATGGAGTACTTCTCGGAGGAGCGCGTCGAGCTGCGGTACACCATGCCGCTCGGTGAGATCGTCTTCGACTTCTTCGACCAGTTGAAGTCGAAGACTCAGGGCTACGCATCGCTCGACTACGAGCCGGCGGGGCAGCAGGAGGCCGACCTCGTGAAGGTCGACATCCTCCTGCAGGGCGACAAGGTCGACGCCTTCAGCTCGATCGTGCACCGCGACAAGGCCTACGCCTACGGCACGCTCATGACAGAGCGCCTGCGGAAGCTCATCCCTCGGCAGAACTTCGAGGTGCCGATCCAGGCGGCGATCGGTGCGCGGATCATCGCCCGCGAGACCATCCGCGCGCTCCGGAAGGACGTGCTCGCCAAGTGCTACGGCGGTGACATCAGCCGGAAGCGCAAGCTCCTCGAGAAGCAGAAGGAGGGCAAGAAGCGCATGAAGATGGTGGGCCGTGTCGAGGTTCCGCAGGAGGCGTTCATCGCCGCGCTCTCCGGCGACGTCGAGGGCAAGGACAAGAAGTAGGTGGCGCTGCCGCGGTACGAGCGCGGTCTCACCAGGCATCCGCTCGGCGATGTGCCTCGCGGACTGCGCGGTGCCGAGCGGTCAGTCCCCGTTCCCGAATACGCGAGGGATGCCGTCGCCGCACTCATCACGTCATGGGAGTTCAAGCGGCGGGCGGGGTTCGACACTCCCGTGGAGGAGCCGCGGGCCGGGAGCGAGGGAACCCTCGCGAAGCGCGTGCTCGGCGTCCGCTTCGCCGAGCCGATCCGGGTCGTCTGGGCCGACGCGCACGGGTTCGGGTACGAGACGAGGCCCGGCCACCCGATCTACGGCGAGGAGTCCTTCGTCCTCGACGGCGGGGTCTTCACCGCGCGGTCGGTCTCGCGGCCGTCCACCCCGTTCTGGTGGATGCTGACGCCGGCGCTGCGAGTCATGCAGCGCTCCGTGTTCGACCGCTACATCCGCACCGTCGAGACAGCGATCCACGAAGCCCGGAGGCACCGTCCAGGCGACCCCGGGTAGGCTGGTCGGCATGCGGCGCGGGACTTTCCGAGACGACACGGTTGACTATGCGGCTGTGGGTGCGACCCATGCGCCCGATCTGATGCAGTATCCGCCGGAGCGCAGCATCCCCGCCGAGAACTCGTGGCGCATCGGCAGCGGTGAGGAACGGTTCCAGACAGCCGGTGAGGCGCTCCTGTCGTGGACGGCGCAGCGCGCGTCCGGACTCAGCATCGAAGACGTGCGACCTGCCCCGGGGCCGGCGTACGCGGGTGTCAGCTTCGACGCCGAGGGCACTCCGATCGCTCCGAGCAAGAACGAGGTCGAGCAGCGGTTCGACGCGGAGGGCACGCCCTTCGTCGGTCCTGGCATGACCCTGCGCCTGCGCGGACGCGTGGCGAACATGCACGCCGACGCGGAACTGCGCGTCATCTCGGTCACCGAGGAGAAGCGCCGCATCGGCTTCGTGCTCGGCACGGTCGGCGGCTCGGTCGTGCGCGGCGAGGAGTCGTTCGACATCGACTGGCGTGACGACGACGAGGTGTGGTTCACCGTCCGCGCGTTCGACGCGCCGAACTCGCTGCTCTACCGCCTGGTCCCGGCGCTCGTGAAGCGGCGCCGCCGCGAGCTGTTCGCCCGCTACCTGCGGGCCATCTCGCCGCTGTACGCGACCCCCGTCTGATGGCCGGTCCCCTTCCCCTCGGAGATCCCGCCCCCGCTGACGGACGCCTTCCCGCCGACCTGCCGATCGACACTGCCGTGCCCTTCTCGGCGTACCTCCACATCCCGTTCTGCAGCGTGCGGTGCGGCTACTGCGACTTCAACACCTACACGTCCAGCGAACTGCGCGGTGCCAGGCAGGAGGACTACGCCTCGACGCTGATCGGCGAGATCGCGCTCGCGCAGCGCGTGCTGTCCGACGCCGACGCGCTGCGGCCGATGGACACCGTCTTCTTCGGCGGCGGAACGCCCACCCTGCTCCCCGCCGGAGATCTGGCGCGCATGCTCGGGGCAGCGACCTCCGCCTTCGGACTCGCCGACGGTGCCGAGGTGACCGTCGAGGCGAATCCCGACACCGTCACCCCCGAGGTCGCGCGCACGCTCGCGGAGGCCGGGGTGACGAGGCTCTCTGTCGGGATGCAGTCGGCCGTGCCGCACGTGCTCGCCGCTCTCGACCGCACCCACCGACCCGCGAACGTGCGCACCGCGGTGGCGGCGGCAAAGGACGCCGGGCTCGCGGTGAGCGTCGACCTGATCTACGGTGCCCCGGGGGAGTCGCTCGGCGACTGGGAGGCCTCTCTCGATGCCGCGCTCGAACTCGAGTCCGACCACATCTCGGCCTACGCGCTGATCATCGAGGACGGCACGAAGCTCGCGCGGCAGATCCGCCGCGGCGAGGTCCCGATGCCCGACGACGACCTGCAGGCCGACATGTACGAGCTCGCCGACCGGCGCCTCGTCGAGGCCGGCTTCGACTGGTACGAGGTGAGCAACTGGGCGCGGACCCCCGAGCAGCGATCTCGGCACAACCTCGCCTACTGGCGGGGGAGTGACTGGTGGGGCTTCGGTCCCGGAGCCCACAGCCACGTCGCCGGCCTTCGGTGGTGGAACGTGAAGCACCCCGCGGCGTACGCTCAGCGACTCGCGGCCTCCGAGTCCCCGGCGGCGGGAACCGAGCGCCCCGACGCGAGGTCGAGGATGCTGGAGCGCGTCCTGCTGCTCAGCCGCATCCGCGAGGGCATCGCCGTGGACGAGCTGCATGCCGACAAGCGTGCGCGCGTCGCCGGCCTCATCGCGGACGGACTCGTCGATCCCGTCGCGGCCGTGCGCGGCCGTGTGCAGCTCACGCTCCGAGGACGACTGCTCGCCGACGCCGTCGTGCGTGAGCTCACCGACTGATCCGGGTCGTCGACGACCATCGCGATCCGTTCATCGCGGCTCGGTTCAGCGCGCGGAGGCGCACGGCGAGTAGAATTGGCACTCGTAACCGGTGAGTGCCAGACGAGGGGAGTCGCGATGGTCAGTGAAAGAGGCCTGCAGGTTCTCCGTGCGATTGTCCAGGACTATGTCGAGACGCACGAGCCGGTCGGCAGCCGATCCATCGTCGACCGCTACTCGTTCGGCGTCTCGGCCGCCACGATCCGCAACGACATGGCTCTGCTCGAAGACGAGGAGCTCATCGCGGCGCCGCACACCTCCTCCGGTCGCGTCCCGACCGACAAGGGCTACCGCGTCTTCGTCGACCACCTCGCGCAGCTGCGTCCTCTCTCGGGTGCACAGCGCACCGCGATCGAGTCGTTCCTGACCGACCCCGCCGACCTCGACGACCTGATGGCCCGCACCGTGCGGGTGCTCACGCAGCTCACGGGTCAGGTGGCCCTGGCGCAGTACCCCTCGTTCGCGCGGGCCCAGCTCACGCACATCGAGCTCGTCGGCCTGGCGCCGAACCGGCTCCTCGTGGTGCTCGTCACGGATGCGGGCGGCGTCTCGCAGCGCATCGCCCTGCTGCCGGCCGACGTCGACGAATCCGACATGGCCCTTCTGCGGGCGCGGCTGTCGGCGCTCCTGACGGGGCGCGCGGTCAGCGATGCCGCAGAGCGACTGCAAGGGCTGCTCGCCGGTGAGGAGCACGCGAAGGATGCCGTGCTCCGCGCCCTCGCGACAGTGATCGTCGAGGAGCTGGGCACGTTCCGGCAGGAGCGGCTCGTGATGGCCGGCGCCGCGACGCTCGCGAGGCGGGAACAGGACTTCCGCGGCAGCATCCATCCTCTCCTGGAGGCGATCGAGGAGCAGGTGACGCTCATCCGTCTGATGAGCGAGATGGAAGCGGATGCGCAGGGACTCTCCGCGAGCATCGGCACCGAGAACGCGTCGTTCGGCCTCGACGAGGCCTCGATCGTCGCGAGCAACTACGCGGCGCGCAGCGGCACCGCTCGCGTCGGCGTGATGGGGCCGACGCGCATGGACTATCCGAGCAATCTCGCGGCAGCGCGGGCGGTCGCCCGCTACCTGTCGCGACTGCTCGACGAGGACGAGGCCGCCCGCTGACGCGGACGACCAGGACAACACGCAGAAGGGCCATTGTGGCGGACCACTACGAGGTACTCGGCGTCTCGCGCGACGCATCGACCGACGAGATCAAGAAGGCGTACCGGCGCCTCGCGCGCCAGCTGCACCCGGACGTGAACCCGGGTGAGGAGGCGGCGGAGAAGTTCAAACTCGTCACGCACGCCTACGACGTGCTCAGCGATGACGAGTCACGTCGTCGGTACGACATGGGCGGAGGTGACGGCGCCGCGGGCAACTTCGGGGGCTTCGGCGGTTTCGGCGACATCTTTGAGACGTTCTTCGGCGCGGCGCAGGGCGGTGGACGAGGCGCCCGTCCTCGCTCCCGCCGAGAACGGGGCCAGGACGCGCTCGTGCGGGTGACGCTCGATCTCGGCGACGTCGTGTTCGGGGCCCACCGCGACATCGAGGTCGACACGGCCGTGCTCTGCGAGACCTGCAAGGGATCGTGCTGCCAGGAGGGCACCTCGCCCGTCACGTGCGACATCTGCGGCGGCACCGGCCACGTGCAGCGCCAGGTGCGCAGCCTGCTGGGCAACGTCGTGACCTCGCAGCCGTGCGGAACCTGCGAGGGATACGGCACGACCATCCCGTACCCGTGCGGCACCTGCGGCGGCCAGGGGCGCGTGCGCTCCCGCCGCACCGTGTCTCTCGACATCCCGGCGGGTGTCGAGACGGGTCTGCGCCTGCAGCTCCCCGGTTCGGGCGAGGTCGGCAAGGCCGGCGGCCCGAACGGCGACCTTTACGTCGAGGTGACGGTGAACCCGCATCCGGCCTTCAGCCGCGACGGAGACGACCTGCTCGCCACGCTCGAGGTGGCGATGACCGACGCCATCCTCGGTGCCGAGACGACGATCCAGGGTCTGGACGGCGCGGTCGACCTCGAGATCCGTCCCGGCGTGCAGTCGGGCGATGTCCTGACGATCAAGGGGCGGGGTATCACGCCGCTGCGCGGCAGCCAGCGCGGAGACCTCCGCGTCGGCGTGCAGGTGCTGACTCCGACGAAGATCGACTCGGCGCAGCGCGCGCTCATCGAGGACTTCGCCAAGAAGACCAAGGCGCCGGCTCCGCAGCTCGCCCAGTTCCAGCAGGGACTCTTCTCGAAGCTGCGCGACCGCTTCCGCTCGCACTGACCGGGAGAACGCGATGGCACTGCACTTCCTCGTCGAATCCTCGTCGGATGCCGCGGTCGGCGACCTCGTGGCGCTCACCGGCGCAGAGGCCAAGCACGCGGCCGTGGTCCGGAGACTGCGGGTCGGCGAGCAGGTGACGGTCGGCGACGGTCGCGGAGTATGGCTCACGGGGGAGGCCGAGCAGGTGTCGCCGTCCCTGGTCGAGGTGCGCGTGAGCGCGCGTCGGGTGACCGAAGCCCCGAGCCCCAGGCTCGTGCTCGTGCAGGCCCTCGCGAAAGGCGACCGCGACGAGCTCGCCGTGCAGGCGGCGTGCGAGCTGGGGGTCGACGAGATCGTCCCGTGGCAGGCCGGGCGCAGCGTGTCGCGCTGGGAAGGACCGAAGGCGGTGAAGGGTCGGGAGCGCTGGGCGACGATCGTGCGCGAGGCCGCGAAGCAGGCGCATCGCGCGTGGGTGCCCGAGGTCGTGCCGCCCGAGACCACCGAGGACCTCGCCCGCCGCGCGGCAACCCAGCGGGTGGTGCTGCTCGACCCGACCGCCCCGACGCGTCTCTCGGCGCTGGAGCCGGACGGCCGCGACCTCGTGCTCGTCGTGGGACCGGAGGGCGGCATCTCCGGTGACGAGATCGCCACGCTCGAGGCGGCCGGCGCGGAGCGCGCGCTGCTCGGCGACACGGTGCTGCGCACGTCGACCGCCGGCCCCGCGGCGATCGCCGTGCTGTCGGTTGCCCTCGGTCGGTGGTGATCGTCCTCCGGCCGCACGTCGGCCCCGGTCAGTAGACTGGCAGTATGTCCGAGCCCTCGATCTTCACGCGCATCCTCAACGGCGACATCCCTGGTGAGATCCTGCTCGACACCGGGCGGGTCTTCGCGATCCGCGACATCGACCCGCAGGCGCCGCTGCACCTCCTCGTCATCCCCAAGACCGAGGAGTATCGCGACGTCACCGAACTGGCCGCCGGCGACCCAGTGCTCCTCGCCGAGATGGTCGCCGCGGCGAAGCAGCTCGCCGACGAGCACGCGAACGGCGAGTACCGCCTGATCTTCAACAACGGCGCGAGCGCCGCCCAATCCGTCTTCCACGTGCACGCCCATGTGCTCGGCAACATCGAGGAGAACAAGCTCGTTGGCTTCTGACGACGACAACACCACCGACCGCACCGTCACCGAGCGGATCTACGCCGACGGCGTCGCCATGGTGCAGCTGCTCGGTCCGCAGGACCGTCTGCTCCGCATGCTCGAGAAGGAGCACCGCGACGTGCAGGTCCTCGTGCGCGGCAACGAGATCACCCTGACCGGTGCTCCGGATGCCGTGGCCGGCGCGAAGAACCTCGTCGAGGAGTTGATGACCATGACCAAGGCGGGGCACGATCTCGCTCCCGGCGACGTGGAGAGCTCCGCGCGCATGCTGCGGGTCGACGGGGGCCCGCGACCGAGCGAGGTCCTCGGAGAGGCGATCCTGTCGACACGCGGCAAGGTCATCCGCCCCAAGACGCTCGGCCAGAAGGAGTACGTCGACGCGATCGACGAGAACACCATCGTGTTCGGCATCGGCCCGGCCGGAACAGGAAAGACCTACCTCGCGATGGCGAAGGCCGTGCAGGCGCTGCAGCGCAAAGAGGTCACGCGCATCATCCTGACGCGTCCCGCCGTCGAGGCGGGGGAGCGGCTCGGCTTCCTTCCCGGCACGCTGACCGACAAGATCGATCCGTACCTGCGTCCGCTGTACGACGCGCTCAACGAGATGATGGATCCCGAGATCGTCCCTCGTCTCATGGCGACGGGCACGATCGAGGTCGCGCCGCTCGCCTACATGCGCGGACGCACCCTCAATGATTCGTTCGTGGTGCTCGACGAGGCCCAGAACACGACGCCGGAGCAGATGAAGATGTTCCTCACTCGGCTCGGCTTCGGCACGCGCATGGTCGTGACGGGCGACATCACCCAGGTCGACCTGCCCCAGGGGGCTTCCGGTCTCCGGCTGGTCACGCGTGTTCTCGACGGCATCGACGACATCCACTTCGCGCGGCTCACGAGCGACGACGTCGTGCGCCACTCGCTCGTCGGCCGCATCGTCGACGCATACAGCGAGTACGACGAGCGCCGCACGGCGCAGCGGCACGAGCGCGAGCAGGCGGCGGAGTTCGCCAACCGCGCGGAGCGCCGCGGGGCCCAGCGCCCCGGACCCCGTGATCGGATGCCGAAACGAGGCCTCCCCTGATGAAACGAGCACAGGCATGATCGAGATCAACAACGAGTCGGCGATCGACGTCGACGAGACGGTGCTGCAGCGCCTCACCGACCACAACCTCGCGCAGCTGCACGTCAGTCCGGACGCGGAGGTCGCGATCGTCCTCGTCGACGAGGGCGCCATGGAGGCGCTGCACGTGCAGTGGATGGACGAGCCCGGTCCGACCGATGTGCTCAGCTTCCCGATGGACGAGCTGCGACCCGGCACCGAGGATCGACCGACGGCCCCCGGTCTGCTCGGCGACATCGTGCTGTGCCCTCAGGTCGCCGAGACCCAGGCGCAGGCCGCCGGTCACTCACTGATGGACGAGCTCATCCTGCTCACCACGCACGGCCTGCTGCACCTGCTCGGCTTCGATCACGCCGAGCCCGACGAGGAGCGTGAGATGTTTGGCCTGCAGAAGGAGCTCATCCAGAGCTTCGCCGCCGCCGAACGCCGACGATGACCGCAGCTCTCCTGCTCGCCGGCGCGGTCCTGCTCGTCGCCTTCGGCGGTCTGATGGCCGCGATCGACGCCGCCTTCGGCGTCACGTCGCGCACAGATCTCGAGGAGATGGCCGCCGAGGGGCGCAACACGAAGCAGCTCGCGCGCATTGCCGCCGACCCCGACGCGCACGTCAACTCCGTTGCGTTCATCCGCGTGCTCGCCGAGGTGACGGCCGCGGTGCTCGTCACCGTCGCGTTCACGATCCTCATCGAGAACAACTGGCTCGCCATGCTCGCGGCCGCCGTGCTGATGACCGGGATCACGTTCGTGCTCGTCGGCGCCAGCCCCCGCTCGTTCGGGCGCCAGCACGCGGAGGGCATGCTGCGCGCCAACGCCCCGGTCGTGCGCGGTCTGCGCATCATCCTCGGACCGCTCGCGCACGGACTCGTGGTTCTCGGCAACCGCGTCACACCGGGGCGCGGGCGGAGCTCGTTCACCTCGGAGGAGCAGCTGCTCAGCATGGTCGACGAGGCCGCCTCGAACGACCTCATCGAGGCGGACGATCGCGACCTCATCCACTCGGTCTTCGACTTCACCGACCAGTTCGTGCGCGCCGTCATGGTCCCGCGCACCGAGATGGTCACTGTCGACGCCACGGCCACCACCGACGAGGCGATGAACCTGTTCCTGCAGCGCGGGGTATCGCGGATGCCGGTGGTCGACGACGAGGCCGACGACGTCGTCGGCGTGCTGTACCTCAAGGACCTCGTCCAGTTCGCCTATCGCGACGAGAACGCCTGGCGCGCGGCATCCATCCGTCCCATCTCGCGCCCGGCGACCTTCGTCCCCGAGTCGATGCGCGCCGAGACCCTGCTGCAGCAGATGAAGCGGGATGCCGTGCACGTCTGCCTCGTGATCGACGAGCACGGCGGGATCTCGGGGCTCATCACCCTCGAGGACCTGATCGAGGAACTCGTCGGTGAGATCTCTGACGAATACGATCAGGTGTCGGCGGAGGTCGTCGACCTCGGCGAAGGCCGGTACCGCGTGAGCTCCCGGCTCTCGCTGGAGGACGTGGGCGACCTCTTCGGCCTCGAGCTCGAGGACGAGGACGTGGATTCCATCGGCGGTCTGCTCGGCAAGACGCTGGGACAGGTCCCGCAGCCCGGCGCGACCGCCACGGTCGACGGACTCGTGCTGACGGGGGGCGCCTCGCGAGGACGCGGGCGGGGCATCGCGACGGTCTTCGTCGAGAGGGCCGCGCCGACCGCGGAGACATCAGATCCTGAGGGGGAGCGAATCGATGAGTGACAAGACGCGGAGCGGGTTCGTCACGTTCGTCGGGCGGCCGAACGTCGGCAAGTCGACGCTCACCAACGCCCTCGTCGGCGAGAAGATCGCCATCACGAGCGAGAAGCCGCAGACCACGCGGCGGGCGATCCGCGGTATCGTCAACCGGCCGGACGGGCAGCTGGTGATCGTCGACACCCCCGGCATCCACAAGCCGCGCACCCTGCTGGGCGAGCGGCTCAACGACCTGGTCGAGCAGGTGCTGGGCGATGTCGACGTGATCGGGTTCTGCGTCCCCGCCACCGAGAAGGTCGGCCCCGGCGATCGCCGCATCGCCGCGTCGCTCGACGGCTACCCGCGGGCGAAGAAGATCGCGATCGTCACGAAGACCGATGCGGCCTCCCGCGACGAGATCACCGAGCGGCTCATGGAGGCAGACGCCCTTCGCGAGGACTGGCACGCCGTCATCCCGCTCTCAGCGCTCACACGTGATCAGCTCGACGTGCTTTCCGACGAGATCCTGTCGCTCATGCCGAAGGGGCCGGCGCTCTACCCGGACGACATCACGACCGACGAGTCCGACGAGGACCGCCTCGCGGAGATCATCCGCGAGGCTGCGCTGGAGGGCGTGCGTGACGAGCTGCCCCACTCCATCGCGGTCGTGATCGACGATGTGGCGCCCCGCGAGGACAGCGACCTCACCGACGTCCACGCGTCGATCGTGGTCGAGCGCGACAGTCAGAAGGCCATCATCATCGGTCGTAAGGGGTCGCGTCTGCGCGACGTCGGCGCCCGGGCCCGCGCGGGTATCGAGGAGCTCCTCGGCACGCGGGTCTTCCTCGGCCTGCACGTCAAGGTCGCGAAGGAATGGCAGCGGGATCCGAAGCAGCTCGGACGCCTCGGATTCTGAGATGGGCCGCTTGCTGTCCGAGCGGCTCATCATGCCCTCAGGACACAGGGGATGAGTCGCGCCGCTGAGCGCGAGATCCGGAGGAACGACGCGTTCACTGCGGTGTTCGACGCGAACTGGGCTCGCGTCAGACACCATGTCGAGGGTGCTGTCGAGCACGATTCCGAGGTCACGGAGATCGTGTCCGAGGTGTTTCTCCTGGCGTGGACGCGGCTGAATCCCGCCAAGCCGATGGACGGGATCTGGCTGTTGCGGGCCGCCGATCGGGTGCTGCGGGGGCGGTCGGGTCGCACGATCGTGCGTCGCCGAGCGCTCGAGACCGTGCACCGGGGTTTCGCGGCGGACGATCGAGACCCCGACCT
Organism: Microbacterium sp. LS_15; assembly: GCF_041954735.1. Lineage (NCBI taxonomy): Bacteria > Bacillati > Actinomycetota > Actinomycetes > Micrococcales > Microbacteriaceae > Microbacterium > Microbacterium sp. LS_15. The sequence goes on along the minus strand of NZ_JAVAYD010000001.1, from coordinate 594,331 downwards.
CACGCAACGGGCACGGGTGCTGTCTGCTCTGGCGGCCCTCTCCGGCCGTGAGCGGCGTATCATCATGCTGACATATTGGGATGGTCTCGGGGTGGGGGAGATCGCGCAGATGCTGCGGATGCCGCGGTCGCGTGTTCGCAGGATCCTGGGTCGTGCGCGCGACAGGATGCGCTCCGAGCTCGAACGAGAGAAGCGGGCGGGGGATGATGACTGATCACGACGTTCTCGATCGCCTGCTGATGGCCGCCGATCCCGCTCGTACGCCCCGCGACGCCGCGCCCGATGCCGCCGCGCTGCGGCTGCGCGACCGCATCATGCGCGACACCGCGGCTCCGCGTCGCGCGCGTCGTCTCACCCTCACGGTGGCGTCCGGGATCGCCGTCGCGACCGCTGCGGTCGTCGTGGCCGTGAGCGTCCTCATGCCGCAGAGCGAGGCTGAGGCAGTCGGCCCGCAGCCTCTCGACTTCTCGGATGCCGAGTCCCTCGCCGCGACGATCGACGACGCCCAGGCCGCTCTCGCCGACGCCGCGCTCTCCGGCCCGACAGTGCCGGTCCGCACGGTGCGGACGGCGTCCTGGGGCCTCAACATCGACATGGGCACGGGCGAGACGGAGGTCGTGCCGCAGTTCGCGGTCATACAGTGGAATCCCGATCAGTCAGGGCTCACCACGATCGTCAACGGCGTCCCGTACGACCCCGACGATGCGGCGGCCAATCTCTCGGCCGAGGTCAGCAGCACCGGTGAGGTCGCCTACGAGATCCCAATCGAACCGGGCCAGTTCGCGACACCCGTCCCCGAGGTCTTCGGCGACAGTCGAGCCGAGGTGGTGCGTGTCCTGACCGCCCTCGGCATGCCGGAGGAACCGTCGGGAACCGATGTCGTGACGGCGATGACCAGCCTTCTCGGGCAGTGGACGCTCACGGATGCGCAGGAATCCCAGGTGCTCGACATCCTCGCCTCGGCCGACGGCGTGACCGCGCTGGGAACGACGGAGGATCGTCTCGGGCGCCCCGTCGCCGGACTTCGCGTCGTCGCCCCCGACAGGTCCGTCAGCGAGATCGTGCTGCTCTCGCTCGACACGGGCCGCGTCGTCGGAGTGGAACGCACCAACCTCGTCGAACAGGACGTCCTGCCGGCGGGTGTCATCATGTCGTACACGATGTGGGACGTCGACGAGAGCCTCGTGCGGTGAGGCACCCGGCCGACCATCCGCCTGACTGAGAACCACGGAGGATCCGATGCCTGAAGACACCACGCTCCGCGCCCGCCACTGGGTCGCTCCGGGCCCCGGTGAGCCGTCGACGTGGGACTTCGTGGAGGAGGCTGTCCCGGACCCGCAGGAGGGCGAGATCACGGTCCGCGTGCGTGCGGCCGGAGTGAACCCCGCCGATGCGAAGCACATCGCCGTCCCGCGAGAAGGTGTGGAGTTCCCGGTGCCGATCGGCTACGAGATCTCGGGCGAGATCGTCGCCATCGGGCAGAACACGCGCATCGGGTCAGGTGAGGCGCGGGTCGGGGACGAGATCGTCGCCTTCCGCGTGCGCGGCGGTTACGCCGAGACCGTCACCATCCCCGCCGAGAAGGCCTTCATCAAGCCCACGACGCTCAGCCACGCGGAGGCCGCGAATCTGCTGCTCGCGGGGACGACGGCGGCCGAGATGCTCTGGGTGACGGGTGTCGCACCGGGTGAGACCGTGCTGCTGCACGGCGCGTCCGGCGCCGTCGGTGTGAGCGTGCTGCAGCAGGCTGCGCTCCGCGGAGTCCGGGTGATCGGCACGGCGAGTGCGGCGCGGGCCGACGTGGTGCGGGAGTTCGGGGGACTGCCGGTCGAATACGGCCCTGGACTCGGTGATCGCGTGCGTGATCTCGCGGACGGCATGGTCGCTGCGGCCCTCGACGCGGTGGGCACGGACGAGGCCGTCGACGTCTCGCTCGACCTCGTCCGCGATCGCCGACGCATCGTGACCATCGCCGCGTTCGGACGCGCGGAGGACGAGGGGATTATCGCGATCGCCGGCTCGATGCCCGAGAGCGCCCGGTTCCGCGACGAGGTGCGTCCGGATCTCATCGCTCTCGCCCAGAGCGGCGACCTCGTCGTGCCCGTCGCGAAGACCTTCCCCCTCGCGGAGGCACCGGCAGCACTGGAGTTCCTCGCGGGCGGGCACCCGGGAGGGAAGCTCGCGCTCATCCCCTGAGCGGGTGCGGGTACGACATCCCGCCGCAGCACCCGGTCGAACCGGCGGCGGTGCCCTGCTAGCATGGCCGCATGCCTTTCGGCGGTCTGCTTCTTCTTAGCTGCCGCGACGAGTCCTGAGAGCTAGGGCCTTCCTCGTCGCGGCGCTCGTGTTGGCCCGAACACATTCCTGACGAGAGAAGAAGCCCCTCATGAAGAACACTCAGCGCCCGTCGTCGATGCCGATCCACAAGTACCGGCCGTTCCACGAGCAGATCGCGGTGAACCTGCCCGACCGCACCTGGCCTGACGCCCGCATCACCGAGGCCCCCCGCTGGTGCGCGGTCGACCTGCGCGACGGCAACCAGGCCCTCATCGATCCCATGTCGCCCGAGCGCAAGCGGGTGATGTTCGAGCTGCTCGTCAGCATGGGGTACAAGGAGATCGAGGTCGGGTTCCCGTCGGCGAGCCAGACCGATTTCGACTTCGTCCGCCAGCTGATCCAAGAGAATCTGATCCCCGATGACGTCACCATCCAGGTGCTGACGCAGGCGCGCGAGCACCTGATCGAGCGGACGTACGAAGCCATCGCCGGTGCCAAGCAGGCGATCGTGCACCTGTACAACTCCACGAGCGTGCTGCAGCGCGAGGTCGTGTTCCGCACTGACAGGCAGGGCATCATCGACATCGCGCTCGAGGGCGCGCGCCTGTGCCGGCGGTTCGAGAAGACGATCCCCGACACGAGGGTCTACTACGAGTACTCGCCGGAGAGCTACACCGGCACCGAGCTCGAGTTCGCCGTGGACGTGTGCAATCAGGTCATCGAGATCTTCGAGCCGACCCCCGACCGCAAGGTCATCATCAACCTGCCGGCCACGGTCGAGATGGCGACGCCCAACGTCTACGCCGACTCGATCGAGTGGATGAGCCGTCACCTGGCCCACCGCGAGAACGTCATCCTCTCGCTGCACCCGCACAACGACCGCGGTACCGCGATCGCCGCGGCGGAGCTCGGGTACATGGCGGGGGCCGACCGCATCGAGGGATGCCTGTTCGGCAATGGGGAGCGCACCGGGAACGTCGACCTCGTCGCCCTGGGAATAAACATGTTCACGCAGGGGATCGACCCGCAGATCGACTTCAGCGACATCGATCAGGTCAAGCGCACGGTGGAGTACTGCAACCAGCTGCCCGTGCCGGAGCGCAGCCCGTGGGCGGGCGACCTCGTGTTCACCGCATTCAGCGGATCGCACCAGGATGCGATCAAGAAGGGCTTCGAGGCCATGGCCGCCGAGGCGGAGGCGAAGGGCGTCTCGGTCGACGAGATCGAGTGGGCGGTGCCGTATCTGCCCGTCGACCCGAAGGACCTGGGCCGCTCGTACGAAGCGGTGATCCGCGTGAATTCGCAGTCGGGCAAGGGCGGCGTCGCGTACCTGCTGAAGGCCGACCACGCGATCGACCTGCCTCGCAAGCTGCAGATCGAGTTCTCGGGCGTCGTGCAGGCGAAGACGGATGCCGAGGGTGGCGAGGTCACGAGCGAGCAGATCTGGTCGGTCTTCAACGACGAGTACCTGCCGGCCGACGACGAGTCAGCCAAGTGGGGTCGCTTCGAGCTGCTGGCGACGCAGACCCGCAGCGACATGTCCGGCGAGGTCGTCCTCGATGTGGAGCTGCGCGACGACGACGAGCGGATCTCGGTCACCGGCTCGGGCAACGGTCCGGTTGCCGCGTTCGTCGAGGTGCTGCGCGCCCAGGGCTTCGACATCACCGTCTACGACTACGTGGAGCACGCGCTCAGCGCCGGCGGTGACGCTCAGGCGGCCGCGTACGTCGAGCTGCAGGTCGGCGATCAGCGCCTGTGGGGCGTGGGTATCGACGGCGACATCTCGACGGCATCCCTCAAGGCGATCGTGTCGGGCGTGAACCGGTCGATCCGCAGCCGTCAGCACGAGCTCGCCGCGGTCTGACCCTTTTCCGCTGACACCTGCTGTGGGAATCCCCGCGGGATTCCCACAGCAGGTGCCGACCTCAGGCCTCGAGCGAGGAGCGCAGCGACGAGTCGAAACGCGGTGCGGTCAGTCGCCGGGTTTGACGATCGGGATGACCCCGGTCTCGGCCGCCACCTTGCGGCGGTAGAGGCGGCGCTGCTCGGGCAGCGATACGTCGAAGCTGACGGCGAGCACCCGGATCACGGCTGTGACGGCGATGCCGGTGACCGCGGCGAGGGGGATCGACATGCCGAGCGCGTGGGCGATCACGATGAACGCTGATCCTCCGCCGGCGGCGACGGCGTAGAGCGATCCGACGTGCATGATCGCGGTCGGCAGGCCCATGAGCATGTCGCGCAGCACGCTGCCGCCGACTGCGGCGCAGACGCCGATGAAAACGGCCGGCACCTCGGGGATGCCGAGCGCGAGGGCCTTGCTCGTACCGAACGCCCCGAACATTCCGATCACGACGGCATCCAGGCCGACGATGACCTTGTTGAGGCGCGTGAAGAGTCCAGCGAGCAGCATCCCGAAGAGCGCGGCGCCCGTGGCCGTGACCAGATACCACTGGTTCTGCAGTGTCGCGGGGGTCTGGCCCAGCAGGATGTCGCGGATGAGACCGCCGCCCATGCCGATCATGATGCCGATGATCGCGACCCCGAGCCAGTCGAGCCGTCGCTGCCCCTGGAACCCGGAGGCGAAGAGCGCTCCCTGGACGCCGCCGAGCCCGACGCCGAGAAGATCCGCCCAGAACGGAATGATGAAGAGCGGTTCGGTCACCCGTCCATTGTCGCGCACGGAGGATAATCGAGGGGTGCCCACGTACCGAGACGAAGCAGTGATCCTGCGCACCCACAAGCTGGGTGAGGCCGATCGCATCGTCACCATGCTGTCGCGACGCCACGGCAAGGTGCGCGCCGTGGCGAAGGGCGTGCGGCGGACGTCGTCGAAGTTCGGATCCCGGCTTGAGCCGTTCATGGTCGCCGACGTGCAGCTGTACGAGGGGCGCTCGCTCGACATCGTGCAGCAGGCGGAGTCATTGGGCTCCTACGGTGCCGACATCGCCTCGCACTACGACCGGTTCACCTCGGCGAATGCGATGGTCGAGACAGCCGACCGGCTGAGCGAGTCCGAGGCGACTCCCGAGCAGTATCTGCTGCTCGTCGGCGGACTGCGGGCACTCTCCCGCGGGGAGCACTCGCCGCGCAGCATCCTGGATTCCTATCTGCTCCGCGTCATGGCGCTCTCCGGATGGGCGCCGTCGCTGACCGATTGCGCGCGCTGCGGCATGCCCGGTCCGCACACGACGTTCGTCGCCCAGCTCGGTGGCGTGGTGTGCCGCAACGACGCGCCCGCCGGAAGCCCTCGCGTCGCGGAGAGCACGCTGGCCCTGCTCCGGTCGCTCATGGCGGGGGAGTGGGACGTCATCGACGCGGCATCCGTGCAGGAGACGTCAGCGGCCTCCGGACTCATCGCCGCCTACGCGCAGTGGCATCTCGAGCGCGGCATCCGCTCGCTCGCCCACGTGATCGACGATTCCCGAGAAGGAGCCCGGTGAGCCCGAAGCCGTACACGCACAAGGATGCCGTGGCGTACCGCCCGCTCGACTGGACGGGGCTGTACCCGCCGCAGTTCCCGGCGGTGCCGGAGCACGTGGCGATCGTCATGGACGGCAACGGCCGGTGGGCGAATCGTCGCGGCCTCAACCGCATCGAAGGGCACAAGGCGGGCGAGGAGGTGCTGCTCGACGTGGTCGCCGGCGCCATCCAGGCCGGTGTGAAGCACCTGTCGGTGTACGCGTTCTCGACCGAGAACTGGGCGCGCTCGCCCGAGGAGGTGCGCTTCCTCATGGGGTACAACCGCGACGTGCTGCATCGCCGGCGCGACCAGCTCAACGAGTGGGACGTGCGCATCCGCTGGGCCGGACGCAAACCGCGCCTGTGGGGCAGCGTCATCACAGAGCTGCAGCGCGCGGAGGAGCTCACGAAGACGAACACGGGGCTGACGCTCACGATGTGCGTGAACTACGGCGGACGGGTCGAGCTCGTCGACGCCATGCGGTCGATCGCCGCCGACGTCGGCGCCGGTCGGGTCAAGCCGAACGCGATCAGCGAGAAGATGATCCGTCGGCACCTCTATGTGCCGGACATGCCCGACGTCGACCTGTTCCTGCGCAGCTCGGGCGAGCAGCGCACCTCGAACTTCCTGCTGTGGGAGTCGGCCTACGCCGAGATGGTGTTCCTCGACACGCTCTGGCCGGACTTCTCCCGCGAGGAGCTGTGGCGAGCGATCGGCATCTACCTGTCGCGCGACCGACGCTTCGGTGGGGCCGTCGACACGCCGGACGCGCCCGCCTGAGCCCGAAGCCAGCGCTCGGCCTCGCGCGGATGGCGCAGGCGCACGATGGTCAGGTGCGGGAACGCGACCTCGGCCTCCGGCATCCGCTCGGTCCATTTGTGCAGGGTCATGGTCTGCCAGGCGACGATGTTCTCTTCGGGATCCCCGCTGAACATGCGCCAGATCGGCTTCTCGACGTTGCCGTTCCACATCTTCGTGCGCAGGATGCTGCGGCTCAGGGTGCGCCGCAGCAGTCGCGCACGAACGATGCGGAAGGGATAGTCCAGCCAGACGACGAGGTCGGCGCGCGGCGCGAGGATGTCGTCGGTGCCCTTGCTCGTGTACTGCCACTCGGTCACCCAGAGCTCTTCCGAGGCGAAGGCGCGGACGTCGTCGAGGAAGCTCGGGCGCGGTGTCCAGTTCTCTCCGTGGAAGAGGCCGTCGATCTCGGTGTGCCGGAGGTTCCAGAGCGCGGCGATGCGCCGGGAGAGGGTCGTCTTCCCGGATCCGGTGACGCCGGCGACGAGCACCCGACGCGGCGTTCGGGGGAGCGGATCGTCGGCGGAGAGCATCCGAGAATCCTATCGATCGGAATAGCGTCGACGAGGATGCGGTTGGATGACAGTGTGACTGAACCCATCTCGATCGACATCTGGTCCGACATCGCGTGCCCGTGGTGCTACATCGGCAAGCGCAATCTCGAGAAGGGACTCGAGGCCACGGCGGGCGACGACGACGCGCCCCGGGTCAACATCACGTTCCACTCCTTCGAGCTCTCGCCCGACACCCCGGTCGACTTCGACGGTGATGAGATCGACTTCCTCTCCGGACACAAGGGCATGCCTCGCGAACAGGTCGAGCAGATGCTCTCGCACGTCACCGGTGTGGCGGAGAACGCGGGTCTGCAGTATCGCTTCGACCTGCTGCAGCACACGAACACGGTCAAGGCCCACGAACTCCTCCACTTCGCGAAGGCGAACGACCTGCAGCACGAGATGGAGGAGCGGCTCATGTCCGCGTACTTCACCGAGGGCAAGCACGTCGGCCGTGTCGACGATCTCGTCGAGCTGGCGGTCGAGGTCGGCCTGGATGCCGATCAGGCGCGGGAGGCGCTGGAGACTTCCCGTCACCTGCAGGACGTGCGTCAGGACCAGGCGCAGGCCCAGGCCTACGGCATCCAGGGCGTCCCGTTCTTCGTGATCGACGGTCAGTACGGCATCAGCGGCGCCCAGCCGCCCGCGGCGTTCGAGAACGTCCTGCGCGACCTGTGGGCCAAGCGCGGAGCTCCCGAGGAAGAAGCGTCCGCAGTCCAGGCCTGAGTCATAGTCCCGCGCGGTCGGGGCGACGGGAGCGCGGATCCTGTCGCCTCGACCGGTCTGCACGCGTCACAGACGCTGCTGCTTCGGCGCGAGCGGAAGCGGCTCCATGGGCTGGTCGTCGGCGGTCAGGTCGATGCCGAGCTCTCGGGCGTACACGACGCGCGTCGCCATCGACACGTCGTCACCGGTCTCCGTGAGCTCGAACACGCGACCGCCGCGCATGCGGTTGCGCTCGGCGCCGTCGAGGCCGTACGCGCCGAAGCCTGTGCCCGGCGCGTAGCCGAGCTGCACGCCGTAGTAGTCACCCGCATAGTCGTTGATGTGGTCGTGCCCGACGAAGACCCCCTTCACGTCACCCCGCTCGAGAATCGCGTTGAACATCCCCGAGTTGAAAGGCCCAGGGCATTCGTCCTCGTTCCGCTCGCCGGTGATCCGGTGCCGCGCCCGGCCGCGCGCGGCGTCCGACTCCGTGCGGGTGTCTACGCCGCCCCACCACATGAAACGGTGTTCCCACAGGGCGATGTGCAGGAACATCAGACCAGGCAGCTTGGCTCCCCGCCGCTTCTCCAACTCCTGCGACTGCTGCCGGTACCAGGCGACCTGGTCCATCCGTACCCAGTCCCAGGTGGGATACCCGGAGAAGTCCTGGCCGTTGATCGATTCAGGCGCGTACCGACCGGAGTCGATGAGCCACAGAGCGAAAGCCTCTCGGTTCTTCTTCGCCGACGAGCCGATCGTCACGATCGTGTTGCTGGTGCCCGTCACGCCGCGAGTGTTCTCGGCGTTCACGTTGTAGTCGTAGGAGCGGTAGATCGCCAGCATCCCTGCCTCGTCGACGCCGGACTGCGGCAGGGAGTCCTCGTCGTGATTGCCGAAGGTGACGGCCCACGGAATCTGACGCGATTCCATCGGCCAGACGACGTTGTTGATCGCCTGCTTCACAGCCAGCCGGGTTTCACAGCCTCCCGTGATCACGTCGCCGTTGATGACCACGAAGTCGGGTTTCTCCTGATCGAGCACCTTCTCGATCAGCTCCACCGTGCGTCGGTCAGTGAGTTCGTCGTCCTGTGTGTCGTTGAACTGCACGACTTTGAAGGTTCCGTCGGAGTGGAATCGCAGACGGCCGGCCCTGCCGGGCGCAGTCGGGCGCGTCGTTGATCCCGCCTCAGCGGTGACGGCGGCGTTCGCCGGTGCTGCGCCGAGCGGCAGAGCGGTGCTGAGCGCGCCGATCGCGCCTGCGGTGAGGACGGTTCGCCGGCTGATCGGGAAGCGGTCGGGCATGTTCGATCTCCTTGTCTTCGAGCGGACTTCGCCGTGGTGAGACTAAGGAGAGGGCATGACCGCGAGCGGACCGGCAGGTGAACGGCTCGCCTGCCAGCGCCGCCGGGACGCAGCTGCGCGGGTAGCGCGCAGGTGAACCGTGCGGTCGCCGCTCGATCTAGCGCGTCAGTGCGGACTCGATCGCGCCGACGATCGCGGGGTCGTCCGGCTTCTGCTTCGGACGGAAGCGGATGACCTCGCCGTCGGGGAGCACGAGGAACTTCTCGAAGTTCCACTCCACGCGTCCGGCCTTGCCGCCCGCGTCCGCGGTCTGCTTCAGCGCCTTGTAGAGGTCGGCCGCGTTCTTCCCGTTGACCTTGACCTTGTCGTTGATCGGGAAGGTCACGCCGTAGGTGGTCGAGCAGAAGTCGAGGATCTGCTCCATCGAGCCCGGCTCCTGGCCGAAGAACTGGTTGCAGGGGAAGCCCACTACGCTGAATCCGCGGTCGCCGTAGAGGCGCTGCAGCTCCTCCAGCTGCTCGTACTGCGGAGTGAGTCCGCACTTCGACGCGACGTTGACGACGAGCACGACCTCGCCCAGATCGTCGAGGGTCTTCTCGTTGCCGTCGGCGTCGCGGAAGGGGATGGAACGGACTGCGGAATCGCTCATGCTCACAGCTTAGGTCGATGCGCCGCGACCGGCCCCGTGTCTGGGAGAATGGAGAGGTCATGACTGTCGCAACCGCCCCCGTTCCCACCCTCCGCATCGGCCCGATCGCACTCGACGTGCCCGTCGTGCTCGCGCCCATGGCGGGGATCACGAACACGGCGTTCCGTCGGCTGTGCCGCGAGTACGGTGCCGGTCTGTACGTGAGCGAGATGATCACGTCCCGCGCCCTCGTCGAGCGCAACGAGACCACGATGCGCCTCATCCGCCACCACGAGTCGGAGACGCCCCGCTCCATCCAGCTGTACGGCGTCGACCCGAAGACGATCGCGGATGCCGTGCGCATCATCGTCGCCGAGGACCACGCCGACCACATCGACCTCAACTTCGGCTGCCCGGTGCCCAAGGTCACCCGCAAGGGCGGCGGGGCCGCGCTGCCGTGGAAGTCGTCGCTCTTCGCCGACATCGTCACCCAGGCCGTCAAGGCCGCGGGAGACATCCCGCTCACGGTCAAGATGCGCAAGGGCATCGACCCCGACCACCTCACGTTCCTGGACGCGGGGCGCGCAGCGGAGGATGCCGGAGCGGCCGCCGTCGCACTGCACGCCCGCACGGCGAGCGAGTTCTACTCGGGCTTCGCCGACTGGAACGCCATCGGCGAGCTCAAGCAGGCCGTGACGAGCATCCCGGTTCTCGGCAACGGCGACATCTGGTCGGCCGACGATGCCGTGCGCATGATGGAGCAGACCGACTGCGACGGCGTCGTCGTCGGTCGAGGATGCCTCGGTCGTCCCTGGCTGTTCGGCGAGCTCGCCAACGCCTTCGGCGGGGAGGGCAAGACGGTGGACGCGAACCTCGGCTTCGTCGCCGACGCGTTCAAGCGTCACGCGGAACTGCTCGTCGAGTTCTTCGAAGACGAGGACCGCGGGTGCCGCGACGTCCGCAAGCATGTCGCCTGGTACTTCAAGGGCTACCCGGTCGGCGGAGACATCCGCACCGGGCTCGCCACGGCATCCAGTCTCCAGGAGATCGACGACCTGCTCGGCCAGCTCGACCACTCGGCGCCGTACCCCGGCGCGGATGCGGAGGGGCAGCGCGGTCGTTCCGGTCGGCCCAAGCGGCCGGCTCTGCCGGACAAGTGGCTGGAGTCGCGTGAGCTCGCGGCGACGGCCTCGGAGATGATGCGAGGCGCGGAGATCGAGAACAGTGGCGGCTGAGGCGTCCGCGCCGTCGCGGACGGACGGATACGATCCCCGAGACGCCGAGCGGTTCTTCGCCGAGACCCATCGCTCCGAACGCGACGACTTCGCGCGCGACCGCGCTCGCGTGCTGCACTCGGCCGCGCTGCGCCGACTCGCCGCCAAGACCCAGGTGCTGAGCCCCGCGAGCACGGCCGACTTCGCGCGCAACCGGCTCACGCACTCGCTCGAGGTGGCCCAGGTGGGGCGAGAGCTCGCCTCGGCGCTCGGCGTCTCGGCCGACGTGGTCGACACCGCGTGCCTCAGCCACGACCTCGGGCACCCGCCCTTCGGGCACAACGGCGAGCGGGCGCTCAACGAATGGGCCGAGCCCATCGGCGGTTTCGAGGGCAACGCGCAGTCCCTGCGCATCCTCACCCGTCTCGAGGCGAAGGCGATCGACGACGACGGACAGTCGGTGGGGCTGAACCTCACCAGGGCGAGTCTGGACGCGACGTGCAAGTACCCGTGGACGGTCGACAGCCCCGTGCCCGACCCCGGCGGCCGCCTGAAGTTCGGCGTCTACCCCGAGGACGAAGCCGTGTTCCGCTGGATGCGCGAGGGCGCCACCGGTCGGCTGCGCTGCATCGAGGCCGAGATCATGGACCTGTCCGACGACATCGGCTACTCGGTGCACGACTTCGAGGACGCGATCGTCAACGGCTACGTCGACGTCGCCCAGCTCTCCGACCCCCTCGCACATGACGCGCTGATCGACCGCATCCAGCAGTGGGTGGGCTACGACTTCACGCGCGACGAGCTGGCGGACGCGCTCTACCGGCTCTCGTCCCAGCCGATGTGGCTGTCGTCGTTCGACCGGTCGCGGCGCGACCTCGCACGGCTCAAGAACCTCACCAGCGACCTCATCGGCCGTTTCGCGAGGGCAGCGGTCTCGGCGACGCGCGAGGCGTACGCCGGTCCTGTGCTCGTGCGCTACAACGCGCATGTCGTCGTGCCGCGGGTGGTCGAGGCGGAGATCGCCGTGCTCAAGGGGATCATGGGGCAGGCCATCGTCACGATCGAGGCGCGCAAGGGCGTCTACAAGGAGCAACGGCGGGTGCTGAAGCGCCTGGCGGACGCCCTGTGGTCGACCGACGCGCTGTGGTCGGCCGGTGCCGACGTGCTGGAGCCCGCGTTCTCCGCCGACTTCATCGCCGCAAGCAGCGACGCGGAGCGCGCGAGGGTCGTCGTAGACCAGATCGCGAGCCTCACCGACCAGAGCGCCATCGACTGGCACAACCGACTCGTGGGCGAGATCGACCCGGCCGAGGTCGGCATCTGGACGCCGCGTCACGCGCGGCCGGGCGGACGGATGCACACTCCGCCCGCGGCGGTGATCGAAGGGGTGCGCTGATGCCCCGCATCCGCCAGGCCGACGTCGACGAGGTCAAGGCCCGCACCAACATCGCCGACATCGTCGGCGAGCGTGTCGCCCTCAAGTCCGCGGGGGTGGGATCGCTCAAGGGTCTGTGCCCTTTCCATGACGAGAAGAGCCCGAGCTTCCACGTGCGCCCGCAGGTGGGCTACTACCACTGCTTCGGCTGCGGCGAGTCCGGCGACGTCTACTCGTTCCTCCGTGAGATGGACCACGTGAGCTTCACGGAGGCCGTCGAGCGCCTCGCCGGCCGCATCGGCTACACCCTGCACTACGAAGACGGGGGAGCAGCGCCGGAGACGAGCGGTCGCAGCCGCCTGTATGCGGCGAACACGGCGGCGGCGGAGTTCTTCCGCTCGCAGCTGCTGACGGCGGATGCCGAGGCGGGGCGACGCTTCCTCGGGGAGCGGGGGTTCGACGCGGGAGCGGCAGCGCACTTCGGTGTGGGTTTCGCGCCGCGCGGCTGGGACGGGATGCTGAAGGCGCTGAGCGCCCAGGGGTTCACACGGGAGGAGCTCCTGACGGCAGGCCTCGTGTCACAGGGACAGCGCGGCGTGTACGACCGCTTCCGCGGTCGCCTGGTGTGGCCGATCCGCGACGTGTCCGGGCAGACGATCGGCTTCGGCGCCCGCAAGCTCTTCGACGACGATCAGGGCCCCAAGTACCTCAACACCCCCGAGACGCCGATCTACAAGAAGGCCCAGGTGCTCTACGGGCTCGACCTCGCGAAGCGCGACATCTCGCGCGGCGACCCGCGTCGTGTGGTGGTCGTCGAGGGGTACACCGACGTGATGGCCTGCCACCTCGCAGGGCTCACCACGGCGATCGCGACCTGTGGCACGGCCTTCGGCACCGACCACATCAAGGTGCTGCGGCGGGTGATGGGCGATGACAACGCCTCCGGCGAGGTCGTGTTCACGTTCGACGGCGACGAGGCGGGGCAGAAGGCCGCGCTCCGCGCCTTCACCGAGGACGACCGCTTCAATGCCCAGACGTTCGTCGCGGTGGCGCCGGACGGCCTCGACCCCTGCGACCTCCGGCTGCAGCGCGGTGACGCCGCCGTGCGCTCCCTCATGGACTCCAAGCAGCCGATGTTCGAGTTCGCCATCGACCGCAAGCTCGGCGGCTTCGACCTCTCCACGGTCGAGGGGCGCGTCGGAGCGCTCCGCGCTGCGGCGCCGATCGTCGCGGAGATCAGGGACCAGCTGCTGCGCCCCGGCTACGAGCGCGTCCTGGCGCGTCGGCTCGGCATGGATCCCACCGAGGTGCACAGCGAGGTCGAGCGCGTGGCACGCCGCGGCGGCTCGACCTCCCGACCTGAGCCCCAGCGCCGAGATGACGCGCCCTCCGTCGACGGCGCAGGCGGCGGACAGAGCTTCGCACCGGTCACGCTCGCGAGCCTGCCCCGCACCGCCGACGTGGCGGTCGAGCGGGACGCTCTGATGGGTGTTCTGCAATACGGTCACCAGCTCGACCAGGCTCTGCTCACGCGCGCGCTCGACGGGCCGTTCCGCACGGCGGGACTCGACGCGGTGCGGGAGGCCGTGGCATCCGCCCCCGATCGCACGAGGGCCGGATGGGTCACCGAGGCGGTCAACGCGGTGCGCGAGCCGTACCGGTCGCTGGCGGGCGAACTGCTCATGACTCCGTTCCCCGCTCGCGACGAGGAGGGGGCGGTGGCATCGGCGACCGACCTCGCCCGCCGCCTCATCATGCGCGGCCTGGAGCACGAGAAGCAGGAACTGCTCGGCGCGGTGCAGCGCGTTCCCGCCGACTCCGACGGAGGTCGCGCGCTGCGGATGCGTCTCCGCGACATCGACGTGGAACGCCAGCGCTTCGCCGAGTCGTAGAGGGGCTCGCCCCTGTCGGCACGGCAGGATGGAGTCATGTTCTCTCGGCCGGAATCGACCAACGCGATCGACTGCTCTGATCTGGTGATCGATCGCATCGGGCACAGCGCTCCGACCCGTGCCGTCGACGGCGTGAGCTTCACGCTTCGGCCGGGGGAGCTCATCTGCGTCGCCGGACCGACCGGGTCGGGCAAGTCGACCCTCGTGGCAGCTCTCGCGGGGTCGACAGATCCCTCGGTGCGCGTCGTCGGCGGAAGCGCCCAGGTGTGCGGTGTCGACGTGCGGCGCCCAGGGCGCAAGCACCGGCTGCTCACCTACCGCACCGGCTTCGTGCCGCAGGGGGCGGGGGCCGACCTGCCGCCGCGGCTCACGGTGAACGAGGTGATCGCCGAGCCCATCCTCATCCGCGAGAAGCGCGTCAACGCGAAGGCGCTGTCGATCCGGGTGGCCACGCTGCTCGACGAGCTGCATCTGCCGCTCGGGACGGCGGCGAAGTTCCCGTACGAGCTGAGCGCGGGCATGCGGCAGCGCGTGGCGATCGCGCGGTCGTTCGTTCTCGAACCCCGCGTGCTCATCGCCGACGAGATCCTCGCGAACCTGGACCTCGAGGTGCGTCCCGTCGTGTTCGACGCCATCACCCGCCGCCGCAAGGAGGAGGGGATGGGGGCTCTGCTCGTCACCAATGACGCGGCCTTCATCCGTGAGCTGAACGCCGAGACGCTCATGCTCCGCAGCGGTCACGTGGTCGCCCGGGGCGTCGGCAAGGACCTGCTCTGGGTGCCCAACGCGGAGGCGGATTCGCAGCGCTGAGACCGCGCCGCGTCGACACGCCCGATGTGCGGCCCGTGTCACGAGCACGCGTCGGAGTTTGCTAGGATTGACGAGTTGCCCGCGCAGCGGAGCACATTCCTCGGTAGCTCAATTGGCAGAGCAGCCGGCTGTTAACCGGCAGGTTCTTGGTTCGAGTCCAAGCCGGGGAGCTAAGACCCCTGGCCTTCATCTGAAGGCCAGGGGTTCTCCTTTTTCCGGACGATGTGGTCGCGGTCCGGAGACGCGGAAAGGGCCCCGCCGTTCGGCGAGGCCCTTTCGTGACTGCGGGTCGACTCAGCGCGCAGCGCCCTTCAGCGAACCCGTCGTCTGACCGGCGGGGTCGGAGATGACGCACTGCACGACGCGGTCGTTCAGCTGGTCCCACGTCTGCTGGGTCGGCGTGATCGGGTAGACCTCGAGGGTCGAGTCCTGGAAGCCGATGCCGACGAAGTTCGTGTACGCGTCGCCGATGCACTCCTGCGAGGCGGTGTCTATGGCCTCCTCCGAGAACTCGCCGTCGTCCATCGTGATCTCGTAGTAGACCTCTTCATCGTGCGGCTGGTCGCACGGGACGACGTCCGCGTCCTCGATGAGGCCCGTCGCACTCGCCATCTTGCAGTCGCCCAGCTTGAGGGAGAAGATGTCGATGTTCGAGCTCTCGGTGACCTGGCCGGTCTCCTCATCGCGGTCGGCGTCTCCCGAGCCTCCACCGAGGATCCCGTTCAGCGCGCTACAACCGGTCAGCGCGACGGACAGCGCGACCGCCGAACTGGCGAGTGCGAGTGCGCGTCGTGTGCGCAGTTTCATCATGACTACCCCTCCCAGAGCCTCGTGGTGCGCGGGAATATCGGTATCCCGCCCCGAAGAACGCTATAGGGATCGGAGTCTGTGATGCAACTCCACAGACCCTTTGAGCGGGCTGAAAGGTAAGGTCAGCCTTCCAGGTTGTCGACTCCCGGCATCCACGCGGCTCCCGGGCGACCCCAGCCACGCTTCTTCGCGATCTTCTGGACCGTCTTCCAGTCCCGATCGGAAAGCCGGTCGATGTAGAGGATGCCGTCGAGATGGTCGAACTCATGCTGCATGATGCGCGCGCGCCAGCCGTCGACGGAGATCTCGACAGGCGCACCCTCGAGATCCGTCCCGGTCACGCGCACACGCTCGGACCGGCGCAGCGCGAAGCGTTCTCCGGGGAACGACAGGCACCCCTCGGACTCGAGGTCCTCGTCGGGCTCGCCCGGCTCCAGCGGCACCATCCACAGCTCGGGGTTGATGATGACCCCGCGCCAGGGCTGATCGTCGTCGTCGACGTACGTGTACGTGTAGATGCGCAGCGGCACTCCGACCTGAGGCGCCGCGAGGCCGACGCCCGGCGCGGTGTCCATGGTCTCGAACATGTCGGCGACGAGGGTGCGGACCTCGTCGGTGATCTCCTCGACGGGCGAGGCGGGGGAGTGCAGGACGGGATCGCCCATGATGCGAATCGGAAGTACAGCCACGCCATAACCCTATCCGGCGGGGATCGGCGGGTAGGGTCTTGGTGTGAGCATTGCGGTGTGGATGACTGGGGCTGAAGACTTCACCGACCAGCTGGTCGGTGTCTTCCAGAACCCCAAGCTGCTCCTCGGCATCCCGCTCGCCCTCGCGGGCGCGGTGTTCATGTCGCTGGGGGCGCAGTACCAGCACCGCGGCGTGGAGAAGGTCGAGCGCCTCAGCGGAGCTCAGGGCACCAGCGGCCTCAGCGGCGGTCAGCTCAGGGCCCTGCTCACACGACCGTCCTGGTTGGCG
The DNA here is from genome assembly GCF_041954735.1 of Microbacterium sp. LS_15. Taxonomy (NCBI): domain Bacteria; kingdom Bacillati; phylum Actinomycetota; class Actinomycetes; order Micrococcales; family Microbacteriaceae; genus Microbacterium; species Microbacterium sp. LS_15. Next base: position 577,525 of record NZ_JAVAYD010000001.1, on the reverse strand, counting down.
GGCACGCTCATGCTCGGACTCGCCATCGTGTGCCAGCTCGCCGCGCTCTCGCAGGCGCCGCTCATCGTGGTGCAACCGCTCGGCGCGATCGCCCTCGTCATCACGACCCTGCTCAACGCGCGGATCTCCGGACACTCGCCGACCCGCCAGTCGATCACCGCGATCGTGTGCTGCGTCGGCGGCATCTTCCTCTTCGTCTCGTTCGCGGCGCTCTTCGCGACCGAGAAGAAGATCGGCGACAGCGAGCTCTTCACGATCCTCGCGATCCTGCTGGTCGTCATCATCGTTCTCGGCGCCTGCTGGCTCGTGCTCCGCCGCCGTATGCGCGCGCTGTTCTACGTCATCGGTGCCGGCATCCTCTACGGCTTCGTCGCCACGCTCGCCAAGGCGGTCATCAACCGCATCGAGGCCGGCAACTTCGAATGGATCACGCTCATCTGCGTGATCGCTCTCGTGGCCGCCGGGGCCGTCGGGGCGTACTTCGTGCAGACCGCCTACAGCTCGGGCCCGCCCGACCTCGTGATCGCGGGACTCACGGTCGTCGATCCGCTCATCGCCGTGCTCATCGGCATGGTCGTGCTCGGCGAGGCCGCCGCCGCTCCGGGCTGGGTGCTCGTGATCTTCGGCGTCGCGGGAGCGATCGCCGTGTGGGGAGTCGTCGGTCTCGCGCGGTACCACCCGCAGGTGCTGAGCGAGAGCCAGGAGCTCGGCATCACACGGGGGAGCGACGGATCCGGCGCGCCCACGGTTCAGACGACACAGGATCAGACAGCCGGGGAGCAGACGGCCCGAGATCAGACGGCCCGGGATCAGACGCAGCAGGCGCCGGCACCGCAGGAGCAGGCTCCGGCGCCCCGGGGCGACCAGGACGCCTGAGGCAGCGAGCGTCAGTACGCGGGATCGATGAGGTCGGGAGAGACCTCGGATGCCGCGGCGTCATCGACGAAGAACACGGTGCGCTTGCGTCCCTTGGCGCCGGCGGCCGGAACGCTCGTGTAGCTCGCGCCCGCGAGGGCCAGCCCGAGCGCAGACGCCTTGTCGGCACCGGTCAGCACGAGCCACACGCGCTTCGACGCGTTGAGCACCGGGCGGGTGAGGGTGATCCGCTCGGGCGGCGGCTTGGGCGAGTTGCGCACCGGGAGCACGGCCGCATCGGTCACCGTGACCTCGGGGCGGTCGGGGAAAAGCGACGCGATGTGCCCGTCGGGGCCCACACCGAGGAAGCACACGGCGAATGACGGCCACGGGTTCTCGTCGGTGCCGAACTGCGCGAGCTCCGCGGCGTACGCCTCGGCAGCCTCGTCGAGAGTCAGACCCTCGCCGGCGGCAGCCGTCTCGTGGATGTTCTCCGGAGGAACGGGGATGTGGTCGAGCAGGGCCGCGCGGGACTGCACCGCATTGCGGTCGGCGTCGTCACGGGCGACCCACCGCTCGTCACCCCACCAGAAGTGCACGAGCGACCAGTCGATGTTCGCCGCACGGGGGTGCTCCAGCGTCGCCCGCAGCACTGCGCCGCCCATCGATCCACCCGTGAGGGCGACGTGGGCGATGCGGCCATTGCGGGTCCGCGCGCGGAGGCGGGTGAGGAATCGGTCGGCGACGCGCTCGGCGACGGCCCCCGGAGTGGTCTCGACCACGACCCGCTTCTCCGCGGGCGTTGTCTGCATCGACATCATGCTCCTGTCTCGGGCGGACCCAGCTTCTCCCAGCCCTCGGTGATCACTCGACCGTACAGGAGGTCGGGGTCGAGGCGACGCAGCTCCTCGGCGAGGCACTCGCGCAGCGTGCGACGGGGAAGGTGCAGGTCGTGGTCGGGCTGGCCGGGCTGCGTGAGCACGGCGTCGCCCGGCGCAGGGCGCTCGAGCAGGATGTCGCCGGACGCGCGGGTCAGGCGCACCGACTTGATGCCCTCCTGCCACGTGTCGGGGTTCTCGTACGACCACTTCACCGGCACGTCGAGTGCCATCTGCAGCCAGGCGGCCAGCAGGGCGGTCGAGGGAGAGGCCGAGGCCCCGCGGACCTCGACGCCCGTCACCTCTTCGAACGGCGGCTGGTCGAGCACGGCGGCGAGCTGCTCGCGCCAGTGCGTGAGACGCGTCCAGGCGAGGTCGGTGTCGCCGGGTTCGTGCGTCTTGCTCAGCAGTGCGAGGCGGTCGCGCACGTCGGGGGAGGTCGCGGCATCCGTGATCCGGCGTGCAGCGATCTTGCCGAGGGGAGACGTCGCGGGCGACGTCGGTGCCTCCTCGGGCCACCAGGCCACCACGGGGGCGTCGGGCAGCAGCAGGCCGGTGACCAGGCTCTCCTGGTTGCTGGCTGCGGCGCCGTAGGCGCGCAGCACCACGACCTCGCTGGCCCCGGCGTCTCCGCCGACGCGGATCTGCGCGTCGAGATGCGCTTCGCCTTCGCCGGTGGTGAGCACGATCACCCGCATGGGGTGCTCGCGCGACGCGTCGTTCGCCGCGTCGATCGCGGCTTCGGCGATCCCGTTGCGCGCGGAGATCACGAGGGTGAGCACGCGTCCCAGGGCGACGGCGCCGCCGTCCTCGCGCACCTTGACGAGCTGCTTGGCGACCTGGCTGACGGTCGTGTCGGGAAGGTCGATGATCACGGTCGTCTCCAGACTCGTCCGTCGCGGGCAAGAAGATCGTCGGCTGAGGCGGGGCCCCACGATCCGGGTGCGTACTGGTCCACAGGGCCGCCCGCGGACGCCCAGTACTTCTCCACCGGGTCGAGGATCTTCCAGGAGAGCTCGACCTCTTCGTGGCGGGGGAACAGGGGCGGGTCGCCGAGCAGCACGTCGAGGATGAGGCGCTCATAGGCCTCGGGGCTCGCCTCGGTGAACGCGTGGCCGTAGCCGAAGTCCATCGTGACATCGCGCACGTTGGTGCCGTTGCCGGGAACCTTCGACCCGAAGCGGATCGTGACCCCCTCGTCGGGCTGCACGCGGATCACGAGCGCGTTCTGACCGAGCTCCGAGGCGTTGGAGCGGCCGAACAGGTGCTCGGGCGCGCGCTTGAACACGACGGCGACCTCGGTCACGCGGCGACCGAGACGCTTGCCTGTGCGCAGGTAGAACGGCACTCCCGCCCACCGGCGCGTGTCGATCTCGAGCTTGATGGCCGCGTAGGTCTCGGTGGCGGACTTCGGGTCCATGCCATCCTCGTCGAGGAAGCCGGTGACCTGCTCGCCGCCCTGCCATCCGCCCGCATACTGACCGCGGGCGGTCGCGAGCGAGAGGTCGTCCGGCACGTGCACGGCCGCGAGCACCTTCTCCTTCTCCGCCCGCAGGTGCTCGGCGGAGAGGCTGATCGGCTCCTCCATCGCGGTGAGTGCGAGCAGCTGGAGGAGGTGATTCTGGATGACGTCTCGCGCAGCGCCGACGCCGTCGTAGTAGCCGGCGCGGCCGCCCACTCCGATGTCCTCGGCCATGGTGATCTGCACGTGGTCGACGTAGTTGCGGTTCCAGATCGGCTCGTACAGTTCGTTGGCGAAGCGCAGCGCCAGGATGTTCTGCACGGTCTCCTTGCCGAGGTAGTGGTCGATGCGGAAGATCGAGTCCGGAGCGAACGCGACCTCGAGAGCCTCGTTCAGCTCGCGAGCGGACTCCAGATCGTGCCCGAACGGCTTCTCGATCACCACGCGGCGCCAGTGCTCGGCGTCGTCGGCGTCCGCCCCGACCAGACCGGAGTCCTTGAGCTGCTTCGCGACGAGCGGGAAGTCCTTCGGCGGGATGGACAGGTAGTAGGCGTGGTTGCCCATCGTGCCGCGCTCGACGTCGAGCTTCTCGACCGTCTCGCGCAGCTTGCGGAACGACTCGGGGTTGTCGAACTCACCCGACACGAAGCGGATGCCCTGCAGCAGCTGGGTCCACGTCTCCTCGCGGAAAGGCGTGCGTGCGTGCTGCTTGACGGCGTCGTAGACGACCTGGGCGAAGTCCTGGTCCTCCCAGTCGCGTCGCGCGAAACCGACGAGCGCGAAGCCGGGGGGCAGCAGACCGCGGTTGGCCAGGTCGTACACGGCCGGCATGAGCTTCTTACGGGACAGGTCACCCGTGACGCCGAAGATCACGAGGGCGCTGGGCCCGGCGATCCGGTTGAGGCGGCGGTCGTCTGGGTCGCGCAGCGGATTGTGTGCGCGCGAGATGGGAACGGACATCAGTGGGAGATTCTCCAGGCTGTTACTTCTGAGCTGCTTCGAAGAGGGTGAGCACGTCGGCCGACGAATCGGTGATCGTCAGGGTGACGACCGGACGACCGTGCTCGGCGAGGACACCGGCATCGCCGGCGGCCTGCGCCTCGATGAGCTGACCGAACGTGAACGGACGACCGGGGATCTCGAGGTCCACGTCGGTGCGCTCCAGGATCTGCAGGTACACGCCCTGAGCGGGACCGCCCTTGTGGTACTGGCCGGTGGAGTGCAGGAAGCGGGGGCCCCAGCCGAACGTGGTCGGGCGACCGGAGTCGGCGGCCACGAGTTCACGGAGGCCCTGCAGCTGCGGCAGGTCGAGGCGGTTCACGTAGGCCTGGATCGAGACGTAGCCGTCGTCGGGGAGACGCGCCCAGAGTGCGTCGAGCACTCCTTCGACGTTCCCGGACACCGCGAGGGCCGGGTCCGACACGCGCACCTCGACGCCGTCCTGCACGAAGGCCGGAGTCGTCGCTTCGGGGCGGGCGTCGAGCAGGCCGCGTGCCGCGACCTTCGCGGATTCCACGTCGGGCTGGTCGAATGGGTTGATCCCCAGCAGGCGACCGGCGATCGCCGTCGCGTACTCCCACACGATGAACTGCGCACCCAGCGTTCCGCTCACGAGGATCTCGCCCTGGTGCCGCTCGCGGAGGTGGAACTCGGCTGCATCGTCGACGAGTCTCACGATCTGCAGATCGGCGGGCTGCGTGTCGAGCTCGGGCGAGACCGGCAGCAGGACGACCGGGAGGATGCCGGTGGCGTCCTTGCCGGTCGATTCGGCGATCAGCTGTTCGATCCAGTCGGGCAGACCGTTGATGTGGGTGCCGTCGGTGACGAGGCCGAGCTTGTCGCGGCGGGGCGTCGTCGCGGCGATCGCGGCACCGAGGCGCAGCGCGGGGTTCTCGGCGGAGTCCACCGCGACCTCGAGCAGCGACGCCTCGGCCTCGTTCAGCAGTTCGTCGATGTCGACGCCGGCGAGGCCGGACGGCACGAGTCCGAACGCGGTGAGCGCCGAGTAGCGTCCGCCGACGTTCGGGTCGGCGTTGAACACGCGGTAGCCCGCCTCACGCGCCGAGGCGTCGAGCGGTGAGCCCGGATCGGTGACGACGACGATGCGCTCGGTCGGGTCGATCCCGAGGTCGCGGAACGCGGCCTCGAACGTGCGACGCTGCGAGTCGGTCTCGACCGTCGACCCCGATTTCGACGAGACGACGAGCGCCGTCTGCTCGAGGCCGTCGTCGAGGGCTGCGAGCACCTGGCCGGGGGCCGTGGAGTCGAGGATCGTCAGCGGCACGCCGGCCGTCTGCGCGATGACCTCGGGGGCGAGCGACGATCCGCCCATCCCGGCGAGCACGATGCGGGCGACACCTCTCGCCTGCAGCTCATCGCGCAGCGCGACGATCTCGGCGACCAGCGGCCGCGAGATCGACACGGCCTCGACCCATCCGAGACGGACGGAGGCCTCGGCTTCGGCAGCGGGGCCCCAGAGGGTCGCGTCACCGCTCGTGATGCGCGAGGCGACGAGATCGCGGACGAGAGCCGGAACGGTCTCGTCGATCGCGACACGCGCCGCTCCCGACGCGTGGATCGCGAATGTCATCGCTGGGCCTCCAGCGCCTCGGTCACCTGACCGAGGAGGTCGTGCCACGAATCGATGAACTTGGCGACGCCTTCGTCCTCGAGCACCTGAGTGACGTCGGTGAGGTCGACGCCGACGGCGGCGAGCCGGTCGAACACCTCGTGCGCCTCCGCGTAGCCGCCGGTGATCGTGTCGCCGGTCACGACGCCGTGGTCGAAGGTGGCCTCGAGGGTCTTCTCGGGCATCGTGTTGACGACGCCGTTCGCGACCAGCTCGGTCACGTACAGGGTGTCGGGCAGGCTCGGGTCCTTGACACCGGTCGAGGCCCACAGCGGCCGCTGCAGGTTGCCGCCGAGGCTCAGCAGGTCCTGAGCGCGCTTCTCGGCGAACTTCTGCTCGAAGAGCTCGTAGGCGAGGCGAGCGTTGGCGAGGCCCGCCTTGCTCTTGAGGGCCTTGGCCTCGTCGGTGCCGATCGCGTCGAGACGCTTGTCGGTCTCGGTGTCGACGCGCGACACGAAGAACGAGGCCACCGAGTGGATGGTCGACAGGTCGAGGCCGGCCTCGTGAGCGCGCTCCAGACCGGTCAGGTACGCGTCGATGACGTCGGCGTAGCGCTCGAGGCTGAAGATCAGCGTGACGTTGACGCTGATGCCCGAGGCGATGGCCTCGGTAATCGCCGGGAGGCCGGCTTTGGTCGCGGGGATCTTGACGAGCAGGTTCGGGCGGTCGATCTTCGACCACAGCTGCTTCGCGGAAGCGACCGTGCCCTCGGTGTCGTGCGCGAGGTCGGGGGAGACCTCGATCGAGACGCGTCCGTCGACGTGACCGGACTTCTCCCACACCGGGCGGAACACGTCGAGCGCGTCGGCGACGTCCTGCGTGGTGGCGGCGAAGACGGCATCCTCGGCGCTCGTGCCCGTCGCGGCCAGCTCGGTGAGCTGCGCGTCGTAGGACGTGTCGTTCTTGTTCGTGATCGCGTTGGCGAAGATCGTCGGGTTCGTGGTGACGCCGACGACGTTGCGGCTCTCGATCAGCTCGGCCAGGTTGCCCGACGAGATGCGGGTGCGCGACAGGTCGTCGAGCCAGATGCTGACGCCGGCGGCTGCGAGGTCTGCGGTGGGGGTGCTCATGAAATGCTCCTAGATCAGTTGGCGCTGTCGGCCAGGGTCTCGCGGGCGGCGGCGACGACCGCCTCGGTGGTGATCCCGAACTTCTCGAACAGGGTCTTGTAGTCGGCGGAGGCCCCGAAGTGGTCGATGCCGACCGAGCGGCCGCGGTCGCCGACGATGCCGCGCCAGCTCAGTACGGAGCCGGCCTCGACCGACACGCGAGCGGTCACGCTCTTCGGGAAGACCGACTCGCGGTAGGCCTCGTCCTGCTCGTCGAACCACTCCAGCGAGGGGGCGGACACGACGCGGACGCCCACGCCCTCCTTCGCCAGCTCGGCGCGGGCGTTGACGGCCAGCTGCACCTCGGAGCCCGTGGCGACGATGATGACGTCAGGAGTGCCGTTCGGCGCCTCGGCGAGCACGTACGCGCCCTTCGAGACGTTGTCGGCCGAGGCGAGGACATCGCCGGATGCCGCGCCGTCACCGCGCTCGAACACCGGGATGTTCTGACGGGTCAGCGCGATGCCGGCGGGGCCCTCGTGGCGGCGGAGGATCTCCAGCCACGCAGCGGCGGTCTCGTTCGCGTCGGCGGGACGCACGAGCGTGAAGTTCGGGATCGCGCGCAGCGTGGCGAGCTGCTCGACCGGCTGGTGGGTGGGGCCGTCCTCGCCGAGGGCGACGGAGTCGTGGGTCCAGACGAAGATGCTGGGGACGTTCATGAGGGCGGCGAGACGCACGGGCGGGCGCATGTAGTCGCTGAAGATGAGGAACGTGCCGCCGAACGCACGGGTCGGGCCGTGCAGCACGATGCCGTTGACGATCGCACCCATGGCGTGCTCGCGGATGCCGAAGTGCAGAACGCGTCCGTACGGGCTGCCCGACCACTCGTGCGTCGACCACTCGGCCGGGATGAAGGACTTCGCGTCCTTGATCGTGGTGAGGTTCGACTCGGCGAGGTCGGCCGATCCGCCCCAGAGCTCGGGGAGCTCTGCGGCGAGGGCGTTGATGACCTGACCGGAGGCCGCGCGGGTCGAGACGTCCTTGCCGCTCTCGAACACGGGGAGGGCCGACGTGATGTCGGAGGGGAGTTCCCCTGCCTCGAGGCGGTCGAGCAGCGCCTTGCGCTCGGGGTTCGCGGCGGCCCAGGCGTCGAACGACTCCTGCCAGGCCGCGCGGGCCCCGGCGGAGCGAGCGGCGAGTCCGCGCGTGTGCTCGATGACGTCGTCGGCGACGACGAAGTTCTGCTCGGGGTCGAACCCGAGGACCTTCTTCGTGGCGGCGAGCTCGTCGGCGCCCAGCGCCGAGCCGTGGATCTTGCCGCTGTTCTGCTTGCCGGGCGACGGCCAGCCGATGATGGTCTTGAGGATGATGAGCGACGGCTTCGAGGTCTCGCCCTTGGCCGCCTCGATCGCGGCGTAGAGCTCGGCGACGTCTTCGACGTACTCGCCGGACTTCTTCCAGTCGACGGTCTGCACCTGCCAGCCGTAGGCCTCGTAGCGCTTCGCGACGTCCTCGGTGAAGGCGATGTTCGTGTCGTCCTCGATCGAGATCTGGTTGGAGTCGTAGATCGCGATGAGGTTGCCGAGCTGCTGATGTCCGGCGAGAGAGCCGGCCTCGCTGGTGACGCCCTCCTGCAGGTCGCCGTCACCGGCGATCACGTACACGAAGTGGTCGAAGGGGCTGGTGCCCTCTGCGGCCTCGGGGTCGAACAGGCCGCGCTCGTAGCGGGAGGCGTACGCGAAGCCGACCGCCGACGCGAGACCCTGACCGAGCGGACCCGTGGTGATCTCGACGCCCTTGGTGTGGCCGTACTCGGGGTGGCCGGGGGTGAGCGAACCCCACGTGCGCAGCGCCTCGAGGTCGCTGAGCTCCAGGCCGAAGCCACCGAGGTACAGCTGCACGTACTGCGTGAGCGACGAGTGACCGGCGGAGAGGATGAAGCGGTCGCGGCCGAGCCAGTGTGTGTCGGTCGGGTCGTGACGGAGAACCCGCTGGTACAGGAGGTATGCGGCGGGAGCCAGGCTCATCGCGGTGCCGGGGTGGCCGTTGCCGACCTTCTCCACAGCATCCGCAGCCAGCACACGGGCGGTGTCCACCGCGCGCCGATCGATTTCATCCCACTGCAATTCCGACACGGTGAAGCCCTTCTGCAACAGTTCGATAGCGCCTGGATCGCAGCATCGCGGTCCGCTTCGTCACGGAGATGGTGGATGTGCGCCGGGCGCGCGAGTCCCCCCAGCATAGCGCCGCGGGTCGGCTCGCTTACCCCCTTTACAACGCTGCATGACGCGGGTAATTCCCGCGCGGGCGGGCGCCGCGTGACGCTGCTGGGACTGCGGTTCAGGGGCCTCGGAACGTGGTCTCTCAGCAGCCGGGCGCGTCGCCTCTCTCGGTGCAGGTGTGCGCGACGAGGGCGGTGCGGGCGTCGAGGACGCGGATGCGCTGCGGGGGTCCGTCGGTGATGATCTCGCCGGTCACGGGGATCCATCCTCCGCCGAGGTCGATCTCAGCCGTGTAGTGGATGTCGACGTCGGCGAAGAAGACGCCGCGCCGCTCGTACACGTGGCTGGTGGGGGTCGGCGTGAACTGTGCTTGACCGAGGTCGGCCCAGCTTCGTCCGGGAGTCGTGAGCAATGCGGAGGTTCCGTCGCCGTAGGAGTACTCGTAGGAGGTCGGAGTGAAGCGGACGCTCAGCGGAGCGCCGAAGAGCGTGCCCGTGACCGTGTGGGGCTCGGCTGCGGCGACGAAGTTCGCGGGAAGGCCAGCGACTCCGATTCCGCCGGGCTCGACGGTGGCCGAGGTGGCCGGGGGAGCGAACTGCTGCAGATCGGCGATGGTCACCGTCGGCGTCGCCGGAGCAGGACCCGGAGTGGGGAGCTCGGCCGTCGGACGGAGGAGATCGGCGCAACGGATCGTGCCGTCGTCGTCGAGGCACTTCGCCAGCGCGATTGACCGCGGACTCGGCGTCCGGGGCGCTGTGGGTGCCTCATCACTCCGCGTCGAACGCGACGGCGGAGTGCCTCGCTTCTGCTGCGTACCGGAGATCGTGAGCCTGGAACCGTCCGTGCTGCTGCAGGCGCCATTGGTGAGGGCTTTCGTGTCACACCCCGATGCCATGGAGACCGGTAGTCCGATGAAAGACCCAGCGAGCAAGAGCAGTGAGACCGCCATCGACGTCAGCATTCGAACTCCTCCGCAGCCTGGGTGTCGCTGATCAACAGCCTTCTATTCGACTCGACGAAGCTCAGCTCAAGCAGGACTCTCGTGGGTCGGTCGATCGGGGTGACGTCGATACCACTCGAATCGAGGATCTTTGTCCCACTCACGTCGATGCATGCCGTGGCGTCGATTTCGATCGGGGATCGATCGAGCTTGGCTTCGAGTCCCGTGAAGTGCGCCACGACACCCTCGCCCACGAACGTGACGTTCTGGCTGCCGATCTGGCGAGACGACTCGATGTCGGTCTCCAGGGCACTGCCAGTGAGGTAGACACTCGGATCGGCCGCTGCATCGCCTGTCAGTTCGGCATTGACCGCGTCGTTGTACTCCCGGTAGACCTCCTCGGCCGCCGCGAAAGCCTGTTCCTCACTGGCGAATGCGGGAGTCGGCGACGGCGTCGGATCGGGTATTGGCGCACAGCTGCACAGCATTCCGATGAGCACAGTGACGGCGCCCGCCGCGGGACAGGAGATGCGAGAGAGCAGGGGCATCCGGTCACGGTAGACGCATCTCGTCCGCGCTCGCCGGCGTTATCCACAGGGGCTGACAGGGTTCGCGGGGCGCTCGGGACCAGCATCCGCGTGCCTTAGACTGGAAAAGCTGTCGTGACGCGTGCGGAGGAGGCGATCGAGATCTCGACGATGTCTGATCAGACCGTTGTGAAGAAATCCATCGGTCGCACGGTGAAGGCGTACGTCGCCCTCACCAAGCCGCGCGTCCTCGAACTCCTGCTGGTGTCGACCGTCCCCGTGATGTTCCTCGCCCAGGGCGGGCTCCCGAACATGTGGCTGGTCGTCGCGACCGTGATCGGCGGCTCCATGAGCGCCGGCTCCGCCGCCGCGTTCAACATGTACCTCGACCGCGACATCGACGCGCATATGCACCGCACCGAGAACCGCCCGCTCGTGACGGGGGAGATCACCCCGCGCGGGGCGCTGATCTTCTCGTGGACCCTCGCCGTCCTCTCGACGGTCTGGCTGTGGTTCACGACGAACTGGCTCGCGGCGACGCTGTCGGCATCCGCCATCTTCTTCTACGTCGTGATCTACACGATGATCCTCAAGCGCCGCACCGAGCAGAACATCATCTGGGGCGGCATCGCCGGATGCTTCCCGGTGCTCATCGGCTGGGCGGCCGTCACCGGATCGCTCGACTGGCCGGCCTTCATCCTCTTCGCGCTCATCTTCCTCTGGACGCCGCCGCACTACTGGCCGCTGTCGATGAAGTACAAGGACGACTACGACGATGTCGACGTGCCCATGCTCGGCGTGACTCGCAACGCGTCGCAGGTCGGCCTTCAGGTCATCCTGTACGCCTGGGCGACCGTCGCCTGCTCGCTGCTGCTCATCCCTATCGCGAGCATGGGCCTCGTCTACACCGTCTCCGCTCTCGTGTTCGGCGGATGGTTCATCTATGAGTCGCACCGCCTGTACAACCAGGCCGTGCGTGGGAACGAGGCGCGGCCCATGCGGGTCTTCCACGCCTCGATCACCTACCTGACGCTGATCTTCGTCGCGGTCGCGGTCGACCCGCTGCTGCCGTTCTGACGCTCGTCAGCTACCGTCTCGATTACCGCGTCGCCCGGGGCGGCTGAGGTCTCCGCGTCTGTCTCGTCGAGCCGGTCTGCCGCCGGCTCGGGCGATGTCGGCTCGTCGGCCGTCGGCTCCTGCGCGGTCCAGTCGATGGCCTCGACGGCGACCGGCGCGGCCGCCGGGAGCAGCGACTGCACGGCCGACAGTGCCACGGCGATCAGGATGCCGATGATGCCGGCACCGAGGAGTACCGCTCCCACGACGACGAGCGACTGTCCCACGTACACGTCGACTCCCGTCGCGGTGTTGGCGAGCAGCGTCGTCGTCATCGAGCCGACCTGGCCGGCGACGAGCCACGCGCCCACTCCCGCTGAAGCGAGCGACAGGACGAGGAGGAGCCAGAAGCCGATGCTGCGTGTGAGTGACTTGTTCATGCCAGCCACGGTGCCGGACGACGTGATGAGAGCCTGATGCGAGCGCTATGCATCACCTGTGCCGGGCGGCTTCGGCGGTGCTCAGGCCGTGGCGGCGACCGGCTTCTTGAGGTGCAGCACGACGACCGTGTAGGTCGCGGCGGAGAGCGACGCCAGAACCATGTGGATGCCGACGAGCAGCGGCGGGAGACCCTCGCGCGCCTGCCACACGCCGACGCCGACCTGCACCGCGATCGCGATCACGAGCGCGAGAAGCCACTTCCGCGGTTCGAGCTTCAGCACCCAGGCCGACACCGTCAGCGCGAGCACGAGAACCGCGAGGACGTAACCGGGCCAGGAGTGCACGTGCGCGAGGATCGTCGCGTCGAAGCCGTGACGCAGCACGTCGGCGTCACCCGAGTGCGGGCCGGAGCCCGTGGTGAGCACGCCGAAGACGATGGTCACCGCGAGCGCGAGTCCCGTCACGTGGCTGAGGATGGCGAACCAGGTCGGCACCGCACGCTCGCGCGGGCCGGGAACAGCGTAGAGGCGCACGAGGAAGGCAGCCGTCACGCACACGAGCAGCAGTGACGAGGTGTAGTGGAAGCCGACGATGAACGGGTTGAGCCCGGTCAGGACGGTGATGCCGCCGACCAGCGCCTGGGCCACCACGCCGATGAGCACGATCCAGGCGAGGGCGAGGAGGTCGCGTCGTTCCGGCGCGCGTCGAGTGAACCGCACCGCCGCGACGATCACGGCGAGGAGGAGCACGGCGGTGGCGACCGAGAACACCGGGGTGTCGGACCCGGGCGCGGCGAGGTGCGCCACGAGGGTCGCGATTCCGAAGGCGACGGCCGCGGCGACGATGCCGCCGGCGGCGAACCAGAGAGCGGAGACGACGCTGCGCCTGCCGCCCGTGCGCTGCAGGACCAGCAGCACCACGACCAGCGCGATGATGCCGACCACTCCGGTCATCAGTCGGTTGCCGAACTCGATGACTCCGTGGATTCCCTGATCGGCATAGATCGGCACGAGCGATTCGGGGGTGCAGAGCGGCCACTCCGAGCATCCGAGTCCCGACCCGGTGAGACGCACGGCGCCACCCGTGCCGATGATGATCGTCTCCGCGACGAACGACAGCCAGGCGAAGATCCGCAGCATCCGTCCCCACACGTCGGTGCGTGCCGCCACCGGAACGGTGGAGCGGGGGGAGGGGGCGGTGGTGGTGTCGGGCATTGGTCTCTCCGAACCGCGGGGCGGACACGGCGAGCGGCCCTGTCGTCAGGCGGAACCTGTAGAATCGGATTGTTGCGATGAGCGCTGACCGCGCTGAAGCATCGTCAACAGTTTAGGCGCGATGGAAGCGCCGGTGATGAGGGCCCACCAACGGCACCCGCTCCCGCAGACTCGACGGGGATCAGGTGTGTCGGGGCGGATTACACCGTTTTGGGACCTGTGAGGAGAGTGTGAGATGTCGGATGTGCTGATCGACCGCCCGGAGCTCGAAGGCCTGGGGGTGTACGAATTCGGATGGCACGATGAGGACGCCGCAGGTGCGGTCGCGCAACGTGGCATCTCCGAAGAGGTGGTCCGCGGGATCTCCAGCCTCAAGAGCGAACCCGAATGGATGCTGAAGACCCGTCTCAAGGGATATCAGCTGTTCGGGCGCAAGCCGATGCCGACGTGGGGCGCCGACCTCAGCGACATCGACTTCGACAACATCAAGTACTTCGTCCGCTCCACCGAGAAGCAGGCGCAGTCGTGGGAGGACCTCCCCGAGGAGATCCGCGAGACCTACGAGCGTCTCGGGATCCCGGAGGCCGAGCGCCAGCGCCTCGTCGCGGGTGTCGCCGCCCAGTACGAGTCCGAGGTCGTCTACCACCAGATCCGCGAGGACCTGGAGCAGCAGGGCGTCATCTTCATGGACACCGACACGGCCCTCCGTGAGCACCCCGAATTCTTCGAGGAGTACTTCGGCACCGTGATCCCCGCCGGCGACAACAAGTTCGCCGCGCTGAACACGGCCGTCTGGTCTGGTGGATCGTTCGTCTACGTCCCGAAGGGCGTGCACGTCGAGATCCCGCTGCAGGCGTACTTCCGCATCAACACCGAGAACATGGGCCAGTTCGAGCGGACCCTGATCATCGCCGACGAGGACAGCTACGTCCACTACATCGAGGGCTGCACGGCCCCGATCTACAAGTCGGACTCGCTGCACTCGGCCGTCGTCGAGATCATCGTGAAGAAGAACGCCCGCGTGCGCTACACGACGATCCAGAACTGGTCGAACAACGTCTACAACCTCGTCACCAAGCGCGCGGTCGCCCACGAGGGCGCGACCATGGAGTGGGTCGACGGCAACATCGGCTCCAAGGTGACGATGAAGTACCCGTCGATCTACCTGATGGGCGAGCACGCCAAGGGCGAGACGCTCTCCGTCGCCTTCGCCGGTCCCGGCCAGCACCAGGACGCCGGCGCCAAGATGATCCACATGGCGCCGTACACGCAGTCGTCGATCGTCTCGAAGTCGATCGCCCGCGGCGGCGGTCGCGCCGGTTACCGCGGCGAGGTGCGCGTCGACGCGAACGCCCACCACTCGGCGAACACGGTGCGCTGCGACGCGCTGCTCGTCGACACCAAGTCGCGCTCCGACACCTACCCGGCCATCGACATCCGCGTCGACGACGTGCAGCTCGGCCACGAGGCCACGGTCTCGAAGGTCAGCGAGGAGCAGCTCTTCTACCTGCAGTCCCGCGGCATGCCCGAGGACGAGGCGATGGCGATGATCGTGCGCGGCTTCATCGAGCCGATCGCGCGCGAGCTGCCGATGGAGTACGCGATGGAACTGAACAAGCTCATCGAGATGGGCATGGAAGGATCGGTCGGCTGAGATGACGACCCCTACGACGACGCCCACCGCGTCGCGCTCCTCCAGCGCGCACGTGGACCCCGCCGCCCAGGTGGCCGATGCCGGCTTCGTGCCGGTCCAGACGCGCTCCGAGCGACCGCACTCGTTCGAGCCGACCGATTTCGGCACCCCCTCGGGGCGCGAGGTCAACTGGAAGCACACGCCCGTCGCGAAGCTCGCGCCGCTGTTCGCGGTCGCCGGCTCGACCGACGGTGTGACCTACTCGTTCGGCGCGGGGGAGCAGTACCTCGCCGCCCCGCTCGCCGCCGGTGCAGCTCCGCGCGGTGAGGTCTTCCTCGCGGAGGACGTCACGTCGGCCGTCGCCTGGCAGGGTGCGACCGAAGCGCTGCACGTCCGCATCCCGCGCGAAGAAGAGGTCGCCGAGCCGGTCTTCATCACGATCGAGGGACAGGGCGCCGATCAGCGCGCCGACGCCCACATCGTGATCGAGGCGCTGGAGCACAGCTCCGCGACGGTCGTGCTGCAGCACACCGGCTCCGCGCAGTACGCGCAGAACGTCGAGATCATCGTCCGCGACGGCGCGAAGCTCAGTGTGATCAGCCTGCAGCAGTGGCACGACGACGCCGTGCACGCCTCGGCTCACCAGGCCCGCGTCGCCGCGGACGCCACGCTCAAGCACTTCGTCATCAGTTTCGGCGGCGGTGTCGTGCGCGTAAACCCGAGCGTCGAGCTCGCGGGCGCCGGCTCCGAGGGGTACCTCTACGGCCTCTCCTACGCGGATGCCGGACAGCACCTCGAGAGCCAGGTCTACCTTCACCACAAGGGCCCGCACACGAAGGGCGACGTCCTCTACAAGGGCGCGCTGCAGGGCGAGAGCGCGCACTCGGTCTGGATCGGCGACGTGCTGATCGGGCCGGATGCCACCGGCACCGACTCCTACGAGGCGAACCGCAACCTCGTGCTGACCGAGGGTGCTCGCGCCGACTCGATCCCGAACCTCGAGATCGAGACCGGCGACATCCTCGGCGCCGGTCACGCCAGCGCGACCGGTCGCTTCGACGACGAGCAACTGTTCTACCTGCAGGCCCGCGGTATCACCGAGGAGGAGGCACGCCGCCTGGTGGTGCTGGGCTTCCTCAGCGACATCGTGCAGCGCCTCGGCATCCCCGCCCTCGAGGAGGAGCTGCTGGCCGCGATCGAGACCGAGCTCGCCGAGGTGAACGCATGACCGCACAGCGCGTCTGCGGTGTCGACGAGCTCGAGCTCGACACCCCCCTGCGCGTCGAGCCCGACGGCGTCCCGATCACGGTGATCAAGGACTCCGACGGCGTGATCCACGCGATCGGCGACACCTGCACGCACGGCGACATCTCGCTGTCCGAGGGCTTCGTCGAGGGTGACACGGTCGAGTGCTGGGCCCACGGGTCCGCCTTCTCGCTGATCACCGGCAAGCCCCAGAACCTCCCCGCTTATGAGCCCGTCCCGGTCTACGTCGTCGAGATCGACGGCGACGACGTGCTCATCGACCCGACTGTGACGAAGGAAGTCTGAATGTCTGTTCTCGAAATCCGCGACCTGCACGTGACGGTCGAGACCGAGGCCGGGACCACCCCGATCCTCAACGGAATCACCCTCACCATGAACACCGGTGAGACGCACGCGATCATGGGCCCCAACGGCTCGGGCAAGTCGACCCTCGCGTACACGATCGCCGGTCACCCGAAGTACACCGTGACCTCCGGCTCGATCACGTTCGACGGCCAGGACGTCCTCGAGATGAGCGTCGACGAGCGTGCGCGCGCCGGTCTGTTCCTCGCGATGCAGTACCCGGTCGAGATCCCCGGCGTCACCGTCACGAACTTCCTCCGCACCGCGAAGACGGCTCTCGACGGCGAAGCGCCCTCGATCCGTCAGTGGACGAAGGACGTCAAGGCGTCGATGGCGAACCTGCGTATGGACCCGAAGTTCGCGCAGCGCAACGTCAACGAGGGCTTCTCGGGCGGCGAGAAGAAGCGCCACGAGATCCTGCAGCTCGAGGTGCTGAAGCCGAAGTTCGCCGTTCTCGACGAGACCGACTCCGGCCTCGACGTCGACGCGCTGAAGATCGTCTCGGAAGGCGTCAACCGCGCCAAGGAGGCCACCGGTCTCGGCGTGCTGCTCATCACGCACTACACGCGCATCCTCCGGTACATCCGCCCCGACCACGTGCACGTCGTCGTCGCGGGCAAGATCGTGGAGGAGGGCGGCCCCGAGCTCGCCGACCGTCTCGAGGAAGAGGGATACGACCGTTTCCTCGACCCCGCGGCTCCTCTCGAGGCGTAGGCTGATCGCATGACAGCCGCCACCCTCACCGACGAGAAGTACGACGAGGTCACCGAGGCTCTCAAAGACGTCATGGACCCGGAGCTCGGGATCAACGTCGTCGACCTCGGCCTCATCTACGACCTCGCGTGGGATGACGAGAACGACGCTCTCGTCATCCACATGACGCTCACCAGTGCCGGCTGCCCGCTCACGGACGTGCTCGAGGACCAGACCGCTCAGGCTCTGGACAACGTCGTCGAGCGCTTCCGCATCAACTGGGTGTGGATGCCGCCGTGGGGCCCGGAACGGATCACCGACGACGGCCGCGACATGATGCGCGCCCTCGGCTTCGCGATCTGAGGATGCTCGAGGTCAAGGCGCTGCCGCTGGCCGAGCTGCGGGAACGCAGCAGCGAGAAGTGGCGCGAGTACCCCGAGGACGTCCTGCCGCTGTTCGTGGCCGAGACCGACTTCCCGCTCGCTCCGGCGGTCTCGGCGGCGCTGCATCACGCCGTCGAGATCGGCGACACCGGCTACATCGCATCGCGCACGCCGCTGCCGGCGACGTATGCGGCGTTCGCCGAGCGCCGGTTCGGCTGGACTCCGGACCCGGCTCGCATGCGCACCACGGCGGACGTGAGCATGGGGATCGTGGAGATCCTCCGACGCGTGACCCAGCCGGGGGAACGCGTCGTCGTGACGCCTCCGGTGTACCCGCCGTTCTACGACCTCGTCGAAGAGGCGGGCGCCGAGATCGCGCGGGTGCCGCTGCACGACACCGGCACCGCATGGGAGGTCGATCTCGACGGCATCCGCTCGGCCCTCGAAGACGGTGCAACGGCGATCCTGCTCTGCAACCCCCACAATCCGACCGGGACCGTGCACGACCGTGCGTCCCTTCGCGCCCTCGCCGAGTTGGCCGACGAGTTCGGGGCCGCCGTCGTCTCCGACGAGATCCACGCGCCGCTCGCGCAGCCGGGTACGGGGTTCACCCCGTTCCTCCACACGGGAGAGGCCGCCGAGCGTGTCGGGTACGCGGTGGTCAGCGCCAGCAAGGCGTTCAACCTCGCCGGGCTCAAATGCGCGCTCATGGTCACGGCATCCGACGCGACGAGCGCCGTCGTGCGCGGACTCCCGATCGAGGTGGAGTGGCGCACGGGACAGCTCGGTCTGCTCGCGGCGATCGCCGCCTTCTCCGACGAGAGCGACCCGTGGCTCGACGGTCTGTTGCGCACCCTCGACGAGAACCGGGTGCTGCTCGAAGACCTGCTGGCGGCTCGTCTCCCCGAGGCCCGGTACCGCATGCCGGACGCCGGCTACCTCGCGTGGATCGACCTCTCCGGACTCGGGTGGGGCGACAACCCCTCCCGGCGCATCCTGCGTGAAGCCAAGGTGGCGCTGCACTTCGGTCCCGCCTTCGGCGCGGAGGGTGCGGGCTACGTGCGGTTGAACTTCGGCACCAGCCCGGAGATCATCACCGAGGCCATCGAGCGCATCGCCGCGCTCGTCGGCCGATGAGCGACGCCGCCGCGGACTCCGTCTCCATCTGGGACCGCGAGCGCATCTGGGTGACGGCCGGTTCGGTGGCCCTGATCTTCCTGGCGGCCATCGAGGCACTCGCCGTCACCACTGTGATGCCGATCGTCAGCGACGCACTCGACGGGCAGGCGCTGTACGCGGTCGCGTTCGCGGGCACGCTCGCGACGAGCGTGATCGGGATGGTCGCCGCCGGCGCGTGGTCGGACGCGCGCGGCCCCCGCGGAGCTCTGTACGTCGCCGTCACCCTGTTCTTCATCGGCCTGCTGCTGTCGGGATTCGCCACGACCATGCACCAGTTCCTCGTCGGACGCCTCGTGCAGGGGCTCGGGACCGGCGGACAGACCGTCGCCCTGTACGTGGTCGTGGCCCGGCTCTACCCGCCGCATCTGCACGGGCGGATCTTCGCCGCGTTCGCGGCCGCGTGGGTGGTGCCGTCGATGATCGGACCGTTCCTCGCCGGGGCTGTCGCGGAGTACCTCGACTGGCGGTGGGCGTTCCTCGGCGTCGCGGCTCTCACCGCTGCCGCGTTCGTGATGATCGCCGTGCGCCTCCGCGGACTCGACCTGGGGCACGGAGAGCCGCAGGACCGTCGGGCCCTCGTCGTGCGCATGGCCCTGGCGGTCGTCGTCGCGGTGTCCGCCGTGGTGGTCGGGTTCAGTGCCGACATGGATGCCGCGATCGGCTGGCCCGTCGCCCTCGGGGCGATCGCCGTGATCGCCGTCGCCGTGCTGCCGCTGCTGCCTCGTCGGACCCTGCGCGCCGGACGCGGTCTGCCGAGCGTCGTGCTCATGCGGGGGATCGTCGCCGGCACGTTCTTCGCGGCAGAGGCCTACATCCCCTACCTGCTCATCGAGCGGTACGGCTTCACTGCGACATGGGCGGGGCTCGCTCTCATGTTCGCCGCCTTCGCCTGGGCAGGAGCCTCGCAGCTGCAGGGCCGGTACGGCGAACGGCTCGGGAACCTGCGCATCACGCTGCTCAGCCTCGCGCTGCTGTTCGTCGCCATGGTCCTGGTGATCCTCGCTGCTCTGGGGGCCGTGTCGCCGGTGCTCGTCGTGATCGGCTGGGGCTTCGCCGGGGGAGGGATGGGGCTGCTCTATCCGCGGCTCACCGTGCTCACCCTGGCCTATTCGGAGCCGGGCAACCAGGGGTTCAACTCGTCGGCGCTGTCGATCTCCGACTCCACCGGCGCGGCCATCGTGATCGCGGTGGCGGGTCTCTCGGTCGCGACCCTCGGCGGAGGAGTCGATGCCTTCCCCGTGGTCTTCGCGCTCTGCGTCGTGCTCATCGTCGTCGCGCTGATCCCGGGCCTGCGGCTCGGCCATGCCGCGGAGCCGGCCGCGACTCCCGGTCCGTGAGTCAGGCGGCGGACCGCGAGCGTGCTGATCCGGCGAGAGCCGTGATGCCCAGGTCGAAGATGCGATCGAGGCCCGCGGTCGCGTCGTCGCCGGCAGCCGGGGACGCTGCTCCGTAGCTGTCGGCGTGCATGCGCTGCTGCACGAGGGTCGCGTGACCGAGGATGAAGTGCATCAGTGCGACGGCCCTGTCCTGAGGGTCGTCGGCCCCGGCGCGGCGCAGTGCTTCTTCGAGAGCGGATTGGGCGTATGACGACCCGAGTCCGAGCGCAGAGGTGCTGAGCACCAGTTCGGCGCCGTCGCGATACGTGAAGAGCGCGTCGCGGACGCGGCGGGCGAGCGGCAGGACGTCGTCTGCGACGGCGCGGAGGGGCGCGGTGATCCGGTCGCTGAGGGCGGCGAGCAGTTCCTGCTTGCTCGAGAAGTGCCAGTACAGTGCGCTGGGCTGCACGTCGAGGCGGGCGGCGATCCGCCGCATCGAGAGATCGGCCAGGCCGACCTCGTCGAGCAGGGCGAGAGCGACGTCGGCGACGCTGTCGCGGTCGTGTCGTGCCGAGTTGTGCTCCGGAGTCATGACCTCACTATAGTGAACACCGTTCAGGTGAACAGTGTTCAGGAGGAAGAGCCATGACCCCGCACCGCACCGAGATCGGCCGCGATCTCGCCCGCATCGCCGTCTTCGCCGCGCTCATCGTCGTGCTCGGCACCGTCACGATCCCGATCCCCGGGGGCGTGCCGATCACGGCTCAGACGCTCGGAGTGATGCTCGCCGGTGCCGTTCTCGGTCCCCGTCGCGCGCCGCTCGCGGTCGCGCTCGTCCTCGTCCTCGCGGCGGTCGGGCTCCCCGTCCTCGCCGGCGGACGCGGCGGCCTCGGAGTGTTCGTCGGACCGACAGCGGGGTATCTCCTCGGATGGGTGGTGGGCGCCGTCGTGATCGGTCTCATCGTCCGCGCGAACCGGATCACCTGGTGGCGCACGGCGCTGGGTGTGGTGGTCGGCGGGATCGCGGTGGTCTATGCCTTCGGCATCCCGGTGCAGGCGTTCGTGCTCGGCATGGATCTCGCGCCCACCGCGCTGTCGAGCCTCGCCTTCCTGCCGGGGGACCTGCTCAAGGCCGCCGCCGCCACCGCTCTCGTCGTGGCTCTGCGGCGCGCATACCCGCCGGCGTTCGGGCTGCGCTCGACGGCGCCCGCTCGCGCCCGTGCGGTCTGAGGCCCAGGGCCCCGGGTTCTTTGTCGACCGACGCTCGGTCGGCAGAGCCGTGGTGCACGGAATCTCCGTCGACGGGGTGTCCGTCGAGCGCGAGGGGCGGACGATCCTGCGCGACGTGACGCTCGACCTCTCCGCACGGCGGACAGCTGTCATCGGCGCGAACGGCTCAGGCAAGTCGACGTTCGCACGCCTGCTGAACGGCCTGGTCGCCCCGACGAGTGGAACAGTCGTCGTGCGCGGACGGGACGTGCAGCGAGACCTCAGGGCCGTGCGTCGCGAGGTCGGATTCGTCTTCACGGACCCGCAGGCGCAGATCCTCATGCCGACCCCCGCCGAGGATCTCGCACTCTCTCTGCGCGATGTTCCCGGCCCCGAGGCGAGCCTGCGCGTCGCGGCGATCCTGTACGAGCACGGTCTCGCCGATCACGCCGATGCGCCGGTCTCGACTCTCTCGGGAGGCCAACGGCAACTGCTCGCACTGGCCTCCGTGCTCGCGACGACGCCGTCGCTGATCGTGGCGGATGAACCGACCACGCTGCTCGATCTTCGGAACGCGCGTCGCGTCGGCGACCTGCTGCTGGCGCAGGACGCGCAGGTGGTCATCGTCACGCACGACCTCGGCCTCGCGGCGCGGTGCGACCAGGCGGTGCTGTTCGACGACGGGAGGGTCGCGGCATCCGGGAGGCCCGCCGTCGTGATCGAGCAGTACCGCCGGAGCTGCGCATGATCCAGCTCTACCGCCCCGGCGACAGCATCCTGCACCGTCTGCCGGCTGCCCCCAAGCTCGCGGGACTGGCCGTCGTCGCGATCGCCGTGTCGACGTTCGCGCTGGACGCGTGGTCGGCGACGGGGGTGCTGCTCGGCGTGTGCGCTCTGTACGCGCTGGCCCGGATGCCGTGGCGAGTGCTCGCGGCGGAGGTCTGGCGTCTCCGGTGGTTGATGCTGGTGCTCGGTGGGTTCCTGTGGTTCTTCGTCTCGCCGATCGCCGCCTGGGTGAGTTCGACCCGCGTAGTCGCGCTGATCCTGCTCGCCGGGCTGCTCACGCTCACCACCCGCATGGGCGAGCTGCTCGCGACTCTGCGCCGGGCCCTCCGACCGTTCCGCCGGTGGGGCGTCGACGTGGACGCGGTCGCGATGACGATCTCCCTCGCGATCACGATGATCCCCGTGGTCGCCGCGTTCGCGACGGATCTGCGGGACGCGCAACGGGCGCGGAACGTGCGGGTCGGCATCCGTGGCATCGTCCCGTTGCTCGTGCGCACGCTACGCCACGCGGACGACGTCGGCGATGCCCTCGCGGCGCGCGGGCTCGTCTGAGCCGCGGGCGAGCCGCACGGCGAGCCAGAAGACGAGCACCGCGATGACGGCGGTCAGGACCGAGGTGCCGGTCGTCAACAGCGTCACGACGCCGCCGATACCGAAGACCACAGCCCACCGCAGTCGTCGATGCGAGGTCGTCGCCACCGGGGCAGTGCGATTCTCGAATCGGCCGAGCAGCACAGCGATCAGGGCCGTCGCCGCAAGAGCGGTCGCGAGCCAGAGCGGACGCTCCGTCCACCAGGCTGCGCTCCCGGGTTCGGACGGCATGACTCCCGTCGTCAGAGCCACGAGGGCCGTCAGACCGGCCATCGTCAGCAGGACCGGCATGTGCCAGAGATAGACGGTCATCGTACGACGGTTGACGAACGCCGAGAACGCGGCGGGGAACGGGCGCAGGCTGATGCGCGCGATGCGCTCCCTGAGCAGGACGACAGCGCTCAGGTGGACGACGCCCACGAGGAGCAGTGCACCGCTCGGTGGGTTGATGTTCGCGACGAGGTCGGGGGAGTAGACGCCCATGACGAAGGTCGAGATCAGGGCACCGAGAGCGGTGCCCCCGGTGATCGCGACCGTGCGGCGGCGCAGACGACCTATCGTGCCGTCGGCGAGGAAGAACCCGAGCTGCTGCACCGCGAGCCACACGAAGGCGAGGTTCAGGAAGCCGATGCCGTCGACCCCGGTGGTCGCACGCGTGACGTCGACGGCGATCGACGCGAGCACCAGCAACGAGAGCGTCGCCACGGGCGCCCGGCGGTGAGCTGCGGCGAGAGCGGGCAGCAGCGCCTGGCACAGGAGGAACACGCCGAGGAACCACAGCGGCTGTCCGAATCGATAGCCGGCGGTGGCGACGATGTCGGCCGGGACGCCGGTCAGACCCAGCACGGCGAGGAATGCGCCAACGACACCGACCGACAGTGCGGCAGGGCGGAGCAGTCGGTGCACGCGGCCGGCGACGAAGGACGCGGCGGTTCCGCCCCTTTCCGAAGCACGACGGTGAGCGAGGAACCCCGCGAACCCACCGATGACGAAGAACAACGGCATGACCTGCAGTGCCCAGCTGACCGGGACGATCCACCATGCACCGTCGCTCGCGTTCGCGAAGACGGGTTCGGAGTCGGTCACGGTGACGCCGACCATGATGCCGTGGAGCACGACGACGCCGAGCACGCAGAGGGCGCGGAGCAGGTCTATACCGGTGTCCCGTCCCCGGGGCGCCGGCGCGGGCGGAGCGGTGAGACGGGGTGCCTCGACGATGGCCATGAGTCCTCCTCGGATCAGCTGTCCGAGGAGCGTATGAAGCCGGTGAGACCGCCCGCATCACACCGGAGGGTCGTTCCACCCCCTACCGGAGAGGGAGTCAGGATGCGGGTTCGACGAGACCCGTGTCGTAGGCGAGGATCACGGCGTGCACGCGATCGCGCAGTCCCAGCTTCGACAGCACCTTGCCGACGTGGGTCTTCACCGTCTGCTCGGCGATGAACAGGTCGGAGGCGATCTCGGAGTTCGAGCGGCCCCTGCCGATCAGCACGAGGAGCTCGCGCTCGCGATCCGTGAGCTCCGCGAGGGCGGTCGACGCCCTCGGGGTGCGGGGCCTGCGTCCGGCGAACTGCTCGATCATCCGCCGGGTCACGCTCGGAGCCAGCAGTGCATCGCCCGCCGCGACCACCCGGACGGCGTGCACGAGCTCCTCGGGCAGGGCATCCTTGAGCAAGAACCCGCTCGCGCCCGCCTCCAGCGCGTCGTACACGTAGTCGTCGATGTCGAAGGTCGTCAGCATGAGGATGCGGGGCACGTGCGCGGCCGGATAGGTCGGCCCGAGGATGCGGCGGGTCGCCTCGATGCCGTCGACCTCCGGCATCCGCACGTCCATGAGGATCACGTCCGGGTCGAGCCGCGCTGCCATCGTCACTGCCTCCGCACCGGTCGCGGCCTGCCCTGCGACACGGATCCCCTCATGCGCATCCAACAGGGCGGCGAAGCCTGCGCGGACCATCGCCTGGTCGTCGGCGATCAGGACGGATACGGTCACGAGGTCTCCTCGGGGTCAGTGGCAGAAGGGTGCCGGGGCACGGCGCTCGAGAAGGGCAGGGATGCCGTGACCTCCCAGCCTCCGTCAGCGGTCGGGGAGGCGAGGAACGTGCCGCCGAGCAGTTCGACGCGCTCTCGCATGCCGCGCAGGCCGTGACCCGATCCCCGGGTCTCCGTGACCTCCTCGGGCGGCGAGTTGCGGACCCGGATGCTGATGGCGGCAGCGTCTGCCTGGAGGCGCACCGTCACCGCCGCCCCGTGCGCGTGGCGCACGGCATTGCTCAGAGCCTCCTGGGTGATGCGATACGCCGCGATCTGCACTGCCTGCGGTGCGTCGGCGACGGGGCCCGTGATCTCCAGGCCGACGGTCACGCCGGCGCGGCGGAGCGTGTCCACGAGAGCCGGGATGTCGTCGATGCGCTGCTGAGGTGCGAGCTCGACGGTCTGATCCTCGGTGCGCAGCACGCCCAGCATCCGCCGCATCTCCGTCAGCGACGAGCGCGCGGTGGCCGCGATGCTCTCGAACTCCGCGACCGCCGCCTCGTCGAGCTCGGGCAGTCGATAGCGCGCGGTCGACGACTGCACCTGGATCACCGACATGCTGTGGGCGATCACATCGTGCAGCTCGCGCGCGATGCGCGTGCGTTCCTCGACGAGGGCTCGCCGCGACTCCTCGAGGGCCGAGTGCTCGCGCTCCCTGGTGAGCTCAGCCGCGACGCGCAGCCGGCCGGCGACGAGGGCGGAGATGAGGTAGGCGGCGGTGGCGACCGAGGCCGTGACGATGAGGTTCGCCGTGACGTTCGCCGCCACAGGAGCGCTCGAGACGACCTCCGAACGCAGCAGGGGCGCCGTCAGCGACGCAAGCGCACCGATCACGAGCGGGAAGGCGCCGAGTCGTGCGCCGTGCCGGAACGTCACGACGCTGACGGTGAGCACGAAGGCGAGGAGTGCCGGGACCGACCAGGGCCATGGCGCTTCGGTCGCGAGCTCGCGGGGCACCAGAAGGGGGAGCGCGAACGAGGCAGCCGTGGAGAGGGCGATCGCCCAGCGCGGTCGGGTGATGGCGAGCAGGGGCGCGCCGCAGGCCGCGGCGGCCAGGATGAACGACAGGGGCAGGGGAGTGCCGTAGAGGACGGCCGCGAGCGGCACGAGGGTGGCGTAGAGCGTGACGGACGCGGCGCCGAGCAGTGACAGGACCACCACGCGGCGGGTGAGACGCGGGCGCTCCGTGCGCTGCCGATCCCGTGCCATGACTTTCATCCTGCCAGGTGCGCGACGGGTGCGCGGCGACGGCGGGCCGCCGTGATCCGATCGATCACGAGGCCGAGGACGAGAGCGATCAGGATGCCGATACCCGCGCTCACCAGGGGCTGGTCGCTGACCCAGCTGCCCGCGACCAGCCCGATGACCAGGCTGAGTGCGCTCCAGCTCGCGCCGGCGACGAGGCTCAGCGGCAGGAACCGGCGCCACGCGAACCCGAGAGCACCGGCCGACATGTTGACGGCGACGCGACCGACCGGGATGTAGCGTGCGCCCAGGATCAGCGAGGCGCTGCGCCGGTCGAGGGCGTGCTCGGCGTGGGCGAATGCGGCGGCGACCCGGGGCCGCCGCATCCAGGCCCAGCGCGTCGTCCCCATCCGACGTCCGATCGCGAACGCGACGTTGTCGCCGATCGCGGCGCCGATCGCCGCGATGAGGCCGAGCGGCACCAGCATCCACCAGGCGCCCGTGGATGCGGCGACCGCCGCCGCGGCGACCAGCACCGTCTCGCTCGGGACGGGCGGGAAGAACCCGTCGATCACGGTCACGGCGAACAGCACGAGGTACAGCCACGGAGAGGCGACGGTGTGCAGGATGAGCTCGTTGATGACGTCCACCTGTGCAGGTTAGGAACAGCGCGCCGTCGCGGTCATCACTCCCGAGTATCGACCGACTCACCCCGCAGAGTGAGATCCGCAGGCCGCAGGCCGCGGCGGATGCTCCCCGCGCGGCGATCTATACTGGGAGGCTGGCCGCTCGGCCGCCTTCCCCTCTGACGAACGGACATCCGCTGTGCTTGCCGTGCACGACCTCGAGATCCGCGTGGGCGCGCGTCTCCTCATGGAGAACGTGTCGTTCCGCGTCAGCGACGGCGACAAGATCGGACTCGTCGGCCGCAACGGGGCCGGCAAGACGACCCTCACCAAGGTGCTGGCAGGAGACGTGCTGCCGTCGGGCGGGAACGTGACGCGCTCGGGTGAGCTGGGCTACCTGCCGCAGGACCCTCGCTCGGGCGACCCGGAGATGCTCGCGCGCACCCGCATCCTCGACGCCCGCGGGCTCGGCAGCCTCGCCCTCGGCATGGCGGAGGCGACGGTGGCGATGGGATCGGACGACCCCGCCGTCGCCGACAAGGCCATGAAACGCTATGCGCGTCTGACCGAGCAGTTCGAGGGCCAGGGCGGATACGCCGCGGAGGCCGAGGCCGCCTCGATCGCCAACAACCTCTCGCTGCCCGACCGCATCCTCGACCAGCCGCTGAAGACGCTCTCCGGTGGTCAGCGTCGTCGCATCGAGCTGGCCCGCATCCTCTTCTCGGACGCCGAGACCATGATCCTCGACGAGCCGACCAACCACCTCGACGCCGACAGCGTCGTCTGGCTGCGCGAGTTCCTGAAGAACTACAAGGGCGGTCTGATCGTCATCAGCCACGACGTCGAGCTCGTCGGCGAGACCGTCAACCGGGTGTTCTACCTCGATGCGAACCGTCAGGTCATCGACGCGTACAACATGAACTGGAAGAACTACCTCCGTCAGCGCGCCGCCGACGAGGAGCGCCGCAAGAAGGAGCGCGCGAACGCGGAGAAGAAGGCGACGACCCTGCAGCAGCAGGCCGCGCGGTTCGGGGCGAAGGCGTCGAAGGCCGCTGCCGCGCATCAGATGATCGCACGTGCCGAGAAGCTCCTCGCGGGACTCGACGACGTGCGTCAGGAGGATCGCGTCGCGAAGCTGCGCTTCCCCAAGCCGGCGCCCTGCGGCAAGACTCCGCTCATGGCATCCGGGTTGTCGAAGTCCTACGGTTCGCTCGAGATCTTCACCGACGTCGACCTCGCGATCGACCGCGGCTCGAAGGTGGTCGTGCTCGGCCTCAACGGTGCCGGTAAGACCACGCTGCTGCGCATGCTCGCCGGCGTCGACCAGCCCGACACGGGTCAGCTCGAACCGGGACACGGCCTCAAGGTCGGCTACTACGCCCAGGAGCACGAGAACCTCGACGTCAACCGCTCGGTTCTCGAGAACATGGTGTCGGCTGCGCCGCACATCACCGAGACCGAGGCGCGCAAGGTGCTCGGCTCGTTCCTGTTCACAGGAGACGACGTGCTGAAGCCGGCCGGCGTTCTCTCGGGTGGCGAGAAGACTCGTCTGTCGCTCGCGACGCTCGTCGTGTCGTCCGCGAACCTGCTGCTGCTCGACGAGCCGACCAACAACCTCGATCCCGCGTCCCGCGAGGAGATCCTCGGGGCGCTGGCGCACTACGAGGGCGCCGTGGTGCTCGTCTCGCACGATCCGGGAGCCGTGCAGTCCCTCAATCCCGAGCGCGTGCTGATCCTGCCCGACGGCGTCGAGGACATCTGGAACCAGGAGTATCAGGAGCTCATCGAGCTGGCCTGACCGGCTCGGTCGTCGGGTCCACGCGTGTCCTAGGCTCGAACCGTGACCCACGACGACTCGACGCTCGACACCAGGCTCAACGACGGGCTTCGGGGCAGGCACGCCCTCACCGGTGACGCGCCTGAATGGGATCTCGATGCGCTGCCGGAGGATCCGGTCGTCCTCTTCGCCGAGTGGATGGAGGCGGCGGATGCCGCGGCGGTGCCCGAGCCGCACACCGCCACGCTCGCGACGGTGGATGCCGACGGGGTGCCGGACGCACGGACCCTCATCCTCAAGCGGGTCGACGAGCGCGGATGGGCGATCGCGAGCACCCGGTCCTCCCGGAAAGGTGCGCAGCTCGGCGCCGCCCCGGCCGCAGCGCTCAACTTCTGGTGGCAGCCGCAGGTGCGCGCCGTCCGGGTTCGCGGTCGCGTCGAGGAAGCGACGGCTCAGGAGAGCGCTGCCGATCTCGCCGCTCGGTCACGGGCTGCCCAGGCGCGCGTCGCCGACGGGGACTGGGTGCTCTGGCGCATCGTCCCCGATCGCATCGAGTTCTGGCAGGGATCACGAGACCGCCGCCACACCCGTGTCGTCTATGTGCCGGCCGAGTCCGGCTGGTCGCACACCGTCACTGTCGACTGAGCGGGCGCACGCGACCTCGCTCAGCGCGCGTCGAGCAGTTCGTCCTCGACGTCGGCGTCGGCGTCCCGCCTGCGGCGCTTCTTCTCGGTGGCGGGGGCTCCCTCGAGCTCCTCGCGGTGCTTCACGATCTCGGTGCGGATGATGTAGCCGATGAAGATGAAGCCCATGAGGGCGAACAGGATCCACTGGATCGCGTACGACAGGTGTGGGCCAGGGTCGTCCGTGGGCGACTCGAAGCCGCCGAGCGTTCCGCGGCCCGCAGGGTCCTCGCTCACGATCTGACCGTATGCGGTGGTGATCACGTCGCCGCCGACGATGTCCGCGATGGACGGGACGTGGATCGTGGGCACCTGGCCCTCGGGAGCCCCGCGGCCGGATGCCGGCACCTGCTCGCTCGGACGCAGACGCACCACGACCTCGACCTGGCCATCGGGCGGCGCAGGGACGGCGTCGGGCGAGTCGCCTTCGCCGGGCGGCACCCACCCCCGGTCGACGATGAACAGGCGGCCGTCGACGTCGCGGAACGGGACGAGCACCTCGTAGGCGCTCGTCCCGCCATGCGGCCGGTTGCGGGCGAGGAGCTGCTCGTCGGCGAGGTACTCTCCGCGGAGGATCACCGGATGCCACACGTCACCGCGGTCGAGTTCACCGTCGGTGCCGATGAGGTCGGCCAGCGGGACGGGTTCGGCGTCGTAGTTCTTCTCGACGAGTGCGATCTGCTCAGCCCGGGACTCGTTCCTGTCGAACTGCCAGTTCGACAGGAACGCGCAGGCGATCGCGAACCCGATCGCGATCAGCACGTACACGGTCCATCGCAGCATCCGCGCGCTCATGAGGGCACTCCGTCTCGCACGGTCACGGGGAAGTCGCGGGCGGCGAGATAGTCGCGCAGGAGTTCCACGTGCTCGGCGCACGCCAGCCAGATCTTCTCGCGATCGGCCGCGTGGATGCGCGGATTGCGCCACACCACCTGAGCGACCGCCGCGTCCCGGCAGCCGGCACGCGAGCACTGCAGTTCGCTCACGCGTCGCCCTTGCGGCTCTCGTGGATCGTGATCACGAACGGGTCCGAGCCGGTCTCCTCGACCACGGTCGGCGGGGGAGCCGGTGCCTCCAGCTCCTGCACGGGTGACTCCGCCGTCGTCTCGGTGCTGTCGCTGCCGGCGTTGGCGAACACGACGGCGATGTACGGGAGCACTGCTGCCGCGAGCGCGAAGACCCACGTGTACCAGCCGTACGGCTGCACGAACATCATCAGCGCGAAGCAGACGATGCGGATGGTCATCGTGATCGCGTAGCGACGCACGCGGTGGTCCGCCTCGACCTGCGGCGCTTGCGGCAGGGAGGTGACAGCGGGGACCAGTCGCTTGTTCTTCACGATGAGTCCAGCCTACGCCGCTACGGGGCCGAGGGCTCACTTCACAGGCCGCCGTCCGGCCGCGCTCCGCGGTCGCTCAGGACGAGAAGATGAACGGGATCGTGAACGCCCCGAGGAACAGGAAGCTGATGACGGTCGTGACGATACCGACCGCGAGGACCGCGACCATGACGTACCCCATGATGAGGCCGGCGAACGCCATGCCACGACCGCCGACGGACGGGTCGGCTTTGGTCTGACGGAGCGCCATGTGACCGGTGATCACGGCGATGATCGAGGCGATCAGCGGGATGACCGCCCAGAAGAGGACGAGGCCGGCGATGCCGCAGATGAGGGACGTGATCGCCAGCCCGCTCGTCGGACGCGATGCCGGGTAGATCGACGCGGGGTAGGCGGCTCCGTACGGCTGTTGCTGCGGAGGAGCGCCGTAGGGCTGTACAGCGCCCACCGTCGGAACCGCGCCAGGGTACGCCTGCGCCGGAGGAGGAGTGGACGACGGATACGACGGGGCCGGGGAGTACGGGGGAGCCGGCGGATACGCGGGCGCAGCACCGTAGGGCTGCGGCGGCTGAGACGGCTGCGCAGGCGGAGCCGCCGGAGGCGGCGGGGGAGTCGGCTGTACGCCGGAGGGGTGGGTGTCGTCGCTCACGGGCATGCCTTTCGTCGCGTTCAGCGTTCCAGTCACACCGGTGTTCTGTCAAACACGCAGCCGCGCCCCGCGAGGGGTGACGGATAGGATCGTTGGCGACCCGGCCGTCGACCCTGCGCGGCCAGATCTGGAGTGGGAAATGAGTACTGATCGCGTCGTCCTCGTCACCGGCGGAAACCGCGGCATCGGCCGCGCCATCGCCGAGCGGTTCGTCCGTGACGGCTATCGCGTCGCCGTCACCGCCCGCAGCGGCGAGGGCCCGGAGGGCACGCTCACGGTGCGAGCGGACGTGACGGATTCCGCGGCCCTCGACGCCGCGTTCACCGAGGTCGAGCAGCAGCTCGGTCCGGTCGAGATCGTCGTGGCGAACGCCGGGATCACGAAGGACAC
This sequence comes from Microbacterium sp. LS_15, assembly GCF_041954735.1. NCBI lineage: Bacteria > Bacillati > Actinomycetota > Actinomycetes > Micrococcales > Microbacteriaceae > Microbacterium > Microbacterium sp. LS_15. The sequence goes on along the minus strand of NZ_JAVAYD010000001.1, from coordinate 546,171 downwards.
CCTCCTGCTGCGCATGAGCGAGGACGACTTCGACAGCGTCGTCGCCACCAACCTCGGCGGTACCTTCCGCGTGGTCAAGCGTGCCTCGAAGGGCATGCTGCGCGCGCGGTTCGGTCGCGTCATCCTCATCTCCAGCGTGGTAGGACTGCTCGGCTCGGCCGGACAGGTCAACTACTCGGCGTCGAAGAGTGCGCTGGTCGGGTTCGCGCGTTCCCTCACCCGCGAGCTCGGCGGGCGCGGGATCACGGCGAATGTCGTGGCCCCCGGTTTCATCGATACCGACATGACCGCGGAGCTGCCCGAGGACACGCAGAAGCAGTACAAGGCGAGCATTCCGGCCGGGCGCTTCGCGACGCCCGACGAGGTGGCCGGCGTCGTCACCTGGCTCGCCGGCGACGACGCGGGATACATCTCCGGCGCCGTCATCCCGGTCGACGGCGGACTCGGGATGGGTCACTGACGACGGACGAGCGTCACCGGTTACGCGTGACCGCCGCGTCGATGAGTTCCGCGAGGCGGCTCGGCACGGAGAACTGCGGCCAGTGGCCCGAGCCGATCCTCACGACCTCGGCGTCGGTGATCGCTCGGAACTCCGCGGCGTAGGGGCCCCAGTTCTCCAGCTGTGCCTCCAGCGAGGTCTGATCGAGACCGCCCATCAGCAGAGTCACGGGCACCCGGTGCCGACCGCCCTCGAGCAGGATGTCGTCTGTCGGCACGCGCGCGGGGACGCTCCTGGTCAGGGGAGCCGTGCGTGCGCGAGTGTGCTCGTCGAGGTCCGCGACGTCATCGGCGTCGAAGGTGTCCCACCCGGGGAAGGGCACGACGCCGTCGACGACCTCGAACTCGCTGATGCCGAAGCCCGACGGAGGTGGGACGGTGTCGACGAAGATCACGCGGGACACGGCATCCGGCCGAGCGTCTGCGACACCCCACGCGACGTTTCCTCCGCCGCTGTGCCCGACCACCACGACGGGTCCGGCGACGTCGTCGACGGCGGCGACGCCCGCGGCGACCCAGTCGGAGACGCCGATGTCGGCGGATTCGGATGCCGGGGCTCCGACCCCCGGCATGGTGAGCGCGTGCACACGGTGGCCGGCGCGTTCGAGCTCGGCGGTCACGTCGTTCCAGCTGGAGGCGTCGAGCCACAGCCCGGGGATGAGGATGATGTCCATGGCCCGACGATAGACCGGGCCTCCGACATCCGCTACGGCAGCAGCGGGATGACCTCGGCGAGGTCCTGCGGCCCGATCACGAGGCTCGCCGCGGCCCGCACAGCGGGCTTCGCGTTGAAGGCGAGACCGAGCCCGGCGACGCCCATCATCAGCAGGTCGTTCGCGCCGTCGCCGATCGCGATGGTGGCGTGACGGGGGACCCCGAGCTCGTCGGCCCATTCCTGCAGCGACGAGGCCTTGGCCGCGGCATCCACGATCTCGCCGTCCACGACACCCGCAAGGGCGTCGTCGGCCACGGCGAGGCGGTTCGCCCGCCAGCGGTCGACGCCGAGCTGAGGGGCGACGTGGTCGAGGATCTCGTGGAATCCGCCCGACACGACGCCGACGACGCCGCCGCGCTCATGCACGGCTGCGGTCAGCTCCTGCACACCCGGCGTCGGCTCGACTCGTGCACGCACCCTGTCCAGCCGCGCGAGGGGAACGCCCTCGAGCGCGGCGACCCGAGAGCGCAGACTGGTTGCGAAGTCGACCTCACCGCGCATCGCGGCCTCGGTCGCGGCCTGCACCTCGGCACGTCGCCCCGCCTCGTCGGCGATCAACTCGATCACCTCGTTGCGGATGAGGGTGGAATCGGCATCGAGGACGACGAGGAAGCGCGCGGCGGTCACCCGACGAGCCTACCGAGCGCGGCAGCGCGCTCCGCACCGGGCGTCGCCCGGCGTCACCGATCGATGAAGACGCCCTTCCCCACCACGGTGATGCCCGAGTCGGTGACGGTGAAGCCGCGGGCGAGGTCGCGTTCACGATCCACGCCCACCGTCGCGCCGTCCGCGAGGATGACGTTCTTGTCGAGGATCGCGCGATGCACCCGGGAGCCCGCGCCCACCTGCACATGGTCGAAGACCACGGAGTCCGTGATCGTCGACCCGCCGCCGGCGAGGGTCCACGGCCCGACGACGCTGCGCTCCAGGTGTGTGCCGGACAGCACCGACCCGAGCGAGACGATCGAATCGATCGCGTTGCCGATGCGCCCCACCGAGTCGCGCACGAACTTCGCGGGCGGGGAGTTGACCGCCTGCGAGTGGATCGGCCACTCCATGTTGTACAGGTTGAAGATCGGCAGCGTCGCGATGAGGTCGCGGTGCGCGTCGAAGAAGGAGTCGATCGTACCCACGTCGCGCCAGTACGAGCGATCGCGCGGCGACGAGCCCGGCACGTCGTTCTGCTTCATGTCGTAGTACCCGGCCTCGCCGCGGTCGACGAAGTAGGGGACGATGTCGCCGCCCATGTCATGCCCTGACGTGGGGGACTCGCCGTCCGCTTCGACGGCGGCGATCAGTGCGTCCGCGTCGAAGATGTAGTTGCCCATCGACGCCAGCACCTCGTGCGGGGAGTCCTCGAGACCGGTCGCGTCGGTCGGCTTCTCGAGGAACTGCTTGATGCGTCCGGTCTCGGTGTCGGCGTCGATCACACCGAACTGCGACGCCATCGCCAGCGGCTGGCGGATGCCGGCCACGGTCGCCTTCGCTCCCGATTCGATGTGGGCGTCGAGCATCTGACGGAAGTCCATCCGGTAGACGTGGTCGGCGCCGATCACGACGACGATGTCGGGCTTCTCGTCGTTCAGCAGGTTCATGCTCTGGAGGATCGCGTCGGCCGACCCCGAGAACCAGCGCTTGCCGAGACGCTGCTGCGCCGGCACCGAGGCGACATAGGAGTCGAGGAGAGCCGACATGCGCCAGGTCTGCGAGATGTGCCGGTCGAGGCTGTGCGACTTGTACTGCGTGAGCACCACGATCTGCCGCAGACCCGAGTTGATGAGATTGGAGATCGCGAAGTCGATCAGGCGGTACTGTCCGCCGAAGGGGACGGCGGGTTTCGCGCGATCGGCCGTGAGCGGCATGAGTCGCTTGCCTTCGCCACCGGCGAGGATGATCCCGAAGACCTTCTTTGGTGCTGACATGCACCCACCATAGATGCCGCGCGCCTCGCGGAACTAGCATCTGGACAAGTGAGTCACTAGCGTCTAGGCATGCGCGTCGAAATGATCACGAAGGAATACCCGCCGGAGATCTACGGAGGTGCGGGCGTGCACGTCGCGGAGCTCGTGACGGCACTGCGGCGCGACGTCGATGTGCGTGTCCGCGCGTTCGGCGGGGAGCGCGACGAGCCGGGGACCTTCGCCTACCGGACCCCGTCCGGCCTGTCGGCGGCGAACCCGGCCCTGCAGACCCTCGGCACCGACCTCGAGATCGTCGCAGCCATCTCCGACGCCGACGTCGTGCACAGCCACACCTGGTACGCGAACTTCGCCGGGCACCTCGCGTCGCAGCTGCACGGCATCCCGCACGTGCTCACCGCGCACAGTCTCGAGCCGCTGCGCCCCTGGAAGGCGGAGCAGCTCGGGGGCGGCTACGCGGTGTCGAGCGGCATCGAGAAGCTCGCCTACGAGAACGCCGCCGCCGTCATCGCGGTCAGCGCGGGGATGCGCGCCGACATCCTGCGCAGCTACCCGGCTGTCGACCCCACCCGCGTGCGGGTCATCCACAACGGCATCGATGTCGACAAGTGGCACCCCGTGCAGAACGACGCGTTCCTGCAGTCCATCGGGATGGATCCGAGCCGTCCTTCTGTGGTCTTCGTCGGACGCATCACCCGCCAGAAGGGTCTGCCGTACCTGCTGCGCGCAGCCGCGATGCTCCCGCCCGAGGTCCAGCTGATCCTGTGCGCCGGCGCGCCGGACACCCCGGAGATCATGGCCGAGGTGCAGGAGGGTGTGCGCGTGCTCCAGCAGACCCGCGAGGGTGTGGTGTGGATCGAGCGGATGTTGCCGCGCGAGGAGCTCTCGGCCATCCTGACCGCCGCGACGACCTTCGTCTGCCCCTCCGTGTACGAGCCCCTCGGCATCGTCAACCTCGAGGCGATGGCCTGTGGTGCGGCCGTCGTTGGCACCGCGACCGGCGGCATCCCCGAGGTCGTCGCCGACGGGGTGACGGGACGACTCGTCCCGATCGACCAGGTGCAGGACGGCACGGGCACGCCCGTCGACCCCGACCGTTTCGTCTCCGACCTGGCCGCGGTGCTCACCGAGGTGGCGACGGATCCGGTGCGTGCACGGGAGTACGGCGACGCCGGGCGGGAGCGCGCGCGCAGCGACTTCAGCTGGGCCGCGATCGCCGACACCACGCGCGCGCTCTACGCGGAGCTGACCGCCTGAGCCGATAGGCTGGAGGGCATGTCGAGCGCTCTGGAATTCACCGACGTCGTCGTGCGCCGCGAGGGGCGCAACATCATCGATCACGTGACCTGGCAGGTCGCCGACGATCAGCGGTGGGTGATCCTCGGACCCAACGGCGCGGGCAAGACCACGCTGCTGCAGCTGGCCGACACGCTCATGCACCCCACCTCGGGGACCGTCACCGTGCTGGGGGAGACCCTCGGTCGCACAGACGTGTTCGAGGTGCGACCGCGCATCGGCTTCGCGTCGTCGGCGATGGCGAAGCGGGTCCCGCGCGACGAGACCGTGCTGAACACCGTCCTCACGGCCGCGTACTCGGTGCTCGGCCGCTGGAACGAGAGCTATGAGGACATCGACGAGCGCCGTGCCCTGCGCGTGCTCGGAGACTGGCGGCTCGATCACCTCGCCGACCGCACGTTCGGAACCCTCAGCGACGGAGAGCAGAAGCGCGTCCAGATCGCGCGCGCCGTCATGACCGACCCCGAGCTGCTGCTGCTCGACGAGCCCACCGCCTCGCTCGACCTCGGCTCCCGCGAGGAGTTGCTCGCGCTGCTCAGCGGGTACGCCTCGTCGCCCACCACGCCGGCGATGCTCATGGTCACCCACCACGTCGAGGAGATCCCCGTCGGGTTCACGCACGTGCTGTTGATCCGCGACGGCTCGGTCGTGGCAGCGGGGCCGATCGCCGAGACGCTCACCGCTGAAGCGCTCGGCGAGACCTTCGGCATGCCGATCACGCTGAGCAGTGAAGACGGGCGCTACGCGGCCCGCGCGGCATCCTGATCGCCGGGTTACTCACTGCGCTCAACTCCTGTTAGAATCGATCCTTGGTGCGTTCGGCACCGCAGACTTCCCTCGTCCCTGGCACAATCCAGGGCAGTAGCTAAGGAATCCCATGAAGACTGACATTCACCCCGAGTACAAGGCCGTCGTTTTCCGCGACCTCGGATCGGGCGAGACCTTCCTCACCCGTTCGACCGTGACCAGCGACAAGACCGTCGAGCTGGACGGCCTGGAGTACCCGGTGATCGACGTCGAGATCTCCTCGGCCTCGCACCCGTTCTACACGGGCAAGCAGCGCATCATGGACTCGGCCGGTCGCGTCGAGAAGTTCAACCAGCGCTTCAAGGGCTTCGGCGGCTCGTCCAAGTAACGACATCGCCACGACGAAGGCCCCGGTTCCTCGGAACCGGGGCCTTCGTCGTGTTCGGGGCGAGCGCCGAACCGGCGGTCTCCGTCAGAGATCGAGCGTGATGCGGTCGCCGCGGATGCCGTCGGGCGGATCGCCCGCCACGGGAGCCGGTGCCGTGCGCTTCGTCTGACGATCCCGCTCGACGCCGGCGTCGTGCGCGGACGGCATCCAGACGGCGTCGAAAGAACCGCCGAGCCCTCCGCCCGGGCCCTCGTACTTGCGCTCGAGAGGCATCCGCGAGTAGACGGCCACGATCACGACGACGATCGCGATCACGACCAGCAGCACGATCGCGATCGTCAGAAGCATCCCTACCGTCTCGGCCATGGAACCAGGCTAGGCGACCCCGCCGTCAGCAGCATCCGCCCACGGGATGATCCTCAGCGGATGCGCCGGCCGTGGGCGAGATCGATCAAGTGCGTGAGCACCGGACCCGAGCGCAGGCCGTTGTGCTCGTGCTCGCTCGTCACCCAGAGCTCGACGCCCGGGAGCAGCCGCCCCGTCTCCAGTGAGAACTCCAGCGGCACGTACACGTCGTTCGCGTAGACGGCGGCGGCACCCGTGGCTCCGGACGTCTCGATCGCCACACGGTCGTACAGGCGCGGCCACTCGAACTCGGCGAGCTCGAGCGCCACCTCGCGCCACGGCTGGAACGCCGGGACGGTCTCCGTCCAGTCACGGCGGATGTGCTCGCCGGTGAAGAGGGTGACGTCGTCGCGGAAGTCGTCCGGCTCGGTGCGCTCCGCCGACCACCGCGTCGCGTGTCCGTCGGCGTAGCTCGACTCATGGAAGACGAAGTAGAGCGGGTTTCGGCCGCCGTACGGCATCGTGTTCATGAGGTCGTAGCGGAAGGCGTTCGACCGGTGATCGCGTTCGAGCAGCGACCAGAGCGTCTGCCACCCCTCGTTCATGCCGAGTGCCGACCCGACCGACCGCAGCCGCGAGCGCGACACGACCTCGCCGTCGGGAAGGACGATGTCCCCGGCGTCGGCATGATCGACCAGGCGACGCATGCGGTCGCGGTGCTCGGGGAACCGCCGGTAGTAGCGCTCCGAGGCGTCGCGCATCTTGTCGTAGCAGAGCGCGTAGACGTCGTCGGGGTGGCGTCCGACCGCGCTGAGCCCGCCGGTGATGAACACGTCGGCGAGCGAGCTCGCAGCGGTCGAGAGGTAGGCGAGCGTCGTGAATCCGCCGAACGACTGTCCGAGCACACTCCAGGTGATGGCGCCCAGGTGCTCGCGCATCGCCTCGCAGTCGCGGACGATCGAATCGGCGCGGAGGTGGGTGAGGTGCTCCGCGACGGCGGAGGCGCCGCGGCTCAGATCGTCGTCGCCGACGGGCGTCGACAGTCCTGTTCCGCGCTGATCCAGCATCATGACGCGGTAGTGGGCGAGCGCCTCGTCGAGCCAGGCGGGCGCGGTCGACGAGTGGAACGGGCGCGGAGCCTCGTGCCCCGGTCCGCCCTGCAGGTACACGAGGTAGGGGAGAGAGTCCCCGCCGTCCCTGGTCACCACGCGCGCGAAGATGTCGATCGTGCGGGTGTCGGCCGGATCGTCCCACACGAGCGGGACGGTCAGGGTGTGCTCCTCGATCGCGAGGTCGAGCAGGCGGTGGATGGTGGTGGTGCCGGTCATGTCACATCACGTTCCCGATGTAGGAGTACTTCACGAAGACCTCCGAGGCGATGCCCGCCTCCTGGAGCACGCCCTGGACGGCGCTCATCATGTAATTCGAGTCCCAGCCCATGTAGAGGTGGTGGGTGTCGTCGAGCCGGTCCCACTGACCCTTCCATGCGGTCTGATCGTAGATCGGTCCGCCGTGAGCCGCGCAGTACGCGACCGCGGCATCGCGCGTGTCGGTCCAGGCCCGACGGAAGACCCGGTTGAAGAGGTGCTTGACGTCGTAGACCTCCCAGCGCTCACCCCGGTACTCGACGTACTCGAACTCTCGCTCCCACCCGGCGGGCCAGCCGCGTCGCCGCACAGCGTCGAGGATCGGGGTCAGGCCGTCGTCGTCGATCTCAGGCAGAGCAGGACGCGCCCAGATACGGAGCAGATCGGACGTCAGCCGGACCGTGCGCTGCGAGATGGCCGCAGTCCCCCAGGTCTCGGTGTCCTGCAGCGCGGCCGTCTCGGGCACAGCGCTCCTCGCGTACGCCGAGGCGCGCTTCACGGGGTAGGACTCGCCGAAGAACCGCTCGGACAGCGCCTGCTCGAGCAGCGTGAGGTTGCCGAGCGTCGGGGCGAGTGCCCGGTGCGCGTTCCGCTCGTCGTCGGAGTAGTCGATCCACTCGCGGTGGCCGTCGCCCGACCAGCCGTCGCTCGGGACGGTCGGGACGATGTGCTCGACGTCGAAGTCGGCAGTGTCGTCCACGCCTTCGAGTCGCCCGAGCACGTACGCGGGGTGGGGGAGCTCGCTGTACTTCAGGACCGCGCTCACCCGCTCGTCCGATGGCGTGATGCGCGCGAAAGCACGCTCCAGCGCGTCCGGGCCCGAGAGGCGGGCACGGCAGAGTCGGGCGACCAGACGCTCGTTCGGCAGGTTCACGAGGGTCCGCCGCAAGTACATCGCCTGGATCCGCTCCAGGGTGAGGATGAGCTCGTCGCGGGGGATCAGACCTCGCGCGTGGTCGCTGTATGCACTCAGTACGAGCGGGTACGCCGCGCGCCCGAACGTGTTGACGAAGCCCAGCTGCCGCGCGATCTCGGGGTCGCTCTCGAGCGAGGGATCGAGCAGGATGCCGTAGATCTCGGCGTAGTGGCGCCAGACCTCGGCATCCGCCTGCAGGTGCTCCACGTCGACGCGCGGGAAGAACTGCCGGAACGCGCTGTAGACCCCGTGCTCCCCGTTCGCCGCGACCTCGCGCCCGGTCGTCATGACCAGGTAGTGCCGCCAGAAGGCGCCGATCGTCTCGCCCGTGTGCCGCTCGATAGGGAGCCAGAAGCGCTCCTCGACGTCGAGCTGCTCCGAGTGGGTGAGCCCCATGAGGATGTAGTTGTGGATGAGTTCGTGGTCGCGGAGCGGCTCACCCGTCGAGTTCAGGCTCTCGAAGATCTGCTGCGCGTTCGCGCCCGAGCCCAGTGTGATCGACACATGCTCGAGCCGTCGCAGACCGCGCCAGATCGCCGCCGCCTCGTCGGCGTGGACCTGGCTGCGGAAGAACGCGTAGTTGTCGTCGAACCTCGACTCGCGCTCCGTGCTGTCGCCGCGCTCCAGCACGACCGACTCGTACAGGTCGGCCCACGCGTCGTGCGGACGCAGCTTCGTACGGTCGGCATCGTCGGGCCGCACGAGCACACGGGCGAGCTCGGCCGCGAGCGAGGGGTCCGTGTCGCGCACCGCGTGCTGCAGGGCGGCGACGAGCAGCATCAGCGTGGTGATGCGCTGCTGTCCGTCGATCAGAACGAGGTCGGTGTCGGCATCCGAGTCGTCCGCGGCCGAGAGGATCGAGCCGATGAAGTGCCGGTGCGAGTCGTCCTCGGCGGCGACCGCGCGGACGTCGGCGAGGAGCTGCTCGCAGCCGCCGATGTCCCACCGGTACTGCCTCTGGTACACCGGCACGACGATGGTGGTGGAGTCCGCTGCGAGCCATTCGATCGTGTTGACAGCTGTCGCCTCGACGTTGGTCGCAGTGCTCATGCTGATGTCTCGCCCTCCCATGACGCCGGTCGCCGTGGAGTCGCCAGGCGCCCGATTCAGTCTATTCGCTTATTCACGGCGGCCCTCGGCTGGCGCTCCGCGACCCGCTGTTAGGCTTGCCTTATCAGGGCCTGTTAAAACGTGCTGGCCCCCGATGAAAGGACATGACTCAGATCATGGGATACATCAAGTCGAAGGCGCTCGAAGACAAGGGTTTCGTCGTTCTCGACAGCTACAACCAGGAGCTCGACCCCAAGGAGTGGCTCGACATCGAGTACAACGACTGGAAGTCGTCCGGCGACACCCGCTTCGCACCGCTCGCGAGCGCCAAGGGTGAGATCGAGTGCAACGGCTTCTGGAACCACAAGCCGCCGCGCACCGACAAGGACGGCGTCTGGATCGACTCGCAGACCGCCAAGGCTCCGAACCTGACCCGTCGCGCTCAGGAGCCCGGTGCCAACGTCGGCCGCTGCCGCGTCATCGAACTGCAGCCCACGCCGTACGGCGAGTGCCTCTACAACCTTCACCAGGACGACAACAACCGTCTGAACCCCGACGGCACCGGCTGGGTCGTGCGAGGGTTCTTCAACCTCACCGACGACAAGGACAGCTTCTTCGTCCTGCGCGAGAACCGCACCGACCCGAGCATCGAGTACCGCATCGCTCTGCCGGCCGGCGCTCAGCTGATCGTCGACACGCAGCGTCTGTGGCACGCGGCCACGCACGTCGGCACCGAGCCGCGCTACTGCCTCATCACGTCGTGGACCTCGGGCCCCGAGCTCGACGCGTACATCGAGAAGTACCACGGCACGCAGGACGTCCCGAACGTCGAGGTGCCGCAGGATGTGCTCGAGGCCGGCTACGCCGAACAGGCTCGCCGCGACGCCGCTCGCGCCGCCTACTACGCGGCCAAGGGCCAGCAGGTCAAGCAGGCCATGAGCGAGGCGTGATCCTCGTCTGAACGGGCCCGAACGGGTCGGAAGGCCCCGGTCGTGTGACCGGGGCCTTCGTCGTGCGAATGACACGCTTGTGATTTCCTCGTCTCTGGGCGAGAATGGGCGCATAACCGCATAGAACCGCCGCTCTCTCGGTGGTCAGGTCGTTGGGGAAGACGCACCTGATGAAACGGAGAGATCATGGCGACGACGTACGCACGCGGAGTGGTGTTCATCCACTCCGCACCTCGCGCGCTCTGCCCGCACCTCGAATGGGCGGTGGGACGCGCTATCGGTCGTGCAGTGAACTTCGACTGGTCGGACCAGCCTGTGCTCGACGGCGCTCGCCGTGCCGAGTTCTACTGGGACGGACCGGTCGGTACCGGAGCTGCCCTCGCGACCGCGATCCGCGGCTGGGAGCACCTGCGCTTCGAGGTCACGGAGGATCCGACGCCCCGCAGCGACGGCGGACGGTGGCTGCACACCCCCGACCTCGGCATCCACTACGCCCAGACGGATGCGGCGGGCAACATCGTCATCGGGGAGGACCGCATCCGCTACGCGATGGAGATCGCCGCGGGGAGCGCCTCGGAACTGCAGCGCGAGCTCGACATCGCGCTCGGGTCTGCCTGGGACGAGGAGCTCGAACCCTTCCGTCACGCCAGCGACGACGCGCGCGTCGTCTGGCTGCACAAGGTCGGCTAGGCGCACGGACGTGGAGCGGGGAGGCGCGAGTATCGGATGCCGGTGATCTCTCCCGGACGCTGAGAAGGCGTATCCCCCTCCGGATGACGAGGACCCCGCCCCACCAGGGACGGGGTCCTCGTCTGCGTCAGATGACGGCGGCGTGCGACATCTCGGTCAGCCGCGGTGCACGACCGGCGGTCACGGCCTCCCACGCCGAGCGGAAACGCTGCATCGCGAGGGTCGTGCGGTCGGGCGGCAGGGTGATCGGCACGCGCACGTGCCGCTCCAGGACTCCACCGGTCGCGAAGCGGGGCCCGGGCGGGAGGATGAGTCCGCGTTCCCGGGCGGCGAGCGAGAACTCGGTCGACACCGGCGCGCCGAGGTCGAGCCATACCGACAGGCCGCCGGGAGCAGACGGCATCGTCACACCGTCGATCTCGTCGAGGCCCGCGGCGACGGCTGCTCGACCGTCGCTCAGCCGCGTGCGGACGTGTGCGGTCAACGCCGGCAGGTCCTGGAGGAGCTCGACGGCGATGCACTGCTCGAGCAGCGCCGTGCCGAGCTCGAACGACGGGCGCGTCGCGAGCAGCCGCGAGATCAGCGACCTGTCGGCGCGGATCCAGCCGAGCCGCAGACCGCCCCAGGCGATCTTCGACATCGAGCCGAGGGTCACCACCTCCGGGCTCGAGGCGGCGAACGGCAGCGGGGCCCATCCGCGGTCGATGTCGAGCTCGGCTGTCGTCTCGTCGACGATCAGCACGGTGCCCGCGCTGCGAGCGGTCGCGGCGATGCGTTCGCGGGCGGAGTCGGGAAGGGTCGCGCCGGTCGGGTTGTGGAAGTCCGGGATCAGGTAGGCGACGTGCGGTCGTCCGCTCAGGATGGTCTCGGTGACGTGGCGCTCGTCCCAGCCCTCGACGTCGACGGGGGTCGGCAGCATCCGATAGCCGTGCCGGTGCAGTGCCTCGAGCGCATGGGGGAACGTCGGCTGCTCGACGAGCGCCCGTTCCCCGCGGCGCCCGATCGCGGCCAGCACGAGGTTCAGCCCGTTGAGGGCGCCCGAGGTGATGATGATCTGGTCGGCGTCGGTCGGGAGGCCGCGCTGGCTGAAGCGCTGGGCCACGGCATCCCGCAGCTCGGGCAGTCCGCGGAGGGAGTACCCGCTGGTGCCGCGTAGCGCGGCCAGGCGGGGCAGCGAGCGCACCGTGGCGTCGTAGAGCCCGGGCGTGGAGTCCATGGATGCGATGGACAGGTCGATCGCATCGTGGTCGTCGGCATCGCGCGGGGTCCAGGTGTCGCGCGGCAGCGATATCCGGGTGCCGCCGCCGTGCACCCGCGACACGTAGCCCTCGTCCTCCAGCAGGCCGTAGACGCGGGTGGTGGTCGATCGCGACCGACGGATCTCGAGGGCCAGCGCCCGTTCGCTCGGCAGCTTCTCTCCGACGGTCAGTCGGCCGTCCAGGACGAGGGCCCTGATACGGTCGGCGAGCTCCCGCGCGGTGCTCCCGGCGACCTGGTCGGCACCGAGGAGGCTGACGAGTCGAGATGTCATGCTTCCAGCATGCCGCGAAGTGGACCGCTATCGCCAGGCCACTTTGCGCTGAGTGGACTCGTTCTGCGGTGAGGTGACGGGTCCACGATGGTCTCATGCACCTCCGTTCGCTGTTCCTCCCGATCGCCGCGACGAGCCGGCGCGACCTCGCCGAGCGTCTCGGTCAGCTGCTCGTCGGCCTGTTCCTCTACGGCGTCGCGCTCGGACTCATGGTGCGGGGCGGCATCGGTGTGGCGCCGTGGGACGTCTTGGCGCTCGGAGTGTCCGGCAGCACCGGGCTCGGGTATGGCCTGGTCACCGTGCTGGTCTCGATCCTCGTCCTCATCCTGTGGATCCCGCTGCGTCAGCGCGTCGGACTCGGCACCCTGCTCAACGCGCTCCTGATCGGTCCGAGCGCCGACCTCACGCTTGCACTCGTCCCGGCGCCCCCGTCGGTCTGGATCGGCGCCCCTATGTTCGTGGCCGGCCTGGTGCTCCTCGCGTTCGCAACCGGGCTGTACATCGCCGCCGACTTCGGTCCGGGCCCCCGCGACGGTCTCATGACCGGACTCGTGCGCCGCACCGGCTGGCGCGTGTGGATCGTGCGCACCCTCATCGAGGGCAGCGTGCTCCTCGTCGGATTCCTCCTGGGCGGGCCCGTGGGTGTCGGCACCGTGCTCTTCGCCTTCGGCGTCGGACCGCTCGTCGGCCTGTTCCTACCGTGGTGCACCCGGCTGCGCGAAGCCCGCTCGCGGCAGCTCGCCGCGCTCTAGAGAAGACCACACGGAAAAAGCGCCGTGCTGCAGAGCAGCACGGCGCTTTCGCGTGGTCCGAGGTCAGTCGGTGCCGGCGAACACGGCGACGGCGTTGTGGCCGCCGAACCCGAAGGAGTTGCTGATCGCGATCTGCGGACCGTCGCCGAGGGGCTGCGCCTCTCCCGAGAGCTTGAAGGGCACGGCGGGATCGGGCTCCGTCATGTTGATCGTCGGCGGTGCGACGCGATCACGCAGCGCGAGGATCGAGAAGATCGCCTCCAGCGCGCCGGTACCGCCCAGCAGGTGGCCCGTCGAGGCCTTGGTCGCGGAGACGGGGATCTCATCGATCCGGTCGCCGAAGACCTTCCTCAGTGCGACGTACTCGTTCGGGTCTCCGACCGGGGTCGACGTCGCGTGGGCGTTGATGTGGGTGACCTGGTCGGCGCTGACGCCGGCGCCCTCGAGGGCCTGCGTGACGGCGCGGGCCGCCCCGTTGCCCTCGGGGTCGTTGCCGGTGATGTGGTACGCGTCGGCGGTGACCGAGCCGCCGAGGACGTACCCGTAGATCTTCGCGCCACGAGCCTTCGCGTGCTCCTCGGTCTCGAGGATGAGCGCCGCAGCGCCCTCGCCCATGACGAAGCCGTCGCGGTCGACAGCGCCGGGACGCGAGGCCGTCGACGGGTCGTCGTTGCGGCGGGAGAGCGCCTGCGCCGAGGCGAAGGCGGCCATGGTGATCGGGTGGATCGCCGACTCGGTGCCACCGGCGATCACGACGTCGGCGAGCCCCTCCTGAAGGTGGTCGTAGGCGTGGATGAGCGACTCGGTGCTGGACGCGCACGCGCTCACGACGGTCTGCGCATAGGCACGTGCCTCGAACTGCAGCGAGAGATTTCCGGCCGCGGCGTTCGGCATGAGCATCGGCACCGTCAGCGGCATCACGCGACGGGGACCCTTCTCACGCAGCGTGTCCCAGGCGTCGAGGAGCGTCCAGAGCCCGCCGATGCCGGTGGCGAAGTCGACGCCGAGTCGCTCGGGGGCGACCTCGGGGGATCCGGCGTCGGCCCAGGCCTCGCGCGCCGCGATGAGGGCGAACTGCGACGAGGGGTCGAGGCGCTTGGCCTCGTGACGGGGCAGCACCTCCTCAGGGCGGACGGAGGCTTCGGCGGCGAAGGTCACGGGGAGGTCGTACTGCTCGACCCAGTCGTGCTCGAGCGTGCGGGCGCCCGAGACTCCGGCCAGCAGATTGGTCCAGTTCTCGGGGGCGGTGCCGCCGATGGCGGACGTGGCACCGATGCCGGTGACGACGATGCGCTTGGTCATGTGTGGTTCCTTGTCAGGCGGATCGAACAAAGGGTGGGCAAGGCACAGGATGCCACGCCCCGCGAGGGCGGGGGTGGCATCCTGAGCGGATTACTCCTGGCCTGCGACGATGAAGTCGACGGCGTCGCCGACGGTCTTCAGGTTCTTGACCTCGTCGTCGGGGATGGTGACGCCGAACTTCTCCTCGGCGTTGACGACGATCGTCATCATCGAGATCGAGTCGATGTCGAGGTCGTCCGTGAACGACTTCTCGAGAGCGACCTCCGAGGCGTTGATGCCGGTCTCGTCGGTGATGAGCTCTGCGAGGCCCGCGAGGACCTCATCGTTGGTGAAAGCCATGGTGGTCTTCCTTTTCTTACGGGGTTGATTTCGGAACCGTGGACCAGTCTAGGGAAGGTCGGCGTGTTCTCAGGGAAGGACGACGACCTGGGCGGCGAAGACGAGACCGGCGCCGAAGCCGATCTGGAGCGCGAGTCCGCCCGACAGCTCGGGGTGCTCGGCCATGAGCCGGTGGCTCGCCAGGGGGATGGATGCCGCTGACGTGTTGCCCGTCGTCTCGATGTCGCGGGCGATCACCGTCGTCTCGGGCAGCTTCAGCTGCTTCGCGAACTCGTCGATGATGCGCATGTTCGCCTGGTGGGGGATGAACGCGGCGATGTCGTCGGGGTCGACGCCCGCCTTGTCGAGAGCCTCGCGGGCGACCTTCGCCATCTCCCACACAGCCCACCGGAAGACGGTCTGCCCCTCCTGGCGGAGGGTCGGCCACGGCACCTCGCCGTCGCGGAAATCGGTGAGAGTGCCGTTCATGCCGACGGCCTCGGCCTTCGAGCCGTCGGAACCCCAGACGGCCGGCGCGATGCCCGGCGTGTCGCTCGGGCCGATGAGGGCGGCCCCGGCGCCGTCGCCGAGCAGGAAGGAGATGCTGCGGTCGGTCGGGTCGACAATGTCGGAGAGCTTCTCGGTGCCGATCACGACGGCGTAGCGCGCCGCTCCGGCCTTGATGAGGGCGTCCGCCTGGGTGACCGCGTAGGCGTAGCCCGCGCACGCGGCATTGACGTCGTATGCCGCCGCGGGATTCGCTCCCACGCGGTCGGCGACGATGGCCGAGACGGAGGGCGTCTGCTTCGGGTTGCTGATGGTCGCGACGATCACGAGGTCGACCTGGTCGGCGGGGACGCCGGACTTCTCGATCGCCTCCGCGGCCGCTGTGGTCGCGAGGTCGATCGCGTCGGTGCCCTTGCCCGCGCGCGTCCTGGTCACGATGCCGGTGCGCTGACGGATCCACTCGTCGCTCGAGTCGATAGGACCGATGAGGTCGTCGTTGGGCACGGCGTTCTCGCCGCGGGCAGCGCCGTACGAGTAGATGCGGGTGTACGCGGGACCGGTGAGCTGGGTCAGCGTGGCGGTCATGCGGCTTCTCCGTTCAGCAGCGCGACGGCCGCATCGAGGTCTTCGGGGGTCTTGACGGCGACGGTCGGAACGCCGCGGAGTCCGCGCTTGGCGAGCCCGGTGAGAGCACCGGCCGGGGCGAGCTCGATGAGTCCGGTGATGCCCTGCTCGGCGAAGGACGCCATGCACAGATCCCAGCGCACGGGCGACGAGACCTGGTCGACGAGGTAGTCGAGCGCCTGCTCGCCGTCGGCGACCACGGTACCGTCGCGGTTCGTCCACAGCGGGATCGACGGGTCGGCCGGGGTCACGGCGGACACGGCGTCGCGCAGCGCCTCGACGGCCGGCACCATGAACGCCGTGTGGAACGCTCCGGCTACCTGCAGCGGGATGACGCGCGTGCCCTTGACAGGCTCCGCGGCGAGCGACGCCAGAGCGTCGAGTCCGCCGGCGACGACGAGCTGACCGCCGCCGTTGTAGTTCGCGGGGGAGAGGCCGAGTTCGCCGAGGCGGGAGAGCACGGCGTCCTCGTCGCCGCCGAGGACGGCGCTCATCCCGGTGGGGGTCTGCGCCGCGGCGTCCGCCATCGCGCGACCCCGGATGCCGACCAGACGCATGCCCGTCTCGGCGTCGATCACGCCGCTGTCGACGAGAGCGGCGATCTCGCCGACCGAGTGGCCGGCGACGCCGTCGGCGCGGCGACCCGCGCGCGATTCCAATGCCGCCGCGGCGACCAGCGATGCCGCGACGATCAGCGGCTGCGCGATGCGCGTGTCGCGGATCGTGTCGGCATCCGACTCGGTGCCGTGGAGGCGGAGGTCGACCTCTGCGGCGTCGGAGTACGCGGCGACGGTCTCAGCCACGCCGTCCAGCTCGAGCCAGGGAGAGAGGAAACCGGGGGTCTGCGAGCCCTGTCCTGGGCATACGACGACAATCACATCCCCAAGTCTGCCAACGATCCGCCGCGAGCGGTGGATGATCCATCACAAGTTTCCGCCGAACCGTTGTGAGTGGCGTACATCGGTCGGCGGGAGGACAGTCAGATCAGCGCGACGGACGACGCAGCGGAGCGCGGCGACGGACCTGGTCTGCCGCGCCGATCGAGCCCAGGATCAGAGCGGTCTGCAGGATCAGCGCCTCGCGAGGTCCCGTGGCATCCCACCCGATCACCTCGCTCACCCGCTTCAGCCGGTAGCGCACGGTGTTCGGGTGCACGAAGAGCTCACGGGCCGTCGCCTCGAGGGAGCGGCCGTTGTCGAGGTAGCTCCACAGCGTCGTCACGAGATCGGTGGAGTGAGCCTGCAGCGGACGGTAGATCCGCTCGATGAGGGTCTGCTTGGCCAGCGGATCGCCCGCGAGCGCCCGCTCGGGCAGCAGGTCGTCCGCCTCGACGGGGCGGGGTGCGCCGCGCCAGGCGCGGGCGACGGCGAAACCGGCGAGTGCGGCCCTGGCGCTCTGGCTGGCGTCGACGAGAGCGGCGACGGCCGGTCCGAGCACGACGTAGCCGGGGCCGAAGGAGGGCTCGAGGCGCGAGGCGATCTCCTCGAAGCCCAGCTCCTCCTCCTCTGTCTCCTGACCGGGCACCCGCGCGCGTCCGATGACCAGGACGAGACGGGACCCCTGCACGCCGATGAGCACGTCCACGGCGAGCTTGCGCGCCGTGCGCCGCACGAGATCGACGTCGAACTGCGGGGGAGTCGTACCGACGAGCACCGCGACCTCGCCGTGACCGTGCCAGCCCAGGGCGGCGATGCGGCTCGGGAGCTCCTCGTCGGCTTCGCCGGTCAGGATCGAGTCGACGACGAGGGCTTCGAGGCGCGCATCCCACAGGCCGCGGGCCTCGGCGGCGCGCGCGTACACATCCGCTGCCGCGAAGGCGACGTCGCGGGAGTACAGCAGGATCGCCTCGCGGAGATCCTCGCCCTTGCCGGCGACGCGCTCCTCGGTGACCTCGACCGTGACGCGGATGAGCTGCAGCGTCTGCTGCAGGCTCACGCTGCGGAGCAGTTCACGCGGAGCGGCGGCGAAGATGTCTGCGGCGATCCACGGGGTCGACGTCGGATCGTCGTACCACTGGATGAACGACGTGATGCCGGCCTGCGCCACCAGCCCGACCGCAGAGCGGCGGGCCGGTGGCATGTCGGCGTACCAGGGGAGGGTGTCCTCCAGGCGCTTGATCGTCACCGAGGCGATGTCGCCGGAGATCCGCCGCAACCACGTGAGTGTCGCGGCCTTGTCCATGCCGCGAGGAGACGATCCTGTCACCGATGGCTCAGCTTTCGCCGCCTGCGTTGCCGCTGGTGCCGGCGTTCACGTCGTGCAGGCGGTACTTCTCGATCGCCTGCGCGGCGAGCGAGCGGTCGACCGTGCCCTCCTCGGCGAGCGACTGCAGCGTGCGCACCACGACCGACGGTCCGTCGATCTTGAAGTAGCGGCGAGCGGCGGCGCGCGTGTCGGAGAAGCCGAAGTCGTCGGCACCGAGTGTGGCGTAGCGGTTCGGCACCCACGGGCGGATCTGGTCCTGCACGGCGTGCATGAAGTCGCTGACCGCGACGACCGGACCCTGGGCGCCCTGCAGCTTCTGCGTGAGGTAGGCCGTGCGGGGCTCCTCTTCGGGGTGCAGGAAGTTGTGCTCGTCGGCGGCGAGGCCGTCGCGACGCAGTTCGGTCCACGACGTGACCGACCAGACATCGGCGATCACGTTCCAGTCCTTCTTCAGCAGCTCCTGCGCCTCGAGAGCCCAGGGCAGACCGACGCCCGACGCGAACAGCTGCGCGCGGGGTCCGTCGCCTTCGCCGACGGAGACGCGGTGGATGCCGCGTACGATGCCGTCGACATCCACGTCCTCCGGCTCCTTCGGCTGCACGAGCGGCTCGTTGTAGACCGTCATGTAGTACATGACGTTCGGGTCGGGGTGGTTGCCGCCGTACATGCGCTCGAGACCGCCGCGCACGATGTGCGCGATCTCGTAGCCGTAGGCCGGGTCGTACGACACCGTCGCCGGGTTCGTCGACGCGAGCAGGTGCGAGTGGCCGTCGGCGTGCTGCAGGCCCTCACCCGTGAGGGTGGTGCGCCCGGCCGTCGCGCCGATGATGAACCCACGCGCCATCTGGTCGCCCGCCGCCCACTGGGCGTCGCCGGTGCGCTGGAAGCCGAACATCGAGTAGAAGATGTAGATCGGGATCAGCGGCTCGCCGTGCGTGGCGTACGACGTGCCGGCGGCGGTGAACGCGGCCAGTGCTCCGGCCTCGTTGATGCCGACGTGCACGATCTGACCCTGCGGGCTCTCCTTGTAGGCGAGGAGCAGCTCACGGTCGACCGACGTGTAGTGCTGGCCGTTCGGGTTGTAGATCTTGGCCGTGGGGAAGTACGCGTCCATACCGAACGTGCGCGCCTCGTCGGGGATGATCGGCACGATGCGGTGGCCGAACTCCTTCGTGCGCAGCAGGTCCTTCAGCAGACGGACGAACGCCATGGTCGTGGCGATCTCCTGCGTGCCGGAGCCCTTCTTGGGCAGCGCGTACGCGGAGTCATCGGGAAGCGAGAGGCCGACGTGCGTCGAGCGGCGCTCCGGGAGGAAGCCGCCGAGCGACTTGCGGCGCTCGAGCA
The DNA here is from genome assembly GCF_041954735.1 of Microbacterium sp. LS_15. Taxonomy (NCBI): domain Bacteria; kingdom Bacillati; phylum Actinomycetota; class Actinomycetes; order Micrococcales; family Microbacteriaceae; genus Microbacterium; species Microbacterium sp. LS_15. The sequence continues at coordinate 526,707 of NZ_JAVAYD010000001.1, read as the reverse complement.
TGTACTGGATCGTCTCGTCCTGCGGTCCCGGGTTGTAGTACGGGGGCAGGTACGGGTTCTCCTCGAGCTGCGCATCCGTGATCGGGATGTGCATCGTGTCGCGGAACGTCTTGAGGTTGTCCAGCGTCATCTTCTTCATCTGGTGGGTCGCGTTGCGGCCCTCGAAGTGCGGGCCGAGGCCGTAGCCCTTGACCGTCTTCGCCAGGATGACCGTGGGCTGGCCCTTGTGCTCGGCCGCGGCCTTGAACGCCGCGTACACCTTGCGGTAGTCGTGGCCGCCGCGCTTGAGGTGCCAGATCTGCTCGTCGGAGTAGTCGGACACGAGGGCCGCAGCACGCTCGTCCTTGCCGAAGAAGTGCTCACGGACGTAGGCGCCGGACTCAGCCTTGTACGTCTGGTAGTCGCCGTCGGGCGTCTGGTTCATGATGTTGAGGAGCGCGCCCTCGGTGTCGCGGGCGAGCAGGTCGTCCCACTCGCGCCCCCAGACGACCTTGATGACGTTCCAGCCGGCGCCGCGGAAGTACGACTCCAGCTCCTGGATGATCTTGCCGTTACCGCGCACGGGGCCGTCGAGGCGCTGCAGGTTGCAGTTGATGACGAAGTTGAGGTTGTCGAGGCCCTCGTTGGCGGCGACCTGCAGCTGGCCGCGGCTCTCGATCTCGTCCATCTCGCCGTCGCCGAGGAACGCCCACACCTGCGAGGACGAGGTGTCCTTGATGCCGCGGTTCTCGAGGTACTTGTTCGACATGGCCTGGTAGATCGCGTTGATCGGGCCGAGGCCCATCGACACGGTCGGGAACTGCCAGTAGTCCTGCATCTGCCGCGGGTGCGGGTACGAGGGGATGCCGAAGGGGGCACGCGACTGCTCCTGACGGAAGCCGTCGAGGTGCTGCTCGGTGAGGCGACCCTCGAGGAAGGAGCGGGCGTAGATGCCGGGGGAGGCGTGGCCCTGGATGAAGATCTGGTCGGCGCCGCCGGGGTTGTCCGCACCGCGGAAGAAGTGGTTGAAGCCGACCTCGTAGAGCGCCGCCGAGGACGCGTAGGTGGAGATGTGACCGCCGACGCCGATGCCGGGGCGCTGTGCACGGTGCACGGTGACCGCGGCGTTCCAGCGGATCCACGCGCGATAGCGGCGCTCGATCTCCTCGTCACCGGGGAACTCGGGCTCGTTCTCGGCCGCGATCGTGTTGATGTAGTCGGTGGTCGGGACCATCGGCACGCTCAGGTGCAGCTCCTTGGAGCGCTTCAGCAGGCTGAGCATGATCTCGCGCCCGCGGCCGTGGCCCTTGGCCTCGACGAGCTCGTCGAGGGACTGCTGCCACTCGCCCGTCTCTTCCGGATCGCTGTCGAGGTTGCCCTGGGAGTACGGATCCTGGTCGTGCACAGTCACGGGGGAGCCTTTCGTCATGCTGGCAGGTCATGCCAAGGAAACGGGAAGCGACGCGGGCAGCCTTGTCGGCTGTTCACAACGCGTGCCGCCCTCAGCCTATCCCTCTTCCACGACATCGGTGCGCATCCGTCTGCCGATACACTGAGGGCACCAGGGCCTTTAGCTCAGCTGGTAGAGCGCCACGTTTACACCGTGGATGTCGTCGGTTCGATCCCGGCAGGGCCCACCGTCGGATTCCGTCCGCGCAGCCCGCACCTAGGATGGTGCGAATGACGGGGTGGACGTGGCAGGCGTGGTTCGGGCTCATCGGCGGGGGCCTGCTCTTCGCCGCGGTGCTCGTGCCGATCCTCCTCGTCCAGGTGCGGCGCTACGGCACGCTGTCGTTCCGTCGCCTGCTGGGTGCCGCGGCGGTGAGCGTCTACGCGGTCGCCCTCGTGGCCTACACGCTGCTCCCGATCCCCGAGGTCCGGGCCAACTGCGGCGCGGGAGGCGGCGGACTCGAGCTCGTGCCAGGGCACTCGATCGGCGACATCCTGCGCGAGACCGAGGGGTCATCGCTGCTGCACACCCTCACGAGTCGTGCCACGCTGCAGGTGGTCCTCAACGTCGCTCTCTTCGTGCCGTTCGGGATCATCGCGCGTCGCTACTGGAATCGCGGACCGGCCGTCTCGATCCTGTGGGGCGCTCTGCTGTCGCTGGCGATCGAGGCGACGCAGCTCACGGGGGTCTGGGGCATCTTCGAGTGCTCCTACCGCGTCGCCGACGTCGATGACCTCGTCGCGAACACGGCCGGCGCCGCGATCGGCGTGCTGATCGCCCCGGTCGTCCTCGCCTGGATGCCGAGCGCGAAGAACCTCCGCGCCGCGCGCGGGAAGCCTCGACCGGTCACGGTCTGGCGTCGCTGGTTCGGGATGATCCTCGACGCGGTCGCCGTGCAGATCGCCGTGACCCTCGTCTCGTTGATGGTGCTCGTGCCCAAGCTCATCCTCTCCGGCGGATCGGGACCCGGTGTGCCGGAGAACCTGACCGAGCTGACCGTGATCGGCGTGGGCGCGGTGATCCTCGTCGTCGTGCTCCCGGCCGTCACCTCGTCGGGGGCCTCGATCGGGCAGCGGCTCGTCTGGCTCGCCCCTGACTGGCCGGGTGGCCGTGGCGGGCTGGGGCGACGCCTCGCGAGGGCGGGAGTCGTCGGCGTGCCCTACACCGTGGCGACGACGCTCGGTCAGCTGCCGGACCCGGTGTCCGATGCCGCCCAGACGATCTCCGGTGTCGTAGGGATCGTCAGCGCGCTCGTCGTGGCGATCGCGGTGATCTCCGTGCCCTTCAGTCGCGGTCGGCGCGGCATCTCGCTCGTGCTCGCCGGGGGAGAGCTGCGCGACTCGCGCGCCTGACCGCCACCACCGCGCGATCCCGCTCCCTGAGCGGGAATGTCCGGCGTGCAAACTTTTTCTTCGAACACGTGCGCTTCGTGCTATTTTCACTGATAAACCAGTTGATAGAGCTACGGAGTCACATTGCTGAGCCAATCTGCTTTTTCTGCTGATTCCGCTTCCTCCCCCCAGACGCACCCGACTCCCGAGCAGCTCGCCAGGGAGAACATGCCCCTGGCGACGTACCTCGCGGTGGAGAAGGCGAGGTCGGCCGTGCACGTCGATCTCGACGACCTGCTCTCCGCCGCGCGCCTCGGCCTCGCGAGGGCCGCGATGTCGTATGACCCCGAGCGTGGCATCCCGTTCGGAGCCTTCGCCAGCAGCCAGATCAACTGGGCCATGCTGTCGGAGATGCGCCGGGCGGATCCTGCGGGGGAGCGCGGGCGCGACAAGATCGAACGCGTCCGGCTCGCCGCCGAGGCCGTGCTGGCCCGCACCGGCCGCCCCGCAAGCGTCGCGCAGCTCGCGAAGGAGTCGGGCCTCGACGCCGACGCCGTCGTCGAGATGATGCAGCTCGACGACATGGTGCGCGGAGCGACCAGCTTCGAGGAGCACTTCGACGCGGCATCCGGGCGCCAGGCCGCCGACCTGACCGACAGCGTGATCCTCCCCGAGCACGCCGCCGAGCAGACCGAGATACGCACCATGATCACGCGCGTCGTGGGTGCGCTGCCGGCGGCTATGCAACAGGTCATCCGCGGCATCTACCTCGACGACCGCATGGTCAAGGACATCGCAGAAGAGCTCGCGGTGAGCCACGCGTACGTCTCGAAGCTCCGCACCCGCGGTCTCGCGCTCATGCGAGAGGCGATGGAAGCGTGGGAGGACGGGTCGACCGGAGACCGCTCGACCAAGGCCAAGGCCGAGTTCTTCGAGGCGCTGTTCGGCGCCTCCCGCCCCGGTGCCGGGCGAACGCCGGAACTCGCGACTGCCGTCTGACCGGCATCCGGAAATTCCTCCACCGCCGCGGTTACGCGGTGCGGGCATGTCGCGAATGTGGACTGTGCAGGGCCACGGACGGACCTGCATCCGACCCCACAACCACGGAGGAACAACATGGGTCTTCAGATCGCAACCAACGTCGGTGCACTCAACGCGTACCGCAACCTGTCGGTCAACCAGAACGACGTGTCGAAGTCGCTCGAGAAGCTCTCGAGCGGTCTGCGCATCAACCGTGCTGCTGACGACGCCGCAGGTCTCGCCATCTCCGAGGGCCTGCGCTCGCAGGTCAACGGCTTGAATGTCGCGGCCCGCAACGCCCAGGACGGCATCTCGGTCATCCAGACCGCGGAAGGCGCCCTGACCGAGGTGCACTCCATCCTGCAGCGCGTCCGCGACCTCGCGGTGCAGGCCGGCAACGACTCGAACAACACCGCTTCGCGCACCGCCATCAAGACCGAGATCACGGCACTGGGCGACGAGCTCACCCGTGTGGCCGCCAGCACGAACTTCAACGGCATCAAGCTGCTCGACAGCGCGGGCACGCTGACGTTCCAGGTGGGCGCGGGATCCGAGGCGACCGAGGACCAGATCGCCGTCACGCTGACGAACTTCTCGACCCTCGGCGCCACCATCGGCGGCGTGGACGTCTCCTCGGCAGCGACCTCGCTGGCCGCGATCGACACGATCGACACGCAGATCGCCGCGGTCTCGACCGCTCGTGCCGGGTTCGGTGCGGTGCAGAACCGCTTCGAGTCGACGATCAACTCGCTGCAGGTCTCGGCCGAGAACCTCTCCGCCGCGAAGAGCCGTATCGCCGACACCGACATGGCAGCCGAGATGGTCAAGTACACCGCCTCGAACATCCTGCAGCAGGCGGGCACCGCGATGCTCGCGCAGGCGAACCAGTCGGGCCAGGGCGTCCTGCAGCTGCTCCGTTGAGCCGCTGCGCTCCTGGCGCACGCACTGATCGAGCAGGCTCGGCACCGGGCACGCTCTGATCGAGCACGGGGCGCTCGGGCGGACTTCCCTCCGCTCGGGCGCCCTTCTCCGATCCGCGCTCCGCACTCGAAAGGCACACCACCATGAAGCTGGACGGCTTGGTCTCCGGTCTCAAGACCGGCGAGCTCATCGACGCGCTCATGAACGTGGCCGCGATCCCCAAGACCCAGATCACCGCGAAGATCACCGATCGCAGCACGATCATCACGAACCTGCAGTCCCTCAACAAGTCGCTGCAGGAACTCATGGCCAAGGCGAAGACGGCCGCTTCTCCGAGCTCGCTCGCCGCCTTCACGGCGGCCTCGTCGAACGAGAGCATCACCGTGACCGCGGGTCCGAAGGCCAGCGCGTTCTCCACCGGCGTCGTCGTGGATGCCGTCGCCGTGCCGCACTCGATCGTCACCGCCGCCGGCGGGGCGACCGCCTGGGGAGGCGCCTTCACACTCGTCGCCGCCGACGGCGAGAAGACCGAGATCACGCCGGCGGGGACGGGTCCGCAGGAGCTCGCCACCGCCATCAACGCCGCGAACGCCGGCGTCTCAGCGACCGTGGTCCCCGCGGGAGTGGATGCCGACGGCAAGCCCCTGTCGCGCATCCAGCTCACCTCCACCGAGACCGGCGAGCCCGCGCGCTTCGCGCTGCACCGCGGAGCGGAAGCCGACGTCGAGGCCGGAACCTCGACCGACCTGTCGACCGAGCCGGGTGCCGCCGTCATCAGTCAGGGCAGCGACGCCCGCATCCGCCTCTTCGCCGGCACGAGCGCCGAGCAGACCCTCACCAGCGCGAGCAACACCATCAGCATCGGCGAGGACATCTCGGTCACGGTGTCGAAGATCAGCGCCGATCCCGTCACGGTCTCGGTCGCCCTCGACGCGAAAGCGCAGTCGGCCACGGCATCCGCCTTCATCAAGGAGGTGGCGGCCCTCATCACCCGCATCGACAACGGGTCGAAGGCGACGGTCGGCAAGGTGGGGGAGACCACGACCCTCGGCGTGTTCACCGGTGACAGCACCGTGCGGACCCTGCGCAGCGCGCTCGCCAACGCCGTGCAGCATCCGGTCGACGGCGTGTCGCCCTCGACCATCGGCATCTCGATCGACGACAAGGGCGTGCTCGCCTTCGACGCCGAGAAGTTCGCGAAGGCGCTGGCCGACGATCCGCAGGCGACGCAGAAGGTCTTCTCCGCCGTCGGCGCTCGCCTGGAGGGCGTGACCGACCAGTACTCCGACAAGTACGACGGGCTGCTCACCCAACGCATCACCGGACAGGAGACCGAGGTCAAGACGCTCAAGACCCAGGTCGAGCGGTGGGACGTCCGTCTCGAACAGCGACGGGCCACTCTCGAGCGCACGTACGCGCAGCTCGAGGTGCAGCTGTCGAAGATGCAGTCGCAGTCCTCCTGGCTCGAATCGCAGCTCGCCGGACTCGTCCCCAAGTCCTCCTCCTGACCGGCCGACTTCCCGCACCCCTGGAGATCCCACGATGCCCATCACCAACCTCGACCGCGCGAAGCAGCAGTACCTCGAGCAGCAGGTCGCCTCCGCCTCGCCCGAGCGACTGCTCATCCTGCTGTACGACCGGCTGCTCGTCGACATCGATCGCGCCGCCGCGGCGCAAGCCTCGCAGGACTGGGTCGCCGCGGGCACGCACCTCACGCACGCGCAGTGGATCGTGTCGGAGCTCAGCGAGACACTCACCGACGCCTGGGACGGCGCGGACCAGCTGCGGGCCGTGTACACCTACCTGAACGGACGTCTGATCGCGGCGAACCTGTCTCACGACGGCGATGCCACTGCCGAGTGCCGCGGGATCGTCGCGCCGCTGCGCGACGCGTGGCGTCAGGCCGCGGACGAGCTGACGTCCGCTCCTACGATGAGCGCATCCGCGCTGGCCTGACCGCCGTGAGCGACAACCTGCGCGCCTGGCTCACCGTTCTCGATCGGTTCGAGCGAGCGCTCGACGCCGCCGACGGGGAACTCGACGACGACGCGTTCGACGCTCCCGCCGGACCGGTTCCGGAGGAGCTCCGCGAGCGCGCCGAGGCCGTGCTCGCGCGGCAGAAGCTCATGATCGACGGCCTCGCCGTGTCGCGCGCGAACGTGACAAGGGAGCTCGCCGCGCTGCGGCGGGTGCCGACGGTCTCGGCCGACGCGCCGGCGTATCTCGACGTGCAGGGCTGATGGGGTTACGGCACGGGTCGCGTGTCGCGATAGTCGGCATCGAGCACGGATAGCTCGACGATTGGCCACGGATCGGCTTCTCCCACGAACGTCCGGAGTACCACCGTGCTCGAATCCGTCACCTCCTCCGCGCTCATCAGCGCACTCGACGGGCTGGCCCTGCGACAGCGCTCGATCGCCGAGAACATCGCCAACGTCAACACCCCCGACTACCACGCCAAGCGCGTCCGCTTCGAGGACGAGCTGCGTGCGGCCGTCGACAGCGGCAGCGGCACCGTCTCACCGACCGTGCAGCGCTCGCTCGAACCCACCCGCCTCAACGGCAACAACGTCAACCTCGACACCGAGACGCTGTCGAACATCGACACCGTGCTGCGGTTCCAGTTCGCCAGCCAGGCGATCGGCGGGCAGGCCGCGTCGATCTCGAAGGCCATCGGGCAGGCGTCGGCATGACCTTCGACGCGATCGGCATCGCCGGCACGGGTCTGACCGCGCACCGCAAGTGGCTCGACGCGGTCAGCGACAACATCGCCAACGTGAACACCGCCACGCCTCCCGGGCAGGAGGCGTTCCGCGAGCGTCTCGTGACCGTGCAGGCCGGCACCGACAGCCCCGGTGTCTACGTCGCGGGAGTCGTCGAGTCGGAGGCGACGCCGAAGCTCGTGTACGACCCCGAGCACCCCTACGCGAACGAGGACGGCTACGTGCAGTACCCGAACGTCGACCTCGGCGACCAGATGAGCATGCTCATCATCGCCCAGCGCGGGTACGAGGCGAACGCCGCGGTCGTCGACCGCGCCAAGTCGACCTACGAGGCAGCCCTGCAGATCGGACGCAGCTGATGAGCACCCCGATCGCCCCCGTCTCGGCCGCCGGCGTCAGCCCCCTCGGCGCCCTGAGCTTCGAGCCCACCGCGCCAGACGCCGCCGGGTCGGCCTCCGCCGGCGCCTTCGCGACCTCGCTCACCGGCGCCGTCGAGAACCTCCAGCAGTTGCAGTCGACGTCGAACGAGCTCGCGGTGCAGGCCGTGACCGGCGATCTGCAGGACATCCACCAGGCGATGATCGCCTCGGCTCGCGCATCGGTCACGCTCGACCTGGTCGTCGCGGTGCGCGACCGCAGTGTCGCCGCGTTCAACGACATCATGAGGATGCAGGCCTGACATGCCGAAGGTGCTGACCACGTACTACGGCCGCGCCAAGCAGGTCGTCTCCGGCTTCTCCGTCGCTCAGCGCACGATCGCCGTGATCGGCGTCGCGCTGCTCGTGATGGGCGCCGTCGCGCTCGGAGCCTGGCTCACCAGACCGCAGATGAGTCCTCTGTTCACCGGATTGAGCGCGGGCGACGCTTCGGCCGTCGTCGAGCAGTTGAAGTCCGCCGGAGTGGACTACGAGCTCGCGGAGGGCGGGTCGACGATCCTCGTGCCCGACGACCAGGTGTACGCGCAGCGGCTCGCCGCGGCATCCGCCGGCCTCCCCGGCGACACGAGCGAGGGCTACACGCTGCTCGACAAGATGGGCGTCACCGCGAGCGAGTTCCAGCAGTCGGTGACCTACAAGCGTGCGATCGAGGGTGAGCTCGCCGGCACGATCGGCGCGATGGACGGCATCTCGATGGCCTCCGTGCAGCTCGCGATCCCGGAGGAGAGCGTCTTCGTCTCGGAGAAGCAGAACCCGACCGCGTCGGTGTTCGTGCAGACGCGGAACGGCTCCACGCTGAGCGACGAGAAGATCGAGGCGATCGTGCACCTCACGAGCGCCGCGGTGCCCGGCATGACGCCCGAGGACGTCGCAGTCACCGACCAGAACGGCCGGGTGCTGTCGGCGGTCGGCGCCGGAGTCGCCGGCAGTTCCTCGAAGCAGGCCACCGAGCACGAGGCCAAGGTCGCGGCGTCGGTGAGCAGGATGCTCGAAACCATCGTCGGACCGGGCAACGCGACGGTGACCGTGTCGGCCGACGTGGCGAACTCGACCTCCGAGCGGATGGACGAGACCTACTCCGCGCCGGACGGCGACCTGAGCCCCTCGGAGCAGACGAAGACCGAGACCTATACCGGCGGCGGGCCGGGCGGGAACACCGGAGTGCTCGGCCCCGACAACATCGCCGTGCCGAACAACGCGAACGGCGACGGCGAGTACGAGTTCGAGGAGACCTCGCGCAGCAACGCGGTCAACAAGTCCACCGAGAAGACCGTCACCCCCGCCGGCGAGGTCACGAGGCAGACCGTCAGCATCGCCGTGAACCGCGGCGAGGTCACCGGGGTGAGCGCCGCGCAGATCGAGTCGCTCGTCGCCTCCGCTGCGGGCATCGACGTCGAACGAGGAGACGAGATCGCCGTCGAGTTCGTCGAGTTCGCGACCTCCGGGGCGACGGCGGCGCAGACTGCTCTCGCCGCGGCGGAGGAGGAGCGGGCGGCGCAGTTCCAGCAGGAGCTGCTGCGCTCGGCGATCATCGGCGGAGCGATCCTGCTCGCCGTCGTCATCCTCGTCGTCTTCCTCGCGGTGCGGCGCAGGATGAAGCGTCGCGTCCTCTACACCGACGACGGGCCGATCGAGTACTTCGCCACGGTGACGGAGGACGAGGAGCAGAAGCTGCGATCGCTGCGCGACCTCAAGGACCCGGATGCCATTCCGCTGCCCGCTCCGACGAAGCTGCTGCCGTCCGCCGTCGTCGATCTCGACGACGAGCCGGAGCCGGACAAGGTCCTCGTCGAGCGGCGCCGTCGCGAGATCGACGACCTCGCCCGGCGCGAGCCGGAGTCGATCGCCGGTGCGCTGGCCGACCTGATGGATGAGGCGAAGGTATGAGCCTGTTGACGGAGATGCTCGACGCCCAGGCGGACACGGTCGAGATGTCGACGGCCCAGGCTGAGGCGGTGCCGGCGGCCGCGCCCGAGATGTCGGGGCTTCGCAAGGCGGCCATCGTGCTGATGAACATGGACCGCGCAGCGAGCGCGGAGGTGCTGCGGCATCTCGGCGAGGAGAGATCCGAGATGCTGGCCGCCGAGCTGACCCAGCTCGGCGGCGTCGACGTCGCCGCGACCGCGCGAGCGCTCGGCGACTTCCGTCGGATCGCGAACGGCGGGTCGGTGCCGTCCCGAGGCGGGCAGGAGCTCGCCACCGGTCTGCTGGAGACCGCGTTCGGCCGGGAGAAGGCCGTCGGCATGGTGGGGCGGGTGATGTCGCAGGGCACCGTCTCGTTCGACTTCCTCAACGCCGCGGACCCCGCACAGCTCGCGACCGTGCTGGAGGGCGAGCTGCCGACGACGGTCGCGGTCGTGCTCGCCAACCTCAAGGCCGACCGCGCCGCCGCCGTGCTCGCCGCGCTGCAGGACCCGCTGCGCACTGACGTCGCGCAGGCGATCGCCACGATGGGCACCGCGACGCAGGAGGCGATCTCGATCGTCGCCGACTCGCTGCGGTCGCGCACCGGAGTCTTCGCCATGCGCGACAACCACGAGTCGATCGGGGGAGTGCAGCCGCTGGTCGAGATCATCAACCGCTCCGATCAGGCGCTGGAGAAGTCGCTGCTCGCGAGTCTGGAGGGGCGTGACCTCCTCCTCGCCGAGGACATCCGCAGCCGCATGGTGACGTTCGCCGACATCGCCCGGCTCGAGGATCGCGATGCGCAGCGCGTGCTCCGCGGTCTCGACCTCCGGGTGCTCGCGCTGGCGCTCAAGGGTGCGGAGGAGCCGATCGTCGACAAGGTCAGCAGCAACATGACCGAGCGCAACAAGGAGAACCTCGCCGAGGAGACCCGCGTGCTCGGACCGGTGCGGATGCGCCAGGTCGACGAGGCCCGCGCCGAGATCGTGCGGGTGATCCGCGAGCTCGAGGCAGCGGAGGAGATCACGATCTCGCGCGAGGACGAGGATGAGCTCATCGAGTGAGTCCGGAGTGGTTACCGACGGGTCCGGGCGTCGCGATAGTGGGCAGCGAGCACGGACAGCTCGACCTCCGGACCATGGACTGGCCCTCTCTTCGACTTCCGAGGAGCGCACCGTGCTCGACTCCGCCTTCACGCCGCTCGCGGTGCCGCGGGTCGGCGAGACGCCGATCGACCTCCGCGGCGAGGCCGATCGTGCGCGCACCCGCGGGTACGCGGAGGGGTTCGCCGAGGGGCGCCGGATCGCCCTCGAGCAGGCGCGCGTCGAGCAGGAGGAGAACGCGCTCCGCATGACCGCGCTGCAGCAGGCGTTCGCGGAGCGCGCGCAGTCGGCGGCGGATGCCGTGCGCGACGCGCAGTCCGCTCTGGCGCAGCGCATCGACGACGTCGCCTCGCTCGACGCGGCGCTCATCGAGGAGTTGGCCCTGGAACTCGCGGTCGAGATCGTCGGCGTCGAGCTCGCCGACCCCGCGCGGTCCGCCGCGCACGCTCTCCGCCGCGCGCTCGACGCGGTTCCGCAGACCCGCTGGACGCGCGTCGTCTTCAGCGAGCGCGATGTCGTGACCCTGCGGGACGCCGACGCGCTCACGACCATGAGCGACCTCGAGATCACCTCTTCTCCCTCGGTCGACGACGGGGGAGTGATCGTCGACATCGGCGACGGCAGCGTCGACGCCCGCATCGGGCCGGCCTTCGCCCGGGCGCGATCCGTTCTGCGCGGGGTCGACGAGGGATCCCCGGAGGAGGCGCTGTGACGGTCGCCACGGCATCCTGGCGCCGCGCGCTCCACGCGGCGCGCCCCGAGCGCTCCGGCACGGTGAAGGCCGTCGTGGGTCTCGGCGTCGAGGTGCTCGGCATCGAGGCGGCCGTCGGAGACCGCGTGCGCATCGACACGGTCGACGGCAGCGCCGTGGATGCCGAGATCGTCGCCGTCGACGGCGACGCATCGCGCTGCATGCCCCTCGGTCGACTGAGCGGCATCACCGCGAGGGCCCGCGTGCGTCATGCGGGCGCGCCGCTGCAGGTGCCCACGGGGCGGTCGCTGCTCGGGAGGGTGCTCGACGGACTCGGTGGCCCGATCGACGGGAAGGGGCCGATCGACGCCACGGCCGAGCGCGTGTCGCTCGACAACACGCCGCCCAGCATCCTCGACAGACAGCGGATCGATCGCCAGCTGGGGCTGGGCGTGCGGGTGCTCGACACCATGACGCCGGTCGGCACCGGCCAGAGACTCGGACTGTTCGCCGGATCGGGCGTCGGCAAATCCTCGCTGATGTCGATGATCGCGCGCGGCTCGAGCGCCGATGTGAACGTGATCGCCCTCGTCGGCGAGCGCGGCCGCGAGGTGCGGGAGTTCATCGAGGACGACCTCGGCCCCGAGGGCCTCGCGCGGTCGGTCGTGGTCGTCGCGACCTCCGACCAGCCGGCGATGGCTCGTCTGCGGTCGGCGTTCGTCGCGACGCGCATCGCCGAGCAGTTCCGCGACGACGGGCTCGACGTCGTGCTCATGATGGATTCGCTCACGCGCGTCGCGATGGCGCAACGCGAGATCGGTCTCAGCGCGGGCGAGCCTCCGGCCACCCGCGGGTATCCGCCGTCGACGTTCTCGGTTCTCGCGCGTCTCCTGGAGCGCGCCGGCGCGGGCACGCGCGGATCGATCACCGGGCTGTACACCGTGCTCGTCGACGGCGACGACCACAACGAGCCGATCGCGGACGCCGCCCGGGGCATCCTCGACGGACACGTCGTGCTCGACAGGTCCCTCGCGGTGCGCGGACACTTCCCGGCGGTCGACGTGCTCGGCTCCGTGTCGCGGGTGGTCTCGAAGATCACCACACCATCCCAGCGCGAGGATGCCGTGGCGCTGCGCAGCGTGCTCGCCGCCCGGCGCTCGGCCAACGACCTCATCGACATCGGCGCCTACCGCCCCGGAGCGAACCCGCTGGTCGACGCCGCGCTCACGAACGAGGCCGCGATCGGCGCGTTCCTCATGCAGAGCATGGACGAGCTCAGCACGTCCGACGATTCCTGGCAGCGGCTGGCTGCCCTCACCGACGCGTTCGGAGGACTGATCCCATGACCTTCTCCCTCTCCGGCCTGCTTCGCGTGCGCGGCGCCCAGGAGCGCATCGCCGCAGAAGAGCTGTCCCGGGCGAGCAGCGAGCGGCACCGGGCGGAGACGGCCGTCCGGGCCGGCGCCGTGAGCCTCTCCGAGATCAGCAGTCAGGTCGACGACGCGGCGACGCTGATGGCGATGGCCGCCGCTCGGGCCGCGGGGCGCAGCGCCCTGGGTGATCTGCAGTCGCTCGCTCAGCTGAGCCGCGAGGCCGAGACGGAGGCGAAGGCCGCGCACGTCGAAGCGCGTCGTGAGCTCAAGGGCCTTGAGCGCCTGGAGACCGCGCACCGGGCGGAGGAGCGCCGCGAGGAGCTCGCCGCCGAGCAGGCCGCTCTCGACGAGACGGCCACCGTCCGCGGACGTCGCCCCGCGGGGAGCGCCGCATGAGCGCCGTGACGCTGACCGACGCACTCCTCGCGACATCCGCTCCCGTCGAGTCGCCCGGGCGATCGTCGGCCGACGCCGGGTCGCGATTCGGAGACGCCCTCGACGCGGCGGGCGAGACGTTCTCCGCCGAGCAGGTGTCGTCGGATCCCGTCGACGGGACGACGGATGCGGGCGCGGTTCCGGTCGGCGAGGAGACCGAGGGCGAGAAGGGCGCCGGGCTCGTGTCCGCGGCGCTCGCCCTGCTCCTGGCGCTGCCGACGATCGACGGGGGAGAGCCTGCGGCGGAGGAGGCGGACCCGTCGGATGCCGGAGTACGCCTCGACACCGACGACCCAGCTGTCGAATCCGCGCGCACGGACGGCTCCGCGCCCGGGGCGCACCCGTCCGCACCCGGCCTGTCCTCGATCACCGATCAGGCCGCCGCGACGGCTTCGGTCGGCTCCACGGCACCGACGTCGGCCGACCCCGCGGCCGATGCGCCCGCACGGTCCGACGGTGCGGATGCCGCACGCCCGACGACCCCGGACGCCGATCCGCTCCGCGGCCCGGAGAGGATCTCCGCCGCGCCGTCCGCGCCGGTGCCGACGGCCGCCCCCGCGCCCCGCGTCTCCGGCGACGCCCCCGCGCCCGTCGACGCGGACGCTCGCCGGACGGCCGAGACCTCGGCATCCTCGGTTCCCGCAGACCGTGCGGTCTCCCTCGATCGCGCGCCAGCCGTCGATCGACCGGCGCCCCCCGCAGCATCCGTCTCCTCGGCGGTCGTCGCCGTATCGCCGGTCGCCGCCCCCACGGCATCCCTCGGGGTCGCGCCGACGGACGCCCCTGCCGACGTGGCGCCAGCCCCACGCGCTGTCGCGGCCCAGGTGTCGCCGGTCGTCGTCAGCATCGCGCAGCGACCCTCCGGCACCCACCAGCTGACGATGACCGTGAACCCCGACACGCTCGGACCCGTCACCGTGCGCGCGCACATCGGACAGGCGGGCGACGTGCGGGTCGAACTCATCGGAGCGACGGATGCCGGGCGCGATGCGCTCCGCGCCATCGTCACCGACCTGCGGCGCGACCTGGCCGCGGCGATGCCGCACGCTTCGCTGAGCATCGCCCAGGGCGCCGCGTCCGACGCCGGCGCCGACCGCAACGCCCCGCCGCTCGGAGGCGGGGGAGCGGAGGGCGGCACGTCGAACGGACGCGGCACGGCATCCGACTCCTCCCCGCACGCGCCGCGCCACGAGGCTGCGTCAGCGCCCGTCGCCTCCGCACCGACAGACCGCGACCCGGCCGCCGTCGGCCTCGACATCCTGGCCTGAGAGGACGCCATGACCACGCCCATCACCGCATCCCCGACGATCGACGCGACGAGCTCGATCCACACCGGCAGCACGACCGACCCCGCCGCACGCAAGCAGGTCATGGACGGGGAGGTGTTCCTCAAGCTGCTCGTGACCCAGCTGACGCATCAGGATCCGTCCAACCCCATGGACACCAACGAGATGATCGCCCAGACCACCCAGCTGGCCATGATGGAGCAGCTCACCGCCCTCGCGGCCAACGGCACCGAGGCGTTCGCCCTGAACATGCGCCAGGCCGCGACCGCGCTCATCGGGCAGGAGGCGTCGTACAAGGACGCCGACGGCAAGGCCGTCACCGGGATCGTCACGAAGGTGTCGTTCGACGGGCCCGTGCCCCAGGTGACCATCGGCGACAAGACCATCGCACTCGACGCCATCACCGGCGTCACCTCCACGACCGCACCGGCCTCCCCGGCCGCCTGACCTCCGTCTCACACAGGAAGAGAGAACTCCATGCTTCGCTCGCTCTACTCCGGGATCTCCGGGCTTCGCTCGCACCAGACGATGCTCGACGTCACCGGCAACAACATCGCCAACGTCAACACCGCGGGCTTCAAGGGCTCGTCCGTGCTGTTCCAGGACTCGCTCTCGCAGCTCATCGGCAACCCCGGCATCCCCGACGACCAGGTCGGCGGACGAAACCCCGCGCAGGTCGGTCTCGGCGTGCAGGTCGCCGGCGTGCGCACCAACTTCGCGCAGGGCTCCGCTCAGGCCACCGGCCGCGGCGGAGACCTCATGATCGCGGGTGACGGCTTCTTCGCCGTCCGCTCGGGCGGCGAGACCCTGTACACCCGTGCCGGAGGCTTCACCTTCGATCCGACCGGCAAGATGGTCACCGCCGACGGCTCGATCGTGCAGGGCTGGGCTGCGCAGAACGGCGTCGTCAACACCGGCGGGGCCGCGGGCAACATCGTGCTCCCGCTCGACGCCGTCGCCCCCGCGATCGCCACCACCGAGGCGACCGTCGCAGGAAACCTGCCGTCGACGGCCGCGACCGGCGACGTGCTGGTGCGCGACGTCACCGTCTACAACGCGCAGGGCACTCCGTCGACGCTGAGCCTGACCTTCACCCGCACCGCCGCCGGATGGGACGTCACCGAGCCGATCAGCGGCGCCACGGGCACCCTGGCCTTCACCGACGGCAAGCAGACCGGGGCCGGTCTCACCCTCGTCGCAGACACCGTGACCGTCGACCTCACCACGGTGACCGGCTACGCGACCCTCTCGACCGTCGCGGTCACCGAGCAGAACGGAGCGGCAGCCGGCACGTTGAAGTCGTACAGCATCACGGGTGACGGCTCCATCGTCGGCACATTCAGCAACGGGGCGACGCAGACCCTCGCGAAGATCGCGATGGCGGTGTTCGACAACCCCGAGGGGCTTGAGAAGGCGGGCAACTCCTCCTACCGTGCATCCGTGAACTCCGGTGCGGTGCGCATGGGCGAGCCGGGGCAGGCCGGGTTCGGAAACCTCCAGTCGGGATTCCTCGAGATGAGCAACGTCGACCTGTCGCAGGAGTTCACGAACCTCATCGTGGCCCAGCGGGGATTCCAGGCGAACGCCCGCATCATCACCACGAGCGACGAGGTGCTGCAGGAGCTCACCCAGCTCAAGCGCTGATCCCCGTTCCCACCCCCGCGCCCTCTGCCGCGCCCTCCGCCGCGCCCTCTACCGCCCTCTACCGCCGACCCACCCCTTTTCGCGCGACCCACCCCTGTTGCGGCCGACGCGAGAGGGGTGGGTCGGCGGAGAAGCCGTCGTGGTTACCCGCGGCGGGCCTCGTCGCGATAGTCGGAGCAGACTCCCTCCCTCGCCCGTCCGGAGACCCCGAATGATCACCGTCACCCGCCTCGACCACACGAGGTTCGCGGTCAACCCCGACCTCGTGGAGCGCATTCAGGAGTCGCCCGACACGACCCTGCACATGATCGACGGCCACGTCTACGTGATCTCGGAGAGCATGGATGCGGTGATCGACCTGATCGTCACCTATCGGGCGCGGGTGCTGAGCGCGGCGCAGGCGATGACCGGAGCGCCGTTCATTCCGCAGCCGGCTGACGGACGGGCCGAGGTCTGATCGTGGATCCCGCATTCATCATCGGCGTCATCGTCGCGTTCGGCGCCCTCGTGGCGATGATCACGATGGAGGGCGCGAGCTTCCAGGCGCTCCTGATCCCCGCGCCGATGATCCTCGTGCTCGGCTCCACCATCGGAGTCGGCATCGCCAGCCACACCCTGCGCGACACGAAGCTCGCCGCCGCCAGCCTCGGACGCATGGTGCGCGGTCCGCGGATGACTCCGGAGGCAGTCATCCCGTTCCTCGTCGGCTATGCCGAGAAGGCCCGCGGCGAGGGCCTGCTCGCGCTCGAGCAGGAGCTCGACGGGGCGCCGGACGACTTCACCCGCCAGGCCCTTCAGGCTCTCGCCGACGGCACCGACGCGGAAGACCTCCGCACCGTGATGGACGACGAGATCGAGGCGGCGTCCTCGCGCACCCGCGTCGCATCCCGATTCTTCGCGTCGCTCGGCGGGTACGCGCCGACGATCGGCATCGTCGGCACGGTCGTGTCGCTGACGCACGTGCTCGAGAAGCTCGACGAGCCCGATCACCTCGGCCCCATGATCGCCGCCGCCTTCGTCGCGACGCTCTGGGGTCTGCTCTCGGCCAACTTCATCTGGAACCCGATCGCCGGCCGTCTGAACCGCATCGGCGCCGTCGAACTCGAGCGCATGACCCTCGTCGCCGAGGGGATGCTCGCGATCCAGGCGGGCAGCGCGCCGCACCTGCTCAAGGAACGTCTCGAGGCCATGTCGACGGTGCGTCCGAAGGAGAAGAAGGCGAAGGCATCGTCCGATCCGCTGGGGGAGGACACGTGAGCACGGCCCGTCGCGCGCGCGGTCGCGGTCACGCGGACGACTCGCACGACGAGCCGGACGAGCGCTGGGCCGTGTCCTATGCCGACATGGTCACGGTGCTCATGTGCCTGTTCATCGTGCTCTTCGCGGTCTCGAACGTCGATGCGACGAAGTTCGAGCTGCTGGCCAACAGCCTGGCGACCGGGTTCGGCCAGGAGGAGAAGCCGGGTGGAGCGGCCGACACCGCGGAGGGCGTCGTCGTGCCGCCGGAGCTGCGCGACGACGACGGGGTGATCGACCTGCAGGCGCGCGCGAACGCCGAGTACGAGTCGCTGGAAGAGCTCCGCAACCGCATGCTCGAGGCGCTCACCGCGCAAGGGTTGCAGAACACCGTGTCGTTCGTGATCGACGAACGCGGTCTGCGCGTCGGTCTCGTCGGCGCGGAGACGTTCTTCGGCGACAACAGCACCGCGCTCTCCGGCAAGGCGGATGCCGTGCTCGACTCGATCGGCGACGTCCTCACCTCGGTCGACAACCAGGTGAGCATCGAGGGGCACGCCGATCACCGTGTCTCCGCCTATCCGTTCGCGACGAACTGGGAGCTGTCGGGCGGGCGCGCGACCCAGGTCGCGCGCTTCCTCGTCGAGCACGAGGGCATCGCGGGCGCACGGGTCAAGGCGACGGCGTTCTCCGACACCCGGCCCATCGCCCAGGGCGACGCGCCCGAGGCGCTGGCCAGCAACCGCCGCGTCGACATCGTCGTCGAGTCCTCCGAGGAGGATCAGGTGCGTGCCCTCATCCCCGCCCTCGCCTCGGCCGCCGGAACGGGCTGATCCGATGACCACCACAGCCCAGGAGCCCCATATGTCCGCAGCCGTGCTCGACGACCCCGCGACCCGTTACCCGGCTTACGACTTCAGCAGACCCACGCAGCTCGACCGCGAGAGCACGCGGCACCTGGAGGCCGCGTTCGAGTCCTTCGCGCGCCTGTGGTCGTCGCAGCTCACGGCCAAGGTGCGGGTCAGGGCGCACCTCGCGCTCGAACGGGTCGAGCTGATCTCGTACGAGGAGTACGCGGAGACGCTGCCCGGCACGACCGCCATGGTGGCCGGGTCCCTCCCTGGGCGCGAGGAGCCGTGCGTCGTGCAGTTCGGACTCGACAGCGCACTGCTGTGGGTGGTGCAGATGATGGGAGGGCGCAGCACGTCGCTCCCTGCCGCGCGCACGTTCACGCCGATCGAGCTCGCCCTCGTGCGGCACCTCATGGAGGGCACGTTCGAGCATCTGCACGCCAGCCTCGACGGACTGCTCCCCGGCGAGCCGCGCTTCTCGGCCGTGCACTACAACCCCCAGTACATGCAGGTGATCTCCGGGGCGGCGGCCGTGATCGTCGCCAGATACTCCCTGCGTCTCGGCGATGTGGAGACGACCGCCACGGTGATGCTGCCGGCATCCGCCGTGGTCGACCGCCTCGCCGCGTCCGGTTCCGACGCGGCGACGGCGCACGCCGCCGAGCACACCCTGGAACAGGTGCGCAACACCCCGCTCGAGGTCACCCTGCGTCTCGCACCGATCACGATAGGAGCAGGAGAGGTGCTGGATCTCGCCCCGGGCGACCTCCTGCGGCTCCCGCACCCCGAGACGCGCCCCTACGAACTCGTCGCAGACCGCACGACCATCGGCTTCGCGACCCCCGGCAGCCGAGGTTCCCGGCTGACCTGCCTGATCACCAGCACCCCCGAGGAGAACCACGCATGAGCACCTTCCACGAGACCGCCGTCGCTGCGGCGATTGCCGGCAGGATGCCGTTCGGCTTCCCCGTCATCCCCGCCCCCTCGACCGATCCGGGCGCCGTCGGGGATGCCGTCGCCGTGACCTTCACGGGAACGCCGGGTGCGCGCATCGCGATCCAGGTGGTCGACCCGACCCAGCTCGAGGACGGATCGGCGACCGCGCCGCTCGCCGACCGCCTGCATCCGATCTTCGAGGCCGCCGTGGTGGTGCTCGGGTCTGGCGCGCTGGGCGACGGCGAGCTCGTACCGGCTGCGTCGGTCTTCACGGACGCGGGGACGCAGGTGTTCGACCTGGTCGACGCCGCCGGCGCCGTCGTGGCCCGCGCCGCCGTGCGCATCGACGGGGCGCAGCCGTCTGGATCGGCCGGACCGCAGCGACTCAGCCGCATCGCTGGCGTCGAGATGGAGCTCGTCGTCGAGATCGGACGCACGCGGATGCCGGTGCGAGACGTGCTGTCGCTCGAGCCGGGGCGCGTCGTCGAGCTGGACCGCGCGGCCGGCTCTCCCGCCGACATCAAGCTCAACGGACGGCTGATCGGCCACGGCACGGTCGTGGTCGCCGAGGGCGATTTCGCGATCCGTGTGGAGCGGATCCTCGACGGCGCCGAGGTCGTGTAGCCGTGGACGATCTGCTCGTCGCGGTGCGCGCGATCGTCGCGCTGGCGGCCGTGCTCGGTCTGCTCGTCTTCCTCAGCAAGCGGTTGCAGAAGAGTCAGTCGACGGGCGCGAGCCCCTTCGCCGGGCTCATGCCCAAGAGGCTCACCGGGGTCGCGCGGACGCGTGCACCCCGGCCGGCCCCGGTGCGCCGCGCCCGTCCGGAGAAGATCACCGTCGTCGCGCGCTCGGGGCTCGGCGGTCGCGCGCAGCTCGTCGTGGCCGAGTTCGGCGGCATCCGCTACGTGCTCGGCGTGACCGAGCAGGGCGTCAGCGTCGTCGACACACAGGAGGCCCCGGTCGCCGAGGACGAGTCCGCCTCGGCCGTCGAGGAGACACCGAGCACCCCTCCGGACGACATCGTCGACCGGGCGCTGCGCTCCGTCGCCTGAGACCGTCGCGCGGGTTACGCTCGGCGCGCTCTGTCGCGATAGTCGTCTGCGAGCACGGATAGCTCGCCCCCTCGGCTACGGATCGGCCACGACACCCATTCTCGGAGTGCCGCCGTGTCCCCAGTCGTGCCCCTCTCCGCGCCGCGTGCGCTCGAGCGGCGCCGGCGTGCGCACGCGTACCGGAGGCTCGTGACCATCGCGCTCGTCGCGGCCGGACTGGCCGCCGCGATGATCGTGCTCGGGGCGGTGGATGCGCACGCTGCCGTGTCCTCCGAGACGGGCGACGGCGGCGGTGTCACGATCAACGGCATCAACGGCACGCCGTCCGACAGCATCATGACGCTGCTCGGCATCACCGTCCTCAGCGTCGCACCGGCGCTGCTGCTCATGATGTCGAGCTTCACGAAGATCTTCGTCGTGCTGGCGCTGACCCGGAACGCGCTCTCCCTGCCGTCGATCCCGCCCAACCAGGTGCTCGCCGGCCTCAGCCTGTTCCTGACGCTGTTCATCATGTGGCCGGTTCTCACCGACATCAACGCCGTCGCCGTGAGCCCGTTCACCGCCGGGCAGATCGACTTCGGGCAGGCGTTCGAGCTCGCCCAGGCACCCCTGCGCGACTGGATGCTGTCGTACACGCGCGAGGAGGACATCGCCCTGATGCACCGCGCGGCCCAGCTCGACAACCCGACCGACGCGGCGAGCATCCCGCTGCAGACCCTCGTGCCGGCATTCATGATCAGCGAGCTGCGTGCGGCCTTCCTGATCGGGTTCGTCATCTTCGTGCCGTTCCTCGTCATCGATCTCGTCGTGGCCAGCGCCCTCATGTCGATGGGCATGATGATGCTCCCGCCGGTGATGATCTCGCTGCCGTTCAAGATCCTGCTGTTCCTGCTCATCGACGGCTGGGGAATGATCATCACCGCCCTCGTCCAGTCCTACAGCGGGGGCGGCTGATGAGTCCCGAAGCCGTCATCGACATCGGGCAGGCCGCCCTCATCCTCGGTGCGAAGCTGTGCGCACCGCTTCTCATCACGGCGCTGGTCGTGGGATTCGCGATCTCGCTGCTGCAGTCGATCACCCAGGTGCAGGAGATGACGATCTCCTTCGTGCCGAAGCTCGTCGCGGTGGGCATCGCGCTGCTCGTGAGCGGGCACTGGATGATCGCCGAGCTCATCGCCTTCTCGAACGAGATGTTCGCCCGCATCCCCGGCCTGTTGAACGGCGGATGATGAACATCCCCATCGACTTCACGTGGCTCGAGGCCACGGCGCTCGCCTGTGTGCGCATCACGGCCTTCCTCGTGCTGGCGCCGCCGTTCAGTCACGCCACCATCCCGATGCGCATCCGCGCGATGCTGGGCGCCGGTCTCGCCCTCGCGGTCTCGCCCGTGGTCACGGTGGGGTACGAGCGCCTCGATACCGGGGGCTTCCTGCTCGCCCTCGTCGGACAGGCCTTCACGGGGGCGCTGCTCGGCTTCCTCGTGATGGTGCTGTTCAGCGCGATCCAGGGAGCCGGTCACCTGGTCGACACGTTCGGCGGGTTCCAGCTGGCGCAGGCGTTCGACCCGGGAATGGCGATCAACGGCGCGCAGTTCACCCGCCTGTTCCAGATGACGGCGCTGCTGCTGCTGTTCGCATCCGACGGGTATCAGCTCGTCCTGGGCGGGCTCTTCCGCTCGTTCGACGCGATCCCGGTCTCCGGCGTCATCGATCTGTCGAGCCCCGCCGAAGCGCTCGTCGGCGCGACCGGCCAGATGATGCTCAGCGCGGTGCAGATCGCCGGACCGCTGCTCATCGTCCTGTTCCTCGCCGACGTCGGTCTCGGTCTCGTCACCAGGGTCGCGCCGGCGCTCAACGCGTTCGCGATGGGCTTCCCCGTGAAGATCGGACTCACGCTGGTGCTGGTCGGCTTCGTGTACGCCGCGCTCCCCAGTGTGGTCGCGGCGATCGCCGAGGACGCCGCCCGGCTGCTCGTGGGGGTGACGCGGTGAGCGACGTCGACACCGGGGAACGCACCGAGAAGGCCACCGAGCAGCGGCTCAGGGACGCGCGTCGCAAAGGCCAGATCGGGCGGAGTCAGGACTTCACGGCATGGGTGTGCATCGGGGCCGCGGCTGTGATGATGGTGCCGACGGTCGCCGCGGGAACCCAGGTCACCACCGATCTCTTCCTCCGCGTCTCGCAGGTCGCGCGGAACCCCGCCGACGGAGCCGCGATGGACGCGCTGAGTGCGGCGATCGCGTCACTCGGAGGAGTGCTGCTGCCGACGCTCCTCGTCGTGCTGCTCGCCACCGCAGCCACCGCGGTCGCCCAGGGCGGCATCCACCTGCGGGGCGTGCCGATGCGCGCAGAGCAGTTCAACATCGTGGCCGGGCTCAAGCGCGTCTTCGGTCGCCAGGCGCTCTGGGAAGGAGTCAAGGCGCTCCTCAAGACGGCCGCGATCGGACTCTCGCTGTGGATCGTGGTGTCCGGCCTCGTGCCAGTGCTCATGGCGAGCGGGAGCCACAACATCACGTGGCTCCTCGAGCAGGCTGCCGGGGGAGCGGTCGCACTGCTCCAGGTCGCGGTGGCCGTCGGCATCCTGCTCGCCGCGATCGACGTCGTCGTGGTGATGCGCCGCAACCGCAAGCACACGCACATGACGAAGAAGGAGGCGAAGGACGAGCACAAGAAGAGCGAGGGAGACCCGCTCGTGCGCTCTCAGCGTCGTTCGCGTCAGATCGCGCTGAGCCGCAATCGCATGATCGCCGCCGTCGGCGACAGCGATGTCGTCCTCGTCAACCCGACCCATGTCGCGGTCGCCCTCCGGTACGAACCGGGCAAGTCCGCCCCGCGCGTCGTTGCGAAGGGTGCGGGCGTCGTGGCGCAGAAGATCCGCGAGAAGGCCGAGGAGGCGGGTGTGCCGATGGTGCGCGACATCCCGCTCGCGCGGGCGCTGCACTCGGCATGCGAGCTCGGGCGGGAGATCCCCGAGGAGCTCTACACCGCCGTCGCGCAGGTGCTCGCCTTCATCGAGCACCTGAAGCGTCGAGGGTCGGCGCGCGGAACCCACACCATGCCGTTCGAGAGCACCCGCGACCGCGGCCTCTGACCCCGGCAGCCCGTACAACCACCGTCACGAGAGAACGAGACACCCATGATCGGACAGATCCTGTCGAAGGCCGCAGTGCCGGTCGGCGTCGTCGGCATCATCCTGCTGCTCATCGTGCCGATCCCCACGCCGCTGCTCGATGTGCTCATCGTCGTCAACATCTCGTTCGCCCTGCTGATCCTGCTCACGGCGATGTTCATCAAGAAGCCGCTGGAGTTCTCGGTCTTCCCGAGCCTGCTGCTGGTCGCGACCCTGTTCCGCCTGGGACTCAACGTCGCGTCGACCCGACTCGTGCTCAGCGAGGCCCACGCCGGTCAGGTGATCCAGGCGTTCGGACAGATCACGATCAGCGGATCCCTGGTGATCGGCGCGGTGATCTTCCTCATCCTCACGGTCATCCAGTTCGTGGTGGTGACCAAGGGCGCGGAGCGCGTCGCCGAGGTCGGTGCCCGCTTCACCCTCGACGCGATGCCGGGAAAGCAGATGGCGATCGACGCCGATCTCAACGCCGGACTCATCACCGAGGCGGAGGCGCGAGCCCGGCGGGCGGAGGTCGCCGCCGAGGCCGATTTCTACGGTGCGATGGATGGTGCGTCGAAGTTCGTGAAGGGCGACGCGATCGCCGGCATCGTGATCGTCGTCATCAACTTCGTCGGCGGCATCATCATCGGCATGGTCCAGCACGGCATGGAGGTCGGCGAGGCGCTCGAGACCTACAGCATCCTCACGATCGGCGACGGCCTGGTGACCCAGATCCCGGCGCTGCTCATGGCGGTGTCCACCGGCATGATCGTGACCCGCGAGAACGCCGAGGCCGAGATGGGGCAGGCCGCGGGACGGCAGCTGCTGCAGTCGCGCAACGCGCTCCTCATCACCGGCCTCGCAGCCTGTGCGATGGGCTTCATCCCCGGGATGCCGCTGCTGGTGTTCCTCGCGATCGGCGCCGTGCTGCTGTTCGCCGCCTCGCGGGTGCGGGCGAACGAGGCGAAGGAGACGGCGGCGGCGCTCGACGCCCAGCAGCTCGAAGCGGCGGAGGCGGCGGCCGAGGGCCCGGAAGAGCTCATGGACCGGATGCGCGTGCACGCCCTCGAGATCTCGCTGGCCCCCGACATCGTCGATCTGGCCTCGGGCGGTCAGGGTGATCTGCTGACCAGGGTGAAGTCGCTCCGCCGCAAGCTCGCGATGGAGATCGGCATCCTGATGCCGCCGGTGCGCACCCGCGACAACATCGATCTGCCGGCGCAGACGTACGCGCTGCTGATCGCCGGCGTCGAGGTCGGACGAGGCACGGTGCCGCGCGGACATGTGCTGGCCATCGGTACCGGGCTGGACCAGTTGCCCGGTACCGCGGTGACCGATCCGGTGTTCGGGCTCGAGGGCAAATGGGTGCCGACGGAGATGTCGCATGCCGCCGACATGGCGGGAGCGACGGTCATCGACCGCGCGAGCGTCATCATCACCCATCTGTCCGACGTGGTGCAGAGCCAGGCGGACAGGCTGCTCTCGCTCGAAGACGTGCGACAGCTCACCGAGCATCTCACGCAGTCCAGCCCCGCGACCGTCGAGGAGCTGACGCCGGCGATGCTCTCTCTCGCGGCCATCCAGCGGGTGCTCGCCGGGCTGCTGTCGGAACGGGTCCCGATCAACGACCTCGCCCGCATCTACGAGGCGCTGGCACTGCGGGCGAAGACGTCGACCGACACCCCGGGTCTCATCGAGGCGGCGCGCGCCGCACTCGGACCGGCCATCGCCGCCCGCTTCGCGCAGGACGGTCGGATCCGCGTCCTGATGTTCGATCCGATGCTCGAGCAGCAGATGCTCGAGGGCATGCGAGCCGTGGAAGGCCAGACCCAGATCGTGCTGAGCCCCGAGGCCACGATGCAGCTTCTCGAGAGCGTGCGGCGGACCGTCTCAGAGCTCGACCAGTCGGGTCCGGAGCCGGTGCTCGTCTGCGCGCCGTCGCTGCGCCCGGCCGTTCGACGGATGCTGTCGGCGCAGGTGCGCGGACTTCCGGTGCTGTCCTACGACGAGGCCGGGGCCGGAGGCTTCGCGACCGATGTGGTCGGTGTCGTGCGCATCGCTCCCACCGCGCTCCCGAGTCCGGCGGTGTAGGCGCGCCTTCCTCTCATTTACGAGTGGATCATGCGCTACTTTTGTCTGGGTGCGCTCCTGCGCGCCAGCCATGGAAGGCGGACGAAGGCATGCTGGTACTCACGAGGCGCGCGAACGAGAGCATCCTGATCGGCGACGACATCACGGTCACGATCCTCGCGGTCACACCGGGTGGCGTCCGGGTCGGCATCGATGCGCCGCGCGACAAGCGCATCAACCGTGCGGAGATCGTGCTGGCCGTGTCCGACGCGAACCAGGAGGCCGTGCAGACGTCGTCCGACGAAGCGGCGGAGAACGCGCTGCGGGGCGCGCTCGCACGGATCACCACGAAACCCTGAGGGTGTCAATGGGGAGTTCTCCCCATCCACCCCGAGTTACCCCGTACATCGATGTCGCGATAGTCGGGAGTATGACGGGCAATCCCGTCGGGAAACCACGACTGACGAGGTGACGAACCGTGGCCGCTCACGACCTGAGCATGCAGCTGATGCGAGAGCGCGATCTGCTCGAGGTGCTGCTCTTCAAGCTCGACGAGCAGCAGATGCTCCTCGCCACCGGACGCAATCGCTGGATCCACCATGCCGCGAACGAGATCGATCGTGTGCTGGCCGCGATGCCCACGGTCGCCCTCTCACGTGACACGCTCGTCGTCGCCGTCGCCGACGAGTGGGGGGTGCCGGCGGCCACGACGCTTCGAGAGCTGATCGATGCCGCGCCCACCGACGCCTGGCGCGAGGTCATGTCCGGTCACCTCGAAGCGATGACATCCCTCGCCGAGGAGATCGCCCAGATGAAGAAGGTCAACGAGCAGCGCCTGCGCACGGCTATCCGCGTCACCCAGGAGACCATCGCGGGTCTGGGCACGCCGACCGGCGAGTACGACCCGTCCGGCGATGTCGTCCGCGACGGCGACGCCCGGCTGCTCGACACGAGGGTGTGACCGCGATGTCGTCGTTCGCAGGACTCCGGCTCGCCGAATCCGCCCTGGCCGCAGCACGCGCGGGCATGACCGTCACCGGGCAGAACATCGCCAACCAGACCACCGCCGGCTACACGCGTCAGCGCCTCGAGCAGACGTCGCTGTCCGCTCCGGGATCGACCGGGCTCTGGCCGACGACCTTCGCCGTCGGCGGGGGAGTCGGAGTCACGGGTGTCGCCCGTCTCGGCAACGATCTGCTCGACGCACGCGTGCGCGACGCCCTCGGGACGTCCGGCTTCTGGGTCACGAGAGCCACCGCGGCCGGCCAGGCCGAAGCCGTGATGGCCGAGCCGACGTCCGACGGTCTCGCCGCGAACCTGAACCGATTCTGGTCGGGGTGGTCCGACCTCGCCAACACACCGGATGCCGGCGCGGCGAAGGTCGTGCTCACGAACGCCGAGGTGCTGGTCGGCCAGATCGCGGCCGGATACCAGTCGGTCGCGGGGCAGTGGACCGACCTGCGCGGTCAGGTGGACAGGCAGATCACGGACGTGAATGCGATCGCGGGTCAGGTCGCCGGGCTGAACGCGCAGATCCGCGATGCGCTGCTCTCCGGGCGCGGCGCGAACGAGCTGATCGATCAGCGGAACGTGCTGGCCCAGCAACTGTCGACAGCCGTGGGCGCGACGGGCGCGGTCGAGGCCGACGGCACCCTGACGCTCCGCGTCGACGGCAACGCCCTCGTCTCGGGCGACGCCAGCCGTGCGCTGACCGTGAGCGGTCCGCGGGAGATCGCCGACGGCGGCAGGATCACCGTCGCCTGGGCCGACCGTCCCACCGTCCCGGTCGCCGTCACCGGCGGCTCGGTCGGCGGCGCCATCAGCGCGCTCGGCCCTGCCGCCGACGGCGGAACGCTCGCCGGCGTGGCGGCCGCATACAACGCGACGGCGTCCGCTCTTGCGACCGCCGTCAACGACATCCACCGCACGGGAGTGACGTCGGCGGGCACGCCGGGCGGGGACTTCTTCGCGGTCGACGCGAGCGGGCCTGCCGCGCTGGGGCTCCGGGTGATCCCTGCCGGACTCGCCGATCTCGCGCTGGCCGCCCCGGGAGCCGGGGCCAAGGACACCACCATCGCGGACCGGATCAGCACGCTGGGATCGTCGACGACGGGCCCGAGCTCGGTGTGGTCGAGCTTCGTGACCGGCTTCGCGGTGACCGTCGCCGGAGATCGCCAGCGCGCCGACATCGCCGACATGGGCGCGGTCGCCGCCGTCACCGCGCAGCAGTCGAACGCCTCGGTGGACGGCGACGAGGAGACCATCAACCTCCTCACCTATCAGACCGCGTACCAGGCGGCCGCTCGTGTGCTGACCGCAGTCGACGAGGCGCTCGACCTGCTCATCAACCGCACCGGCCTGGTCGGCCGCTGACCCGGGAGGCAACATGATCGGGCGCATCACGAGCAGCACCATGACGCAGCAGTCGCTGCGCACGCTGCAGAGCAACCTCGTCGACCGGGAGCGGCTGCAGCACCAGGCGACCTCTCAGCGGGCCTTCCGCACCCCGAGCGAGGACCCGGCGGCGGCAGCCACGACTCTCGGGCTGCACGGCGAGCAGTCGCGCGTCGCCCAGTTCTCGCGCAATCTCAGCGACGGCCTGGCCTGGGTCACGACGGTCGACACTGCTCTCGGCGCCAGCACCGACCTGCTCAACCGGGCGCGGGATCTCGTGGCCCAGGGCGCGAACTCGGGGGCGCTCAGCGCGACCGCGCGCGAGTCGATCGCGCAGGAGCTGGAGACGATCAGCGCCGAGCTCCTGTCTCAGGCGAACACGACGGTGCTCGGTCGCAGCGTCTTCGCCGGCACCAGCGACGCCGCGACGGCGTTCGACCCCGTGACCTTCGCGTTCAGCGGTACAGCGGACGACGGGGTGCGGCGCCGCATCAGCGACAACGAGACCGTGCGCGTCGACTTCGACGGCGCTCAGGCATTCGGATCCGGCGCGACCAGCGCGTTCGCGATGCTTCGCGACATCGCCACCGAGTTGCGGGGCGGTGCCAACATCGGCGCGCGTCTCGGCGATGTCGACGCGCGCCTCACCGCCTTCACCGCAGCCCGCGGTGAGACCGGTGCCCGTCAGGTGCAGATCGAGAGGGCGATGGCACAGAATCTCTCCGTGTCGACCGACCTGGAGGCCCGCCGTACGGAGGTCGAGAACGTCGACAGCCTCGAAGTGCTCGTACGTCTGCAGTCCGCCGAGCTCGTGTTCCAATCCGCCCTGCAGGTGACGGCCAAGTCGCTGCAGACCAACCTCCTGGAGTTCCTGCGATGACCGCCATCACCGCCGACACCGCGAGCGTCTCCGTCGACTTCGTCGCCCCCATGCCCGGCCTGCGGCCGCACACCTCCTTCTCGCTGGATCCGATCGGCGGCGCCGAGGGACTCTACGCGCTGCGTGCGACGGATGCCGACGTCCGGCTGTTCCTGCTCGACCCCGTGTTCAACGACTACGACTACGCCCCGCGCATCTCGGCCGGTGTGCGTGCGGATCTCGGCGCGGCCGAGGACGGCGACCTGCGGGTCCTCATCGTCGCCAATCCGTCGGACGACGGGGTGTACGTGAACCTTCGAGCGCCGATCGTGCTCGATCCGGCCACAGGACGGGCCCTGCAGATCATCCTCGACGACGAGGAGTATCCGATCCGCGTACGGCTCGACGGCTGAGGGTGATCCTCGCAGCCGTTCCGGTCCCTCGATGAGTCGACGATCAGAGGAATTCGATTTTCACCGCATATACCAAGGAACAGCGGTTATCCTCTGAGGAGCACAGGCTGGGGTACTGGCAGATTCGACGACGTTGCAGGAGGTTGGGACCTGCGCGCGTCGGCGGATGTCGCTGGTGGGGTACAGCGCAAGACGCCCGGTGACGGGCGACATTTCCATTGGACGGAAAGATGAGCACATCCAGGACGCTCGACACGAGTCGGGTGAGCAAGAGGGAGTTCGTGCAGCGGTTCGCGCGACGGGGCGGGATCTCCGTGGGCGCTGCACAGACGGCGTACAACGCGATGATCGACGAACTCGTCGACCTCGTGAGCCGGGGGAACACGGTGACCCTGACCAACTTCGGGAAGTTCTACCCCCAGACCCACAAGGGTCACCGGGTGCAGTTCTCGAAAGACGAGGGAACCGGTGAGGTCGACGACTACACGGTGCTGAAGTTCTCGGCGACCCGCGAGGTGAACAAGCGCGTCAAGTCGACCGATTAGCAATCGTGATCTAAACGTAAACGAGAATTCACGAGCGTTTCGGCGTTCGGTCCCTCTTCGCGCCCTGCGCGGCCCTAGCATGTACACGAATGATGTTTCTCGTCGCCGTGGGGTGGTGATGCTGTGGGTCGCTGGGGGGCTTGCACTGACAGCGAAAGAGGCGGGACCGTATGCCGTTGCGCGCGCGGAACAAACTCGTGGTCGATCACCTGCACATCGTCGGGGCGGCCACTGCCGCTGTCG
Organism: Microbacterium sp. LS_15; assembly: GCF_041954735.1. Taxonomy (NCBI): domain Bacteria; kingdom Bacillati; phylum Actinomycetota; class Actinomycetes; order Micrococcales; family Microbacteriaceae; genus Microbacterium; species Microbacterium sp. LS_15. The sequence continues at coordinate 496,700 of NZ_JAVAYD010000001.1, read as the reverse complement.
CCGCGCGACTGACCCACGTCTCCCGTGAGGACCTCGCCGCAGCCGGCGCTTTCGCGCTGGTCCGCGCGGCGGAGAAGTACGACGAGAGTCTCGGCGTGCCCTTCGGCGCCTACGCGCGCGAGCGGATCAACTGGGCGTTGAAGGACGAGCTCCGGGCGATGGACTGGGCTCCCCGCGACGTCAGGGCGAAGGCCAGGGAGACCACTCGGGTCCGCGACATGCTGGGCGGTGTGCTCGGTCGAACGCCCACGGTCGCCGAGATCGCCGACGCGATGGGCATCGACGCGAGCGCCGTCACGCAGCGGCTCGCGGACGCCGAGCGCACGGTCACGAGCCTGGACGTGCTCGACGTGCACGAGATCGTCTGGACCGGGTACCTCCCGGAGGAGATGGCGATCGCCGCAGAGCGGGAGGAGCTCCTGCACATCGCGGTCGATGCCCTTCCCGAGCGCAAGAGACGCATCATCAGGGCGATCTACTTCGACGACCGCACGGTCACGGAGATCGCCGAAGAGCTCGGAGTGTCCCACGCCGCCGTGTCGCAGCAGCGCTCGGAGGCGGTGCGGATGCTGCGCGACGCCCTCGACCGTCATCTCGCCGACGAGCACGGAGCGGGGATCCGACGCTCGCGCTCGTCGACCGCCGTGCTCGATGCGTACTTCGACCGGCTGGCGATCGCGAGCGGTCACCGGTATGCGCGGGCCTTCCTGGGTCAGACGATCGGTGTCTGACGCATCGCCTCTGTCGTGTCTCCGGTGCCGCCTCAGAGCCCGAACCCGTAGGCGGCCTGACCGACGAGCGTGAGGCTCACGCTCGTCGGGTACACCTCGGGCTCCTCGTCCTCGTCGTCCACGAGGTCGAGCCGGTCGATCGGCACGAAGATCGTGCCGTCGGTCTCGAACACGAGGTCGCGGGGGACGAATGACGCGAACAGCGATCGGTTGGAGTTGCGCAGCTCGTACGTGCGGCCGACGTCGCCGCGTTCGAAAAGATTCATCTCCGCTTCCTCCGACCAGATCTTGCCGTCGGGGAAGCGCGCTTCGATCCGGTACAGGCTCGGTTCGATCGACTTGATGTTGAGGTCCTGCACGATCTCGGAGAAGAGCGTGTCGGGCTGGGCGAGCTCGAAGGCGATCGCGCGGAGGTGGTCGTAGTTCAACCGCGCTCGGCGCGAGAACAGGGCGACGTTCTCGATCTCGGCGGGGTCGGCGTTCGGGGCTTGATCGAGCAGGTACTGCCTGACCTCGTCGGGGCCGGGGTACTCGAACCGCATGTGGTAGTGGAAGCGCCCCGGGCGGTTGACGATGTACGTGCTCACGTCGTTGATGTCGTTCACGGTGAGGCAGTAGATGCGCTTCACCGACGACAGGCCGTCGAACAGCGAGAGGAACTGGTTCTGACGGTTCGCGCCGTCGACACCGCCGCGGCGCGCCACGGGGAACGTCTTCTCGAACTCGTCGAACACGATGAGGCACTCGTCGAGACTGTCGAGGAACTCCACGATGCCCTCGTTGTCCTCGGAGACGATCACGACCGGCAGTGCCTGGTCGCGCGCCTCCTCCGCGACCATCCGCAGGAACAGCGTCTTGCCGATGCCCTTGTCACCCGAGAGCATGACCCCGAGACTGCGGTCGGACAGGGCGTAGGAGCGGAAGATCTTCGCGACCTTCCTCTCGAGACCGCCGTAGACGCGCTCCGTGCCGACGGTGAGATCGTCGACCTTGATGAGGCTGAACCCCTCCTTCGAGGTGAAGTGCACGCGGTAGGTGCCGAGGGGGAACACCTGGTGCGTCCGCACGGCGTCGTCGTAGACGCGCACATGGCCGCCGGTCTCGATGTAGGTGGTGGTCACTTCTCCTCTTCCTGCGCTCCCCGAACTGTAATATCGGTCGGATCGCAGGGCGCGTAAGGCGCAGAGGCGAACTCGGGCGCGTCGTGATCGCACCGTGACAGACTCGGGGCAGGAGACTTCTCCGAACGGGTCGAGGATCGGGAGCCGGCATGGACGGACGCATCGTGGTCAGTGGAGCCTCCGGGCTCGTCGGGACGGCTCTCGTCTCGTCTCTCCGAGCCGACGGCATTCCCGTCACGACGCTCGTCCGGCGTCCCGCTCGCTCGTCCGACCCCACCCGCTCGTATGACGAAGTGCAGTGGGATCCCTCGTCCGGTGCTCTGGCTCCGGCCGCGCTCGACGGTGCCGCCGCGGTCGTCGCCCTCGGCGGAGCCAGCGTCGGCCGGCTGCCGTGGACGTCCGGCTATCGCCGCGAGCTCGTCGATTCCCGGATCTCCTCGACGCGGACCATCGCGACCGCGCTCCGGGCTCTCGGCGACGACGCGCCAGCCCTGGTCTCGGCGTCCGCCGTCGGGTACTACGGATCGGCGCCGGGGGAGATCCTCACCGAGGCCGCGGGTCCGGGCGACACGTTCCTCGCGAAGCTCTGCGTCCGGTGGGAGGACGAGGCGCGGCGCGCCGAAGACCGCACTCGCGTCGCGCTCCTGCGCACGGCGCCCATCGTGCATCGGCAGGGCGTGCTCAAGCCGCTCATCCAGCTCACCCGGTTCGGCCTCGCCGGTCCCCTCGGGCGCGGCACGCAGGTGTGGCCGTGGATCTCGCTCGACGACGAGGTGCGCGGCATCCGTCACGTGATCGATGCCCAGCTCGACGGCCCGGTCAACCTCAGCGGTCCCACGCCCGCCACCGCGAACGACCTCGGGCGCGCGGTCGCGACGACGATGCACCGGCCGTTCTGGCTGCCCGCACCCGCCTGGGCGCTGAAGCTCGCGTTGGGCGCGGCAGCCGAATCGCTGCTGCTCCCCGATGCCGATGTGCGTCCGCACGCCCTGGAACAGAGCGGTTTCTCGTTCACCCACCGCACGGTTCGAGAAGCGGTCGACGCGGCGCTCTGACGGCCAGCGCCGACCGCTCGCCGATCAGTTCCCGTGCGGATCGCGGGCGTTCAGCGTCGCCACGACCTGGTCGTAGTCGCCGCGCGCCTCCCCGTACCGGAGGAACTTCACGTTCTCGACCTGGATCTCCCGCGCGTCGGGCTGCGACTCGATGATCCCGATGACCTCCGACACGAAGTCGTCGAGCGGCATGGCGAAGTCGCTGGACTCCTGGCCGGGCATGAGCGCGGTGCGCACCGACGGCGGCTCGAGCTCCTGCACGGCCACGCTGGTGCCGGCGAGCTGCAGCCGCACGGACTCGCTGAGCATGTGGATGGCGGCCTTCGTGGCGTTGTAGGTCGGAGTCACCCGCAGGGGAGCGAACGCCAGACCCGACGACACGGTCATGATGGTCGCGTCCGGACGCGTGACGAGATGGTCGATGAAGGCGGCGATCAGCCGGATCGGCCCGAGCAGGTTCGTCGTCACGATGGACTCCGCCGTCTCGAGGAACCCGCTGGACGTCGTCCAGTCCTCGGCGCGCATGATGCCCGCCATCGCGATCAGCACGTTGAGGTCGGGGTGCGATGCGAGCACTTGCGCGGATGCCGAGCGGATGCTCTCGGCATCCGTCGTGTCGATCTGCACGGTGTCGATGCCGGGGTTCTCGGCAGCGATCCGCTCCAGCAGCTCGGCGCGTCGTCCGCCGACGATGACCGTGTTCCCGCGCTCCGCGAATCGCTGCGCCAGGGCGAGGCCGATGCCGCTCGTCGCTCCGGGGATGAAGATGGTGTTTCCGCTGATGTTCATGCCTCCACTCTGCGCCGCGCGCGGTCGCCGCTCCAGGGACGGGTGATCCAGGGATCCGGGGTCCCTGGATGGTTCCGCGCTCTGGCGCGATACTGAGGGGGTGGACAGAGATGCACTCGCGGACTTCCTCCTCGCCCGCCGCGAGCAGCTGCGGCCGGGGGATGTCGGGCTGAGCGCCGGACCTCGGCGACGCACGCCGGGGTTGCGCCGCGAGGAGGTGGCCCAGCTCGCCGCGATGTCGACGGACTACTACACCCGACTCGAGCAGCGGCGCGGGCCGCAGCCGAGCGTGCAGATCCTCGCGTCGCTGGCGCGAGCGCTGCGGCTCAGTCCCGATGAACGGGACTACCTCCACCGGGTGAGCGGGCACAGCGCGCCCGACCGCGCGATGTTCACCGACTACGTGCATCCGGGCATGCTCCGGGTGCTCGACCGTCTGGACGACACGCCCGCCTTCGTCGTCTCGGTGCTCGACGAAGTGCTCGTGCAGAACGACGCCGCGAAGGCTCTCCTCGGCGACGCGAGCTCCCTGGAGGGACTGGCTCGCAGCGGCATCTACCGGTGGTTCACCGATGTCGACGAGGAGCGGCGCCGGTATCCGGAGGCGGATCACGATCACCGCAGCCGCGTGCTCGTCGCCTCCCTGCGAGCGGCCTACGGCGTGCTCGGGGAGAGGTCGCGCGCCGGCGACATCGTGCGCGAGCTGACGGCACGCAGCTCGGAGTTCGCCGCGCTGTGGGAGGTGCACGAGGTCCGTCGCCGTTTCGACGACCACAAGGTGCTCATCCACCCCGACATCGGCGAGATCGAGGTCGACTGCCAGGCGCTCTTCACCGAGGACGAATCGCAGACGCTGGTGGTGCTGACGGCCGCCCCCGGTTCGGAATCGGCGAGCAAACTGGAGCTGCTCCGCGTGCTGGGCACGCAGCGGGTCTGATCTCCTCCCGGCGCGTCAGGACTCCTCGTGCGTGCGGGGGTCGGCGTCGAAGAGACGGCCGTTTGCACGGCCCAGCGCGGTGATCGCCTCGACCTCGGCCGCGTCCAGGACGACCTCGCCGGCGGCGAGATTCGACTGCTGGTGCTCCGCCGACGACGCCTTCGGGATGGCCACGGTCTCGCGTGCCACATGCCAGGCGAGCACTGTCTGCGCCGGCGTGATCCCGTGCGCGGCGGCGACCTCGGCGATCACCGACTCGTCGAGCAGCTCCTTCGCGCGCCCGAGCGGGCTCCACGCCTCGGTGAGGATACCGTGCTCGCGGTGGTACGCGAGCTGCTCCGTCTGCGGGAAGTACGGGTGCACTTCGATCTGGTTGACGACGGGGCGCACGCCGGTCTCGCGCTCGATGCGCTCCAGGTGCTCCGGCAGGAAGTTCGAGACGCCGATCTGCCGCACGACCCCGCGCTGCTGGGCGTCGACGAGTGCCTCCCAGGCCTGGACGTACTCATCCTGGCTCGGGTTCGGCCAGTGGATGAGGTGCAGGTCGGTCGCATCGAGGCCGAGACGCGATCGGCTCTCCTCGATGCTCGCGACGGCTTTCGCTCGAGCGTGGTGGCGGCCGGGGAGCTTGGTCGTGACGATGATCTCCGAGCGGTCGACGTCCGACTGCCGGACGCCGCGCCCGACCGATCCCTCGTTCTCGTAGTTGAAGGCGGAGTCGAGGAGGCGGTAGCCGGCGCCGATCGCGGTGGTCACGGCATCCGCCCCTACGTCGCCGTCGAGCGCATAGGTGCCGAGTCCGAGGGCCGGCAGGCTGAAGCCATTGTGGGCGGTGAACGTGAGGAGAGCGGTCATGACGTCAGCGTACGCTGGAGCGGTGACGGGAGCGGAGACCATGGCGCCGGATGACGGCAGAGGGCAGGATACGCTCCGGTGCCCGTGCGGCTCGGGTGATCTCTTCCGCGCCTGCTGCGGCCCCCTGCTCGCGGGAGCGCCTGCGCCGACGGCCGAACGGCTCATGCGGTCGCGGTACACGGCGTTCGCGCGCGGGGACGCGCGGCATCTCCGCGCGACGTGGCATGCCTCGACACGCCCGGCGACGATCGACCTCGACGAGGATCTCGTGTGGCGACGGCTCGCGATACTCGACCGGGTCGCCGGAGGGCCGTTCGATCGGGAGGGCATCGTCGAGTTCGCGGCCTCATGGCAGCAGGGAGCGGAGCGCGGCGTGCTGCGCGAGCGCAGCCGTTTCGTCCGCGAGGGCCGCAGCTGGCTCTACGTCGACGGCGACGTCTCGTGACGTTCGGGTCCGGGACTCCGCGCGTCCGACCCACCGAGTAGATTTGAGAGCGTGAACGCCAGCCCCGAGCACCAGCGCATCCTTCTCGACATCGCCGACCTGGATCGGCGCATCGCTCAGGCCGAGCGTGCGCGCACCAAGCCCACACAGGCCTCTCGCATCTCCGAGCTCGTCGCGATCCGTCAGGAGCAGCTGCGCGAGCTGACCGCCCTGACCGGCACGCGCGACGATGTGCGCACCGAGCTGACGCGGATCGAGTCGGATGTCGCGCTCGTCGAGCAGCGCCGCGCGCGCGACGCCCAGCGCCTGGCCGCCGCCGTGAACCCCAAGGAGGCACAGGCTCTCGAGCACGAGATCGCCAGCCTCGCCCGCAGGCAGAGCGACCTCGAAGACGCGCAGCTCGATGTGATGGGGCGGGTCGAAGACGCGGATGCCGCGGTGGCGGCCCAGCAGGCGCTGCTCGACACGACGACGGCCGAGGGCACAGCGCTCACCGCGCAGGCGAAGGCCGATGTCGCTGCGGCGACCGACCTCGGAGCCCAGCTGGCCCGCGACCGCGAAGCTGTCGCGGCGACGGTCCCTGAGCCCCTGCTCGCCGAGTACACGCGCCGCGCCTCGAACAGCGCCGGAGCCGCGCTGCTCACCCGGGGCACCTGCGAGGGGTGCCGGATCGTGCTCCCCGGCACCGACCTGAACGAGATCCGCCGTGCCGCCGAAGACGCCGTGGTCTCGTGCCCTGAGTGCGGCTGCATCCTCGTGCGCACCGAGGAATCCGGCCTGTGACACCCGCGCCGCGAGCGCGCCGGACGTGACCTCGCGGCGGACCCCTGAGCGCCGGATCGTGCTGGCGCGCGGGAACGCACCCGGCTGGACGGCGGTCGAGCTCGACGACGCGGGGGAGGAGCAGCACCGCCGCACCCTCGCTCAGGATGCCGTGGCCGACTGGGTCGCCGCGCAGGAGCGCGACGGTGCTCCGCGCTGGATCATCCGCAGCGCGCGGGAGGTCTACGCCCCGCTGCTCGCTCTGGGTGTGCGCCTGACCCGCGCGCACGACCTGCTGCTGTGCCACGCGATCCTCCGCGACACCGATCGGGTCGCGCGGCCGCTGGCCCCGTCACCGGACTGGGTGCGGCACGATCCCGTCGTCGACGAGGCTCCCTCGCTGTTCGACGCGCTGGAGCGCCCGACGACGGACGACCCCGTCGGTGAGCTGCTCGACCAGTACCGACTGCAGCGTCGCGTGATCGACTCCTCGCCGGACGGACGGCTCGCTCTGCTCGCGTCGGCCGAGTCCGCCGGCGGCCTGATCGCGGAGGAGATGCGTGCGGCCGGGCTTCCGTGGAGCGAGGAGATCCACGACCGGATCCTCGTCGAGACCCTCGGCACCCGCCCGATCGCCGGCGGTCTGCCGAGCGGCATGGTCGCGCAGGCGGAGCGCGTGCGCAGCATCCTGGGAGACCCGGGGCTCAATCTCGACAGCCAGCCGAAGCTGCTGCGTGCCCTCCACCGGGTGGGCGTGCAGGTCGAGTCGACAGCACGATGGGAGCTCGCTCGTCACGACCATGCGGTCATCGGCCCGCTGACGGCGTACAAGAAGCTCGCGCGGCTGCTCAGCGCCAACGGATGGGCGTGGCTCGCCGAGTGGGTGCACGAGGGGCGTTTCCGTCCCGTGTACATCCCCGGCGGGGTCGTCACCGGGCGCTGGGCGTCGGCCGGCGGTGGGGCACTGCAGATCCCTCGGAGCCTGCGGCGTGCAGTGCGTGCCGACGACGGGTGGCGGCTCGTGGTGGCGGACGTCGCTCAGCTGGAACCCCGCATGCTCGCGGCGATGGCGGGGGATCGGGCCATGGCGCGAGCAGCGCAGGGGGCCGACCTCTACGCGGGTGTCGTGGCGACCGGCGCCGTCGGCACGCGCGAGGAGGCCAAGTACGCGGTCCTCGGGGCGATGTACGGAGCGACGACCGGCGACAGCGGCCGCCTCGTGCCGCGGCTCCGCAAGGTGTACCCGCGGGCCATGGCCCTCGTCGACGAGGCGGCCCGTGTCGGAGAGGACGGCGGCGTCGTGTCGACCTGGCTGGGCAGATCGTCGCCCCGACCATCGACGGAGTGGTCGCGGATGCAGGCGAGGGCGACGGATGCCGACGCCGAGCTGACGGACGTGAGCGTCGCGCGCCGGCGCGCACGGGACTGGGGGCGCTTCACCCGTAACTTCGTCGTGCAGGGCACGGCTGCGGAGTGGTCGCTCATCTGGCTGGCCGAGATCCGTCATCGTCTGCAGCAGCTCCCGGAGGCGGCGCGGTCGGCTCCGGCGTCCGGCGTCTTCGGCTCGCGCGCGCATCTGGCGTTCTTCCTGCATGACGAGGTCATCCTCCACGTCCCGGAGGAGCAGGCGGAGGCGGCGGCGGATGCCGTGCGCGACGCGGCGGCCGTGGCGACCCGCCGCCTGTTCGGCGGCTTCCCGATCGACGTGCCGCTCGATCTGCGCATCGCGGAGTCGGCGGAGAAGTAGCGCCCGCGTAGACTGGACGACGCGAATGGGTCGACTGGACGGTCGCGTGGCGGGAGACCGCACCGAGGAACGTCCGGGCTCCACAGGGCAGGACGGTGGGTAACGCCCACCCGGAGTGATCCGCGAGACAGTGCCACAGAGAGCAGACCGCCCCCGACCGCGAGGTCCGGGGGTAAGGGTGAAAGGGTGGTGTAAGAGACCACCGGGGGCCATGGTGACATGGCCCGCCAGGTAAACCTCGTCCGGAGCAAGGTCAGACAGAGGATGATGACGCGGCCCGCCGAGTCCTCGGGTAGACCGCTAGAGTGCCACGGCAACGTGTCGCCGAGAGAGATGGCCGTCGAAGGGGCGAAGAACCCCGGAACAGAACCCGGCGTACAGGTCGGCCCATTCGCCTCAGACATGACGAAGGCCCCGCTGATCCAGCGGGGCCTTCGTCATGGGGCCTTGAGCTCGTCGGAGGGCTCAGTCGCCGGCCAGCGAGGCGGCGCCGATGATGCCCGAGTTGTTGCGGTGGATCGCCGGGACGATCGGGGTCTTGAGGTCGAGCAGCGGCAGGAAGTCGCCGGCGTTCTTCGAGACGCCGCCGCCGACCACGAACAGGTCGGGGCTGAACAGGAACTCGATGTGCGAGTAGAACTTCTGCAGGCGCTCGGCCCACTCCGCCCACGAGAGGTTCTCGCGCTCGCGTGCCGAGGTCGCGGCGAAGGTCTCGACCGACTCGTACTCGCCGTAGTGCAGGTGGCCCAGCTCGGTGTTCGGCAGAAGCACGCCGTCGTAGAGGAAGGCCGAGCCGATCCCGGTGCCGAGCGTGGTCAGGAGCGTGAAGCCGCGCACGTCGCGAGCCGCTCCGTGGCGGGCCTCGGCCACGCCTGCGGCATCCGCGTCGTTGACGAAGACGATGTTGCGGCCGAGGCCGTCGCGGAAGAAGCGCTCGGCGTCGAAGTCGATCCACTTCTTCGAGACGTTGGCGGCCGACAGGGTCTTGCCGCGCTTGACGATCGCCGGGAATGCCACGCCGAGGGGGAGGGTCGATTCATGCACGTCGAGGGTCTTCAGAACCGTCTGCACGGCGAGCAGCACGTCTTCGGGAGCAGCGCCCTCGGGTGTGGGCACACGCACACGCTCCGAGGCCATAGTGCCGTGCTCGAGGTCGACGATGCCTGCCTTGATACCCGTGCCGCCGATGTCGACGCCGATCGCTTTCACCATGGTCGATAGCTTAGCGACCGCGCTCTGCGCCAGTAGGATCGATGACACCACGTGATGAAGGGGATCGGCCATGTCGAACGGCGATGAGAAGTACTGGTACAACCTGGAGACCCGACAGGTCGAGCTCGGCATGATCTCGCCGTCGGCCGACCGCGTCGGCCCGTTCGACACCGAGGCCGAGGCCGCCCACGCCCCCGAGAAGCTCCAGGAGCGCGCGCGTGCGTGGGCCGACGAGGAGGCCGCGGAAGACGGCTGGGACGCCGGCATCGGCAAGAGCTCCGCAGAGTGACGATGGACAAGCAGAGGGACTTCGTCCTCCGGACGATCGAGGAGCGCGGCGTCAAGTTCGTGCGTCTGTGGTTCACCGATGTCATCGGCACGCTCAAGTCGGTGGCCATCGCGCCGGCGGAGGTCGAGGGAGCGTTCGCCGAGGGGATCGGCTTCGACGGGTCCGCGATCGAGGGACTGACGCGGAGCTACGAGTCCGACCTGCTCGCGCAGCCCGACCCCACCACGTTCCAGACGCTGCCGTGGCGCGGTGAGATCGACCCGACCGCGCGCATGTTCTGCGACATCACGACCCCCGACGGGCGTCCGGCGGTGTCCGACCCTCGTCACGTGCTCAAGCGCACGCTCGCGAAGGCCGCCGACGCCGGGTTCACGTTCTACACCCACCCGGAGATCGAGTTCTACCTCCTGAAGTCGTCGAACTTCGGGCCGGAGGGGCCGGTGCCTGTCGACTCGGCCGGCTACTTCGACAACGTGCCGGGCGGCACGGCTCACGACTTCCGCCGCCGTTCGGTGCGGATGCTGGAGGACCTGGGCATCTCGGTCGAGTTCAGCCACCACGAGGGCGGACCCGGTCAGAACGAGATCGATCTGCGCTACGCGGATGCTCTCACGATGGCCGACAACGTCATGACGTTCCGCACGGTCATCAAGGAGGTGGCGATCGAGCAGGGCGTGTACGCGACCTTCATGCCGAAGCCGCTGAGCGGTCACCCCGGAAGCGGCATGCACACGCATATGTCGCTGTTCGAGGGCGAGCGCAACGCGTTCTACGAGGAGGGCGCGAAGTACCAGCTCTCCAAGACGGGGCGCCACTTCATCGCCGGTCTTCTCCGCCACGCGAACGAGATGGCCGCGGTGACGAACCAGTTCGTGAACTCGTACAAGCGCCTCTGGGGCGGCGACGAGGCTCCGAGCTTCGTGACGTGGGGCCACAACAACCGCTCCGCGCTCGTGCGGGTGCCCATGTACAAGCCCAACAAGGGCGGTTCCTCGCGCGTCGAGTACCGCGCCCTCGACTCGGCGGCCAATCCGTACCTCGCCTACGCGCTCATGCTCGCCGCAGGGCTGAAGGGCATCGAGGAGGAGTACGACCTCCCTCCCGAGGCCGAGGACAACGTGTGGTCGCTCAGTGACGCCGAGCGGCGGGCCCTGGGCTACGCGGCACTGCCCGCGAGCCTCGACCACGCCCTCGAGTACATGGAGAGCTCCGAGCTCGTCGCCGAGACGCTGGGCGAGTCCGTCTTCAACTACGTGCTGCTCAACAAGCGCAAGGAGTGGGAGGCCTACCGTGGGCAGGTCACCCCGCTGGAGTTGAAGAACAACCTCGAGCTCCTCTGACCGCCGCATGGCCCGCTCGCACGACTCCGTCTCCCTCTCTGCGCTGGCGAGGCTCGGGTTCGCGGAGCTGAGCGAGGCGGCGGCGAACCTCGAGGAGCTGGCAGGGCTGCTCGGGATCGACCGTGTCGGGCTGCTCGACGGCGCGTCGGCGGCAGATCCGGATGCCGCGGTGGAGGGGATGCTGCGCGTCGCGCGTCGCGACCCGGCCCCGCTCCGGGCCGTGTTCGGCGATGCGGCCGCCCGCGACCGCGCCTGGCGGGTGTTCGGCGCCTCGCAGGGGTTCGCCGAGTTCTTCCTCCGGCATCCGGAGCAGCTCTCGGTCCTCGCCGAGCGGGTGTCGACGTTGCCCTCGTCCGATGAACTCCGCGAGCGGCTGCTCGCCGCGGTCGGCGAGCAGGACGGTTTCGCGTCCTCGGGAGAGGAGGCCGCGATCGTCGCGCTGCGGATCGCATACCGGCGCAACCTCGCGGCGATCGCGGCCTTCGACCTCACCGCGCACAACCCGGTGATGGTGGTCGGCGAGGTCGCGGCGGCTCTCGCCGACATCGCCGGGGCGGCGTTGGAGGCCTCTCTCGCTGTCGCACGACGTCGCGTCGCCGACGCCCTCGGCGAGCAGCAGGTCGCAGCCACGCAGCTCGCGATCATCGGCATGGGCAAGGCCGGCGCGCGCGAGTTGAACTACGTCAGCGACGTGGATGTGATCTTCGTCGGCGGCACCTCGGACGAGGATGTCGTCGCCGAATCGCGGGCCATCGACATCGCCACGCGCCTGGCGCGCGAGACGATGCGCGGGCTCAGCGGCATCGAGATCGAGCCGCCGCTGTGGGAGGTGGATGCCGCACTGCGCCCCGAGGGCAAGCAGGGAGCCCTGGTGCGCTCGCTCGCCTCGCACGTGGCGTACTACGACCGGTGGGCGAAGAGCTGGGAGTTCCAGGCGCTCCTGAAGGCGCGACCACTCGCCGGCGATGCGCAGCTCGGCGCCGACTACATCGCGGCGATGCAGCCCAAGGTGTTCTCGAGCGCCGCGCGCGAGAACTTCGTCGACAGCGTCCAGCGCATGCGCGAGCGGGTCATGGAGCACATCGACCCGTCAGACGTGCCGTACCAGATCAAGCTCGGCGCCGGCGGTCTCCGCGACATCGAGTTCACGGTGCAGCTCCTGCAGCTCGTGCACGGGCTCACCGATCCGCGGCTGCGGACGAGGGGCACCCTCGAGACGGTCGATGCGCTGGTCGACGGCGGCTACATCGGACGAGCGGATGCCGGAACCTTCGCCGACGACTACCGCATCCTGCGACTCATGGAGCACCGTCTGCAGCTCCGCGAGCTCAGCCGTACGCATCTCATGCCCCGCACGCCGGCCGGACTGCGGATCCTCGCGCGCAGCTCAGGACTCGCCGACTCCGGCGAGGCGATCTGGGCGCGGTGGGAGAGCGTGCGCCGCGAGGTCCGCGACATCCATACCCGCCTGTTCTATCGGCCGCTGCTCAGCGCCGTCGCGGCCCTGCCCGAGGACGAGCGCACGCTGTCGACGGAGCAGGCGCACGACCGGCTCATGGCCATCGGCTTCCGCGACCCCGCCGGCGCGCTGCGCCATATCGGAGCGCTGACCACGGGGCTCAGCCGGAAGGCGACGATCCAGCGCCATCTGATGCCGATCATGGTCCGCTGGTTCGCGGACGGCAGCGACCCCGACTATGCCCTGCTCGCCTTCCGCCGCATCAGCGAGCGACTGGGGGACACGCCCTGGTTCCTGCGGATGCTCCGTGACTCCTCCGGCGCGGCGGAGAGCCTCACCCGGCTCCTGTCATCGTCGCGCTACGTCGGCGACCTGATGGAGTGGATCCCCGAATCCGTCGCCTGGCTCGACAGCAGCGACCTGCTGCGGCCCCGCAGCGGTGCGGCGCTCGACGACGAGGCGAGGGCGATCCAGACACGGCACCGCGACATCGGCGACGCGCTGCAGGCCGTCCGCGCGCTGCGCCGCAGAGAGCTGCTGCGCACGGCCATGGGCGGCGTGCTGGACGTGCTCACGATCCAGCAGGTCGCGACCTCGCTCACCGAGATCACCGACGCGACGATCCAGGCCGCGCTCAGGGCCGTGCGTCGCGAGATCGTGCCGCCGGAGGACGACGCGCTCGACTTCGCGGTGATCGGCATGGGCCGGTTCGGGGGCGCCGAGCTCGGTTTCGGCTCCGACGCCGACATCCTCTACGTGTATGACGCGAACGGCGTCGACCCGCAGCGGGCGCAGACGCTCGCCACGCGCATCGTCGCCGGCCTCCGCGAGCATCTGACCGACCACCGCGTGCCGCTCGACCTCGACGCCGGCCTGCGACCGGAGGGGCGCAACGGCGCTCTGGTGCGCACCATTCAAGCCTACGCCGAGTACTACCGCCGATGGTCGCTGTCCTGGGAGGCGCAGGCCCTGCTCCGGGCCCGCGGGGTCGCGGGGAGCGCGAAGCTGATCGCGACGTTCACCGAGCTCGCCGACAGCATCCGCTATCCGGCGTCCGTCGATCTGCAGGGCAGTCGGGAGATCAAGCGCATCAAGGCGCGCGTCGAGGGAGAGCGTCTGCCGCAGGGCGTCGACCCGAGGCGCCACCTCAAGCTCGGCCCTGGGACGCTCAGCGACGTGGAGTGGCTCGTCCAGCTGATCCAGCTCCAGCACGCGCATGAGACGCCCTCGTTGCGGACGACGTCGACGCTCGCCGCGTTGGATGCCGCCGTCGAGGCGGGCTACGTGCCGGAGGAATCAGCCGAACTGCTGCGAGCGGCGTGGTTGCTCTCCAGCCGGCTCCGGTCGGCGATCACCCTCTACACCGGCCGGACGAGCGATGTGCTGCCGACGGACCCTCGCGACCTCGACGCGATCGGGCGCCTCCTCGGGTATCCGGACCGCTCGGCCAGCGTGCTGGAGGACGACTACCTCGGTGTGACACGCCGTGCGCGCCGTGCGTTCGAGCAGCTGTTCTACGGATGACCGCCCGTCGAGTTGCCAAGCGGGCGGGATTGGAACAGGCTGACCTCATGGCCATCTCGAAGCTCGGTGTGATCTGGAACCCCTCGAAGCCGGGCGGTGACCAGTTGCGGTCGGCCCTGGAGGAGGTCTTCGGTGACGACGCCGACGGAACCGTGGTCGAGTGGTGGGAGACCACCCCCGAGGACCCGGGTCGCGGGATGGCCGGCGAAGCCGTCGCGGCCGGGTGCGACGTGGTCGTCGCCGCGGGTGGCGACGGGACCGTGCGCGCCGTGGCCGAGGGCCTCGCCGGCACAGCTGCGGCTCTCGGCATCGTGCCGCGGGGGACGGGCAACCTGCTCGCGCGCAACCTCTCGATCCCGCTCAACGACCCCGCCGCGGCGCTCGTCCGGGTGCGCGACGGCGAGGAGAAGAAGATCGACATCGGCTGGGTCGACATCGACGGCGAGGAGCACGCCTTCGTCGTCATGGTGGGCTTCGGCATCGATGCGCAGATGCTCGTCGAGACCGACGACGACCTCAAGGACCGCGCTGGGTGGCTCGCCTATGTCGAGGCGATGGGGCGCGCTCTCGCCGGCACCGAGATGACCGACATCGCGCTCACTCTCGACGACGGCGAGGCGCAGGAGCTCCGCGGCCACACGATGCTGATCGGCAACTGCGGCATGGTGCAGGGCGGTATCCGGCTGCTTCCCGACGCCGTGCTCGACGACGGCCAGCTCGACATGCTGCTCGTGAGCGCCGATGGCCCGCTGCAGTGGCTCGACACGGTGCGCTCGGTGGTCTGGGAGAACGGCATCCGCCGGATCTTCGGTGCGGTGGACGAAGCCGTCAGCACGAATTCGACCACGCACGTGTCCGCGGAGCGCATCGCGGTCGAGCTGTCGTCTCCTCAGATCTTCGAGATCGACGGCGAGGAGGTCGGCGAGGTCTCGCGATTCAGCGTGCGGGTGCAGCCCGCCGCGATCACCGTTCGCTGAGGGCCCCCGGCGGCACGACCTTCGCGTCCTGCGTCGGGAAGACGACCTTCTGCACGATGATGATGATGCTCGCCGCGACGGGGATCGCCACGAGTGCGCCGAGGATGCCGCCGAGTGCACCGCCGGCGACCGCGGCGATGACGACGAGAGCACCGGGCACCGCGACGGCCTTGTTCATGATCCGCGGCGACAGCACGTATGCCTCGATCTGCATGTAGACGAGATAGTAGATGAACGCGATCAGCGCCGTGATGGGGCTCGCGATCAGGCAGATCAGCGAGTTGATGATCGATGCCGAGAGCGTTCCGACGAGCGGGATCATCGACCCGATGAAGGCGATGAGGGCCAGCAGCGCAGGGACGGGGGCGCCGATGATGGTCAGCATGATGAGGCTCAGGATGCCGTTGATCAGCGCGAGGCTCGCCTGCCCCATCACGTAGCGTCCGACGGCTCCGGAGACGTCCTCCAGCAGCCCGCTGAAGGTCTCGCGCTGGTAGGCGGGGACGAAGCGCGCCGAGACCTTCTTCATGCTGCGCAGTGACGCCATGAAGTAGAGCGTGAGGATGAGGACGATGGTGACGCCGGTGAAGCCCCCGGCGATGCCGGCGCCGACCGCGAAGACGCCGCCGGAGATGTTGAGGATGTTGCCGGGGTCCTGGATGAAGCTCAGCACGCCCTGAGCGGCGTCGTCGAACGTGGATCCGAACTGGTCGCTGATGCTCGTGAACCAGTCGCTGGCCATGAAGTCCTGGACCATCTTCGGTCCGTCCTTGATGAGGTTCGAGATCTGCTCGACGAGGATCGGCACGATCGCGAGGAGGATGCCGGCGAAGGCGAGCACCACGACCGAAACGACGATGGCCACAGCTGCCGGACGCGGCAGCTTGCGTTCGATCCAGGTGACGATCGGGTCGAGGCCGAGCGCGAGGAAGATGGCGACGCCGATGTACACCAGCACGGTGGCGAGCTGATCGACGATGCCGCCCAGGACGAGCGCGACGAGCACGCCGAGAGCGCCGAGCAGTCCGTACATGAACGGATTGATGCGTGCGATGGCCGCCGCGGCCGTCTTCGGCTGGTTCATCAGCTCTTCCGTGGCCGCGACCTGCGCCTTGATCGTCTTGCGACGCATGATGCCCCCTCTGGTGATACCGACCTCTCAGTTGACCACCGCGGTGGATGCCGGTCAAGCGGGGCACGCCGGGTGGCGCAGAGGTCACCTCCGGTGCTATGCGGGATGTCGGAGGCCCGTGGCACGGTCAGTGGATGGAGACACTGAGACTCCGGCCGTGGTCGGATGACGATCTGCCGCTGCTGCGCGCGGCGAACACCGCAGATATGACGACGCACCTGAACGGTCCGGAGAGCGAGCAGCAGGTCCGCGATCGCCATCGGCGATATCTCGATCTCGACCCGGCCGAAGCCAAGATGTTCGTGGTGGTCGACGACGAGTCCGGCCCGGTCGGCGCCGTCGGGTACTGGACGGTCGAGTGGCACGGCGAGCCGGCGTTCGAGACAGGCTGGTTCGTGCTGCCCGCAGCGCAGGGGAGAGGCGTTGCGTCCCGCGCGCTGTGGCTCGTGATCGACGACGCGCGCAGGCATCCGTCCGGCCTGCGGCATCTCGTGGCCTTCCCCTCGGTCGAGAACGCCGCGTCGAACGGCGTGTGCCGCCGAGCCGGGTTCTCGCTCGTGGGTTCCGTGCCAGGACAGTTCCGCGGGTCCGAGCTGCGTTCCCACGAGTGGGCGCTCGACCTGCATCCGGACCATGCCAGGCTGGAGTCATGACGTCGACCTCCGACCCGTTCGCCTACGACCTCGACGCGCTCCGCGCCCGCGTGCTGCCGGAGACCGGAGGCGAGGTGGATCGGAGCATCCCACAGCTCGCGCGAGCTGATGCCTCGCTCTTCGCCGCGGCTCTCGTGTCGATCGACGGAGCGGTGGGTGCGAGCGTCGACTCCGACGTCCGCGTGAGCATCCAGTCCGCCGTGAAGCCTTTTCTCTTCGCCCTGGCGCTGCAGGACACCGAGGGTGAGGCGCTCGGCCGGGTGGGCATCGAGCCGACGGGAGAGGCTTTCGATGCGATCAAGCTCGAGAGCGGCACCGGCAGGCCGCCGAACCCGATGGTGAACGCCGGCGCCCTCCTCACCGCCTCCCTCGTCGACGGAGCGGATGCCGCAGCCCGCAGCGCGCGTATCCTCTCCGGCCTGTCGGCGTTCGCCGGTCGAGCCCTCGAGGTGGACGCCGACATCGCGAAGAACGAGCATCTGCTCGGCGATCGCAACCACGCGCTCGCTCATCTCATGCGGGCGGAGGACACACTGGCGGTCAGCGCCGACGATGCGGTCGCGGTCTACGCGCAGGCGTGCGCGACGCTGGTCGACGCGCGGGATCTCGCACTGATGGGTGCCACGCTCGCGGCGGGCGGGCGGAATCCCGTCACCGGTGTGGAGGTCGTCTCCCGCGAGGTCGCGCGCGATGTGATCTCGGTCATGGCGACGTGCGGCGTGTACGACGGGTCCGGGCGGTGGATGCGGCAGGTCGGCGTGCCCGCGAAGTCCGGCGTCTCCGGCGTGATCGTCCTAGCTGCGCCGGGTCGACTCGGGGCTGCGGTCATCAGCCCGCCCCTCGACGATCAGGGCACGAGTGTGCGAGGTCACATCGCGAGTGAACTCCTCAGCGCCGAGCTCGACCTGCACTCCTTCCGCACGAACGCGCGCTGACCGCCCCGCGGCGACCCGGTCGGTCACGAACTCGAGCCCTCAGGGGTGAGCGAGCTGCGATCCCCGCCGCGACCTGCTCGACCCGGTGTGCCCTCGAGGATGCCAGGCGGTCAGGAGGTCCAGTAGTTCTTTCTGACAGAGATCCCTGTCAGGGTCACGCCCCCATTGAGCGCCATGACCTGGACGAAAAGGCGCATCGGCCCGACCAGCTGGTACGACTGCGCGTGCTGAACCTGGGTAGGGCTGCCCGCGGCCGCGGTGGCCCTGATCTCCGTCACTGGGTGGACGATGGTCGAAGTCACAGGTCCGGAATTGGAGGCGAGCTTCTCCGCGACGAGGCGCACTTGAAGCCCCGTCGTGAGTCCCGTCGCTTTCAGATTGAGGGACACGTCGGCAGTCTCCACGGTTCCGACACCGACGATCGCGAGGTAGAGCTGCCCCGCGGCGACGGCGACGGTGGTCCAGGCATTGACAGGAAGCGCAACACTCGTGGAAAGATCGGTCGCTTGATGGGTAGGCACGGGGTCGTCCTCAGGGTAGGTGGGTAGGGGGCCCCCTTCGACGAAGTTCTCGAAGTTGACGGTGTTGGTGAATCCCAGTTGGTTCGGGGTTCCGCCGATCCAGAGGGAGACGTGCACGTGCGAGCCGTACCCTGTTTCGCTGCCGAACCCGGATGCACCCGAGTATGCGATGACTTGACCTCGGCTCACGCGTGTCCCGTTGGTGACGGCACTGGAGGCGAGGTGCAGGTAGCGGATGTAATTCCCGTCATCGGCGCGCAGAGCGATGTATCGTCCTGTGGCGGAGTCCGTCGTGTCCTTGCGGTCGACGATCACGCCCGCGGTCGCTGCTCGGATCGGGGTGCGCATCGCGACCGCGTAGTCGGTTCCTGGCTCCCCCGACGGGGGCTTGAGATTCCGATGGCCTTGCCAGGTGCTGGATATCGGTACGTCTCCGCAGGGTCGAAGGTATCTGCTGGCCGCTGAATCGCCCCGGGCTGGAGTCGTCAGGTTCGCGCTGAACACGGTCGCGCCAACCGCGAGACCCGTGGCGAGAAGAACCGCTCGCCGAGATACTCGCGGACGCGCTTCACGGTCGAGCCCAGCGATGTGCGCGTCCGCCTCGCACATCAGGGATTCGTCCCCTCGTTCTCCCCACGGATCAGCCTCTGTATCTGCTCCTCGGGCAGGTCATCGATGGACCCGGATGCCATCTCGACCACGGGCGAGTCCGGGGTGCCTCCGATGGTGCACAACGATCTTCCGTCAAGGCCGTTGGTGCGAGCGGGGACGATGACGAGCCATTCCGGAGTCACGGTGCGATGTTCGATTCGCGTGCGGCCGGGATCGAAGCTCACATCTGGTCCGTAGGTGGATCGCGTCTCCTCTACGCAGATCTGCGCCAACTCCTCTCCGGAGAAAGCTCCGAAAACTACCGCTGTGGTGTCGGGCGATGGAGTGACCGCCTCCTCGGGGGCGGTCATGGCCGGAGTGGGGGCCGCGGTCGCCGTCGAGCGGGGAACTGGCGTGGATCCCAGCCCGGTCGCGCATCCGGACAGGCCGAGCGCGACAGCGGCTGCCGCGACGCCTGCCAAGGCACGGAGAGTGAGATGAAGGCTCATATCCTTGACGGTAGCGGGTGGAGCGCGAGTTCTCGGTACGCGAAGCACATCGTCCGCGTGTCGGACGACGTGTGGGCGACTGCTGAGCGCGTATCTCTTCTGAGGAGGCTCTAGCAGGCCCGGAAGAGCCCCCGGGCAGGGCGGACCTGCTCGGGGGCTCTGTCGTGGTGCTGATCGGGATCAGACGCCGTAGTACAGCTCGAACTCGAACGGGTGCGGGCGCTGGGCCATCGGCAGGATCTCGTTCTCGTACTTGTAGGAGATCCAGGTCTCGATGAGTTCCTCGGTGAACACGCCACCTTCCAGGAGGAAGGCGTGGTCGGCGCGCAGCGCCTCGAGGGAGTCCAGCAGCGAGTTCGGCACCTGCGGGATGTTCTTGGCCTCCTCGGGGGGAAGCTCGTAGAGGTCCTTGTCGACGGGCTCGTGCGGCTCGATGCGGTTCTTGATGCCGTCGAGGCCGGCCATGAGCTGCGCGGCGAACGCGAGGTACGGGTTGCCCGAGGCATCCGGCGCGCGGAACTCGATGCGCTTGGCCTTCGGGTTGGAGCCCGTGATCGGGATGCGGATCGCGGCCGAGCGGTTACCGGCCGAGTACACCAGGTTGACCGGCGCCTCGAAGCCCTTCACCAGGCGGTGGTAGCTGTTGAGGGTGGGGTTGGTGAAGGCGAGCAGCGCGGGCGCGTGCGCCAGGATGCCGCCGATGTACCAACGGGCGATGTCGCTGAGCTGGCCGTAGCCGGCCTCGTCGTAGAACAGCGGCTTGCCGTCGTTCCACAGCGACTGGTGCGTGTGCATGCCCGAGCCGTTGTCGCCGAAGAGCGGCTTCGGCATGAACGTCGCCGTCTTGCCCCAGAGGTCTGCCGTGTTCTTGACGATGTACTTGAACTTCAGGATGTCGTCGGCCGCGTGCACCATGGTGTCGAAGCGGTAGTTGATCTCCTGCTGACCGGCGGTGCCGACCTCGTGGTGCGAGCGCTCGAGGATGAACCCGGCGTCGATGAGCTTCAGCGTGATGTCGTCGCGCAGGTCGGCCGTCTTGTCGACGGGCGAGACGGGGAAGTAGCCGCCCTTGTAGGGGGTCTTGTTGCCGAGGTTGCCGCCCTCTTCCTCGCGACCGGTGTTCCACGCGGCCTCTTCGGAGTCGACCTTGTAGAAGCTCTCGCCCGCGGTGACCGAGTAGCGGACCTCGTCGAAGATGTAGAACTCCGCCTCGGGGGCGAAGAAGGCGGTGTCGGCGATGCCGGTCGACGCGAGGTACTTCTCGGCGTTCTTCGCGACCTGACGCGGGTCCTTCGTGTAGATCTCACCCGTGCGCGGGTTGTAGATGTCGAAGATCATGACCAGCGTGCTCGCCTCGCGGAACGGGTCGATGTACGCGGTCGTCACATCCGGGATGAGCTGCATGTCGGACTCGTGAATGTTCGCGAAACCGCGGATCGACGAGCCGTCGAAGAGCTGTCCGTTGGTGAAGAAGTCCTCATCCACGGTGGAGGCGGGGATGTTGAAGTGCTGCTGCACACCCGGGAGGTCGGTGAAGCGGATGTCGAGGAACTTGACCTCGTTCTCCTTGATGTAGGCGAGAACCTCGGACGAATCTTTGAACATGGACGACTCCTGGATTGCGGATCGATGGCTTACGGCCATTCTGCACAGTACGGCTGGGGCGTTTCCCGGGAGTATCGGCTTTGTTTCCGGGATGTTACGCGCCGGTAGGCTGGAGACGTGACGGATGCTGTGAACTCGTACCCCGGTGAACGACTCGGATTGCCGAACACGGGGACCGGCAGCATCGCCCGTCCCGGACGCCGGATCGGGGCGCTCGTGATCGACTACGTCGCCGCCACGATCATCGCGACCGCGTTCCTCGGTTTCGACCAGTTCGCCCTTCCGTCCGAGGCGGGCCTGTCGCAGTTCGGACCGCTCGCGGTCTTCGCGGCGCTGCAGATCCTCTTCATCCCCACCGCCGGCGGAAGCCCCGGCCATCGCATCCTGGGAATGCGGGTCGTCCGCCTGCACGGCGGCTGGGTCGGTCTCTGGCGACCGATCGTCCGCACGCTGCTGCTGGTCGTCGTGATCCCCGCCGTCATCTGGGACGCGGATCAGCGCGGACTCCACGACAAGGCATCGGGCCTCGTCCTCATCCGCGCCTGAGGGGGATCACTCTCTGCCGCGGTTGCGGCGCCGGGCCTCGCGAGGCGCGCGCCCTCCGACGAACGACCGTGCGGGATCGACGACGTACCCCTGCTTGAGCGCCTCGCGTCCGATGAGCATCCGGAACCCCATCTCGTCGCGATTGCTCAGCGTGACCTCGGCCAGCACCTCGCGGTCGTAGAGGCGAATGAGCAGTTCGACGACGAACCGGTCCTGGGCATGACCGGAGGAGCTGCGCACCGCGCGCCGGTCGTGCACGGGCGACTCGACGACGACGGCATCCTCCTGGCTGTCCTGCCAGGGCTTCACGCGGAAGCGCACCCACGACACGCCGTCGCGCTCGAACTCCTCGATGTCGAAGGCGTGCAGCGACGACGTGCGCGCACCGGTGTCGATCTTGGCCTTGATCCAGTCGACTCCGAGATCGGGCAGGCTCACCCATTCTCGCCACCCGATAAGAGTGTTTGAATGGGATGACTTACTCACCCGACCATCCTGGCAGGAAATCCCCCGTGAAGATCGCAGTGCTCTCCCGTGCGCCCCAGGCGTACTCCACGCAACGACTGCGCGCCGCCGCTCTCCAGCGCGGACACAACGTCAAGGTGCTGAATACGCTGCGCTTCGCGATCGATCTCACCTCCGACGAGCCCGACCTCCACTACCGGGGTCGCCAGCTCAGCGACTACGACGCGATCCTGCCCCGCATCGGCAACTCGATCACCTACTTCGGCACGGCCGTGGTGCGGCAGTTCGAGCAGATGGACGTGTACACGCCGAACACCGCGAACGGCATCTCCAGTGCCCGCGACAAGCTCCGCGCGAATCAGATCCTGTCGCGCCACAACATCGCGATGCCGCCGACGGCCTTCGTACGCAACCGCGCGGACGTGCGGCCGGCGATCGAGCGCGTCGGCGGGGCACCCGTCGTCATCAAGCTCCTGGAGGGGACCCAGGGTATCGGCGTGATCCTGGCCCCGCAGGTCAAGGTGGCCGAGGCCATCATCGAGACCCTGCACTCGACGAAGCAGAACGTGCTGATCCAGAAATTCATCTCCGAGAGTCGAGGACGCGACATCCGCGCCCTCGTCGTCGGCGACCGCGTGGTCGCGGCGATGCGGCGCTCAGCCGCGGGCGACGAGTTCCGCTCGAACGTCCACCGCGGCGGCTCGGTCGAAGCCATCGAGCTCGACCCGGTCTACGAGCGCGCAGCCGTGCGGTCCGCGCAGATCATGGGCCTGCGAGTCGCCGGCGTCGACATGCTCGAGGGAGACGAGGGTCCGCTGGTGATGGAGGTCAACTCCTCTCCGGGCCTCCAGGGGATCGAGACCGCGACCAAGCTCGACGTCGCAGGAGCGATCATTGACTACATCGCCGGTCAGGTCGCCTTCCCCGAGATCGACGTGCGGCAGCGGCTCACGGTCTCGACGGGCTACGGCGTCGCCGAGCTCATGGTGCACAACGCCGCGGGGCTCGTGGGTAAAACACTCGGCGAGGCGGGGCTCTGGGAACGCGACATCACCGTCCTGACCCTGCACCGCGGCGTCTCGGTGATCCCGAATCCGCGCAAGCACGTCGTGCTCGAGGCGGACGACCGTCTTTTCTGCTTCGGCAAGCTCGACGAGATGCGCTCGATGATCCCGGAACGCCGTCGTCGCCGCGCCAAGGTGCGCAAGCTCCCGCGTCAGCCGCTCTCGGAGTGAGACACAGAAGCGCGGCCGTCCTCCTCGGGAGAACGGCCGCGCTTCGTCGTCTGCGGGAGTGCGATCAACGAGGGCGCTGAGCGCGCACCTTCGTCGGGTCGATCCCCTTCGGAATGGGCAGCGAGGAGATCGACTGCGACACCGAGTCGATGCGCTTGATGACGGCGGCCATCGTCGCCTTGTCGATCGCCTTGGGCAGCTTCTTGATCGTCTTGGCGAGATCGGCGATCGCGACGTCGTCATCGCCGTGGCCGACGTAGAGCACCGTCACGGGAACGCCGTGGGCCACGCGGGCGGCCTTGCTGCGCTCGTCGTTCACGAGGCGGGTGAGACGACCGCGGGCGCCTTCGCCGATCACGACGACGCCGCCGCGACCGACGGCGCGGTAGACGGCGTCCTGCGTCTTCGGGTTGATGCCGACCGGCGTGTCGGAGCCCTGCCAGCTGCGACCGAGGCTCGTGCTGACCACGTGACCGGTCGCTCCGGGCATCCCGTCGATCTTCTGATACATGGCG
The DNA here is from genome assembly GCF_041954735.1 of Microbacterium sp. LS_15. Lineage (NCBI taxonomy): Bacteria > Bacillati > Actinomycetota > Actinomycetes > Micrococcales > Microbacteriaceae > Microbacterium > Microbacterium sp. LS_15. The sequence continues at coordinate 472,750 of NZ_JAVAYD010000001.1, read as the reverse complement.
GAGGTCGACAGGCGCGTCATGAGGAACATCGCCCCGAGGACGCCGAGCATCAGGCCGGAGATGCCCCAGAGGATGAGGGTCCACACCTGGAACGGCGGGATCAGGTAGCCGACGATGAGGCCGACGAGAACGCCGAGCACGAGCACCGCGATCTGCGCCCAGGGAAGCCAGGGGTACACCTCGCGGGTGAACCGGAAGAGCGACTTGATCTGGGAGAAGAAGCCGGGGCGCTTCTCGGGCGCGGACGATCGGTTTGCCATGCGTATAAGGATACCGATTCCCGGATGCCGTCATGTCGCCGTTCGCGGGAGGCGGACCCGGTCGTCCACCTCTTCTGCACGACTCGGGAATCGGTCGCGATGCACGCACAGGCGCGCCTTTCCCGCCTGTGAGGCGCTCGGATGCGCTGTCATGGGGTCATGAACGCCGAACGGGAGATCAGCCGAGCCGAGCCGCAGCTCGTTCCCGGTGCGCACCGGGTCGTGCGGCGGCTGTCGGCGGAGGAGGGACCGTATCCCGGAACGCTCGTCACCCGTGGGGGCGGTGTGGCCGTGCTGCGGGACATGCACGAGATCGACGGCTGGGAGGGCTGGCGGCATGCCGGGAGCAGCCATGTCGTCGGCCCGCTCGATCTCGTGCGGCGCGTCGACGGGCACGATGTGCTGCTGCCGTGGTGCACGGAACGAGTGTCGACTTTCATCGGACAGCGCGGGTCGGGCGAGCCCGCGCTGTCCGCCGGTGAGGTGGGCACGCTCGTCGTCAGTCTGCTGCGAGGCATCGACGAGTCGACCGCCTCCGGCACGCTCGGATCCCGAGGAGAATGGTGGCTCACCGACGAGGGGTGTCCGACTTTCGTGATCGGCGCCGGGAACGGAGCTGATGCCCGCACCTCGGCGGCGGACCTCGTCGAGGCGCTGGAGGCAGGGCGGACGGATCGTGCGCACCGACGACTGCTGGCTGCGATCCGGGACGGCCTGCGCGGGAGCCTCGAGCGACCGGACGTTCCGCGGCGTCAGCTTCTGACGTGGGAGGCTGAGCTGTGGGAGATCGCGGCGCCGCGGCCGCTGCGCCGGGTCGACCGGGGTGCTGAGGTGCGCGAGAGCCAGGTCGTGGAGCGAGTCCGAGGCCGGGCGAGGCCGGAGGTGGGGCGCGGGTCGGTCCTGCGGCAGCGCTCGCGCACCGGTGGTCATGGCCGAGAGGGCGGCAGAACACGGAGGCGACCTGCGTCCGGGACGTCGCACCTCGCGCCGCTCGTGTGGCGCCCTCCGGCACGGGTGTCCGAGATCGGGCGACGGTTCGGGCTGTGGATGACGCAGGCGCGACGGATGCCGCCGAGGGCTGCGCGTCGCGCTGTGCGGGTCGACGGCGCTGCGCCGTCCCGCAGTCGACGCGCGCCGAAGATCGTCGTGGGGATCGGCGCCGCCGCGCTCGTCCTCGTGGGGGGAGCGCTCTGGCCCGGCGGAGCGACCGGGGAGCCGTCGCACGGGCGCCCCGGGGAGACTGCGACGGACTCTCCACCGGATCGCGCCGTTCCCGAGACGCCGGGGGACAAGCCGTCCTCGCCCGCACCCGAGGCGCGTCGTCGTGCCGCAGAGTCGGCGGAGGGTCCGCTCGACGACGATCCGGTCGCGGCGGCTGCTCAGCTCGTCCGCAGCATCCGCGAGTGCGCCTCCTCCGGCGACTCCGAGTGTGCGAGCTCGGTCGCGCCGGGATCCGCGGGCGCAGTCGAGGCGCTGAGCGCGGGGGATCGACGGGGCGGGGAGGCCGAGTTCGCCCTGCTCGACGTCTACGGGGACATCGCGGTGATCCGGATGGCGGAGCCCGTCGCGGATGGCGGTGACGCCCCCGCCTCGCGCGTGCTCGTGCTCGTGAGGGTGGCAGAGAAATGGCTGGTCCGCGACGTCTACGACGCCGCGGACCAGCCGGAGTGATGTGCGCGGATCAGGCGCCGAGCTGAGCGGCGAACTGCGCCGACTCGAGGCGTGCCTTCACCGCTCCGAGGAAGCGGGCCGCGTCGGCGCCGTCGATGATGCGGTGGTCGTACGACAGGGCGAGGTACACGTACGAGCGGATCGCGATCGCATCGCTGCCGCCGACCTTGACCAGGCCGGGACGCTTGACGACCGTGCCCGTGCCGAGGATCGCCGACTGCGGCAGGAACACCACGGGGGTGTCGAACAGCGCGCCTCGCGACCCGGTGTTGGTCAGCGTGAACGTGCCGCCCGCGAGCTCGTCGGGCTTCAGCTTGTTGTCGCGGGTGCGTGCAGCCAGGTCGGCGATCTCATGAGCGATCTCGGCGATGTTCTTCGTCGCCGCGTCACGGAGGACCGGAGTCAGCAGCCCGCGCTCGGTGTCGACCGCGATCGACAGGTTCTCGGTCGCCGGGTACTTGATCTGGTCGCCGTCGACCGTGGCGTTCACGATCGGGAAGGCCTGCAGGGCCTCGGCGGCAGCGAGAGCGAAGAACGGCAGGAACGACAGCTTGTCGCCCGTCTTCTCGAGGAACGACGCCTTGACACTGTCGCGGTACTCCGCGAGAGCGGTGACGTCGACCTCGACGACGGTCGTGAGCTGAGCGGTCGACTGCATCGACTCGACGGCACGCTGGGCGAGCACCTTCCGCAGACGCGACATCGGCTGCGTGGTGCCGCGGAGCGGCGACACCTCGAGCGGAGCCGGTGCGGCGGGTGCCGCAGCTGCGGCGGGAGCCGAGGATGCGGATTCGGCGGCCTTCAGGACGTCTTCCTTGCGGATGCGTCCTCCGACACCGGTGCCCTTGACGCTCGCGAGGTCGACGCCCTGCTGCGAGGCGAGGCGACGGACGAGCGGCGTGACGTAGAGGTTGTCGCTCTCGGTCGGGAGGGAGAGCTTCGGCTCAGCAGGAGCGGAGGCGGCGGGCGCCGCAGCGGGTGCTGCCTCCTCCTTGGCGGCCTCGGCCGGGGCCTGGACGGGAGCCTCCGCAGCGGGGCGCTCGGCCGGCTTCTCGACGGGAGTCTCCGACACGGACGCCGCGGCGGCGGGGGCCTCGGAAGGCTGAGCGGCCTGCGGTGCGGCAGGAGCGGACTCCGCCTGGGCGGGCGCGGCCCCCGATCCGACGCGGGCGAGGACGGCGCCGACGGCGACCGTCTCGTCTTCCGCAGCCACGATCTCCTGCAGCACGCCGGCCACCGGGGACGGGATCTCGGTGTCGACCTTGTCGGTCGAGATCTCGAGCAGAGCCTCGTCGACCTCGACGCTGTCGCCGACCTGCTTGAGCCAGCGCGTCACGGTGCCCTCGGTGACGCTCTCACCGAGTTCGGGGAGCACGATGTCCTTCGCGTCGCCCGCGGGGGCGGCGGCCGGAGCGGCTTCAGCCGGGGCTGCCTCAGCGGCCGGAGCCGGCTCTGCGGCAGGTGCCTCGGTCTGCGCAGCGGCGGGTTCGGGCGTCGCCTCGGCCTCGGGCGCGGCGGCCTGAGGGGCATCGGCGGCCGGTGCGGAGCTGCTGCCGTCGCCGATGCGGGCGAGCAGTGCACCCACCTCGACGGTCTCGTCCTCGGCGACGAGGATCTCCTCGATCACGCCGGTGACGGGGGAGGGGATCTCGGTGTCGACCTTGTCGGTCGAGATCTCGAGCAGGCCCTCATCCGCCTGCACGGTGTCTCCCACCTGCTTGAGCCAGCGGGTGACCGTACCCTCTGTGACGCTCTCACCGAGAGCGGGGAGGACCACGGATGTGCTCATGACGGAGTCTCCTTCAGAAGTTGTATGACGCTTGTCTAGCTTAGTGACCTGCGCGGCCCTTGGTGTTCCGCGCCGGTCGGTGTCGGGGTCAGAGAGCGTGCAGCGGCTTGCCGGCGAGAGCCAGGAACGCCTCGCCGAGCGCTTCGCTCTGGGTCGGGTGAGCATGGATCAGCGGAGCGATGTCCTCCGGGTGCGCCTCCCACGCGACGGCCAGCTGACCCTCGGTGATGAGCTCGCCCACGCGGTCGCCGAGGAGGTGCACGCCGAGCACGGGACCGTCCTTGAGGCGCACGACCTTCACGAGACCGCCGGTCCCGATGATCTCGCTCTTGCCGTTGCCCGCGAGGTTGTACTCGTAGGCGGTGACGGCATCCGCTCCGTGCTCCGCGACGGCGGCCTCCTCGGTGATGCCGACCGAGGCGACCTCGGGGCTGGAGTATGTGACCTTGGGGATCTGGGAGTCGGGGATGTTCGCGGGCGAGAGTCCGGCGATGCGCTCCGCGACCGCGATGCCCTGCTGGAACCCACGGTGTGCCAGCTGCAGCCCCGGCACGATGTCGCCGACGGCCCACACCCCCGGCACGCCGGTGCGGAGGTCGTCGTCGACCGTGACGAAGCCGCGGTCCAGAGCGACGCCCGCCTCCTCGAAGCCCAGGTCCGACGTCACGGGACCGCGTCCGACCGCGACGAGAAGGTAATCGGCGGTGAACTCGGTGCCGTCCTCGAGAGTCACGGTGACCGACTCGTCGGTCTGGGTCGCTGACTGGAATCGGACGCCGAGGGAGTAGGTGATCCCGCGGCGGCGGAAGGCGCGCTCAAGCCCCTTGCTCATCGCGATGTCCTCATTGGGCACCAGATGCGGCAACGCCTCGATGATCGTGACGTCGACGCCGAACGAGCGCCACACGCTCGCGAACTCCACGCCGATGACGCCGCCGCCGAGCACCAGCATGCGGTCGGGGATGACGTCGAGCGACAGGGCCTGCTCGCTCGTGAGGATGCGCCCCCCGATCTCGAGACCGGGCAGCGTCCGGCTGTACGACCCCGTCGCCAGCACCACGTCGGTGCCGACGTACACGTCGTCGCCCACGCTCACCGACCGGTCGGCGTTCAGCCGACCGAATCCGGACACGGTGGTGATGCCGCGCGCCTTGACGAGCCCCTCCAGGCCCTTGTACTTCTTCGCGACGATGCCCTCGCGGTAGGTGCGCACACCGGCCGGGTCGATGCTCTCGAGGGTCGCGGTGATGCCGACGTGCGCGGCGTCGCGGACGTGCTCGGCGACCTCGGCCGCGTGCAGCAGTGCCTTCGTGGGGATGCAGCCCCGGTGCAGGCACGTGCCGCCGACCTTGTCCTTCTCGATGAGGGCGACGGACTTGCCGAGTTCGCTCGCTCGAAGGGCTGCGGCGTAGCCGCCGCTGCCTCCGCCCAGGACGACGATGTCGAAGGTGTGGGTTGTCATGTGGTCATGCCTCCGTGTGGGATGCGTCGGCGAAGGCGACGATCGATCGGACCATCGCCCCCGTTGGGCCCTTCTCGGTGAAGCCGTAGGGGGCTCCGCCGTGCTCGCCGGAGCCGGCGATGTCGAGATGCACCCAGGGGATGCGGGGTGCTCCGTCCTCGTCGGACACACGGCCGACGAAGCGGCGCAGGAAGAGTCCGGCGTAGGACGCGCCGCCCATGCGGTCGCCCATGTTGGCGTTCTGCATGTCGGCGATGGGGGAGTCGAGCGAGTCCTCCATGTAGTCGGGGAGCGGCATGTGCCATGCGAGCTCCCCGACGGACTCGGAGGCGGCGAGCAGTTCCGCGACCGCGTCGTCGTCGCCGAACACGCCCGTGTGGCGATGCCCGAGGGCCATGACGATCGCGCCGGTGAGGGTCGCGACGTCAATGATGACGTCGGGGTTCTCGCGGCTCGCGGCGACGAGGCCGTCGGCCATCACGAGGCGGCCCTCGGCATCCGTGTTGGGGACCTCGACGGTCGTGCCGTCGAGCATGCGGAGAACGTCGCCGGGGCGCAGCGCGCGTCCCGACGGCATGTTGTCGGTGATGCAGAGCCAGGCCGTGACGCGCACCGGGAGACCGAGCGTCGCGATCGCGCGCAGTGCGGCAAGGCTCGTGGCCGCACCCGCCATGTCGAACTTCATGCCGACCATCGACGCGGCCGGCTTGAGCGAGAGTCCTCCGGTGTCGAACGTGATGCCCTTGCCCACCAGTGCGATGTGCCGCGCGGCATCCGCCGGAGCGTAGTCGAGACGGACGAGGCGCGGCGGGCGGTCCGACCCCTGCGCGACGCCGAGGATCCCGCCGAAGCCCTGCTCGGTCAGGGCGTCCTCGTCGAGGATCTCGACGTCCACGTCGAGGTCGGCGACGCTGTCGGCCGCGCTCTGCGCGAGCTGTGCGGGGCTCTGCCATTCCGCCGGCACGTTGACGAGGTCCTTGACGAGCGCGACCGCGTCTCCCACGGCCACCGCCTTCGCGACGGCCTCCTCGTCGAGGTCTGCGTGCAGCAGCACCGACGACGCCCGGCTCTTGCCCTTGTCGGTCTTGTAGCTGTCGAAGCGGTAGCCGCCGAGGACGGCGCCCTCCGCTGCCGCCTGCGCGTGCTGCGCGAGGCCCGGCGCGAGCGCGACCGAGACGGTCTCGAAACCGGTGAGGCTGCGCAGAGCCGTGCCGACCGCGTTGCGGACGGCGGCGGAGTCCGGGTCGGACCCGGCCCCGACGACGGCGAGCGGCAGCGTCGTCACCTCGGGCGCGTAGACCCTGGCGAACGCCGACGAGGATCCGGTGAAGCCGACGCCCTTCAGAGCGTCTGCGAGACCCGGGTACGGGGCGAGGTCTTCGCCGGATTCCGAGATCTCGGAGATGACGAGCACTGCGGCGTCTGCAGCGCTTCCGGGGAACTGTTTTGAAGTGCGCGAGAGCGCGGGAAGCGTCATGCCTCCATCCTAGGGATCGTGCTCGGCCGAGGTCGTGATCGGCGTGTTCGCTCTGAGCATGACGCGCTCAGCCCCGGCGTGCGCGGGTGCTCGTAGCATGGACACATGCCCTTCTCCGGAGAGATCCACGAACGTGTCGCGAACGCGCCGGCGGTGCCGCGCGGGCTTCCTCTGGTGCTGCTGCTGACCGGTTTCACCGACGCGGGCAACGCGGTCTCCGGACTCATCGAGCACCTTCGCGAGACCACCTCGCCGCAGCCGATCGCCGTCTTCGACAACGACGTGCTGCTCGACTACCGCGCTCGTCGGCCGGTGATCGCCTTCGATCAGGATCACCTGACCGAGTTCCGCCCCGCGCGCCTGGAGCTGTCCCTCGCCACCGACGCCCTGGGGCAGAAGTTCCTGCTCCTCGCCGGCTACGAGCCCGACTTCGCCTGGAACCAGTTCGCTCGCACGGTGCTCGACCTGGCCGCCGAGTTCGAGGTCTCCGGACTGAGCTGGGTGCATTCGATCGCGATGCCGGTCCCGCACACGCGCCCCATCGGCACGACGGTCAGCGGCAACCGCCGCGAGCTCACCGTCGCCCATTCGGTGTGGCGTCCGCGCACCCAGGTGCCCGCGACCGCGGGCCATCTTCTCGAGTTCCGGTTCGCCGAGCACGGCGACCGCGTCGTCGGATTCGTCCTGCTCGTGCCGCACTACCTCGCGGAGACCGAGAACCCGGATGCCGTCATCGCGGCCGCCGAGCGTCTCATGGCCGCCACGGGCCTCGTCATCATGCTCGACGAGGTGCAGGAGCGCCGCGAGGACTACCTGTCACGCGTCGACGAGCAGGTCGCGGGCAACGACGAGCTGCAGCAGATGGTGCACGGCCTCGAGCGGCGCTACGACGCGTACATGGCCGGCCGTGATCCCGAGGACGACTCGTACGACGAGGGTGGGTTCAACGAGCGCGACCTGCCGAGCGCCGACGAGCTGGCGGCCGAGCTCGAGCGCTATCTGGCCTCGCGCCCGACCGGCGACGACGACAAGAACGGGCGCGGCTGACTCTCGCGTCGACGGAGTTCGCCGGAATGCATCCGCATCTCCTCACGTGTGCGATACTAGGAGTCTGACCCGTTGTCAATCGATCTTTTCGGAGATCGGACTTGACAAGGGTCTTACTAGTGTCCGAAATGGCCCGGGGCTGCCAGCGGCCCCGTGAAAGGCGAAACGTGACTCCTGCCACGACCAAGAAAACCCGGACGAAGAAGAGCGCCGAGACTCCCGAGGTCGACGCCCAGGTCGAGGAGACGGCGGCCGAGAAGCCGGCGCCCAAGACCGCCGCACAGCGCGCCGCTGCCAAGCGCGCCCCCGCGAAGAAGAAGAAGTCGGACGACATCGTCGAAGAGGACGAGGCCCCCGTCGCCGGCGCGACCGACGAAGCGGACGAGGACGAAGAGGACTCGAAGCCGAAGTTCACCGAGCCGCTGCCGACCGGCGCGATCGTCATCTCGTCGAACGACGACGAGGACGTGCCGGTCTACTCCACGCAGATCACCGGTGCGACGGCCGACCCGGTCAAGGACTACCTGAAGCAGATCGGCAAGGTCGCGCTCCTGAACGCGGCCGAAGAGGTCGAGCTCGCGATGCGCATCGAGGCGGGTCTGTTCGCGGAGGAGAAGCTCTCCGCGATGTCGCCCGCCGAGAAGGCCGGTCAGCTCGGACTCGACCTGCAGTGGGTCGCCCGTGACGGCCAGCGCGCCAAGAGCCACCTCCTCGGCGCCAACCTCCGACTCGTCGTCTCGCTCGCGAAGCGCTACACCGGCCGTGGCATGCAGTTCCTGGACCTGATCCAGGAGGGCAACCTCGGTCTCATCCGCGCCGTCGAGAAGTTCGACTACACCAAGGGCTTCAAGTTCTCGACGTACGCCACCTGGTGGATCCGTCAGGCGATCACGCGCGCCATGGCCGACCAGGCCCGCACCATCCGCATCCCGGTGCACATGGTCGAGGTCATCAACAAGCTCGCCCGTGTGCAGCGGCAGATGCTCCAGGACCTGGGCCGCGAGCCCACTCCCGAGGAGCTCAGCCGCGAGCTCGACATGACGCCCGAGAAGGTCATCGAGGTGCAGAAGTACGGCCGCGAGCCGATCTCCCTGCACACCCCGCTCGGAGAGGACGGCGACAGCGAGTTCGGCGACCTGATCGAGGACACCGAAGCGGTCGTTCCGGCCGACGCGGTGGGCTTCACGATGCTGCAGCGTCAGCTCGAGCAGCTGCTCGATTCGCTGTCCGAGCGCGAGGCGGGCGTGATCCGCATGCGCTTCGGCCTCGGCGACGGACAGCCGAAGACGCTCGACCAGATCGGCGACACCTTCGGCGTGACCCGCGAGCGGATCCGTCAGATCGAGTCGAAGACCATGGCGAAGCTGCGCCACCCGAGCCGGTCGCAGTCGCTGCGGGACTACCTCGAGTGATGCAGGCGAACGACGGCAAGGCGCTCGAAGCGAGCGTCGACGGGAAGAAGTACGCCCGCATCCCGCTCAAGACCCGCGTGGTGATGCCCGACGACGATCTCGACGCCATCGTGACCGAGTACGCGAAGGACGCCGTGCAGCCGGGCGACCTGCTGTTCGTGACCGAGAAGATCGTCGCGATCACGCAGGGCCGCTCGTACCGCCTCGACGAGATCACGCCGCGCCCGCTGGCCCGTTTCCTGTCACGGTACGTGGTGCGGACGTCCTACGGCATCGGCCTTGGCATGCCGGAGACGATGGAGATGGCGCTCCGCGAGTGCGGCACGTTGCGCATCCTCTTCGCGGCCGGCGTCTCGGTCGTGACGAAGGCCTTCGGGCGACGCGGCGACTTCTATCGGGTCGCCGGCGACAAGGCGCGCGCGATCGACGGTCCGACCAAGAACACGATCCCTCCGTACAACGAGGCGGTCGTGCTCGGCCCGAAGAATCCGCGCGAGGTGGCCCAGCGACTGCAGAAGCTCGTCGGGGGCGCCGTCGATGTCGCGGTGGTCGACATCAACGACATCGGCGGGAACATCCTCGGATCGACGCTCGACAAGGCCGGTGAGCGCCGCCTCGTGCAGATCCTCGGCGACAACCCGCTGGGGCAGGCCCGGCAGTCCACACCCATGGGCATCGTCAGGGCGGTCTGACGACCGACTCGCGAGAACCCGCTCGCCGACAGGCAGCACACGACGAAGGCCCGGATGCTCGGCATCCGGGCCTTCGTCGTGTCCGAGGCAGGTGGTCGGGTCAGAATCCGATCGCCGCGCGGTAGCGGGGCTTGTGTCCGGTGCGGATGCCGGTGACGCTGGGCTTGTTCTCGTAGACGCCGGCCCCCCAGTTGCCTTCGACGAGCACGGGGCCATCCGGAGTGACGACGACGTCCCATCCGACGTACTGCACCTGCGGGACGACGCGGGCCGCCTGGTCGATGAAGGCGCGCACCTGGTCCATCATGGGCAGCTGGAAGTCCGCGATCACGAAACCCGAGTCGGGGTGCGTGATGTGCACGTGACCGTGGGAGTCGTAGCCGGGGCCGACGGCGTGGCCGTCGTCGTCGAGCATCGTGTAGAAGCCGCCGAAGCTCATCTGGTCGCTGACGGCGCCGCGGCCGAACTTCTGCGCGATGGCCAGGATGTGCGTCTTCTCTCCGTCGAAGAAGGCGGTGACGCGAGTCGTGTTGACGGTTCCGGGGCAGACGGCTGCCAGGTCGGCGTGCTGACGGATGACCTCCTCGACGAGCACCTGCTTCTTCGACAGCAGCTCGGCGTGGAAGGCGTCCCAGTCGGTGACGTCGGCGGCGTGGTAGCGGTGCACGCCCGTGCCGGCCTGACCGTGGGTCTCCTTCACGACGATCGTGCCCTGGCGTTCGGCGAAGGCCCGGAGCTCGTCGGCGTTGCCCTCGGTGATCAGCATCCACTCGCGCTTCAGGAGAGCATCGAACTTCCCGTTGAACTCCGCCTTGTCGTGGAACAGGTGGCGGTAGTCGGGGTGGTCGTACTGCTGAGAGATCTGGTTCGAGACCGGGTGCGTCATGTACGTGTCGCGCTCGGCCTTGGTGAGGATCGCGAAGTCGTAGTCGATGTAGTCCTGGAACCCGACGTTGTGGCGTCCGGCGGACCAGAGCATGTCGACCACCACGAGCGGCAGGGCCTTGCCGTGCTGCGCGGAGGCCTCCTTCGCGCGCTCGAGCACGGAGCCGACGTCGATGCGGCGCGCACGCTCCAGCAGGTAGCGGACACGGGGCACGGGGGAAAAGCGCGACATGGATCTCCAAGTTCTTCGGTCGCTTCCAGTCTACGGGCGGGCCACCGGGCAACCTGGCAGCCCGGAGTTAGGCTGGATGGGTGCGTGACTCGACTTCCAGCTCCCTCCCGCAAGCCGTGATCTCCCGATCGGCGTTGGCGGCGGCAGCCTCGGACGCCGCGTCGCGGGGAGGGCGGATCGCCGATCTGCGGCGCGATGCCTGGGGTCACGGGATCGTCGGGGTCGCCCATGCCGTGGCGGCTGCCGGCGGGGCCGTCATGCTGGTCGATTCCGAGGCGGAGGTACACGCCTTGGCTCTCGAGGGCATCGAGGCGGTCACGTCGGGTGCCGTCGACATCGACCCTGGTCTGCTCTACGGGCTTCCCGACGAGGACGGCGCTCTGCGCACACGGCCCGTGATGCGCCTCGTGGCGCGCGTGCTCTCGACCAAGCCGCTCAAGGCGGGGGACGCGGTCTCGTACGGCTACACCCATCGCGCGGCGTCCGACACCACGGCCGCTCTCGTCGCCGGCGGATACGCGCAGGGGATCGTGCGAGCGCTCGGGAACGCGGCGCACGTCGAGGTGCGCGGCACCATGCGTCCCATCATCGGGCGCGTCGCGATGGACGTCTGCGTCGTCGACGTGGAGAGCACGGACGGGGCCGCGACCGGCGACGAGGTGACCTACTTCGGCGGCTCGGGGCCCGCAGGTCCCAACCTGGCCCGGTGGAGCTCGGTCACGGGCCTGTCGGCGGGGGAGCTGATCGCGGTCGCCGGTGCGCACGCGGGTCGGAGGTGGGAGGCATGAGCCGCCCGGAGCTGCGACTCTCGACCGATCGTCTGGCGTGGAACATCGCCGCGGTGCGCGACCGCATCGCCCCGTCCGAGCTCATGATGGTGCTGAAGGACGACGCATACGGGCACGGACTGACCTGGGCCGTGGAGACCGGTCTCGCCGCCGGAGTCGACTGGTACGGCGCGTACGACGTGTGCAGCGGGGTGCGGGTGCGGGAGATCCTCGGCGCGCATGGTCGCATCTTCGCGTGGGTGACGTCGATCGACGACGAGATCGACGAGGCGCTCCGCCACGACATCGACCTCGGGGTCGGTTCGACGGAGTACCTGTCGGCGGTCATCGCGCGGGCGACTGCGCTCGGGATCCGCGCGCGCATACACCTCAAGATCGACACCGGACTGCATCGCAACGGCATGCTGCCGGAGGAGTGGGAGCAGACCATCGCGGACGTCCGACGCGCGGAGTCCGACGGAGTGGTGGCGCTCGTCGGCATCTGGAGCCACCTCGCAGAGGCCAGCGACGAGGAGGACGACGACGCTCGCAGAGAATTCCTGCACGCCGTCGAGATCAGCGGTCGGTCCGGCGAGGTTCCTGACGCGCTGCATCTGACGGCATCGGCCGCTTCCTGGTGGCGGCCGGAGCTGCGGGGCACGGTGTCGCGCATCGGCGCGTTCTGCTACGGCATCCGCTCCGCCGACGGACCCGACCTCGAGGGCATCGCCCCCGTCGCCGAGCTGGTCGCGACGGTGACGGAGGTGCGCGGTGACGAGGTCGCTGTCGCGATCGGGTCCTTCGACGGCATCCCGTCGCTGCTCGCCGGTTCGGCGATCGGCACACCCGCCGGGGCGCGCACCCTCGTGCGCGTCGACGAGACGAGCTCGATCGTCTCGACCTGGCCCGGCGCGGCCGAGGGCGACCCGGTCTGGATCTTCGGCGCAGGGGGCCATGGGGAGTCGAGTGCGACGACACTGGCCGAGCGGATCGACACGGTCGGCGAGGAGATCCTCACGCGCCTGACGTCTCGTATCCGCCGGGTCGTCGTGGAGTGACGGGACGTCGGGGCAGACAGAAGGAGCCCGTCACAGGACGGGCTCCGTGTCGACTCGTGCGGGGTCGGCGGATCAGACGGCGTCGATGAGACGCGAGGTCTCGTCGTGCCAGCTGGTGGCGACGCTGCGGAGCTTCTCCTCGTACTTGCGGCCGTGGTGCGCGCAGAAGAGAAGTTCGGAGCCGTTGACCTCGGCCGCGATGTAGGCCTGAGCGCCGCAGGAATCGCATCGATCCATGGCGGTCAGGCGGAACTCGACGGCGGAGGTCTCACGTTCGGTCGTTGCGTTCATCTTCGGTGCCTCCTAGGTGTCGGGTTCGCTGGTGGGCGTGATCAATACAACCACGCTGCACCTGCATGCATGCCCGGTTGACGGCGTGTTTCGCTCGGAGCGTACGCGCCGGTCGTGGACTGGACGCGGAGTGGTCGTGTATGGGGAGTGTCGAGCGGCCCGTGTCCGCCCCCGAGAATAGAATCGGAGATTGTGACCGCCGAGTATTCCGCCCATCATCTCCAGGTGCTCGAAGGCCTCGAGGCCGTCCGCAAGCGCCCTGGCATGTACATCGGGTCGAACGGCTCCCCGGGTCTCATGCACTGCCTGTGGGAGATCATCGACAACGCCGTCGACGAGGCCGTCGCCGGCAGCGGGTCCAAGATCGACGTGATCCTCCATGACGATGGCAGCGTCGAGGTCCACGACCGGGGCCGCGGCATCCCCGTCGACGTCGAGCCCCGCACCGGGCTGACCGGCGTCGAGGTCGTCTACACGAAGCTGCACGCGGGCGGGAAGTTCGGCGGCGGCTCGTACGCGGCATCCGGCGGTCTGCACGGTGTCGGCGCATCCGTCGTGAACGCGCTCTCGGAGCGTCTCGACGTCGAGGTCGACCGAGGCGGCAAGACGTATGCGATGTCGTTCCACCGCGGCGAGCCAGGCATCTTCGCGGACAAGGGGGAGAAGCGCCCCGACGCCCCCTTCACCCCGTTCGAGCAGAAGAGCGAGCTGCGGGTCATCGGGAAGGTCCCGCGCGGCGTCACCGGAACGCGTGTGCGCTACTGGGCCGACCGGCAGATCTTCACGAAGGATGCGGCGTTCCAGCTGGGCGAGCTCGAGACGCGTGCCCGCCAGACGGCGTTCCTCGTGCCCGGCCTCGAGATCGTCGTGCGCGACGGCCGTGCCGCCGGTACTCCCGTCGAGGGCGAGAGCGCCCCCGAGGCGACCGTGAACGAGACGTCGTACCTGTACGAAGGGGGCATCTCGGAGTTCGTCGAGTACCTCTCGACCGATGCGCCGGTCACCGACACCTGGCGCATCCAGGGCGAGGGCACGTTCACCGAGACCGTGCCTGTGCTGCAGGCCGACGGGCACATGGTCGCGACCGAGGTCGAGCGCGTGTGCGCGGTCGACATCGCGATGCGCTGGGGCACCGGCTACGACACGATCACCCGCTCCTTCGTCAACATCATCTCCACGCCCAAGGGCGGCACGCACCAGCAGGGTTTCGAGCAGGAGCTGCTCAAGGCGCTGCGCGCTCAGGTCGAGCAGAACGCGCGCCGGCTCAAGGTGGGCAGCAACGACAAGCTGGAGAAGGACGACGTGCTCGCCGGACTCACCGCGGTGCTCACCGTGAACGTCCCCGAGCCGCAGTTCGAAGGGCAGACCAAAGAGGTGCTCGGCACGCCGGCGGTCCGTCAGATCGTGGCACAGGTGATCCGCAAGGACCTCGCGGCACGCTTCTCTTCGACCAAGCGCGACGACAAGAGCCAGGCAACGCAGCTGCTCGACAAGATCGTCGCGGAGATGAAGGCGCGCGTCTCGGCCCGTGCTCACAAGGAGACGCAGCGACGCAAGAACGCTCTCGAGTCCTCGACCCTGCCGACCAAACTCGTCGACTGCCGCACGAACGACGTGGAGCGCAGCGAGCTGTTCATCGTCGAGGGCGACTCGGCTCTCGGAACCGCGAAGAACGCGCGGAACAGCGAGTTCCAGGCGCTGCTGCCGATCCGCGGAAAGATCCTCAACGTGCAGAAGGCATCGGTGGGCGACATGCTGTCGAACACGGAGTGCGCCTCGATCATCCAGGTCATCGGCGCCGGATCGGGCCGGAGCTTCGACATCGACGCCGCGCGCTACGGCAAGATCATCCTGATGAGCGACGCCGACGTCGACGGCGCGCACATCCGCACCCTGCTCCTGACGCTGTTCTACCGCTACATGCGACCGCTCATCGAGCACGGCCGCGTCTTCGCGGCGGTGCCGCCGCTGCACCGCGTGATCGTCATCAATCCCGGCTCGAAGCCGAACGAGACGATCTACACGTACAGCGAGCAGGAGATGCACGCGCTCCTCGCCAAGCTCCGCAAGGCGGGCAAGCGGTGGCACGAACCGATCCAGCGCTACAAGGGCCTCGGCGAGATGGATGCCGAGCAGCTGGCGTCGACGACAATGGACCGCGGCGGCCGACTCCTGCGCCGGGTGCGCATGGAGGACGCCGAGGCCGCCGGACGCGTGTTCGAGCTGCTCATGGGCAACGAGGTCGCACCACGGCGCGAGTTCATCATCGACTCGTCGGATCGGCTGTCTCGCGAGTCGATCGACGCCTGATCGCGGACCGGTAGACCTCGACCAGCGCGTCGCGGTGCGTGGTCTGCTCCACGCTCTCGCGCTGCGCGACGGCTGCGCGGCTCAGCGCGGTGATCCGAGTCGGATCGTCGCGAAGCGCCGAGAGCGCGGCGCTCAGTCCCGCGGCATCCGGTGTCTCGGTGACGATGCCCGCGCCCGCCGGGAACGTCTCGACGAGGTCGGGGTCGGTGACGATGACGGGGAGACCGGATGCGACGGCTTCGAGGATCACCATCGGCTGATTGTCGAAGTCGAGCGAGCTGGAGACCAGCACGTGCGCATCGCGCATGGCTTCCAGGACCAGGGACTGGGGCACGGCGCCGTGAACCGTCAGACGGTCGTCGTCGAGGCGGGCGGCTGAGCGCGCCACCGACGCTCGGGCGATTCCGTCGCCGAACATGTGCGCCACGATGCCTGGCGTCGTCCGGACGGCCTCGACGAACACGTCCGGACGCTTCTCTGGCGACAGACGACCGCACCACATCACCCGCAGGGGCCCGTCGGCAGCGGGCTCTCGGACGGCGGGCGCGCCGACGGCATCCAGAACTGTGTCCTCGAGCCCGTTGGAGAGTACGGTCAGCGGCGTGCTGACGCCCTGCGCGACGAGCTTCTCGGCGAAGTGCGCGGACGGGACGATGACGTGGTCGGCGTGATTGGCCTGACTCGCCATCAGGCGCCACATGCGCCTGGCCTGGCGTGTGCGGGCGTACGGTGCTCCCGCATCGATCGCCGCGCGGTCGTGCGGCATCCGGCGACGGTGCAGGGCCGCGAGCAGCGCGGTCGTGACAGACGGCAGGGGCAGCACGGAGCGCGTGTACACGTCGATGCGACCGTGCATCGTCTGCACAACGGGGACGCCGAGACCCTGCGCCGCCTCGAACCCCGCGAGCGCGGCGAACATCTCGGTGTGCACGTGGACCACGTCCACGCGGAGGTCGCGCAGAGCGTCGCGCACGGCGGTCGCCGCCGCGGTGGGCGGCCACGTGAACGGGTATCCGTCCGGTGCGAATCCGCGAGCCGTCGGAAGCCGGATGATCCGGGGATCTGTGCTCGCGGACGCCAGGGGCGCGAGCACGAAGACCTCGTGGCCCGCCTGCTCCAGAGCCTCACGATGGGCCTTGATCACGGTCTGCACGCCGCCGAGTGTCGGCAGGTAGTAGTCGGTCACCATGGCGATGCGCACTCGACCACAATAGGGCCGCTAGGGTGAGGGTCATGTCCGGAGCCCGTGTGCTGGTGACGGGGGCGACGGGGTTCCTCGGCGGCCACGTCGTGCGCGATCTGCAGGATCACGGGTTCGAGGTGTTCGCCGCCGGACGGAACACGGCGCGGCTCGGCGAACTCGTCGATGACCGCCATCGCGTGCCGGGAGATCTCGCTTCGCTGAGATCGCGGGAACTGCCGGTGGATGCCGTCATCCACTGTGCTGCGCTGTCGACGCCGTGGGGGCGGTGGGCGGACTTCCGCGAGGCGAACGTCGTCGGCACCGCGCACGTGGCGGATTTCGCCCGGCGCAACGGGGTACGACGGGTCGTTCACGTATCGTCGCCGAGCGTCTACGCCGCCGCGCGTGACCGGGTGGGCATCGTCGAGGACGATGTCGACACGGGAAACCGTCTGAACGGCTACATCCGGTCGAAGATCGCCGCCGAGGGATTGCTGCAGGAGGCGCGGCGTCGTGGCGCGCTGCCCGAGCTCGTGATCGTGCGTCCTCGAGGACTCATCGGCGTCGGCGACCCCAGCCTGGTCCCTCGACTGCTCGACGTGCACGCCCGGATCGGGGTGCCGCTCTTCGGCGGAGGAGCGAACCTCATCGACATCACCGCCGTGCAGAACGTCGCGGCGGCGCTTCGGCTGGCCCTGGCCGCGGGCGATGCGGACGGCGGCGTCTACAACATCACGAACGGGGAGCCCCGGCCGTTGCGAGATCTCCTCGAACGACTGCTCACGCTCATGGGGGAGCAGCCCCGGTTCCGCTCCGCGAACCGACGGGTCGCCTGGGCGGCGGCCGCCTCCCTCGAAGCCCTCTGCCGCGCGCTCCCCGGAAGCCCGGAGCCGCCACTGACCCGGTACACGCTGAGCACGATCGCCTACACGCAGACGCTCGACATCTCCCGTGCCGTGCGGGATCTCGGCTACGCACCGACCGTCACGCTGGACGATGCCCTCGCGGCGGTCGCCGCCGATCTGCGGGGTCACGGATGAACCGCCGTCTGCGGCACTACGCCTGCGGCAGCACGTCGCATGACCTGGCGTCGATGTTCCATGGCGCACCCCGTGAGCGGCGTCGATTCCCGTCCGGGGTCTTCCTCTACGACGGCGCGGACGGCCGACGTGTCCTGTTCGACACGGGCTACGCCAGCGGGGAATGGCGGACCGGCTGGCGTGGGGCCGTGTATCGGAGGCTCCTGCCGCCGCACGTCGACGACGAGGACGATGTCGCTTCCCGGTTGCGTCAGGACGGTGTCGACCCGGCATCGGTGACGCACGTCGTTCTGTCCCATCTGCATCCCGACCACGTGGGCGGCGTCCGCCGATTCCCCGGTGCGACGTTCGTCCTGAGCGAGGGGCTGCAGCGCACGCTCGCCGCTCCGACACTGCGCAGCGGCATCCTGACCGGTCTGCTGCCCGAGTGGTTCGGCGACACCGCCATGCGCGTTCTCCGCGACGAGGAGTTCTCGCTCCGGACCGTCCGCGGCGTCGAGGTCGCAGCGGTCGATCTGTTCGGTGACGGCGGCTATCTCATCGTCGATCTCCCCGGCCACGCCGACGGGCACCTGGGAGCGCTCGTCGATGACAGGGTGCTGCTCGCGGGGGACGCCGCGTGGGGGAGCGACCTGCTCGCGGAGGTGCAACGTCTGCGCGCGGTGCCGCGGGCGGTGCAGTTCGACGCCGACGCGTATCTCCGCACGGCGCACACCGTCTCCCTGCTCGCCGATGCCGGCGTCCGTGTCGTGTGCAGTCATGATCCCGTCCGCGAGAGAGACCTGCTGAGCTGATGTCGACCCTTCGCATCCTGAGAGAGTTCGCTGCTGTGCGCTGGTTCAGGCCGCTGCGCTCGCGTCGGGCGGTCGCGCGCCGTCAGCGTCGTCTGTTGCGGCGACACGTCCGGTTTCTCCGGCGGCGGTCGCCGTACTTCCGAGAACTGCTCGCCGACGCCGAGTTCGACCGGCTCCCGCTGATGGACAAGCGCATCATGATGGCGCAGTTCGATCGCATGAACACCGTCGGAGCGAACAAGGGGGAGGCGCTGGAACTCGCGATCGCGAACGAGCGCTCGCGAGACTTCGACGCCGATCTGGGGGCCAACTCGGTCGGACTCTCCAGCGGCACGAGCGGTCATCGCGGACTCTTCGTGGTGAGCCCCGCAGAACGTGACGCCTGGGTGGGCACCGTGCTCGCTCGCACGCTGCCCCGGGGCGACCTGCTCGGGCATCGCATCGCGCTCTTCCTCCGCGCGGACAACTCCCTGTACGAATCCGTGGGATCGCGCGCTGTCTCCTTCCGCTACTTCGACGTCTACGCGGACATGTCCGAGAACGTCGCGCGGCTGCAGGAGTACGGACCGACCATCCTCGTCGCGCCGCCCTCCGTGCTGCGCGTGATCGCGAAGGCAGCGGAAACAGGGGACTTCGACGTCGTACCGAAGAAGGTCTACGCGGTCGCGGAGGTGCTCGAGCTCGCCGACGCCGACCGGATCCGAGCGGCTCTCCGGCAGCCGCTCCTGCATCAGCTCTACCAGTGCACCGAGGGGTTCCTCGCCCACACCTGCGAACGCGGTGTCATCCATCTGAACGAGGACTCCGTGCTGTTCGAGCGGGAGGCACTGGATGCGGAGCGCTTCGTCCCGATCGTGACCGATCTGCGTCGTCGCGCGCAGCCGATCGTGCGCTACCGCCTCGGCGATGTGCTGCGCGCGAAGAGCGAACCGTGCGCGTGCGGCAGCGCTCTCGCGGCCATCGACCGCATTGAGGGCCGCGAGGGCGACACCCTTCTCTTCCGAGGCTCGGACGGACGCCCGGTGCCCGTGTTCGCCGACGTCATGGCCAGGGCGCTGCTCTTCGCGGACGGATTCGACGAGTACCGGGTCGTGCAGACCGCCGCGTCGCGCCTCGAGATCGCGCTCGACGTAGTGGATGATCGATCGCGCCGCAGCGTCGGCGCGGAGGTCGCCGGACTGGCGGACCGGCTGGGCTGTGAACGACCGGAAATCGTCTTCGTGCCGTATACGCACGACGCGTCGGTGAAGCTGCGCCGAGTGGTGCGCGACTGGGGGGAAGGAAGACCATGAGGAACTGCGAGATCGTCGGCTGGGGCACGTCGCTGCCCGATCGGACCGTGCGATTCGGAGACGAGGTGCGATATCGCATCGCCGACGACGTGTCGCACCTGGACATGCTCGTCGACGCCGCCGAGCGCGCACTGGCGAGCGCGTCCGTCGCCCCGCACGAGATCGACCTGGTTCTCGGGGCGTCCGCTGCCGGGGTCCAGCCCATTCCCTGTACGGCCGCACTCGTGCTGGAACGACTCACCCTCACCGGCCATGCTGCCGCGTTCGACGTGAACTCGACCTGCACGAGTTTCATCACGGCGCTCGACGTCGCCTCGCGATACCTCGAGGCGGGGGATGCGGAGACCATCCTCATCGTCTCGGGCGACGTCGGGTCCCGGTTCCTCAACCCCGAGCAGCGCGAGAGCTACGAGCTCTTCAGCGATGCCGGTGCCGCCGTCGTGCTGAAGCGCTCGTCCGATCCTCAGCGAGGCGTGATCGCGAGCGCCCAGCGCACCTGGCCGGCCTCTGCGCACGACACCGAGATCCGCGGCGGCCTGTCGCGTTCCCCGGCGCAGGTCTATGCGGACGCCGACCCCGCGGACTACCTCTTCGACATGGACGGCAGGCGTGCGCTGCTCGCGATGATGCGCGTGCTGCCCGAGTTCTTCTCGGCGTTCCACGAGCGATCGGGCGTCGCGCACGACGACGTCGCTCTGTGGGTGCCGCATCAGGCCTCCGCGGCCCTCGGACCGATGCTCGACAGACTCGGCATCCCCGCCGACCGTCGAGTCGACGAGGTCGCGGATTTCGGGAACATGGTCTCGGCCTCCGTCCCGTTCATGCTCGCGCGGGCGCTCGATGCGGGGCGCGTCGGCCGCGGCGACACCGTGATCCTCTGCGGTACCGCCGCGGGTCTCACCGCGAACGTCCTCGCCCTTCGTCTCTGACGGAGCGGGCGTCGGTGGGTGCTGCGAGGATGACGTGATGATCGCGATCGTCTCCGCCCCCACGAACCTCGGCCTCCGACCGCCGCAGCCGGGGGCGGTGCCCGGCACGGCCAAGGCACCGGAGGCGTTGCGAGAGGCAGGACTGCACGCCCGACTCCTCGGCGAGGGGGCCACGGATGCGGGAGCGATCCTCCCCGGAAGGTATGTCGATCATCCGAACCGCTCCCGGAACGCGGTTCGCAATCACGAAGCGATCGTCGACCACGCGCGGCGGCTCGCGGCCCGGCTCGTCACGCTGACGAGAGAGGGGCGCGCTCCGCTCGTGCTGGGCGGAGACTGCAGTCTCCTCATCGCCGCAGGTCTCGCTTCGCGAGTCGCGCGGCCGAGCGGACTCGTGCACGTCGACGGTCACACGGACTTCCGGCATCCGAGCAACAGCCCCGAGATCGGAGCGCTTGCCGGCGAGGATCTCGCTGCCGCCGTGGGACTCCACCTCCCGGAGATCGCCGACATCGACGGCCTCGGTCCGTACTTCGACCGCGCGGCGACAGCGCACATCGGATGCCGTCGCGACGACGAGCACCTCGACGAGCTGGCCGACACGATCGGCCTGGTGCTGCCCGCAGACAGGGTCGTCATGCACGGGGCGGCGCGTGCCGCAGCGGATGTACTCGAACTCCCAGCGTTGGACCGAGGCTTCTGGCTGCAGATCGACGTGGATGTGATGGATCCTCAATACATGCCCGCGGTCGACAGTCCGGATGTCGGCGGACTCTCGCCCGACGAGCTGATCCGACTGCTCGGGCTCCTCGCTCCGCGCGCGTGGGGTGCATCCGTCACGGTGTTCGACCCCGACCTCGATCCGACCGGGAGGCACGCGCGGACGATCGCGGAGATCGTCGCCACCGGCCTCAGAGACCTGGGTCGCGACCTCGCACTCTGACCCGCACGCTGCGCGGTTCTCGTCGCGTGCGGGCCGAGAACGTCAGACCAGCGTTCGCCCGATGCTGCCGATCACGCCTTCGACGGGCTGGCCGGACGCGTCGCGTCGTGCACCCGCCTCGGGCAGCTTGCGAACCGCACCGGTCGGGTCGACCGCCTGTGCCGGTGCCGGCCCCACCCAGGCGACGGTGAGCCGATCCTCACCCTTGAGGAAGGCGTGAGCCCGGACACCGCCCGTCGCGCGGCCCTTGGCCGGGTACTCGGCGAAGGCGGAGACCTTCACGCGCCCCGGGTCGGTGCCTGGCAGTGCGCTCTCGGTGCCGGAGACTGTCGCGACGACGGCATCCGTCCCCGGCGAGACCGCGCCGAAGAACAGGACAGAGGCGCCCGAGCCGAGTTTCACGCCGGCCATGCCGCCGGCGGGAGCGCCCTGCGGGCGCACGGTCGAGGCGGAGAAGCGCAGCAGCTGCGCATCGGTGGTCACGAACACGAGCTCGGCGTCGTCGGAGGCCTCGGCTGCGCCCACGATCGTGTCACCGGGCTTCATGCCGATGACCTCGATGTCCGGACGCACGGGAAGGGCGGACGGGACGATGCGCTTCACGGTTCCCTGGGCCGTGCCGATCGCGATCGGGGTGTCGCTGTCGAATCTCACGAAGCCGAGGATGCGCTCACCGCGGGTCGTGATCCCCAGGTAGTCGCGAAGCGGTGTGCCGGCGGCGAGCTGCACCGACGACGAGGGAACCGAGGGTAGATCGACGGGGGAGAAGCGCAGGACGCGGCCCTCCGTCGTGAGAGCGCCGAGCTCGGCGCGCACCGTCGTATCGACCGTGGCGAGGATCGCGTCGTGCTTGCTGCGACGGGCGGGCGCGGTGAGCTCCTGGCCCTCGGCGAGGTCGACGCGCACTGCTCTGCCCGTGGTCGACAGGACGAGCACGGTCGGCGCATCGGCGATCTGCAGATCGACGGCGCCCTTCGCCGCGCGCGGCTTCGGCGCGGCAGCGTTCATGAGCAGCGTGCGGCGCGGCGTGCCGTAGGCGTCGGCCACGGCATCCAGCTCCTTCGCCACGGCCGCGCGCAGGAGGACGTCGCTGCCGAGCAGTTCACGGAGGGAGGCGATCTCCGCCTGCAGTGCGTCGCGCTCGCTCTCGAGCTCGATGCGTGAGAACTTCGTCAGGCGGCGCAGACGCAGTTCGAGGATGTATTCGGCCTGAGGTTCGCTGAGGTCGAAGACCGTGCGCAGTCGCGTGCGCGCCTGCTCGGAGTCGTCGGACGAGCGGATGACCTGGATGACCTCGTCGATGTCGAGGATCGCGACGAGCAGTCCTTCGACGAGGTGGAGGCGCTCCTCGCGGCGGGCGAGCCGGTAGCGGCTGCGGCGCGTGATGACCTCGATGCGGTGGCTCACGTAGACGCTGAGCATCTCCTTGAGGCCGAGCGTGCGCGGCTGACCGTCGACGAGTGCGACGTTGTTGATGCTGAAGGAGTCTTCGAGCGGGGTGAGCCGGTAGAGCTGTTCGAGCACAGCGTTCGGGTCGAAGCCGGTCTTGATGCCGATCGCGACCCGGAGGCCGTGGTTGCGGTCGGTGAGATCGGTGACATCGCTGATGCCCTGCAGCTTCTTCGACTGCACGGCGTCGCGGATCTTCTCGATGAGTCGCTCGGGGCCGACCATGTACGGCAGCTCCGACACGACGATGCCGGTGCGCCGCGGCCCGAGGGACTCCACCGAGACCTTGCCCCGCACCTTCAGCGCGCCGCGCCCGTTCGTGTACGCGTCCTTCACGCCGTCGAGGCCCATGAGGATGCCGCCGGAGGGGAAGTCGGGACCGGGGACGAACTCCATGAGCTCCTCGGTCGTGGCCTCGGGATGCTCGAGCAGGTGCGTCGCGGCGGCGACGACCTCGATGAGGTTGTGCGGCGCCATGTTCGTGGCCATTCCGACCGCGATGCCGCTCGCGCCGTTGACGAGCAGGTTCGGGAAGGCGGCGGGCAGCACAGCGGGCTGCTGGAACTGGCCGTCGTAGTTCGGGATGAAGTCGACGACGTCCTCGTCGAGGTCCTGCGTCAGGGCGATCGCCGGCGCCGCGAGGCGCGCCTCGGTGTACCGAGCGGCGGCGGGGCCGTCGTCGAGGGAGCCGAAGTTGCCGTGTCCGTCGACGAGCGGGACGCGGAGAGCCCAATCCTGTGCGAGGCGCACGAGTGCGTCGTAGATCGCGGAGTCGCCGTGCGGGTGCAGCTTTCCCATCACCTCGCCGACCACGCGCGCGCTCTTGACGTGTCCACGATCGGGGCGCAGGCCCATCTCCGCCATCTGGAAGAGGATGCGCCGCTGCACGGGCTTGAGACCGTCGCGGGCGTCGGGCAGAGCGCGCGAGTAGATCACGGAGTACGCGTACTCGAGGAACGACCCCTGCATCTCACTCTCGAGATCGATGTCCTGGATTCTCTCCGGGGCGAGCTCGGGCGGCGGGGTCTTCGGCATGGCCATCCTGGGTGATGCGGGCTGAGGGCGTACCGGAGCCTGTGTCAGACTGGCTCGGATGTCCCTCATGCTACCGCCCGAGTCGCTCGCAGCCCGGAGCGTCGTCGGGGTGGCGGACGACCTGTTCGCCGCTCTCCGCGGCGGGTCCGAGGCTCTGCCGCGGGCCGAATCGGTCGTGCTCGTGCTCATCGACGGTCTGGGCGCCATCACCCTGCGTGCCCACGCCGGCCACGCCAGATCGCTCACGGCGGGGATGGCCAGGAAGGACGTCGCGCACACCGTCTTCCCGTCGACCACCGCTGCAGCGCTGACGAGCCTGCTCACGGGAGTCTGGCCGGGGGAGCACGGCCTCGTCGGATACCGGGTGCTGGATCGCGAGCGCGACCTTCTCGTGAATCAGCTCTCCGGCTGGGAGAGCGAGGGGGTCGATCCGCTCGCATGGCAGACGTCCCCGACGGTGTTCGAGCGCGCATCGGCAGAAGGACGCCCCGCGTTCGCGGTCGGTGTCGCCGCGTATGCCCGCAGCGGTTTCACCCGCGCCACCCTGCGCGGCGCGGACTTCGTCTCGGCCGAGGCGCCGGCGGATCGCGTGCGTGTCGCGTACGACCTCGCCGAACGCCATCCGGGCGCCCTCGTCTACTGCTACCTGCCGGAGGTCGACAAAGCCGGCCATCGGCACGGCGTCGACTCGCCGCACTGGATCGCTGCGCTGGAGGAGCTCGATGCCGCCCTCTCCGTGCGGGTGCCGCCGGGCGTCGGCGTGCTCGTGACCGCGGATCACGGCATGGTCGACGTGCCGGCCCACCGGCAGATCGTGCTCGAGGCCGAGCACCTCTCGGGAGTACGGCACCTCGGCGGAGAGCCGCGGATGCTGCACGCCTACCTCGAACCGGACGCCGACGCCGCCGAGGTCGCCGCACGCTGGCGCAGCGACCTCGCCGGGTACGCGGACGTGGGGACGCGGGAGGATGCCGTCGCGGCCGGCCTGTTCGGCCCGGTGGTGACGGATGCCGCGGCATCGCGTATCGGCGACGTGCTCATCGTCTCCCGGGGCAACGTCGCGGTGTACGACGGCACCGCCGCCGATCAGCGCAACCGCGGCATGGTCGGCCAGCACGGCGGTCTGACCCCGGAGGAGCGCCAGGTTCCGCTCATCCGACTCGGCGCGTTCGCGCGCTGACGCGACGCCGTCGCAGACCCGGTCACCCCGCCCGGTGGACTCGGAGCCTCGGGCGCGGTGACGCCGAGCTCACTCGTCGGTGCGCGCTCCGAAGACGATCTCGTCCCAGGAGGGCATGGCGTTACGGCGGCGGCGACGGGTGCCGCTTTCGTTCGCGGGCTCGGGGGAGGGCTCGGGTTCGGGTTCTGCCTGCTCCGGCTCGGTGGTCTCGAAGGCGTCGAAGAGGGCGATGGGATGGGAGTCCGACTCGTCCTCGTCCGTCTCGTCGAGGAGCGGGGCGGCTTCGCGCTGACCGCGGCGGCGACGGAGCGCCTCGAGCAGATCGGCGGTCTCAGGGCTGGTGCTCGTCGACTCCGGAGCGCGCTTGGTCGCGGCATCCTGCACGGCCGACGACGATCGCTCGGGCTGCGACACCTCGTCGCCCTCGACGTCGACAGCCGGGGTCGGGACGAGGCGCGGGCCGAAAGCGCCGGAGTCGAATCGGCTGTCGTCCTTGTACGGCGACGTGGTGCGCTCGGACTCCACGGCTCGGAGGCGGGGGATGAGGCCCTCGGGCAGCGACCCCTGACGCGACAGCTGGGTGGCGTCCGCGTTCAGCGGCGCGAGCGCGCTGCGACGGGGATCGAACGACCAGCGGGCGTCGTGGTCGACCTCGTTGGCCGTGAACTCGAGCTTGATGATCCAGGTGCGATCCTCTTTCCAGCTCGCCCAGCGCTCGGCCGACGCCTCGACGTCGGCGAGCTTCGCACGGATCGCCGTGCCGAAGGTGGGCTGCGCATCGGGTTCGACGTCGCTGCCGATGAGGACCGGCACGGCGAGAGCCTGGCCGATCACGTGCTCGCGCTCGGCGAGCACCGGTCCCTCGAAGCGCTCGACGTCCTCGACGTCGATGCCGAGGAGCTCGGCGACCTCGGGAGCCGTCAGGCCGGCGCGGATCTGAGCCTGGATGTCGCGAGGGCTGGCCGCAAGGCGCTGCGTCGCCGGCTCGCTCTGCCTCGTCGCCCGGCGGATCTCCCGGTGCAGCACGTCGTCGATGGGCAGCGCGAACCGCTCGCCCGACTCTGTGGCGAGTACCAGGACCCCTGCTTCGGTGCCGACGATGGTGACGTTTTCCATGCGAATGCCCCTCTTGTGGCTGTGCGTTCATGGTGTCACGCAGCGGCGCTCCGACCGGGGAATACCCTGGGCGTGCCGTGAGTTTGCTCTGTCGCACCCGCGGGCATTTGCTTATTCACTCACGGTCGTGCAAACTATGGCCGCCGATTACCCCGACGGCGCACCACCCACTCGCATGAAAGTGGAGATTCTCCATATGGCAACCGACTACGACGCTCCCCGCAAGAGTGAAGACGACTCCGAGTCGATCGAAGCCCTCAAGGAGCGTGTGCCGGACAAGAACTCCGGCTCCACGGGAGACGAGGACGCGGACAATCCGTCCAGCTTCGACCTCCCCGGTGCCGACCTGTCCGACCTCGAGCTCGATGTCGTCGTGCTGCCCGCGCAGCAGGACGAGTTCACCTGCATGAGCTGCTTCCTCGTGAAGCACCGCTCCCAGCTCGACCACGAGGGCCCCGATGGCCCCATCTGCAAGGAGTGCGCTGCCTGAGCGCATCCGAGCGAGACGTGCGCGCCCCCGACCTCGGTCAGGGGCGCGTTGTCGTCTCCGCCGACGGAGCCGGGTGCCCGGTCAGGAGCGGGCGGCCTCGATCGCGGCGGCGAGACGGTCAGGAGTGCGGGTCGAGATGGTCCACGCCGTCACCGGATCGTCCTCGTCGATGTTGGGAACCACGACGACGCCGTCGATGCCCCCGCGGACGAGGTGCCAGCCGCGTGCCGGGAGGGCGGGCCCACGGGACTGCCGAGCTTCGTCACCGGTGAGCGCGACGGGGCGGCCGAGGTGGCGCACCGCGATGTGTGCGCGCCCCGCGCGGAGCTCGTCTCCCTGCACCGACACGACGGGCGTGAGCGCGATCGCGCCCGCCACGAGCAGCGCCGACACGGCGGCGCCGATCACGAGGGCCAGCGTCGAACCGGCGGGGATGAAGATGAGCGCGACCATCGGTCCGGCGAGAGCGATCGTCACCAGCAGCCACAGGCTCGGCGACAGCCGCTCGCGGTAGCGGACTCGTGCGTCGGGGACGGTGTTCTGCATTAGCCTCTTGGGGTGACTGATTCCGTTGATGTCCCCATTATCGCGTCTGTCGTGCCCGGCTACGCCCATCCCGGCGACGCGGGAGCGGATCTGGTCGCCGCCGAGGCCGTGCACCTCGCGCCCGGGGAGCGCGCTCTGGTCGCCACCGGCGTGCGCATCGCCCTGCCCGAGGGGTACGCCGCGTTCGTCGTGCCCCGCAGCGGTCTCGCGGCCAAGCACGGCATCTCGATCGTCAACTCACCCGGCACGGTCGACGCGGGCTACCGCGGCGAGATCAAGGTGAGCCTGATCAACACCGACATCCACAGCGCGTACGATGTGGCCGTCGGCGACCGCATCGCGCAGCTGATCGTCATGCCCGTGACCCGAGCCACGTTCATCCCGGTCGAAGAGCTGCCGGAGAGCGTGCGCGGCGAAGGCGGCTTCGGCTCGACCGGCTACCAGGCAGGAACCCACTCGACCCCGGCAGGACAGGCCCATGACTGACAACAACGCGACCCCTTCGAAGTCGGCACCCGCGAACCGCGCGACCGACGGTCCGTTCGACGACTCCGAGGCGAACCCGGTCCGCCCCTACATCGACCTGGGCGGCATCAAGATCCTGCCGCGTGAAGGGCTCAACCTGCGTCTGGAGGTCGAGGAGCAGTCGAAGCGCATCGTCGCGGTCGGCCTCGACTACGCCGAGTCGTCGCTGCAGGTGCAGCCCTTCGCGGCGCCCCGCTCGGGTGGCCTGTGGGATGAGACCCGCGTGCAGCTCCGCGACCAGGTGCGTGCGCAGGGCGGCCGCGTCGAGGAGCGCGAGGGGTCGCTCGGCAAGGAGCTGCTCGCCGAGGTGCCGTCGCCCGCCAGCGAGGGCTCGGAGCTGCGGCTCGCGCGCTTCGTCGGCATCGACGGTCCCCGCTGGTTCCTGCGTGGCGTGATCGGCGGCGCCGCGGCATCCGATCTCGATGCGGCGGCGAAGGTCGAGGACCTGTTCCGCTCCATCGTCGTCGTGCGGGGCGGCGCCCCCATGCCGCCGCGCGACCTCATCCCGCTGAAGATGCCGGCGACCCCGGGCTCGGCGTGAGCACCCCGCTGACCCCGCCCGCGCCGGAGCCCGAGCGCGAGCAGAGCGCCTCGGAGATCCTCGGCGCAGCGCTCGGCGGCGCAGCGCGCCGCGCGGGCCTCGACCCCTCCGGGACGGGAGCCACCCATCGGGTGGTCTGGTCGGCGATCGGCGGCTGGCGCGGCATCCTCGAATCGGTCCTGCCGAGCCTCGCGTTCGTCATCCTCTTCACGATCCGTCCCGAGCCGCTGATCCTGTCTCTTGGCGTGTCGGTGGGTCTCGCCGCCGTCTTCACGGTCGTGCGCCTCGTGCAGAAGTCACCGCCCTCCGCCGCGATCGGCGGGCTGGTCGCCGCTGCGGCGGCAGCCGGACTCGCCCTGTTCACCGGGCGCGGCGCCGACAACTTCGTTCCCGGACTCATCACGAACGCCGTGTACGGCACGGCCATGCTGGTCTCCGCGCTGATCGGCTGGTCGCTCATCGGACTCGCGGCCGGCTTCCTCATGGGGGAGGGCACCGCGTGGCGGAACGATCGCCGCAAGCGTCGTGCCTTCCTCTGGCTCGGCGTCGCCTGGGCCGCACTCTTCTTCGCGCGGCTCGCCGTGCAGCTGCCGCTCTACCTCGCGAACGAGGTCGCGGTCCTCGGCACCCTCAAGCTGATCATGGGACTCCCGCTCTTCGCCCCGCTGATCGCGGTGACCTGGCTCGTCGTACGGGCGCTGTATCCGCGCGAGCCGCAGGCGGAGAACACGTCCCAGTCGTGATAGATTTATCTTGACATCAAGATAAATTGCGGGCTTTCGCCCACGGGCCGAGCGGAGCAGACTGGTTAGGTCTGCCTTGCTAGCCGCAGGGGCTCGCTGGCGAGCAAGATGGAGGCGCCTGTCGCTCCCATCCGAATAGAAGGAGACGGATTCGTGTCCACGGTGAACAGCTTCGGTGCCAAGAGCACCCTGACGGTCGGCAGCACCGACTACGAGATCTTCCGCATCGACACGGTGCCCGGTTTCGACAAGCTCCCCTTCAGCCTCAAGGTCCTCCTCGAGAACCTGCTTCGCACCGAGGACGGCGCGAACGTCACGAAGGCGCAGATCGAGGCTCTCGGATCGTGGGATGCCGCGGCCGAGCCCAACACCGAGATCCAGTTCACGCCGGCGCGCGTCGTCATGCAGGACTTCACCGGTGTGCCCTGCATCGTCGACCTCGCCACCATGCGCGAGGCCGTCACGGCGCTCGGAGGTGACGCCAACAAGATCAACCCGCTCTCGCCCGCCGAGATGGTGATCGACCACTCCGTCATCGCCGACCTCTTCGGCTCGGAGAACGCGCTCGAGCGCAACGTGGAGATCGAGTACGAGCGCAACGGCGAGCGGTACCAGTTCCTCCGCTGGGGCCAGACGGCCTTCAGCGACTTCAAGGTCGTCCCGCCCGGCACCGGCATCGTGCACCAGGTGAACATCGAGCACCTGGCGAAGGTCATCTACGACCGCACGGTCGACGGCGTGCTTCGCGCCTACCCCGACACCTGCGTGGGCACCGACTCGCACACGACCATGGTCAACGGCCTCGGCGTGCTCGGTTGGGGCGTCGGCGGCATCGAGGCCGAGGCCGCGATGCTCGGACAGCCCGTGTCAATGCTGATCCCGCGCGTCGTGGGCTTCAAGCTGTCCGGCGACATCCCCGCCGGTGTGACCGCGACCGACGTCGTGCTCACCATCACCGACATGCTGCGCAAGCACGGCGTCGTCGGCAAGTTCGTCGAGTTCTACGGCGAGGGCGTCGCCTCTGTGCCGCTCGCCAACCGTGCGACCATCGGCAACATGAGCCCCGAGTTCGGCTCGACCGCTGCGATGTTCCCCATCGACGACGTGACCCTCGACTACCTGCGCCTCACCGGCCGCAGCGAAGAGGCCGTCGCACTCGTCGAGGCATACGCCAAGGAGCAGACGCTCTGGCACGACGCCTCGCAGGAGCCCGTCTTCAGCGAGTACCTCGAGCTCGACCTCGGCACGGTCGTGCCGTCGATCGCCGGTCCGAAGCGCCCGCAGGACCGCATCCTCCTCTCCGAGGCCAAGTCGCAGTTCGAGCAGGACATCCTCAGCTACGCCACGGCCTCCACGTCGGATGACGTCGTCGACCTCGAGTCGAAGCACTCGTTCCCGGCATCCGACCCGGGCAACGTCCCCGGTGAGGAGGAGCCGCGCACCACGCGCCCCGTGCACATCAACAGCGGCGCTCCGGTCAACGCATCGAACCCGGTTCCCGTCACCACCCCGTCGGGGGAGAAGTACATCCTCGACAACGGAGCCGTCACGCTCGCCGCGATCACGTCGTGCACCAACACGTCGAACCCGTCGGTCATGATCGCCGCGGGTCTCGTCGCCCGCAAGGCGCTCGAGAAGGGTCTGAAGCAGAAGCCGTGGGTCAAGACGACGCTCGGCCCTGGCTCGAAGGTCGTCACCGACTACTACGAGAAGTCCGGTCTGGACAAGGACCTCGAGGGCCTCGGCTTCTACACGGTCGGCTACGGCTGCACGATCTGCATCGGAAACTCCGGTCCGCTCATCGAAGAGGTGTCCGAGGCGATCAACTCGCACGACCTCGCCGTGACCGCCGTGCTGTCGGGCAACCGCAACTTCGAGGGCCGCATCAGCCCTGACGTGAAGATGAACTACCTCGCCAGCCCGCCGCTGGTCATCGCGTACGCTCTCGCCGGGTCGATGCACTTCGACTTCGAGAACGACGCGCTCGGCAAGGGCTCCGATGGCCAGGACGTGTTCCTCAAGGACATCTGGCCCACGCCCGACGAGGTGCAGGAGATCGTCGACTCGTCGATCTCGCGCGAGCAGTTCATCAAGCAGTACGCGACCGTGTTCGACGGCGACGAGCGCTGGCGCAGCCTCCCCACCCCCGAGGACGACACCTTCCAGTGGGACGAGAACTCGACCTACGTCCGCAAGGCGCCGTACTTCGACGGGATGAAGATGGAGCTCACCCCGGTGAAGGACATCGAGGGTGCGCGCGTCATGGCCACGCTCGGCGACTCGGTCACCACCGACCACATCTCGCCCGCCGGAAACATCAAGCCGGGTACCCCCGCCGCGCAGTACCTCACCGAACACGGCGTGGACCGCAAGGACTTCAACTCCTTCGGCTCGCGCCGTGGCAACCACGAGGTCATGATCCGCGGTACGTTCGCGAACATCCGTCTGAAGAACCTCATGGTCTCGGCCGTCAACGACGGTCAGGTCGTGGAGGGCGGCTACACGCGCGACTTCACCCAGCCCGGTGGCCCGCAGTCGTACATCTACGACGCGAGCATGAACTACCAGGCTCAGGGCACGCCGCTCGTGATCTTCGGCGGCAAGGAGTACGGCTCGGGTTCGTCGCGCGACTGGGCGGCGAAGGGCACCAGCCTCCTCGGCGTCAAGGCCGTCATCACCGAGAGCTTCGAGCGCATCCACCGCTCGAACCTCATCGGCATGGGCGTCGTCCCGCTGCAGTTCCCCGCCGGTGAGAGCTGGGAGTCGCTCGGTCTCGATGGAACGGAGATCGTCTCGATCACCGGTCTCGAGGAGCTGAACAACGGCGTCACGCCGAAGACCGTCAAGGTCACGGCCACCCCGAGCGAGAACTCGCCCGAGGGTAAGCAGGTCGTCGAGTTCGATGCGGTCGTCCGCATCGACACCCCCGGTGAGGCCGACTACTACCGCAACGGCGGCATCCTGCAGTACGTGCTGCGTTCGCTGGTCTGATCGCCGACAGAGGGGCCCGGTTCTTCGGAACCGGGCCCCTCTGCGTGTGTCAAGGGGCTTCTGCGCTCCGGTCCTTCCCGGGGTGGGCGGGGTAGGATCGAACCTGCATCCGAACCGGAATCGGCTGCCCCGACGGTGCCTGTGAGGAGGTGCAGATGCCCATTCTCCGGAGCATCTCAGGACCCCGTGACCTCGACTCCCTGTCCGAGGACCAGCTCGTCGAGCTCGCCGGCGAGATCCGCGAGTTCCTCGTCGAGAACGTGTCTCAGACCGGAGGCCACCTCGGTCCGAACCTCGGCGTCGTCGAGCTCACGATCGCCCTGCACCGGGTCTTCTCCTCGCCGGACGACCCGTTCATCTTCGACACGGGGCATCAGTCCTATGTGCACAAGCTGCTGACCGGGCGGCAGGACTTCTCGTCGCTGCGGCTTCGCGGCGGTCTGGCCGGCTACCCGCAGCGCGGAGAGAGCCCGCACGACGTCGTCGAATCGTCGCACGCGTCGAGCTCGCTGAGCTGGGCCGACGGCGTCTCGCGAGCCCTCACGGCGACCGGACGCGCCGATCGCCACGTGGTCGCGGTCGTCGGCGACGGTGCGCTGACCGGCGGCATGACGTGGGAAGCGCTCAACAACATCTCCGACGACAACGACCGCAACCTGGTCATCGTCGTGAACGACAACGGTCGGTCGTACGCGCCGACGATCGGCGGCATGTCGCGGTACCTGAACCGCGTGCGGACGGCCGCCGCGTACAAGGACCTGCATCAGCGCTCCGACCGCCTGTTCCGGGCGTTCGGTCCTGTCGGGCGCGCGGTGTTCCGCGGCGTGCGGGGCGGCACGCACGGATTCCTGTCTCGCTTCACGAACAACGAAGCGCTCTACTCGAACCTCGACATCAAGTACCTCGGTCCGGTCGACGGGCACGATCTGCCTGCGCTCATCGAGACCCTCGAGCTCGCGAAGTCCTACGGCGCACCCGTGATCGTTCATGCGATCACCGAGAAGGGGCGCGGCTACCAGCCGGCCCGCGACGACGAGGCCGACCAGTTCCACGCCGTCGGACGCATCGATCCGGCGACGGGTGAGACACTCGGTTCCGGCGGTCGCGGGTGGACGGACGTCTTCTCGGACGCCCTCGTCTCGGTGGGCGAGCGCCGCTCCGATGTGATCGCCATGACCGCGGCCATGCTGCGTCCGACCGGTCTCGCTCCGTTCGCGGAGCGTTTCCCCGACCGGGTGTACGACGTCGGCATCGCGGAGCAGCATGCGGTCGCCTCCGCGGCCGGGCTCGCTTTCGGCGGCCTGCACCCGGTGGTCGCGCTCTACGCGACCTTCATGAACCGCGCGTTCGACCAGGTGCTCATGGATGTCGCGCTGCACCGTGCCGGCGTGACCTTCGTGCTCGACCGGGCCGGTGTCACCGGGCCGGACGGCCCCAGTCACCACGGCATGTGGGACCTCGCGATGCTGCAGATCGTCCCGCACATCCGCATCGCCGCACCGCGCGACGCGGTCCGTCTGCAGGAAGCGCTGGACGAGGCCGTCCTCGTCGAGGACGCCCCGACCGTCATCCGCTTCCCGAAGGGCGACGTCGCGCCGGATCTGCCGGCGATCGAGCGCCTCGAAGACGGCGTCGACGTCCTCGCCCGGGGGGAGTCGGAAGACGTCCTGGTCGTCGGCATCGGCCCGTTCGCATCGCTGGCGGTCGATGTCGCGGAGAGGCTCCGTGCGCAGGGCATCGGCGCGACGGTGATCGACCCGCGCTGGGCGATCCCGGTGCAGCCGTCGATCGTCGAACTCGCTGCGCGGCACCGTCTCGTGATCACGCTGGAGGACGGCATCCGCGTCGGTGGTGTCGGCACCCGCGTGCGGCAGGTTCTCCGTGAGGCGGGCATCGACACGGCGGTCGACGAACTCGGGCTTCCCGACGAGTTCATCGACCATGCCTCCCGCGACCAGATCCTCGCCGACGCGGGGCTCACGGCATCGAAGATCGCGCAGGACGTCGTCGCGCAGGTGCTCGGCACCCGCATTCCGATGGCCCGTCAGTCGGGCGAGACCGGCGCGATCGACTTCCCGCTGCACGAGCGCAATTGATCAGCGACTGCCGAGCGGGCATCGGCATCACTGCGCCGCGGCATCCTCGACAGCCGCATCCTCATCGACGCCCGCGGAGAGCAGCCCCCTGTCCTTCCGTAGCGCGCGGCGCGCGGACAGCCACCACCCGAGCGGAGTCGCGATCGTGATGGCGAAGGCGGGGGTCGCGACCAGGATCGTGTAAGTGTTCACGGTGCCGAAGGTGCTCAGTCCACCGACGGCAGCCAGGTATAGCACCCCGATACCCGCTCCGATCAGCGTATAGGCCAGGAGGTGGACGGGCACGGGGCGCACTCGGCGGAGCAGACGTGCGAACGGCCACGTCAGCGCGAGTCCGAGCGGCACGAGCACGAGAGAGACCACGACGACGATCCCGCAGACGATGATCGCATAGCCGATGGTCTGAGGGCCGGCGCTCGTCCAGGACCACCCGGATGAAGTGGACAGACTCCAGAGCATGCTCGTGAGGACGCCCATCGGAATGACGGCATTGAACAGCCCCCACGTCCACAGCGCCCCGTTCATGAATTCGTCGCCGGTGAAGTCCATCGGTCTGTCGGGTGTGCGGATCGAGGAGTCGGCGTTCTTGACTGTCGACGTCACGATTGCACTTCCGCGACCTGCGTGAGGAGTTCCCGGGCCGCGGCGTGTACTCCGGGGACGCGGACGAAAGGGAGCGCGAGGTCGAGCAACCGCAGCCCCGATTCGAGGAGCGAGCGGGTCCTCGTCTGTTCGGGTGACCGATCGTAGGTCCACCGGAGCACGATAGCGAGGTGTGCGACGAGCAGTGCGTCCGGCAGCGGCGCGATGACATCGGCAGGGAGACGGTGCTGCGCGCCATCGACGGCGTCCCGGAACAGCGCGACTATCGTGTCGCGCGCGGGGGAGGATTCGGCCGACAGAGGGTTGAGCGGCGAGTCCGGAGGGATCATAGCCGTGAGGAACCCGGGCGCGACGGCGCGGTATGGACCGAGGGCGTCCAGACCGCTCGTGTACACGATCCTCAGACGCTCGACCAGTCCGTGTTCGCCCGCAAGGCGTTCCCGCGCGAGGTGCTGGTGCTCGCGCTGCACCTGTTCATACAGTGCCTGCACGAGGTGATCCTTCGACGGGAAGTAGTAGTAGGCGTTGCCTGTCGAAACTCCGGCCTGTTCGGCGATGGACCTCATCGTCGTGTCGGTGTATCCGCGCGTCGTGAACGATTCGATCGCGGCGGCGCTGATCCGTGCGCGGGTGCGATCGCTCTTGCTGAGGGCAAGGTTATTTTCGAACATGTTCAAAAACTACCTCCGTAGCCTGCAGAAGGCCAGTCGGGTTGAGATCGAGCTCGGGCCGATGAGTTCAGCGCATGTACTGGGGCCTCGGCGTCGGCACCGTCGAGGCCGCTCGCCTGGGCCGTCTCCCGCTACCGAGAATCGACAGGACCGTGTCCACGGCGGCGCTATACACGTTCCGCTACGGCTGTTCGGCCGTCGTTACCCGGCCCGACGTACGGTCGTCACGGCGCACGCCGGCGGTTCCGTCACACGAGTTCGGCGAGCGTCTCGGCGACCACGGTCTCGACGGCGGGTACGCACCGTTCCCGGTCGGCATCGACGAGGCCCACGCGTGTGCGCCGGTCGAGCACGTCGGATGCGGTCAACGCGCCCTCGGATCGCACAGCGAACACGACATCGTCCCTGGTGAGAGGAAGGCCGTCGACGAGCGGAGCGGATGCCGACGGGATGCGGCGATCGACGAGGCGGATGCCGGCGGTACGGCTCGACCCCGCCTCGAGCCCCCGTTCGGACACCGCGAGGTCGACCGCGTCCTCCGCCATCCGGCGGTAGGTCGTCAGCTTGCCGCCGAGCACATGGAAGAACCCGCCGTCGGACTCCGTCACGAGGTGCCGTCGGGAGATGTCCGCCGTCGAAGCCGCGCCGGTGTCGACGAGCGGGCGCAGACCGGCGAACGCGCCGCGTACCCGCTCCCGGGTCAGGGGCCGCTCCAGCACGCGATTCAGATTGTCGAGCAGGAAGGCGATCTCGGGCTCGGTCGGCGCCGCGACGTCTGGCACAGCGCCCGGCGCGTCCTCGTCGGTGAGGCCGACGATCACGGGTCCGTCGGGTTGGGGCAGTGCGAAGACGAAACGGCTGATGGAGCCCTCATGCGGCACCGTGAGGGCGACCGACGGATGGCCGAGATCCGCGGCATCCAGAACGATGTGCGTGCCGCGGCTCGGCCGGATCATGATGCCCGCGTCGAGGGTTCCCGCCCACGCGCCGGTCGCGTTGATCACGCTGCGGGCACGGAGATCGAATCGCGTGCCGGTGAGCGCGTCCTCGGCGCTCGCGCCGTCCGCGCGCAGCGAGCGCGCCCGCACGCGGGTGAGGATGCGAGCGCCGTGCGCGGCCGCTGTGCGGGCGACGGTCGCGACGAGTCGGGCGTCGTCGACGAGCTGGCCGTCGAAGGAGAGCATCCCGCCGCGCAGACCTCGCGTCACGAGGCCGGGGGCGAGTCGCGCGGCGTGTCGCACGCTGACGGGTCGCGGCGCCGGCAGCGTGCGCCGCGATGTGCCCGCGCGCATCCGCAGCAGATCGCCGAGAGCCATGCCGATCGCCCCGGTTCCGCGCTGCCGGAGACTGACCTCGGGCACGAAGGGCAGCAGCTGGCCGAGCGGACGGGTGAGGTGCGGTGCGATGACGGTCATGAGCAGGTGCCTCTCGACAGCGCTCTCGCGGGCCGTCGCCACATCACCCGTCGCGAGGTAGCGAAGCCCGCCGTGTACGAGCTTCGAGCTGAACCGGCTCGTGCCGTAGGCGAGGTCGTGCGCCTCGAGGAGGGTGACCGAGAGGCCCCGCGAGGCGGCGTCGAGCGCGACGCCGACACCGGTGATGCCTCCTCCGACGACGAGCACGTCGACGATCTCGGAGGCGGAGCGGTCGAGGTCCGCAGCCCGACGCGCGGCGTTGAGGTCGGGGGAGGCGGTGGTCATGCGCGCAGCAGCCCGTCGAGGACGGCGCGCAGTTCTCGCTCCCAGGCTCTCTCTGAGACGAGGTCCGACACGGTGCCGTGCGACAGGACGGCGGACTGGGCGACGAGCAGCAGCATGACCGCCATCTCCTCCGGGGTGTCGCGGCGCACGTCGCCGTGCTCCTGGGCGGCGGAGATCGCCCTGGACAGCCACGACAGGATGAGCCGCTGGCTCGACCCGACCCTCTGCAGGGTGTAGCGGGTGAACGCCTCCGGTTCCTCGTCGAGCAGGCGACCGTAGACGGCGTCGTTGCGGAAGCGGGTCGAGAATCCGAGGACGTCGTCGACCAGTTCTCCGCGCGAGTGCGACGGCTCGGGGAACTCCGCGACGATGGCGGCGACCCGTCGGAGGAGCGCGGACCGCACCACGTCGTCGGCATCGCTCCAGCTGCGGTAGATCGTGGGACGGCTGTGGCCGGCGCGGCGCGCGAGCTCCGCGATGGTCACGCCGTGCACGCCGCGCCGCACGATCAGATCGTCGGCGGCGTCGAGGATCCGCGTCTGGGTTGCGTCCCACTGCGGCAGGACCCCCTCGACGAGCACGGTCGTTGCTTGACGTTCTTCCATGATGTGTCACACTGTAACGCATGACTCACGGGAGCGGCAGAGCAGCCGAGGTCGCGGAGATGCGATGGAACGGCTGGGGAGACCCGGCGAAGGCCAGGGACCTGCCACTCGCCGTCCGCTCGCTCCTCCCGCTGTTGCTCGGACGCATTCGCAGACCCGAGACCCCTGTCTCCCTCGACGACGTCGACCTCGCGCCCTCCGCCCTGGAGCCCGCGGATGTCGCGGCCCTGGCGGCGGTCGTCGGTGCCGACCACGTCTCGACCGACCATGATGCACGAGTGCGGCACTCCGCCGGGCGCTCGACCCCCGATCTCCTGCGCCTCCGCCAACGCCGCCAACCCGCGCCGGACGGTGTGGTGCGCCCTCGCACCCACGAAGAGGTCGCCGCGTGCCTGCAGGTGGCCGTCGACCGCGACATCGCCGTGATCCCGTTCGGCGGCGGCACCAGCGTCGTCGGCGCCCTGGAACCGGAGCGCGGCGCGCACCGCGCCGTCGTCAGCCTGGACCTGCGTCGCCTCTCCGGGGTCGTGCACGTCGACGAGGTGAGCGCAGAAGCCGTCATCGCAGCGGGCACGACCGGGCCGGATGCCGAGGCCCAGCTCGCCGTCCACGGGTACGAGCTCGGCCACTACCCGCAGAGCTTCCGCTACGCGACGATCGGCGGGTTCGCGGCGGCCCGGTCCTCTGGTCAGAACTCCGCGGGCAACGGGCGCTTCGACACCATGGTCACCGGCATCCGCGTCGCGACGCCGACGGGTGATCTCGCGCTCGGCAGGTCGCCGGGCTCCGCCGCGGGGCCCGATCTGATCCGCATGTTCCTGGGGTCAGAAGGTGCCTTCGGCGTGATCACCGAGGTTCGCGCGCGCGTGCATCCGATCCCGCGCGAGCGCGTGCTCGAGTCGTGGACCTTCCCCGACTTCGCCAGCGGCGCCGACGGGCTGCGTCGTGTCGCGCAGGGCGGCGGAGGCGCCACGGTCATCCGCCTGTCCGACGAGTCAGAGACCGCCGTGAGCCTCGCGCAGGTCGGTCGGATCGGCAAGGCGCTCGCGAAAGGGGCGAGCGTCGTCACCGTGTACGAGGGCGACGGGATCGCCGAGCGCCGGGCGAGGGTGAGCGAACTGCTGCGGGCAGCGGGCGGGACATCGGGGGGAGAGAGTGCCTCCGAGGAGTGGCTGTCGGGGCGTTTCGACGGTCCGTATCTGCGCGACTCGCTGCTCGACGCAGGGGTGTTCTGCGAGACCCTCGAGACGGCGACCACCTGGTCGAACCTCCCGGCACTCAAGACCGCCGTCGAGAGCGCACTGCGGGACGGGTTCGCCGCGTCCGGTGCGCGGTCGTACGTCATGTGCCACGTGTCGCACCTATACCCGACCGGCGCTTCGCTGTACTTCACGGTTCTCGCCGGTATCCGCGCCGATCCGCTCGGCGTCT
Source organism: Microbacterium sp. LS_15 (assembly GCF_041954735.1). Taxonomy (NCBI): domain Bacteria; kingdom Bacillati; phylum Actinomycetota; class Actinomycetes; order Micrococcales; family Microbacteriaceae; genus Microbacterium; species Microbacterium sp. LS_15. The sequence goes on along the minus strand of NZ_JAVAYD010000001.1, from coordinate 433,494 downwards.
GGTCGCGAGTCAAGGCGACGGTGAACGACGTGATCGTCGCGACCGGGGGAACGATCAGTCACCACCACGCCGTCGGCCGGGACCACGCGCCGTGGCTCGAGAGCGAGATCGGCACGACGGGCGTGCGGATCCTCCGAGCGATCAAGCGCGAGCTCGATCCCGCCGGTGTCCTCAACCCCGGGGCGCTGATCCCCACCGAGCGGGGAGACTGACATGGCGAGCCACGTCGCCGTACTGAGCAACCCTTTCGCAGGCAAGGGAACGGGCCGCGGCGCCACGGACGCCGCCGTCGGCCGATTGCGCGAACGCGGCAGCGAGGTCCGGGTGTACGCGGGGGAGACGGCCACCGGCGCGAGAGAGCTCGCGAGGACCGCCCTCGCCGCCGGGCCGGACGTGCTCATCGTCGTCGGCGGGGACGGCACGCTCTCCGGCATCATCGATGACCTGATCGCCGCGGACGTCCCCGTCGCGCTCGTTCCCGCCGGTACGGGCAACGATCTCGCGCGGGCACTCGACCTGCCGCTCCACGATCCGATCGCTGCGGCCGACCTCGCGCTCGACGGCGTCGTGCGCGCGATCGATGTGGGGGAGGTGCGCTCCGGACCGAGGGTCGCGGCGTTCCTGACCATCGCGGCTCTCGGGTTCGACGCGAAGGTCAGCGAGCGGACCAACAGGCTGCGGTGGCCGCACGGCGCCCTGCGCTACTATCTCGCGCTCGTGATCGAGCTCGTGCGTCTGCGACCGCTGCCGTTCTCGGTCGCGGTCGACGGCGGTGCGACGGTAGAGCGTCCGGGCACGCTCGTCGCGGTCGGGAACACGTCGAGTTACGGCGGCGGAATGCCGGTGTGCCTCGGTGCCGACCCGACGGACGGGATGCTCGACCTCGTCGAAGTCGCACCGCTCGGTCGTCTGCGACTGCTCCGGCTCTTCCCGTCTCTCCTGCGCGGAACGCACCTCGGACGCACCGAGGTCAGGCAGCGCCGCGTGCGATCGGTCGTCGTCCGCGCTCCCGGCCTCGTCGTCTACGCCGACGGAGAGCGACTCGGCGAGGACGAGTGCACGATCACCGTGCGTCGGCGGGCTCTGGCGCTCGTGGTGCCGGACGGGAACGACGACCAAGGGGACGGGCGATGACGACCGCATCCGCGTTCGACGAGGACGTGGTGATCGTCGGGTCGGGCTTCGGCGGCTCCGTCGCGGCGCTCCGTCTCGCCGAGAAGGGATACCGGGTCCGCGTGTACGAGGCGGGGCGGCGGTTCGAGGACGACGACTTCGCGAAGACCAACTGGGACGTCCGACGGTACCTCTGGGCACCGCGGTTGGGATGCTTCGGCGTGCAGCGCATCCACCGACTGCCGCACGTCATGATCCTCGCCGGAGCCGGAGTGGGCGGCGGTTCGCTGAACTACGCCAATACGCTGTACCAACCCGGCACCGCGTTCTTCACGGACCGGCAGTGGCGGGATCTGCGCGATTGGGAGCACGAACTCGCGCCGCACTACGCCACGGCGAAGCGGATGCTCGGAGTGGTCGACCAGTACCCGCACACCGGCCCCGTCGAGCGGATCATGTCGGGCGCGGCGGACGATCTCGGGGTCGCCGACACGTTCCGTCGCGCCCCGGTCGGCGTATGGTTCGGCAAGCCGGGGGAGCGGGTCGCCGACCCGTACTTCGGCGGCGAGGGTCCGGACCGCACCGGATGCACGCTCTGCGGCAATTGCATGGTCGGATGCCGTGTCGGCGCGAAGAACACCCTGATGAAGAACTACCTCCCGCTCGCCGAGCGCCGTGGTGCGGTCATCGAGCCGCTGCGGACGGTGACCGAGGTCCGTGCACTCGCGGGTGGAGGCTTCGCCGTCACGACCCGGCGCAGCGGATCGTGGCTCGCGCGCGGGCGACGGACGATCCGCGCCCGTCAGGTCGTTCTCGCGGCCGGGACCTGGGGCACCCAGCAGCTCCTGCACCGGATGAGGGCGAGCGGGGCGCTGCCCTCGATCTCGGATGCTGTCGGCAGGCTGACCCGCACGAACTCCGAGGCGCTCGACGGCGCGGTCGCGACGCACGTGCCGGAGCGGCTGCAGCTCGCGCGGGGCATCGCGATCACCTCGTCGTTCCATGTCGACGAGCGCACGCACGTCGAGAACGTCCGCTACGGTCCGGGGTCGAATCTCATGGGCGCCCTCGCCTCGATCATGGTCCCCGGCGACGCGTCACTCGGGCGACGGCTCGGTCTGCTCGTTCGACGTGCGCTGCGCGCTCCGGTGCGTCAGATCCGCCTGGGTTCGCTGCGCCGATGGAGCGAGCGCGGGATCATCGCGCTCGTGATGCAGACGGCGGACAACTCGCTCACCCTGTCGCTGCGGCGCCGCTTCGGACGCTCCGTGCTCACCAGCGCGCAGGGTCACGGCGAGCCCAACCCGAGCCACCTGCCCCAGGCGCACCGCGCGGCCGAGGCCATCGCGCGACGCGTGCAGCAGGAGGGCGGCGTCACCACGGAGGCGCGCGGATCCTGGCCGGAGGTCTTCGGCGTCCCGTTGACCGCGCACTTCCTCGGGGGTGCCGTCATCTCGGAGTCGCCGGCCTCCGGCGTGATCGACGAGTTCCATCGCGTGTGGGGGCACCCCGACCTGTACGTCGTCGACGGAGCCGCCGTCCCGGCGAATCCCGGGGTGAACCCCTCGCTCACGATCACCGCGCTCGCGGAGCGAGCCCTCTCCTACTGGCCACGCGTCGGAGAGGTGGACGAGCGGCCGGCGCAGCGATCCGCGACGTGAGACGCGCTCGGTCCCGCTGCGTTCGCCCGACTGTTCGCGGCCGACACGAAAGCCCCACCCGACGTCGTCCGTCGGGTGGGGCTTCCGCTGCTGACTCAGCGGCTCTCGATGCCGCGGATCTGCGGCGAGTGGAACGATCCTCCGAAGGCGCGCTCCGAGGCTCCCTCCCGGTCGAGATACGGAGACGCTCCGCCGTCGATGAACGGCCAGCCGGCACCGAGGATGAGGCACAGGTCGATGTCCTCGACCTCGGGCACCACGCCCTCGTCCAGCATGAGCTTGATCTCGCTCGCGAGTCCGTCCTGCACACGCTGGAGGATCGTCGCGGCCGACGCGGGGCTCGAGCCCACCGCCGGCTTGAGGATCTTCTCGGCCTGCTTGGTCCAGCCGGTCACGCGGCCGCCCTTGTCCTTCTCGACGACCGTGTCCAGTTCGGCGAGAGCGTGGAAGTTCTCGTGCGCATAGAAGCGGTCGGGGAACGCGTGTGCCATGGTGTCCTGCACGTGCGCGGCGACCTTCCAGCCGACCAGATCGATGAGCTGGAACGGCCCCATCGGGAGTCCCAGCGGCGCGAAAGCCTTCTCGACGTCGGTGAGCGGCGTGCCCTCGTAGACGGCCCTGGCCGCTTCGCCCATGACCTTGGCCAGGAGGCGGTTGACGACGAACCCGGGAGCATCGGCGGTCAGCACCGCGTTCTTGCCGAGGTTCTTCGCGACGACGAAGGCGGTCGAGAGCGCTGCCTCCGAGGTCGTGGGCGTCTTCACGATCTCGATCAGCGGCATCACCGCGACCGGGTTGAAGAAGTGGAAGCCGACCAGACGCTCCGGGTGTGCGAGCTTCGCGCCGATCTCCTCCACCGACAGCGACGAGGTGTTGGTCGCGAGGATCGCATCCTCGGCGATGATCTTCTCGATCTCGCCGAACACCTGCTGCTTGACGGCGACCTCCTCGAACACCGCCTCGATGACGAAATCGCAGTCCGCGTACAGGCTCTTGTCGGTGGTGCCGGTGACGAGCGCGCGCAGCTTGTTGGCCGTGTCGGAGTCGAGACGCCCCTTCGCCTCGAGCTTGCCGATCTCCTCGTGGATGTAGGCGACGCCCTTGTCGACGCGCGCCTGGTCGAGATCGGTGATGAGGACGGGCACCTGCAGCTTGCGCACGAAGAGCAGGGCGAACTGGCTGGCCATCAGCCCGGCGCCGATGATGCCGACCTTCGCGACCTTCTTCGCGAGCGCCTTGTCGGGCGCGCCGACAGGACGCTTCGCGCGCTTCTGCACGAGGTCGAACGCGTACATGGATGCTGCGAACTGATCGCCGGTGACGAGCTCGGCGAGCGCTTCGTCCTCCCGCGCGAAGCCTTCCGCCTTCGAGCCGCTCTTCGCCTTGTCGAGCAGATCGAGAGCCGCGTACGGCGACTTCGGGACCGTGCCGATCTTGGACTCGAGCATGCCGCGAGCCATCTTGATCGCGATCGGCCACTTGGTGAGCCGCTCGATCTTGCCCGGTTCGTTCTTGCGCTCGACCTTCTTGCCACCGAGCACGGCGTCCGCCCAGACCAGCGAGTTCTCGAGGTAGTTCGCCGCGGGGAAGATCGCATCGACGATGCCGAGATCGAACGCCTGCTGCGGCTTGAGCATGCGGTTCTGCTTGAGAGGGTTCGAGATGACGACCTCGAGCGCGTTCTCGATGCCGATGAGGTTCGGCAGCAGGTAGGCGCCGCCCCAGCCGGGGATGATGCCGAGGAAGACCTCGGGCAGCGCGATCGCGGCAGCCGAGGCGTCGACCGTGCGATAGGTCGAGTTCAACGCGATCTCGAGACCGCCGCCGAGGGCAAGGCCGTTCACGAAGGCGAACGACGGCACGCCCAGCTCACCGAGCTTGCCCAGGACCTTGTGGCCGAGCTGCGCGATCAGGCGGGCGTTGTCGCGAGAGCCGACCTTGCTGATGTCGGACAGATCGGCACCGGCCGCCAGGATGTACTGTTTACCGGTGATGCCGACCGCCTGGATCTCGCCGGCTGCGGCGCGCGCCGTCAGACGGTCGAGGGTCTCGCCGAGCTGAGTCAGGGTCGCGGGACCGAGGGTGTTCGGCCGCGTGTGGTCGCGGCCGTTGTCGAGCGTGATGAGCGCCAGCACCTTGCCCGAGGGGAGGCGGATGTCGCGAACCGGCGACTGGGTGATCACCTCGCCCTCGGTGAGGGCCTGGATGGGGGAGAAGTCGATCTTCGCGTACTGGTCGGAAATCGAAGTGGCCATCGGGGGTTACTTCCTCTTCTTGCCGTCGTAGTGCGGGTTCTCCCAGATGACCGAGCCGCCCTGGCCCAGCCCGACGCACATGGCGGTCAGGCCGTAGCGCACGTCCGGGCGCTCGGCGAACTGCGCCGCGAGCTGGATCATCAGGCGGACTCCGGATGCCGCGAGCGGGTGCCCGAGGGCGATCGCGCCACCCCACTGGTTCACGCGCGGGTCGTCGTCGGCGATGCCGAAGTGGTCGAGCAGGGAGATGACCTGGATCGCGAACGCCTCGTTGAGCTCGAACAGGCCGATGTCGTCGATCGTGAGTCCGGCCTTCTTCAGCGCCTTCTCGGTCGAGGGGATCGGGCCGATGCCCATGATCTCCGGCTGGACGCCGGCGAACGCGAACGACACCATGCGCATCTTCGGGGCGAGGCCGAGCTCCTTGACGGCGCCGCCGCCGGCGAGCAGTGACATCGTCGCGCCGTCGGTGAGGGGCGAGGACGTTCCCGCCGTGACACGGCCGTGCGGACGGAACGGCGTCTTGAGGCCGGCGAGATCCTCCATCGTGGTCTGGGGGCGACGGCCCTCGTCCTCGGTGGCGAGGCCCCAGGCACCGTCGGCGTCCTTGATGGCGACAGGCACGAGGTCGGGCTGGATCTTGCCGGCGTCGTAGGCGGCCTGCACCTTGTGCTGGCTCAGCATGCCGAAGCGGTCGGAGCGCTCCTTGGTGAGGTGCGGGAAGCGGTCGAAGATGCGTTCCGCCGTGACACCCATGTTGAGCGCGCCGGGGTCGACCATCTTCTCCGCGACGAAGCGCGGGTTCGGGTCGGCGTTGCCGCCGATCGGGTGGTGGCCCATGTGCTCGACGCCGCCCGCGAGTGCGAGGTCGTACATGCCGACACCGATCGACGCACCCATCGTGGTGACGCTCGTCATGGCGCCGGCGCACATGCGCTCGACGGCGAGGCCGGGCACGGTCTGCGGGAGTCCGGCGAGGATCGCGACCGAACGGCCGAGGGTGAGGCCCTGATCGCCGGTCTGACTCGTCGCGGCGATCGCGACGTCGTCGATGCGGTCGGCGGGGACGGCCGCGTTGCGCTCCATCAGACCGATCGTCGCCTTCACAGCGAGGTCGTCTGCGCGGGTGTTCCAGTACATGCCCTTTTCGCCGGCGCGCCCGAAGGGGGTGCGCACTCCATCGACGAAGAAGACGTCCGAGATCTCGGCCACTCTGCCTCCAAGTTTTGTGCGGTGGCCTCAGTCTATGAACGGCCGGAAACCGGGAGGAATCGGTTGGGTCGAACCTACGAAGCCGGTGTGGACGCCTCGTCGGACGATTGACCGGCATCTACAAAGGCGGCGGCGATCTTCTGTGCGGTCTGTGCAATCTGCCACGGACGCGCCCCGAGATTCTCGAGCGCTGCCGCGACGTCATCCGTCGTGGTCCCCGGCAGATCCCAGGAGATGCGTCGGAGGTAGTCGGGGGTGAGCAGGTTCTCCGTGGGCATCGAGAGCTCCTCGGCCACAGCCTCTACGACGGGTCGCGCGGCCTTGAGGCGCGCGTCGGCCTCGGGGTTGCGGTCCGCCCACGCGCGGGGCGGCGGCAGGGCGTCGCTCGGCACGCGCTCGCGCGGCAGCACCTCGGTCGAGCGCCCGTCGACCATGGCCTGCCACCAGCGGTCCAGCTGCGTGCGGCTCGCGCGCCCCTGGAAGTCCTTGATGCCCGCGAGGGCCTGCTTGCTCTGCGGATTCGCGAGCACCGCGGCGATCAGCGAGCGGTCGGGCACCAGGCGTCCGGGGGAGACGTCCTGCTCCTGGGCATAGGCCTCGCGGGCCTGCCAGAGCGCTTTCGCCACCGCGAGGTTGCGTGCGCCGCGAACCTGATGCAGACCGCTGAGCCGGCGCCAGGGGTCTTCGCGCGGCGGCTTCGGACGTCGTGACAGGGTCGCGGCGAACTCCTCCTCGGCGAACGTCGTCTTTCCCTGCTCATCGAGCTGACGCTGCAGCTCTTCCCGGACGTCGATGAGATGCAGCACGTCGAGCGCGGCGTACTCGAGCCACGCGGCGGGCAGCGGCCTGGTCGACCAATCGGCGGCCGAGTGCTCCTTCTTGAGCGTGATCCCGAGCGTGCTCTCCACGACGGCAGCCAGTCCGACGCGCTCGTGGCCGAGCAGCCGCGCCGCCAGCTCCGTGTCGAAGATCGACGGCGGTTCGAGGTGGAGTTCTCGCAGGGAGGGGAGATCCTGGCTCGCGGCGTGGAACACCCATTCGACATCGCCGATCGCCGACTGCAGCGGGGCGAAATCGCCGAGCGCCGGCGGGTCGAACAGGAAGACGCCTGCACCGCGACGGAACACCTGCACGAGGTAGGCGCGCTGCGAGTACCGGAAGCCGGAGGCCCGCTCGACATCGACGGCGACAGGTCCCTCGCCCGCCGCGAGCGCGGCACAGGCCGCGTGGAACTCCGAGATATCGGAGATCACGGAGTATTCAGTCACGTGCTGCCTTTCGAGCGCCGATCACGGCGATGCCCTCGGAACCCGGCGGAAGACCCGCCAGCATTCCGACCAGTTCGGCCCATGCTTCGACGTGGGGTCGGAACGGGCCATCGGGTGTCCAGGACGCCCTCAATTCTATCTGCGCTCCGTCGCCCTCCTCCGCCAGGCCGCCGAACCCCTTCGAGAGGGTCTTCGTCGACGTTCCTGATGCCGAGTGGGAGACGGCTCCCCGCGAGTCGAGCGCGTCGACCAGCCACGACCACGTCACATCGGCGAGAAGGGGGTCGGTGCCGATCTCCGTCTCGAGCGGTGCCTGGGCGAAGATCACGATCCTCCAGCTGCCGCCCCAGGCGCCCGGTGCCTCGGGATCGTGGAGCAGGACGAACCGGCCGCTGCCGTAGACGGATTCGCCGTCGTCGCCGGGGCGGACGTCTGCGGCGAGCGCGACGGCGTACGGCGCGAGGCCCTGTGGCGTGGCGATCTCACGGACGGTGATGTCGCTGCGGAACGCCGTCTCGCGCAGCTCGGCCACGGCGGCGTCGAAGATCGTCCCGGCATCGGGGTGTGCGGTCACGGTGACAGGCTAGAGTCAGGAGGCGATGAAGAGTCTCAGGCACGCCGTTGCGCTCCTTGTCCCTGCACTGGTCGCTCTGGGAGCGGCAGCGACGCTGCTCGTCCTCAGCGTGGCGCGACGCGTCGTCATGCCGGGGAAGCGCCCGGCCGATGCCGAGATCATCTCGGTCGACACCGGCGCGCAGACGATCGAGCTCGTGCGGACACCCGACACGGAGCTGCCCGGCCGATACGGTCTGTTCACGTCGGGAACCGAGGGATACGTCAAGCTCGGCGCCGTGCTGAGCGCTGACGCGACGACCGTGCGCCGCAAGCTGTTGACGAAGGTCGAGCCAGGGGCGCGCCTGGACCGCCAGGCGGGTTTCAGCGGCTGGTACTACTCGACGCCGAGCGAGCTGCATCTGCGCTGGGAGAACGTGCTGATCGGCTCACCGGCCGGACCGTGCCCTGCATGGTTCTTCCCGGCCGAGTCATCGACCTGGGTGATCCAGGTCCACGGCCGCGGCGTCACCCGCGCGGAGTGCCTCCGCGCAGTGCCGGTGCTGCACGCCGAGGGCTTCCCGAACCTCGTGGTGTCGTACCGCAACGACGGCGAGGCCCCCCGCAGCCGCAGCGGTGCCTACGCTCTCGGCGCGTCGGAGTGGCGGGATGTGGATGCGGCGGTGTCCTATGCGCTCCGTCACGGCGCCGAGCGGGTGATCCTGATGGGATGGTCGATGGGCGGGGCCGTCGCTCTGCAGGCCGCGGTGAACTCGGGCAACCGCGACCGCATCGCCGGTCTGATCCTCGAGTCGCCCGTCGTCGACTGGCGCACTGTCCTGCGCTTCCAGGCCAGGGAGATCGGCCTGCGCGCGCCGATCCCGGACCTGGCGATGAGCGCACTCTCGGTGCCGCTGACCGCTCGACTCAGCGGTGCGGAGGACGCGATCCCGTTCGACCGGCTCGACATGGTCGCGCGCGCGGAGGAACTCGCGGTCCCCATCCTCATCCTGCACAGCGACGACGACGGGTTCGTCCCCGCAGACGCGTCTCATGCACTGCAGGAGGCCAGGCCCGACCTCGTGACGATGCCGCCGTTCTCGGGCGCCAGGCACACCAAGCTCTGGAACTACGACCAGGCGGGGTGGAGCGATGCCATCACCGAGTGGATGCGTGTCCAGGGATTCAGCGCTTCTGCCTGACCTGCTTCTTCGCGCGCATGAGCATCCCGGTCATCCCTCCGATCCGGAGAGGTGACACCGCCTTCGTGAGCCCGATCGACTGGGGGTAGTCGTCGGGGATGGCGAGGACCTCGTCGGCGCTGAGACCGGTGATCCCCTGCACGAGGATGCTGGCGAAACCGCGTGTGGTCGGAGCCTCGGGCGGTGCCGTGGCGTGCATCGTCACCACGTCGTCGTGCACCTCGACGTAGATGTACACCGGCGACTGGCACTCCGCGACGCGCTCGCACATCTCGGGGTGGTTCGCGACCTCCTCCGACACCTCCGGCAGCTCGTCGGCGTACTCCAGCAGGAGCAGCAGGCGATCGGCCTCGGGGGTCTCGAGGAAGCCGTCGCGGATCTCGGCGAGGACGTCAGGAACTTCGCTCGTGCTCATCCCTGTCATTCTCACACGTCAGACGGTGCCGGGCTCCGAACCGGTGACGATCGGCACGCGCACGGCGCTGCCCCATTCCGTCCAGGATCCGTCGTAGTTGCGGACGTCGTCGAAGCCGAGCAGGTGCTTCAGCACGAACCAGGTGTGGCTCGACCGCTCGCCGATACGGCAGTACGCCACGACCTCGTCGCCGTCGTTCAAACCCGCGCCGTCGCGGTAGATCGCGTCGAGCTCGGCCCGGGACTTGAAGCCGCCGTCCTCGGCGACCGCCTTCGCCCACGGAACGCTCTGCGCGGTGGGGATGTGTCCAGCCCGCAGCGTGCCCTCCTCGGGGTACGCGGGCGCGGTGGTGCGCTCCCCGCTGTACTCCTCGGGGGAGCGGACGTCGATCAGCGGCTTGCCGATGTGCGCCAGGACGTCCTCCTTATAGGCGCGGATGCCGGAGTCGTCGCGCTCGACGACCGGGTACTCCGTCGGCGTGATGGTCGGGGTCTCGCGCGTGATCTCACGGCCCTCGGCGATCCAGCGATCACGGCCCCCGTCGAGCAGGCGGACGTCCTCGTGGCCGAAGAGCGAGAAGACCCAGAGCGCGTACGCAGCCCACCAGTTGTTCTTGTCCCCGTAGATGACGACAGTGTCGTCTCGCGAGATCCCCTTGCGGCTCAGCAGCGCGGCGAATCCCTCGCCGTCGACGTAGTCGCGCACGACCGGGTCGTTGAGCTCGGTGTGCCAGTCGACCTTCACCGCGCCGGGGATGTGGCCGGTCTCGTAGAGCAGCACATCCTCGTCTGACTCGACGACGACCAGACCGGGCGTGCCGAGGTGCTCGGCGAGCCACTCGGTGGTCACGAGACGGCCTGGCTCGGCGTACTCGGCGAACTTGGACGATGACGTGTCGAACTCGATGGCCACAGGGATCTCCTCAGTCGGTGAGCGGCGATGGGACGGGTGGTGACGGCGTAATGTGGAGCCGACACTTCGACGATAGATCCACGCCGTGCACTCCGGACCCGATTCGTAAGACTTCGACACAGGTGAGCACCCGATCCAGGACCGTGATGACCGACACGCCCACCCGCACGGGCCTCGTGCACCTCATCGACCGCGAACCGACCGTCACCGGCCCCGAGATGCTCGCGAGCCTCGTGCCGCCGCCTCAGTTCGACGGCGCCACCTTCGACAGCTACCAGGCCGACCCCGAGTACCCGTCGCAGGAGGAGGCGAAGGAGACGCTGATCCGATTCGCAGGCCGCGGGGGCGGACCGGTCAAACGCGGTGGACTGTTCAGCCGGGCGAAGAAGGAGCCCGAGATGAAGCCGGGCGTCTATCTCGACGGCGGCTTCGGCGTCGGCAAGACCCACCTGCTCGCGTCGATCTACCATGCGATGCCCGCGCGTCGGAAGTACTTCGGGTCGTTCATCGAGTACACCGCGCTCGTCGGGGCGCTCGGGTACAAGAACACGGTCGACCTGCTCAAGGGCTCCGATCTGCTGTGCATCGACGAGTTCGAGCTCGACGACCCGGGCGACACGATGGTCATGACCCGGCTTCTCGGCGAACTGGTCCCGACCGGGACGCGTCTGGCGGCCACGTCGAACACCCCGCCGAATGCACTGGGCGAAGGCCGGTTCGCCGCGCAGGACTTCCTCCGCGAGATCCACGCGATGGCCGACAGCTTCCAGACGCTCCGCATCGACGGCGTGGACTTCCGTCAGCGTGCGCTCGACGGCCACGCGGTCGTCAGCGATGCCGGAGAGTATGCGGTCGCGGTGGAGGCAGGCGCCGCCGGCGGCACGGCATCCGACGACTCCTTCGACGACGTGATCCGCCACCTCGCGCGCGTGCACCCGTCGCGCTACATCCGACTCATCACCGGCCTCGACCTCGTCGGGCTGCGTGACGTGCGCGTTCTCACCGACCAGTCCGAGGCCCTCCGCTTCGTGGCGTTCGTGGACCGGGTCTACGACGCGCAGATCCCGATCGTCGCGACGGGGGTCAGCCTCGACGGCGTCTTCTCCGGCGAGATGCTGGGCGGCGGGTACCGCAAGAAATACCTCAGGGCGGTGTCGCGACTCAATGCCCTCACACACGCGGATCGCAGCAGCACGTAACGCGATGTTCACATAGCGGGTCCTCCTGTAACGTCCCTGCAACACACCTCGCTCATTCCTGAAATCGGGCCTCGTCACACTGAAGCTCTCAGTCACCCGAATGTGAGGTTCTTCATGGATGCTCCAGGCAACATCTCCTGGGCGATCACCGCGACCGCCCTCGTCCTGCTCATGACGCCCGGCGTCGCCTTCTTCTATGGCGGCCTCGTCAAAGCGAAGAGCGTCGTCAGCATGATGATGATGAGCTTCGGCTCCATCGGCCTCGTCGCGGTGCTCTGGATCCTCTTCGGCTTCTCGATGAGTGCGGTCGACAACCCGATGGCGTTCGCGGGAAACCCCTTCGCCGACTTCGGCCTGTCGAGCCTCGCCTCGGGTGAGGGCTCCAACGTCGCCCTGCTCGGAGTCGCCTACGGTGCGACCTTCGCGATCATCACGGTCGCCCTCATCTCCGGCGCCATCGCCGACCGTGCCAAGTTCGGCAGCTGGCTGATCTTCGCCGGCGTGTTCGCGACCGTCGGGTACTTCCCGGTCGCCGCGTGGGTCTGGGGCGGCGGCTGGATCATGAACCTCGGCACCACCCTGTTCGGCGAGGACAGCGGCATCGGCGTCATCGACTACGCGGGCGGCACGGCCGTGCACATCAACGCGGGCGCCGCGGCGCTCGCCCTCGCGCTGGTCCTCGGCAAGCGCATCGGCTTCCAGAAGGGCATCCTCAAGCCGCACAACGTGCCGCTGACCCTGCTCGGCGCCGCGCTGCTGTGGTTCGGCTGGTTCGGCTTCAACGCCGGAGCCGAGTGGCTCGCGGAGGACATGGGTGGCGTCGGCCTCATCGGACTCAACACCCTCGGCGCCACGGCAGCCGCCATCCTCGGTTGGATCCTGGTCGAGAAGATCAAGGACGGCAAGCCGACCTCCGTCGGAGCGGCGTCAGGAGCCGTCGCCGGTCTCGTGGCGATCACCCCGGCCTGCGCGAACCTGACCCCGGGCTGGGCACTGCTGCTCGGAGCCGTCGCCGGTGTCGTCTGCGCCCTGGCCATCGAGCTCAAGTTCCGCCTCGGCTTCGACGACTCGCTCGATGTGGTCGGCATCCACCTCGTCGGCGGTCTCATCGGAACCATCTACCTCGGCTTCTTCGCGACCGACACCGGCCTCTTCGTCGGCGGCGACGCCCGCCAGCTCGCGGTGCAGGTCATCGCCGCGGCCGGTGTGCTGATCTACTCCTTCGTCGTCGCTTTCATCATCGGCTTCGCGATCCAGAAGACGATCGGCTTCCGCGTCACCAACGAGGACGAGATCGCCGGTGTCGACCAGGTCGTCCACGGCGAGGAGGGCTACGCGCTCGCAGACGCCTGAGCTGTCATAGGGTGACCGTGTGGGCAACGGCAACGGCATCCTGAACGCACTCTCGCAGATCTTGATCCGCGCACTCGGATCGAACAGGGCCTCTCGGACGAATCGTCCGGGAGGCCCTGTCGCGCGCGTGCGGCGGTCCTCCGAGACGGAGCGGGCGCGCAGTGCAGGTCGAGGGACGGATGCCGCGGGCACCGACACGGTGCGGATCGATCCTGATCGCATCGACGACCTGCGGATCGGCTATGCGCCCGACCGTGACGGCGCTCCGGACGCCGGCGAGATCATCTGGACGTGGGTGCCCTACGAGGAGAACGACGGGCGCGGCAAGGACCGTCCCCTCCTGGTCATCGGCCGTCAGTCGGCGCATCGGGTGTTCGCGGTGCGGATGACCAGCCGTCCGCACGACGGCGACCGGGATTACCTCTCGATCGGCGCGGGGGAGTGGGACTCGCAGCGTCGTGAGTCCTGGGTCGACATCGAGCAGCTGTACAGCGTGCACGAGACGGGGCTGCGTCGAGAGGCGGCAGTGCTCGATCGGGCGCGGTACGGCCGGGTGGCGGCCGCGCTGTCGCGTCGTTACCGGTGGGCGGCCGGGTGACGCTGCGCTGTTCGTCGACCGCCCCGCGTGCCGCGGGGATATGACAGTCGCACGCGACTGAGCAGCCACACCACGGCTCCCGCCGAGAGCAACGTGACGAGGAGCCCGGCGATGTGCACGAGAAGCGAGGGCAGCCCCCGCTCCGGGAGCAGGAAGCCGTAGGGGACCCAGCCGTCCGTCACGCCGCGCACCAGCACCACGACGAGCCACAGCAGGGGATAGGGGAGGACGAGCCACAGCCGTCGCCAGGGCAGGCTCGGCCGGTCGTCGATCAGCGTCCAGTCCAGGACGAGCAGAACCGGGAGGACCGTGTGCAGGATCAGGCTCACCCACGCGGGAGCCGACCCCGTGCCCGGCACGAGGAGGTTGTAGACGAGACCGACGACGATCATGCACGCGACGGCGGCACCGCGGGCTGTGGACAGCCACGCGGGTGCGCTGCGGCCCCGGAGGACGGTCAGGGCGACGGCGATCAGGATCGCTGACGTGATCAGCGTCGTCAGGTTCGTGAAGTACCCGAAGTAGTCGAAGGGATTGGCTCCGCTGCGGGGGATGCCGATCACGTAGGTCCAGCCGAGGAGCGCTATCGCCCCCGCGCCGACCGAGAGGCGCAGGGCGGCGATCGTGCGGATCGCAGAGCGGGTCGACGTCATCCGATCAGGGTACGAGGAATCCTCTCCAATCCGTTTCGCGGCGGGTGGCGAACCATCAGTGAGCCGCAGGAAGCGGCGCCACCAAGGAGGAATCATGCGTTTCATCCCCACCAAGGTCCACGGAATCCTCGACTACGTCGTCGGCGTGGCGCTCATCGCGGCACCATGGCTGTTCGGCTTCGCGAGCCTGGGCGGCCCCGCAGTCATCATCCCGATCGTGCTCGGCGTCGGCCTGATCGTCTACAGCCTGTTCACGAAGTACGAATGGGGCCCCTTCGGCTTCATCCCGATGCCGGTCCACCTCGTCTTCGACATCGTCGCCAGCCTCTTCCTGGCCCTGTCGCCCTGGATCTTCGGATTCGCGAACCAGGCGCCCAACGTGTGGCTCCCGCACGTGGTGGTCGGCGCCGCCGTCATCGTCGTGGTGCTGTTCTCGCAGCCGCAGCCCGCGAAGGTCAAGGCCGCACGCGCCTGACCTCCAGAGACCGAGGGCTCGCAGGGACGATCGGTCCGTTCCCTGCGGGCCCTCATCTGCGCGTGGCGGACGCCACCCACCGCGCGTACAGCTGCCAGGGGTCGCGTGTCGTGCGCAGCGCGGTGATGTGGTGCTCGAGCTCCGCGGTGAACGTGAACCACTCGCCGCCCTCGCGGATCGCGGCGAACTCGCGGTGCCTGGCCTGCTCGATCGCGCGACCACCCGGTTCGAAGGCGAGCAGTTCGTCGTGTCGGATCGCGGAGAGTCGCTGACGCGGTCGTCGACTGGTCCCTATCTTCACCCGCCTGTCATAGCGCAGGTAGTAGACGACCTCGACCACGACGGGCGGCAGATCGGCGTCCGGAGCGTCGCCGTACCGCCACCCGCACCACGCGCAGACGAGGTCGCCGTCGACGCGTTCGGCGTCGATGCGACCGCAGAGTGCGCACGCGCTGGGGAGTGACCGTCTCGGCATCGTGCGAGCGTAACCGCCGGAACCGACATCGGGCCGGCCGGGGCGGACACGCACGTCGTTTCGCGTCCGACAGGCGGGACTGGTCGGGGGTGACTCCGGACGACACGACTCTCGCCCCCCTCCCTTACGGCGCGCGGCCGCGCGGCCAGCAGGAGTCAGGGCCGGGACGTCGGACGTGCCTCGTGATCGCGCCCGTGGCTGGTGAGCCCGTAGAAGACGGGGAGGATCAGGAAGACGGCCGATGCGATCAGCGGGTGCACGAGGACTCCGACGGCGCCGGCGACGAGGTACAGCACGATGCCCACCAGGGCGCGCGGCCTCTCGTACGCGAAGTAGGAATCGTCCACCTCCTCCCGTGTGAGCTCCGGATGCCGCGCCAGGTAGTGGAAGAACACGAGCCACGACGAGCAGAGCAGCGCTCCGACGAGCGAGTACAGGGCCACGGCGACCCGCTCGTCGGTCAGGTTCCCCGACCGCGCGGTCTCGGCGATGACCGCTGTGGGCCAGGGCACCAGAGCGAGCGTCGCGAGAATCCCGAGGTTGGCCCACTGCAGGCCACGATCCATCTCGCGGATGCGCGTGAAGGCCGCCTTGTGGTTGAGCCAGATGACAGCGAGGTACACGTACGAACCGGCGTAGGCCAGGTACGTCGGCCACTCCGAGAGGAGCGCCGGGAGCAGCTCACCCGGTTCCGCGTCCGGCGGGCGCAGGTCGAGGACGAGGAGGGTGATGACGATCGCGATGATCGCGTCGCTGAATCCCACCGCCCGACTCGGGTCGGTGCGACTGAGACGTCGCGGGGGTCGATGAGACCCGCGGTCACCGCTCATCGCTCACCCTCCTCGTCCGTCGAGGTCACTCAGCCGCGGACCGATCCGCCGGCGAACTCCCGCACGATCCGTTCGCAGAACGCGGGGAGGTCGTCCGGCGAGCGGCTCGTCGTGATGGTCCCGTCCGTCACGACCTCCTCGTCCACGACCTCCGCGCCCGCGTTGCGCAGGTCGGTCCGGACGCTCGGCCACGACGTGAGTCGGCGGCCTCGCACCCGATCGGCCTCGAGCAGGGTCCACGGTCCGTGGCAGATCGAGGCCACCGGCTTCCCCGAGTCGACGAAATCACGCACGAACGCGACGGCCGCGGCATCCATCCTCAGCTTGTCGGGATTCACGGTCCCGCCAGGGAGGAGAAGCGCGTCGAACTCGTCCGGTGTCGCGTCGCCCACCGCACGGTCGACGGTGAACTCGCCGGCATCCTGCAGATCGTTGTCGCGTGCGGCGATCGTGCCCGTCCCGATCGACAGGACGACCGTGGTCGCGCCCGCGTCGTCGAGTGCCTGCCTCGGTTGCTCGAGCTCGACTCTCTCCACTCCGTCGGCGGCGAGGATCGCCACGCGTCGGCCGTCGAGTGCGCCGGCCATGTCAGGACTCCTTCGCTGCGAGGTCGGGGTGGAGAACGACCTTCGTCCACCCGTCGTCACGGTTGTCGAAGTGCTCGTACGCGCCGGGAGCCTCTTCGAGGGAGAGCTCGTGGCTGACGATACGGGACGGTGTCGCCGTGCCCGCGGCGATGAGATCGCGTAACGGACGGTTGTACCGCTTCACCGGACACTGCCCGCTGCCGAGCTTCTGCCCGCGGAACCAGAACTCGCCGAAATCGAAGGCGATCTTGCCCTGCTTCGCCAACTCGTCCTCGGCGCCGGGATCCTGCGGGACGAAGACTCCGACGACGCCGATCTCGCCCGTGAACCGCACCGACTTGACCAGACGGTTCAGCGTCAGCGTCGGATCCTCGTCTCCCGCGGGATCGTGCGCCTGATAGCCGACGCACTCGCAGCCGTTGTCCGCGCCCAGCCCCATCGTCATGTCCAGAACGGCTTCGACGGGATCGACCGCCGAGTCGTCGATCGGAATCGCTCCGATCTCCTCGATCATGCGCAGCCGGTCGGGGTGCCTGTCGACGACCATGACCTTGCCTGCACCCTTCAGGATGGCGGAGTACGCGGCCATGAAGCCGACCGGACCTGCGCCGTAGATGACGGTCTGGTCGCCCGGTCGCACGTTCGCGAGCTCCGTGGCGTGGTAGCCGGTCGGGAAGATGTCGGCGAGCATGACGTAGTCGTTCTGCTTCTCCCTGGCGTCTTCGCCCAGCCGCAGACAGTTGAAATCGCCCCACGGGACGCGCAACAGCTCCGCCTGGCCGCCGGCCCACGGTCCCATGTCCGCGAATCCGTACGCGGCGCCCGCCCACTCGGGCACGGGCTGGGCCGTCAGACAGTAGTTCGTGAAGCCCCGCTCGCAGTTCTTGCAATGCCCGCAGGCGACGTTGAACGGGAGAGCGACGTAGTCACCCACCTTCACTTTGTCGACGGCATCGCCGACCTCGATGACCTCGCCGAGGTTCTCATGACCGAACCACCTCCCGGTCTCGAAGCTCGTCCTGCCTTCGTACATGTGCAGATCGGACCCGCAGATGTTCGTCGTGGTGATCCGGACGAGGACGTCCGTGGGGCGTTCGATCCGGGCGTCCGGCACGTCGGTGACGGTGACGGAGCGCGGACCTTCGTAGACGACTGCTCTCATTTTCTCTGTTCCTTTCGGTACGGGAGGATGTCGGAGAGTTCAGAGGAGATCGGCGCGGCGCGGCATCACCTCTCTCCGGCGGCTGCGGTCTCGTCGGCCCCTGGCCGGAAGACGGCGCGGACGCATCCGTCCGTCTTGTCCTTGAACATGTCGTAACCCCGGGGCGCGTCCTCGAGCGGCATCACGTGCGTTGCGAGGTGCTCGGTCGTCAGCTCGTCCTTCGCCATCCGCTCCAGCAGCATCGGGATGTAACGGTGACCGTGCTGCTGTGCCGAGCGGAGGGTGAGCCCCTTGTTCATGAGAGGGCCCAGGGGGAACTTGTCGACGAATCCGCCGAACACGCCGAGGACGAACACGCTGCCGCCCTTGCGAGCCGCGAAGATCGCCTCTCGCACAGCGGTGGGCCGATCGGTCTGCAGGCGCAGCTGCTGCTTGACCTGGTCGTAGGCGAAATCGACGCGGTCGCTGTGCGCCTCCATCCCCACTGCCTCGATGCACACGTCGGGTCCGCGGCCGCCCGTGAGCTCACGCAGCTCGGCGGTGACCTCGCTGGTCTCGTAGTTCATCGTCTCGGCCCCGATCACCTGCTCGACCTGGTTCAGTCGCTCCTGGAAACGGTCGATGACGATCACCCGCTCGGCGCCGAGGAGTAGGGATGCGCGCGCAGCCATCTGCCCGACGCCTCCCGCGCCCCACACGGCGACGGTGTCGCCGGGGCTGACTCCGCCCAAGGCGGCCCCCATCCATCCCGTGGGTGCGGCGTCGGAGGCGAACAGAGCCCTCTCGTCGCTCACTCCCTCGGGGACAGGGAACGCACCCTGATCGGCGTAGGGAACGCGGATGTACTCCGCATGACTGCCCGCCCAGCCTCCGAGTGCGTGCGAGTATCCATAGCAGCCGCCCGGTGCCTGGCCCCAGAGCATCTCCGGGATCCCGGCGTTCGGGTTGCCGTTGTCGCAGAGCGAGTACAGCTCGTGGCGGCAGTACCAGCACTTCCCGCAGCTGATGAAGGAGCAGACGACCACCCGATCGCCGATCCGGTGCTTGGTGACGGCTGAGCCCGTCTCGACCACTTCGCCGATGAACTCGTGGCCCAGGACGTCGCCCGCACGCATGGTCGGAACGTAGCCGCCGAGGAGATGCAGGTCGGAGCCGCACGACGTCGTGAGGATCACCCGGACGATGATGTCCTGATCGTTGAGGATGCTCGGATCGTCGACGCTCTCCACCTCGAGCTTGTTCACACCGGTCCAGCACAGCGCCCTCACAGCACACCCCCGTCCTTGGCTTCGGCCTCCGCCTTGTCGACGACGGCGCCGAAGACCGTGGCGGTTCGGTGGCCGTGCGGTCGGGGAGTGCTGCGAAGGATCTCGCCCGTCTCGACCAACTGCTTCGCGTCGCGGAGGGCGGCTCGCAGTGATTGCTCCGGATCCTCGTCGCCGAAGACCGCGGCCACGTCCGCATCGCCACGGACGCGTGCGTGCACCTCGAAGCCCTTGTCGGCGGGCGCCGGGCTGGTTCTGATCTCGAGGGCGCCCGCGAGCCGTTGCAACGGCTCCGGGTAGGCGCCGTTGCCGAACGACTCCGCGTCGCCGAGGACGCTCACCGCCTTCCATCCCTCCGGATGACGGCCGTCGCCAGCCGAATCCTGCTTGTCTCGGACGAGTTTTCGCGCGACGAGCCCTGCGGCGACACCGGCGATGGCCACGGAGACCGCTGTCTTCACACTCATTTCCGCTCCCTGCTGTCAGGGGGTGGAAAGGTCAGGATCCACCCTCGGTCGGACCCCGCAATCGTCCGCAGCCGCTCATCGATCGACTGAGGGCCTTCACAGATCGGGAAAGCGGGAGGACAATGCGAGGTCCCGTCGAGGAGACGGGACGGTGGGATGCCGACGGCCAACGCCGTCTGGTCCCTGCGCACCCCCCTGTGGAACGGAAGAAGCCCCGCCGGCCGGGGCCGCGGGGCTTCTGTGTGGTGGGCGATACCGGACTCGAACCGATGACCTCTTCCGTGTGAAGGAAGCGCGCTACCAACTGCGCCAATCGCCCATACCCGAGGGGTACGTCAACCGATACTACCCGACGCTCACGGCGCCCGACGACCACTCCGGGGGACACGCGCGAGAATCGACACGGGTTTGGAGACCGGCCGATCATCGGCTAATGTTTCATAAGTGCCCGGGACAACAACCGGGAACAACGCGGATGTAGCGCAGTTGGTAGCGCACAACCTTGCCAAGGTTGGGGTCGCGAGTTCGAGTCTCGTCATCCGCTCAAGTGCAGGGGCCTTCTTCGGAGGGCCTTCCGCACGTGGGGTCAATCCACACGGTGGCGTGGCC
Organism: Microbacterium sp. LS_15; assembly: GCF_041954735.1. Classification (NCBI taxonomy): domain Bacteria; kingdom Bacillati; phylum Actinomycetota; class Actinomycetes; order Micrococcales; family Microbacteriaceae; genus Microbacterium; species Microbacterium sp. LS_15. The sequence goes on along the minus strand of NZ_JAVAYD010000001.1, from coordinate 413,231 downwards.
GAGCGGCTAGGCACCGGCCTGCAAAGCCGTTTACACGGGTTCGAATCCCGTCGCCACCTCTCAGAAACTGAATAGCCCACACGGGCGCGATTGGCGCAGCGGTAGCGCGCTTCCCTGACACGGAAGAGGTCACTGGTTCGATCCCAGTATCGCGCACACTGAAACCCCCGGTTCTCCGGGGGTTTTTTCGTGTCGTCGTCGCCTCGGGCGGTATCCGGCGCGACGAACTGCCCGAGGGGGAAGGGCAGCGGCGTCTGCTTCTCCTGAGGGTGACGAGCCCCTGCATGCGGTCACGAGCCCCTGCATGCAGTGACGAGCCCCTGTGCCGTCGCTGGAGCTGGCACGCGCCCCGGGTATGTGGGATGGTGTGTTCATCCCCATCGAGCGATCATCGAGGTCGCGCCTCTCGCACAGGTTTCCTTGGAGAAGCCGAACAGAGGAAGCACCAGTCATGGGTACGTTCATCTACCAGGGCGGTCCGAAGGTCGTCATCGGCGATCGTGCACTCCTGCACCTGCAGCTCGTCATCACGGCGAAGCTCCGGCGCGGCGAGCCGTTTCCCTTGTCGTGGCGAGAGGACGGAAGCGTGGGCGGAGGCAGCACCACGGTGTGGATCCATCCGGGTTCTTCACTGGTGTTCAAGTACGTCGAGAAGAGGGATCCGACGATCAGCCGGGTCTGGGTGGACGCGCTCGCCTTTACGGCGAACACGCCGACGGGCCTCTATCTGCTTCCCGAGCCGTCCAACCTCACTGCGCTGGACCAGAACTCCGACGATGCATTGCAGTGACCGATTTGGCAACCCCCTCTGCGCGGGAGGGCGGTAGCCGTACATTCGTTCGCATGGGGCCGCGGACACAGGATCAGACCGAGATCTTGATAGACGGCCTGAGCTTCGTCCTCGCGGCCAGCGTGGACCTCGACGCGGTACAGCGGGAGGTGGAGCGTGCCATCGAGACTCCCGGTCAGTTCGTGCGATTCACTGCGGCCGGGAACCGTCGCGTGCGTGTCCTCATCACCCCGACGAGCCGAGTGACCTTCGTCACGGAGGACGTCGCGGTGTCGAGCTCGGACCCCGTGATGAGCCGAAACGATGAGGGCGACTGGGACTTCCTCTAGGCCGCTGCGCCGCCGCGCCGCACGATGCCGCCCATAGCGCACCGAGCCGTGCGACAGCAACCCCGATGACGCGCCCGCCCCAGGGGAGTAGCAAGGTCGTACAACCTCCGGTCCGCCGAGTTCCGGGCCGGAGTTCGGGCCGGTGGAGTCCCCAGCGAAGCCGGCAGGTGCCCCGCATGGTTCCCCAGACCGTCGGGGCACCCCCTGAGATGAATCCTCTTCGCGGCGATAGCTGAACTCGGTCGAACATGTGCGATGCTTGTCCTCACCACCGAGTGATCACCGCGATCGCGCCTGGCATGACAGGTTCCCGTGGCTGACGAGGATCGCAACATCGTGGGACGTCTCATTTACGAGGGTGACGAGAAGGTCGACATCGAGGACCGGGCGCTCACCCACCTGCAGCTGGTCATGACGGCGAAGCTCCGGCGCGGCGAACCTTTCGCCTTCAGCTGGGCGAACGAGTCGAGTCTGGGCGGAGGCCGCATCACCGTGTGGGTGCACGCCGGCAGCGCGCTCGCCTTCAAGTACTTCGGCAGCAGACAGCCCTCGATCAATCGCGCGTGGATCGACGCCCTCGCTGTCACCGCGAACAGTCCCGGCGGGCTCCGTCTGGTGCCCGAGCCGGCCGAGACGCCGCTTCAGGGCGGTCTGGAAGTCGCCGAAGCGTCATAGCTCTACCCCGCGCTCGGGCATCCTGCAAGCCCCTCTCATCGAACGCCGTTCCCGTCCTACGGTGGCTGGGCAAGGATGGGGAGGTATGGCACATGAAGCTGACGCACGTCGAGATCGACGGTCGGGACTTCGTCCTCAGCGGCGAGCGCGATCTCGTCGACGTGATGTCACAGATCGAAGCGGCGGCAGCGTCGCCTCCCGCTTTCGTCGACCTCTCCGATGGTGACGATCTGGTGAGCGTGCTCATCCATTCGACGTCCCGCGTGGTGGTCTCCGTGGAGACGGACCAGCGTTCGCCGGCCGAGTACGAGCCGCTGTCGTACCCGAACAATGAATGGGATTGGTGAACGGATGACCGCGTCGTCCTCGGACGTCCTCTGGGCGTGCGTCGAAGAGGGCTTCCATGTGGGCAGCCGTGGCGGAGACTTCCTCGGTTACGTGGATCGGCAGGCGAGCGGTGGGTTCCGCGCCTTCGACGCGCGATCCGAGCAGCTGGGAGACTTCGACAGTCTCTCGGCGGCGACCGCCGCGGTCGTCGCACGCGCCGAACGGCTCGACCTCGACGGCATGCTGGCAGGCGACGATCTGCAGGGAACTGTTTCGTGACCGGGGAGATCGGCGTGCTGTCGCTCGTCTACACCAGCAGTGCGTCGCAGCCGTTCCGTGAGACCGCGCTCGAGCAGCTGCTGACCGAGTGCCGTCGCAACAACGCGGCGGCGGATGTCACGGGAATGCTGCTCTATCGCGGCGGCCGGTTCATCCAGGTGCTGGAGGGCGTCGCCGACACCGTGCGGGGGCTGGCCGAGCGCATCCGACGGGATCCCCGTCACCACGACATGCGCGTGCTGCTCGAGGAACGCGTGTCGCAGCGGCGCTTCTCTGACTGGACCATGGGGTATCGCGCGCTGCGAGGAGGCGAGGACGCGGCGCCGGAGGGGTATCGTGACTCGTTCGCGGACCTCGACGCCGACTCCGACGAGGACACTGCTCGTCGCGCTCTGGCAGAGCTCACGCTCTGGTTCCGGGTGCGCAGCGCGGCATCCGTCGACGCCTGAGTCGCCGCACACACGAGAAGGGCCGGACGATCATCCCGGCCCTTCTCTCGCGCATCAGAGTATCCGCGCGTCACCCGTTCAGTCCGCCTGAACGAGGATCTTCGCGCCTGCGCCGCCACGGAGCGCGCGGATGGCGTCGACGACCCCCTCGAGCGGAACCTCCTGCACCCAGCCGGTCGTGTCGTACGCGCCCTGGGACATCGCCTCGATGACGGCGTCGAAGTCCTCGGGCAGGTACGCGAGCGCGCCGGAGATCTCGGTCTCGGCCATCACGAGCTGCGTCGGCAGGAACTCCATCGGGCGCTCGTGGATCGCGACAACCACCACTCGTCCGCCCGGTACGAGACTCGCGAGTGACGAGGTCACGGCGGGGCCGGCCCCCGCGGCATCGAACGCCACGTCCACGCCGTTGCCGCCGGTGAGCTCTGCCACAGCCTGAGCCAGATCCCCGTTCACGGGGTCGACGACGGTCGCGCCGAGAGCGGAGATGATCGCGCGGCGGTCGGCGCTCGGCTCGGAGACCAGCACCTTCTGCACGCCTTGCGCCTTGAGCGCGAACCAGACGCCGATGCCGATGGGACCCGCGCCGGCGATCAGGGCGCTGCCGCCCTCCGCAACACGACTACGGGACACGGCGTGCCACGCGACGGACATCGGCTCGACGAGAGCGCCCATCCGCAGGTCGACGTTCTCGGGGAGCACATGCAGCTTCGCGGCGTCGACGGTCGTGAACTCCGCCATGCCGCCGCCGTGCGAGCTGAGCCCGTGGAAGCCGATCTTCTGGCAGGCGTTGAACATGCCGCGACGGCAGGCCGTGCAGTCTCCGCAGTAGTAGATCGGCCAGACGGCCACGCGATCTCCGACTGCCACGTCCGTCACGCCCTCGCCGAGCTCGACGACGGTGCCGGAGAACTCGTGGCCGAGGATCTGGGGGAGGGTCGAGCCGGTGACGGGATGCGGGTGGTCGAAGTCCAGTCCGGCTGCCTCGGGCGTGTAGTAGACGTGCAGGTCGGACCCGCAGATCCCCGCGAACGCGTTGCGCAGCTTCACCTGCCCCGGCCCGGGGGTGGGCTCGGGGACGTCCTCGACGCGGAGGTCCTCCTTGGCGTGGAACAGTGCGGCCTTCATCCTTCTCTCCATTCCGGTGGCCGTCAGCGCAGCCACCACTCCGGTGACGCCGCGAGGATGAGCCTCACGGCACGGTCGATGTCGTCGTCTCCCGATCGCAGCCACTCCTCGATCGCGCCGACCGTGCCCGAGGCGGCGTAGGCCACGGCGATCGCCAACGCCGCCGCGTCGTGCGCGAGGACGTCGGGGACGATCTCGGGGTGGAGTTCGACCCACAGCAGCAGTCCGGCGCGGATCGAGCGGTCGAGGTTGTCGCGCACGGGAGCGGCGAGGAGCGGATGCATGGCGCCGCGGTATAGGCGAGAGCGCCGCTGCACATGCTCGAGGAGCGCTCGCTCGCCGTCGCCGATCTCATCGGTGCGCGGGAGCACCTCCATCGCCTCGGCGATCTCGGCGGCGAGCGCATCGGCGAGCAGTGCGACCGCGCTCTCGAAGTGGCGGTAGAACGTGTCCCTCGTCACGCCGGCCTCGGCGCACACGGCGGCGACCGTGACGTCGCCGATCGGCATCCGCTCACCGAGCACCAGGACCGCCGCGCGGAGAACGTCTCTCGTGCGTCGCGCTCGTGCATCCACGCGGCCAGCCTATCTGACGAGTGTCAGATAAATACCGCCGACCGTGGATTCCTCTGCGACAGCGGCCAAAGAGTCGAGGTGAGGTGGGCCTGTGCGTGAGAGGAAAGAGACAAAGCAAGAAACCCCCGTTCGCGGGGCCATATGATCCTGCGTCGGTCACTCCGGTCACACGGGCACCATTGTCACCACCTGGTAATTCGCCTAATCTGTTGACCACGTCGATCCACGGGAGGGTGGTCGGCGGACCTTGAGGGGGGTCGTAGTCGTGGGCAGGGGGAGTGGTCGGCGTCGCCTGCGACGCGCGATCGTCGCGATGACGACCGCCATCGCGGTCATCGTCGCGGGACTCACCCTCGGCACCGCGCAGACCGCGGAAGCCGCCGTCGTCCAGTGGGGGACGAACTCCGGCACCGCCCCCAACTACCAGGCCAACGTCAACGGCGACTTCATCATGGCCGGCAACGGAGTGCTCGCCTGTTCGGCGACGACGGCCACGACCAATGGCACCTGCGCCGACCTGCACGCCGCATCGAGCACCAACGCGCAGAACGTCAACGACAACTTCGTCATGACCCAGAACAACTCGGTCTCGGGCTTCACGTCGAATTCCAGCAGTGCGACGATCACCGTCCCGGCCGGTGCGACGGTCGTCAAGGCCTTCCTCACCTGGAGCGCGAACACCGGCGTGTACACGGGCGACACCCGTCGGCTCTGCTCGCAGTACTCCGCGGCGCGCGGCGTCGCGACCATGCCAGCGGGAAGCGCGACGGGGTACACGACGAGGGCCGTGCAGCTCAAGGTCGGCGGTGCCGGCATCATCGAGGTGGCGCCCCAGAGCATGCTGCAGGATCCCGCATCGCAGGCGACCGCGCTCTACTACTCGGCCAGCGCCGACGTGACCTCGGCCTTCGCCTCGGTCACCACCGGCTCGGAGATCACCATCTCCGCGGGCAACATCTGGACCCCGACCGGTGCCGGCTGCTACGCGGGCTGGTCGATCAACGTCGTCTACGACTACGGGACCTTCATCCCCGACAACCCCGCCTCCGTGCCGCACAACATCATCTACTACGAGGGCCACGTGCGTCAGGGCGCGAACGACGCCGACCTCACCGTCGCCTTCAACGGGTTCACCGCGGTCGCCGCCGGCACCCGCGTCGGTTTCACGCTCTTCGAGGGCGACCGGAACATCACGGGGGATGCGGCCTCGTACTCGCGCGGCGGATCGACGACCTACACGGAGATCCCCAACGCGGCAGGAGCCACCGGCAACATCGGCATCTCGCGGGCGATCGGCTCGGTGAGATACACGGGAACGGCCGGGACCGCGTTCACCAACCAGAGCGTCGACGTCGCGACAGCGCCGCTGACCAACGTGGTGGCGGGGGACTCCACCGTGAACCTGCGGCTCGGCACATCCGGCGACTCGTACCTGCTGCGCAACGCGATGCTCTCGGTGCCGACCGCCGGTCTGCAGCTCGTGAAGACCTACGACGGAACCCTCGACACGCAGTCGCGCACGGCCGGCGAGCTCGCGACGTTCACGATCCGCATCACGAACACCGGCGCGGGAACCCTGCGGAACATCGTCGTGACCGACGATCAGGCGGGCTGCGCGAGGAACCTCGGCACCCTGACTCTCGCTCCTCTGCAGTCGACGACCTACACCTGCACCGCGACGGCACCGTCGTCGACGGGATACGTGTCGACGGCGGAGGCCACCGCGAGAACGGTGGTCGGCGACTTCCTCGCCCAGGACAGCGACAGCACCACGGTGCTGCTCAGCGCCATCAGCCTGACGAAGACGAGCGCCCTGGCGGCGGGCGGCACCGGACGCGCCGGCGACGTCGTCGTGTACACGTTCACCGTCACGAACACCGGCCAGTCCACGTTGCGCGACATCGTGATCAGCGACCCGCTCGTCGGGCTCTCCGCGATCACCTTCGGGGCCTGGCCGGGCACGACAGGAGTGCTGACACCCGGACAGTCCGTCACGGCGTCGGCGACGTACACGCTGAAGCAGACGGACGTGGATGCGGGATCGGTCGCCAACACGGCCACGGTCAGCGCCGCTGACGACGACGGCGGAGTGCGACCCTCCGGCTCGGCGAACCGGGTGACCCCGATCGCCGCCGCGGGTGCCGTGACCGTGACGAAGACGGGTGCGCTCGCCAGCGGATCGACGGGGCGTGTGGGCGACCGCATCAACTACTCGTTCACGATCCGCAACACCGGCAACGTCACCCTCGCGAACGCCTCGCTGGTCGACCCGCTGCCCGGGCTCTCGCCTCCGGTCATCACCTGGCCCACCGCGACCGCCGGAAGCCTCCCCGTCGGACAGACCGCCACCGCCACCGCCTTCTACACCATCACCCAGGCGGATGTGGACGCCGGGAGCGTCCGCAACACCGCCACCGCCTCCGCTCGGACGCCGAACGGCACCACGGTGTCCGGATCGTCCCCCCAGACCACCGTCCCCACGGTCGCCTCGGCACCGGGACTCACGACGACGAAGTCGGGTTCCGTCACCCAGGGCACCGGCGGCGTCGGCAGCACCATCACCTACAGCTTCACCGCCCGCAACACCGGCAACACGACACTGACGTCCGTCGCCATCTCCGACCCGCTCGCCGGTCTCTCCGCACTCGCGTACAGCTGGCCGGGAACCGCCGGCACCCTCGCACCCGGTCAGGCGGTCACCGCCACCGCGACGTACACGATCACACAGGCCGATGTCGACGCGGGCGCCGTGCGCAACACGGCCACGGGCACCGCCCGGACCCCCGCCGGGGCTACGCTGACGGTGCCGAGCAGTCAGTCGGTCGTGTCGACCGCGGCATCCGCTCCCGCCGTCACCTTCACGAAGACCGGCGCGCTCGCACCGGGCAGCACGGGCCGCGCCGGCGACGTCGTCACCTACACCTTCCGTCTCGCGAACAGCGGAAACGTAACGCTCACCGAGGCAGCGATCTCCGACCCGTTGGCCGGGCTGTCGGCACTCGTTTACACGTGGCCGGGCACGGCGGGCACGCTCGCACCGGGGCAGGCGGTCACGGCGACGGCCACCTACACGCTCAAGCAATCGGACGTCGACGCCGGCTCCGTCGCCAACACCGCGACGGCGACCGCGCTGCCGCCCAGCGGCGCCCGCCTCACGCAGACCAGGGCCTTCACCCTGCCGGTGACGCCGACCGGTGCGCTGACCGTGCTCAAGTCCGGAACCATCACCGCGGGTTCGGGAGGGGTCGGCAGCACCGTCACCTACTCGTTCTCGGCGACCAACAACGGCAACGTCACCCTGACGCAGGTGGCCATCGCGGACCCGCTCCCCGGTCTCTCGGCCATCACCTACACCTGGCCGGGCACGGCGGGCACGCTCGCCCCCGGTCAGACGGTGCAGGGGCGCGCGACGTACACGGTGAGGCAGGCCGACGTCGACGCCGGCGCGGTGACCAACACCGCGACCGCGTCGGCCAGGACGCCAGGGGGCGCGGCGGTCACCGGCTCGTCTCCGACGACCCGCGTGACGACTGCGGCGGCCGCACCGGCGAGCACGACCACGAAGTCGGCGACCGTCTCGGGCACCGCTACCGTCGGCGACGTCGTCACCTACACCGTGCGCACGACCAACACCGGCAACGTCACACTCACCGGCGTGACCGTCTCGGACACCCTGCCGGGCCTCTCGGCCTTCACCTACACGTGGCCGGGCACGGCGGGCACCCTCGCTCCCGGCCAGACCGTCACCGCCGTCGCGACCTACACGATCCGGCAGACGGACGTGAACGCGGGCTCGGTGCGCAACGTCGCCTCGTCGACCGCGGCCTACGGCACGACACCGGTGACGAGCACCTCGGGGACGGTCACGACGAACACCGTGGCGACGTCCGCGGCGATCGTGACGACGAAGTCCGGGGCCCTGCAGAGCGGATCCTCCGGTCGCGCAGGCGACACGATCGTCTGGTCGATCACGCTCCGCAACTCCGGCAACGTCACCCTGACGGGCGTCTCGGTCGCCGACTCCCTTCCGGGGATCTCCGCGCCCTCCTACGGCACCTGGCCGAGCGGCACCGCTGGCGTGCTCCAGCCGGGTCAGACGGTCACCGCGACGGCCACGTCGACGATCTCGCAGACGGACGTGAACTCGGGCGCCGTGAGCAACACGGCGACCGGCTCCGGCACGCCGCCGAGCGGCACCGCGGTCACGAGCACGGCACCGGCGACGGTCTCTCTCGCCTCGGCCCCCGGGATCGTGATCTCCAAATCAGGGGCCGTGACGGCCGGCAACGGCTCGGTCGGCAGCACGATCACCTACACGTTCACGGCCCGCAACACGGGCAACGTGACTCTCACGGGTGTCGCGATCACCGATCCGCACCCCGGGCTCTCGAGCATCTCGTACACGTGGCCGGGCGCCGCGGGCACTCTGCAGCCGAACCAGACCGTCACCGCGACCGCGACGTACGCGGTCCGTCAGTCCGACGTCGACGCCGGGGCGGCCCGCAACACCGCGACGGTCGCCGGAACCCCGCCGACGGGCCCCGCGATCACCGCATCCTCCGGCGAGATCTCGGTCGCGACGGTCGCCGCGGCACCCGGGATCGCGGTGACGAAGACCGCCGCGGGGGGCGGAGGCGGCGTCGGCAGCGTCGTCACCTACACGTTCCGTGCGACGAACACCGGGAACGTCACGCTCACCGGCGTCACGATCGCCGACCCCCTCGCCGGACTCGGCTCGCTGCAGTACCAGTGGCCGGGCGCCGCCGGCACCCTCGCACCGGGTCAGACGGTCGTCGCCACGGCGCCCTACACCGTGACCCAGGCCGACGTGAACGCCGGCGCGATCACGAACACGGCCACCGCGAGCGGCGCGGGCGGCGGCACGACCGTGAGCGCCGGCTCGGGCACCGTGACGACGCCGACGGCCGCGATCGCCCCCGCCATCGCGGTGACGAAGGTCGGAACGCTGAGCGGTACGGGAGCCGCGGGCGACACGATCAGCTATGCCTTCACCGTGCGCAACGCGGGAAACGTCACGCTGACCGGGGTCTCGCTCGTCGATCCGTTGATCGGTGCGGCACCGATCACGCTGACGGGGTGGACCGGAGCAGCCGGAACGCTGCAGCCGGGGCAGAGCGTCTCGGGCACGGCGACCTACACGATCACGCAGACCGACGTGGACGCGGGCGCGGTCGCGAACACCGCCACGGCCTCGGGCGTGCCGCCGCGGGGAGCGGCTGTCAGCGGAACCGCCCCCTCGACCGTGCGGATCGCCGCCGTGCCGTCGATCTCCGTGCTCAAGACAGGGTCGATCACGGCGGGCGACGGCGGCGTCGGCAGCACCGCGACCTTCTCGTTCACGATCCGCAACTCGGGCAACGTCACGCTCAGCGGCATCACCCTCACCGACTCCCTCGCCGGTCTCAGCACTCCCGTCATCACGTGGCCGGGGGCTGCGAGCACCCTCGCACCCGGGCAGACCGCCACGGGGACCGCGACCTACACGATCCGCCAGACCGACGTCGACGCGGGGTCGGTGCGCAACACCGCGACCGTGAGCGGTCGCCCGCCCACGGGCGCCGTCGTCAGCGCGACCTCGACGGAAGCCGTGGTGTCGACGACCGCCGCCGCGCCGGGGCTGACCGTCAGCAAGAGCGCCACGACCGCCGGAGGCAACCGCGTCGGCGACGTCGTGACCTACACGATCCGGACCGAGAACACCGGAAACCAGACGCTCACGGGCGTCACGGTGAACGACTCGCTGCCGGGTCTGTCGGCGCTCGCGATCACCTGGCCCGGTGCGACCGGTGTGCTCGCTCCCGGCCAGGCAGCCACCGCTCGAGCCACCTACGTCATCACCCAGAGCGACGTGAACGCGGGATCGGTGCGCAACCGCGCCGCCGCGACGGGGACGGCCCCGGGCGGAGCCGCCGTCGACGGCTCCTCGAACGAGCTCGTGACCCCGACCGCGACGGCGGCACCGCGTCTGACGCTCGACAAGACCGCCAGCCTCGCGCCGGGGGCCACCGGACGCGCGGGCGATGTCGTCACGTACAGCTTCACCGTGCGGAACGCGGGGAACGTCACGCTGACCGGTGTCGGCGTGGCCGACCCCTTGCCCGGTCTGTCGACCATCGCGTACACCGGGTGGCCTGGAGCAGTCGGCACTCTGCAGCCCGGTCAGAGCGTCACCGCGAGCGCGACCAGGGCTCTCACGCAGGCGGACGTCGACGCCGGCTCCGTCGCGAACGCGGCGACGGCGACCGCCACGCCGCCGACCGGAGCGCCCGTGCAGGCGACAGCCGCCGCGACGCTGCCCGTCACCGCGGGGCCGCTCCTCACACTCGGCAAGACCGGCGTCTACACGCAGGGCGCCGGAGCCGTCGGCAGCATCATCACGTACACGTTCACCGCCCGGAACGCCGGCAACGTCACGCTCACGGGCGTGGCCGTCACCGACCCGCACGCGGGACTCGGCCCGATCGCTCTGAGCTGGCCGGGTACCGCGGGGACCCTCGCACCGGGAGAGCAGGTCGTGGGGACAGCGACCTACGTCGTGACCCAGGCCGATGTGGACGCGGGCACCGTGCGCAACGCCGCTCGGGTCACCGGTGCTCCGCCGAGTGGCCCGGCCGTCGGCGCGGACTCGCCGACCGTCACAATCGCCACCGTGGCCGCGGGCCCCGCGCTCACCACGACCAAGTCGGCGACCGTGTCCGGCACCGGCGCCGTGGGCGATGTCATCGACTACACGGTCCGCGTCACGAACTCGGGCAATGTCACGCTGCGCAGCGTGGTCGTCACGGATCCTCTCGCCGGTCTCACACCCTTCACCTACACGTGGCCCGGCGATGCCGGCACCCTCGCCCCCGGGGCACAGGTGGTCGCCCGCGCGAGCCACACGATCACCCAGGCCGACGTCGATGCCGGATCCGTCGTCAACGTCGCGACCGGAAGCGCCCAGTCGCCGAGCGGCGTCGCGGTGTCGGCGGCGTCCGCGACCGTGACGACGCCGACCGCGGCGGGTGACCCGCGCCTCCAGGTCGTCAAGTCGGGCGCGCTGCCGGTGGGCGCGACAGGCGTGGCCGGCGAGACGATCACCTGGACGGTGTCGATCCGCAACGTCGGCAACGTCACGCTGTCCGGCGTGAGCGCGACCGACTCGCTCCCGGGCATCGGCGACCTGACCTACGGCGCATGGCCGTCCGGCACGTCCGGGGTGCTCGCTCCCGGCGACGCGGTCACGGCGACCGCGATCTCGACGGTGCGTCAGACCGACGTCGACGCCGGGGCGGTGTCGAACGCGGCCACCGCGACGGGGACGCCGAGCAGAGGATCGGCGACCGCCGCGACCGGATCGGGCACCGTGCCGCTCACCTCGGCTCCCGCTCTCACCCTGCAGAAAGCCGGCGCCTACACCTCCGGCTCGGGGGCCGTGGGCGACACGATCACCTACACCTACACCGTGCGCAACGCGGGGAACGTGACCCTCACGGGCGTCGCCGTCGCGGATCCGCACAGCGGACTGTCGACGATCTCGTACGGCGCCTGGGCATCGGGTACGCCGGGCACGCTCGCACCGAACCAGACGGTCACGGCCACCGCGACCTACCAGGTGCGCCAGAGCGACGTGAACGCCGGATCGATCTCGGACACCGCGACCGTCACGGGGCGCCCGCCGACGGGGGCGGCCGTGTCGGCGACCTCGCAGACGGTGGTGCTGCCGACCACGGCGTCCGCGCCCGGCATCCTCACGACGAAGACCGCCGCCGTGAGCGGCGCCGGGCAACTCGGCGATCTCATCACCTACACGATCCGCGCGACGAACTCCGGGAACGTCACCCTGACCGGGGTCGCGATCTCCGACCCCGCTCCCGGGCTGAGCCCGCTCGCGTACGGCCCGTGGCCGGGCGTCAGCGGAACGCTGCAGCCCGGCGAGTCCGTGACGGCCACGACCACCCACCGCATCACGCAGGCCGACCTCGACACGGGATCCGTGACGAACACGGCCACCTCGACCGGCACACCGCCGACCGGAACAGCCGTGAGCGATCCGTCCGACACCGTCGTGACGCCGACCGCCGCGCAGACCCCCGACATCGAGGTCGTCAAGACCGGAACGCTGCGAGGCGGAGCCACCCCGCGGGCAGGCGACACCGTGGCCTACTCGTTCTCGCTGCGCAACACCGGCAACGTCACTCTCACCGGGGTCGCTCTGACCGACCTCGAGCCCGCCGTGTCCCCGCTCGTCTTCTCGTGGCCGGGTGAAGCGGGTACCCTCGCGCCCAACCAGGTCGTCACCGCGACGGCCATCTACACGCTGACGCAGGCGGACGTGGACGCCGGGAGCGTGGCCAACGTGGTCACCGGCACCGCCTCGGCTCCCGGCGGCGCCGCCGTCGAGGAGTCCGACGACGTCACGATCCCGCTCAGCGCAGCACCGTCGATCTCCGTCGAGAAGACGGGCACGGTGCTGGGAGACGGTGTCGCAGACGGCGAGGCCGGCGACGACATCCGGTTCGACTTCGTCGTCGTCAACACCGGCAACGTCACGCTCACCGACGTCGAGCTCGCCGAGAGCATCCCCGGCCTGGTGCCGACGATCACCTGGCCGGATGCCGCGACACCCGGCGTCCTGGCACCGGGCGCCCAGGCGACCGCCGTCGCGACGTACGAGATCACGCAGGCCGACGTGAACGCCGGCTCGGTGTCGAACACCGTGACCGCCTCCGGCGCGCCGCCCTCGGGCGACGAGGTCTCCGCCACCGATTCCGTCGACGTCGCCACCGGCGCACAACGCGCCGAGCTGCGCCTCACGAAGACGGGGAGCACTCTTCCGGGCGAGGCGGGCCTCGGCGACGTGATCACCTACGCGTTCACGGTCAGCAACACGGGCAACGTCACCGTGACCGGAGTCGCGATCACGGATCCTCTGGCAGGTCTGTCGACGATCGCCGTCACCTGGCCGGGCACTGCCGGAGTGCTGAACCCCGGCCAGAGCGCGACGGCCACCGCGACTCTCTCGATCACCCAGCAGCACATCGACGCGGGACGAGTGCTCAACACGGCGACCGCCGCCGGCACCGCGCCGGGCGGTCCGGTCACCACCGCATCGCCGCAGAGCGTCGTGCCGGTCGAGGCCGCCGCACCCGCGGTCGCGGTCACGAACAGCGGATCGCTGCCACCCGGCTCCGCGGCGGGGTCGACCGTCACCTGGACGTACACGCTGCAGAACACGGGCAACGTCACGCTGACGAGCGCCGCCCTGAGCGATGCGCTCGCGGGGACGAGCGCACCCGTGTACCAGTGGACAGGGCCGGTGGGAGTGCTCGCGCCCGGCGCATCGGTGACGGCCACCGCCACCACCGTGCTCACCCAGGCCGACGTCGACGCGGGGTCCATCGTCAGCATCGTGACGGGTCGCGGCACCGCGCCCTCCGGGGCCGTGGTGACCGCGACGGCGCCCGCCACCGTGCCGATCTCGTCGACCGCTGGCCTCACTCTCGACAAGACCGCATCGCGCGACTCCGACCTCGCGGTAGGAGACGTCGTCACATACACGTTCACGGTCACGAACGGCGGCACGACCACGATCGACGCGATCGCCCTCAGCGACCCGCTGCCCGGCCTCTCGCAGATCAGCGTCGGCGCGTGGCCTGGGGCGACCGGCGTGCTCCGGCCCTCGGAGACGGTCACCGCCACTGCGACCTACACGGTCACGCAGGCGGACGTCGACGCCGGCGGAGTCACCAACACCGCCACGGTCTCCGGCCTCAGCCCTTCTGGCGCGCCGGTCACGGCATCCGACGCCGTCGCTCTCGCCACCGAGGACCGTGCCCCCGCGCTCTCGCTGACCAAGGACGACGCGCTCTCGGGCACGGGCGCGCTGGGAGACTCGATCGCGTACACGTTCACAGTGCGCAACACCGGGAACACGACGATCACCGGCGCGGGCCTCACGGATCAGCTCGAGGGGCTCTCCGGCGTCGTCTTCGGCGCGTGGCCGAGCGGCGAGACCGGCGTGCTCGCCCCGGGCGACGCGGTCACGGCGTCGGCGCGGTACACCGTGACGCAGGGGGATGTCGACGCGGGCGAGGTCGTCAACGTCGCCCGCGCGTTCGGGACCGCTCCCGGAGCGGTCGCTGTGGCCTCCGCCGACGCCACGGCGACGACGCCGCTCGCCGATGCGACGCCGACGCTCACGGCGACGAAGCGCGGCTCGCTGGCCCCCGGCGCGACCGGCCGAGCGGGCGTCACCGTGGAGTTCCGCTTCTCGGTCGTCAACACCGGCGACGTCACCGTGAGCGAGGTCGCATTCGACGACGCGCTCTCGGGTCTCGGCCCGCTGACCGTCTCGTGGCCCGACCCCGCTCGGCCCGGCGTCCTCGCGCCCGGCGCGGCGGCGACCGCCACCGCCACCTACACGCTCCTGCAGTCCGACGTCGACGCCGGGGCCGTCTCGAACGCCGTCACCGTCACCGGAACCCCTGTCCGCGGCACTCTCGCCCCGGCCACCGCGACGGCCACCGTCCCGATCACCCCCGGAGCCGCGTTGTCTGCGGTGAAGTCGGGTGTGTTGGGTGTGGGTGGTATCGGTGTGGTGGGTGACACGGTGGAGTACGAGGTGGTGGTGACGAATACGGGGAATGTGACGGTCACGGATGGTGTGTTGGTGGATCCGATGGTGGGTCTGTATGACGTGTCGATCGTGTGGCCGGATGCGTCGCGGCCTGGTCGTGTGGGTGTGGGGGAGCAGGCGACGGGTCGGGGGAAGTATGACTTGACGCAGGCGGATGTGGATCGTGGGTTCGTGGAGAACACGGCGTCGGTGGCGGCGCGGACTCCTGGTGGGGGTCGTGTGGCGGCGGATACGAATACGGTGCGGGTGAATACGGTTCTTCCGGCTCCGGGGTTGGTGGTGTCGAAGTCGGGTGTGGCGTCGGGGTCGGGCGCGGTGGGTGATGTGGTGTCGTATGAGTTCGGGGTGACGAACTCGGGCAATGTGACGGTGTCGGGTGTGGTGTTGTCGGATGCGGTGCCGGGGGTGGTGTTGTCGGATGTGGTGTGGCCGGTGGCGGGTGCTCCTGGTGTGATCGCTCCGGGGGAGACGGCGACGGCTGTGGGGTCGTATGTGATCACGCAGGCGGATGTGGATGCGGGGCGTGTGGTGAACACGGCGACCGCGTCGGGTACGCCTGCGCGCAGTGAGCCGATCACGGTGTCCTCGCCGGAGAGCGTCGTCCCCACCCAGACCACCGCACCTCGCCTCTCGGTCGTCAACGGCGGACGCCTCGCCGACGGCGCGACAGGGCGAGCCGGTGACGTCGTGACCTGGACGTATGTGCTGACCAACGACGGCAACGTCACGCTCAGCGGAGTGGCCCTCGCCGATGCCCTCGCCGGCGTCGGCGCGCCGAGCTACACCTGGACGACCCCGGTCGGAGTCCTCGGACCGCGCGAGTCGGTCAGGGCCACGGCCACCTACACGCTGACGCAGGCCGACGTCGACGCCGGCGGTGTGACGAGCCTTGTCACGGGAACCGGCACACCGCCCAACGGTGGCGCCCCCGTCACGGCATCCGCGCCAGCCACGGTTCCGCTCACCGCCGCTCCCGCGCTCGTCGTCACGAAGGACGACCTCCCGTCCGGCGGCGCTGCCGGCGACACGATTGACTACTCCTTCACGATCGAGAACAGCGGGAACGTGACGCTCTCGGGCGTCGTGCTCGCCGACTCGCTCCCGGGTCTCAGCACCCCCGTCATCACCTGGCCGACCGTCGACCGCGTGCTCGCACCCGGCGAGGTCGCCACGGCGACAGCGACCTACGTCGTCAGGCAGGCCGATATCGACGCCGGTTCGGTCGCGAACACGGCGACGGCGAGCGCGACCGCCCCCGGTGGGGACGCCGTGACCGCGACCTCGGCCGAGGTCGTCACCGCACTGGACGACGCGGCACCCGCCGTGAAGACGACCAAGTCGGCGGCACTCGCGACCGGCGGAACGGGAGCGGTCGGCGATGTGATCGAGTACACCGTCACCGTCCGCAACGCCGGCAACGTGACCCTCGACGACGTGGGCATCGTCGACGAGCTGGAGGACCTCTCCGACATCGCAGTGGTCTGGCCGGGCGCCGAGGGCGTGCTCGCCCCGGGCGAGACGCTCATCGGCACGGCGCGCTACGTCATCACGCAGTCCGATGTCGACCGCGGCGGGGTCGCGAACATCGCCACCGGTTCCGGCACCGACCCCTCGGGTTCCGTCGTATCGGACGACTCCGACCGCGTGGTCGTGCCGACCGTGGCAGCCGCACCGGACGCGACCGTGACCAAGTCCGGCGTCCTGGAGCCCGGTGCGACAGGTCGTGCCGGCGACACCGTCCGGTATACGTTCCAGCTCCTCAACACCGGCAACGTGACGCTGCGCGATGCGGGGCTCACGGATCCGCTCGTCGGGCTCTCGGCGATCGAGGTCGTGTGGCCGGCCGAGGCCGGGGTGCTCGCGCCCGGGGCATCGGCCAGCGCGACCGCCGAGTACGAGCTGACCCAGGCCGACGTCGATCGTGGACGCGTCGACAACACCGCCACGCTGACCGCGACGGCACCGGACGGATCCGCCGTCGAGCGCACGGACTCAGCCACCGTCCCGATCGCGGAGGACGCCGAACTGACCACGGTCAAGAGCGGACGCCTGCTCGAGCCCGGCATCGGAGCCGTGGGAGACGTGATCGAGTACCGGCTCGTCGTGACGAACACCGGGAACGTGACCGTTCAGGAGGGGCGGCTGATCGACCGGCTCGCCGGCCTCTCGCTGCCCGAGATCGACTGGCCGGGTGCAGAGGGCGAGCTCCTCGTGGGTGACACGGTCGTCGGCACAGCGAGGTACACCCTCACCCAGGCCGACATCGACCGCGGATTCGTCCGCAACGTCGCGGGCGTCGAAGCGGTGACCGAGCAGGGCACGATCGTCGTCGCCGACTCCAACCCCGTCGTGGTCAACACCGTGCAGCCCGCCGCTGCGCTGACCGTCGTGAAGAACGGAGTGATCGACGGCGACGGAGGCGTCGGAGGAACCGTCGACTACACGTTCCGCATCACGAACTCGGGCAACGTCACGGTGAGCGCCATCACGCTCGCAGACCCGATGCCCGGCCTCAGCACGCCGAAGATCGACTGGCCGGGCACGCCCGGCGTGCTCGCTCCGGGTCAGTCGGCCACGGCCGCGGCCGACTACACGATCACGCAGAGCGACGTCGACGCGGGCTCCATCGCGAACACGGCGACGGCGAGCGGCAGCTCCCGCGGCGGACCCGTCACGAGTCCTGCAGGCATCGAGACCGTCGACACGCAGGGCATCCGGGCATCGATCGTCGTGACGAAGGATGCTGATCTCGACCCCGCGGCGGAGGGAGTGGCCGGCGACATCGTCACCTGGACCTACTCGCTGCAGAACACCGGCAACGTGACGCTGACCGGCGTCTCGCTCACGGATCGCCTCACGGGGTCGACGGCTCCGCAGTACGTCTGGCC
The DNA here is from genome assembly GCF_041954735.1 of Microbacterium sp. LS_15. Taxonomy (NCBI): domain Bacteria; kingdom Bacillati; phylum Actinomycetota; class Actinomycetes; order Micrococcales; family Microbacteriaceae; genus Microbacterium; species Microbacterium sp. LS_15. Next base: position 395,152 of record NZ_JAVAYD010000001.1, on the reverse strand, counting down.
CGATCCGACCCGCCCCGGTGTGCTGCTCCCCGGCCAGACGGTCGCGGCCACCTCGACATACGAGCTGACTCAGGCCGACGTCGACCGGGGAACGGTGGCGAGCGCGGTCGACGGCACGGGTCGCCCTCCTCGCGGTGCCGATGTCGCGGGCTCCGCCACGGCATCCGTCGAGATCGCCGCCCGCCCCGGTCTGGCCGCGACGAAGGCCGGAACGGTCGACGGTGCGGGCGGGGTCGGCGACCGGATCGACTACTCGTTCGGCATCACCAACACTGGAAACGTCACGCTCACGCTCGTCGACCTCGTCGACGCACTCGCGGGCGTCAGCTCTCCGACCTTCGACTGGCCGGGGGAGCCGGGCGTGCTGCTGCCCGGCGAGACCGTCGACGCGACAGCCGATTACACGATCACCCAGGCCGACGTGGACCGAGGGTCGGTCACGAACATCGCCACGGCCAGCGGCAAGCCTCCGGTCGGCGACACCATCACGGCGAGCACGCCGGCGACGGAGACCACCGTCGCGAGCGCTGCCCCGGCCCTGCTCACGGGCAAGACGGCCGCGCTGCGCGGCGACGGATCCGTCGGGGACATCGTCGACTACGCCTTCACGATCGAGAACACCGGCAACGTCACCGTCTCGGGCATCACGCTCAGCGACCCGCTGCCCGGCCTCTCCGTCCCGACGCTGCGCTGGCCCGACGCCCCGGGAGTCCTCGCCCCGGGCGAGGTCGCGACGGCGACCGCCAGCTACGCCATCGTGCAGGCCGACGTCGATGCGGGCGAGGTCGTCAACCAGGCGACCGCCGCCGGAACGTCACCCGCCGGAGCGGCGGTCGTCGACCCGTCGGACGCCGTCCGCACGCCCACCGTCGATCGTGCCCCCGCGATCGCCGTGGAGAAGACCGGCGCGCTCACCGCGGGATCGACCGGTCAGGTCGGCGAACTGGTGCAGTTCGGTTTCCGCATCGTCAACACCGGGAATCAGACGCTCCGCGACGTCGCGCTGTCCGACGCCCTCCCCGGGATGAGTGCGATCGAGATCACCTGGCCGAGCGACGCGCCGGGTGCCGAAGGCGTGCTGCCCGTCGGGACCGAGGCACGGGGCACGGCCACCTACGTGCTCACGCAGACCGACATCGACGCCGGAGCGGTGTCGAACGCGGTCGACGCCTCCGCCACCGCACCGGACGGCACCACGGTCGACGCCCTCGACGGCGTGACCGTCGTCATCCCGCGCACTCCCGCGTTGTCTGCGGTGAAGTCGGGTGTGTTGGGTGTGGGTGGTATCGGTGTGGTGGGTGACACGGTGGAGTACGAGGTGGTGGTGACGAATACGGGGAATGTGACGGTCACGGATGGTGTGTTGGTGGATCCGATGGTGGGTCTGTATGACGTGTCGATCGTGTGGCCGGATGCGTCGCGGCCTGGTCGTGTGGGTGTGGGGGAGCAGGCGACGGGTCGGGGGAAGTATGACTTGACGCAGGCGGATGTGGATCGTGGGTTCGTGGAGAACACGGCGTCGGTGGCGGCGCGGACTCCTGGTGGGGGTCGTGTGGCGGCGGATACGAATACGGTGCGGGTGAATACGGTTCTTCCGGCTCCGGGGTTGGTGGTGTCGAAGTCGGGTGTGGCGTCGGGGTCGGGCGCGGTGGGTGATGTGGTGTCGTATGAGTTCGGGGTGACGAACTCGGGCAATGTGACGGTGTCGGGTGTGGTGTTGTCGGATGCGGTGCCGGGGGTGGTGTTGTCGGATGTGGTGTGGCCGGTGGCGGGTGCTCCTGGTGTGATCGCTCCGGGGGAGACGGCGACGGCTGTGGGGTCGTATGTGATCACGCAGGCGGATGTGGATGCGGGGCGTGTGGTGAACACGGCGACCGCGTCGGGTACGCCTGCGCGCAGTGAGCCGATCACGGTGTCCTCGCCGGAGAGCATCGTCCCCACCCAGACCACCGCACCGGCCGTGTCCGTGCAGAACTCGGGTGCTCTGGCTCCTGGTGCGACGGGCCGTGCGGGTGACGTGGTCACGTGGACGTATGTGCTGACCAACGACGGCAACGTCACGCTCAGCGACGTCGCCCTCGCCGACGCCCTCGCCGGCGCCGGGGCACCCGCCTACGTCTGGCAGGGCATCGAGGGTGTCCTGGTGCCCGGGCAGTCGGTCAGGGCCACGGCGACCTATACGCTGACGCAGGCGGATGTGGACGCGGGCAGCGTGTCGAGCATCGTGACGGGAACCGGCACGCCTCCCAACGGCGGAGCTCCCGCGACGGCCACGGCGCCCGCGACCGTGTCGCTCGCCCCTGCGCCCGGACTCGTCTTCACGAAGACCGCCGCTCTCGCGGCACCCGGCGCCAACGGAGCCGGGGACGGCATCACCTTTGCCTTCCGCATCGAGAACACCGGCACGGTGACGCTCTCCGGCATCGCGATCACGGATGAGCTCGCGGGTGTGGGAGCCGTCACAGTCGACTGGCCGGGCACCGCGGGCGTGCTCGCCCCCGGACAGGTCGCGACAGGCACCGCGCCGTACGCGATCACGCAGGAGGATGTCGACCGGGGCACGGTGCAGAACACCGCATCCGTCCGCGCGACGACCCCGGCCGGCGCGGTGCTGACCGCGCGCTCGACGACCGAACCGCTGCCGACCGCCGCGCAGGCGCCGTCCATCCGCACGGTGAAGGGCGGCGCTTATGTGACGGGCTCCGGCGGCGTCGGAAGCGTCATCGAGTACACGTTCGACATCACCAACACGGGCAACGTCACGCTCCGACTCATCCGTCTGCAGGACGATCTGCAGGGCCTCAGCACGCCGCAGATCGAGTTCCCGTCGGCCACCGGCATCCTGCCGCCCGGCGGCACGGCGAACGGCATCGCGCGGTACACCGTGACGCAGGCCGACGTCGACGCCGGGTCGATCAGCAACGTGGCGACCTCCTTCGGCACGTCGCCCCGCGGAGTCGTCGTCTCCGACAGCTCGGAGCCCTTCACCATCCGCACGGACGATCCGACAGCTCCCGAGCAGGCGATCCGCACGACGCAGACCGCTCAGCTCGCGGCGGGCGACACCGGGGTGCGTGGCGACACGATCGAATACACCTTCACGATCGAGAACACCGGCAACACGACTCTCACCGGTGTGACGCTCAGCAACACGGTCGACGCTCTCACCGGACTCACCTACACGTGGCCGTCGGCGGCGAACCCCGGTCGACTGCTGCCGGGGCAGATCGTCACGATCACGGCAGCGCACCTCGTCACTCAGCCCGACGTGGATACCGGAACCGTGCGCAACGTCGCGACAGGCACCGGTACGACTCCGGCCGGCGACACGGTGACGCACCGCTCACCGGTGACGATCATCCCGCTCGCGGGCGGCACGGGCGCGCTCGAGGTCGAGAAGGCGGGCACGCGCCTGGGTGACGGCGCTCTCGGGTCCGAGGTCAGGTACGACTTCGTGATCCGCAACACCGGAACGCTCACGCTCTCGTCCGTGGCGCTGAGCGACCCGCTCGAGGGGCTGTCCGACATCGTCTACGGCACCTGGCCGTCGGCCGAGGGGCGCCTCGGCCCCGGTCAGTCGGTGACGGCCACCGCGACCTACACGGTGCAGCAGAGGGACATCGATGCCGGCTCCGTGCGGAACACCGCGACGGGCACTGCGCTCACGCCGGGCGGCGACGCCGTCACCGCCGAGTCGCCCGAATCCGTGGTGCCGACGGTCGGTGCCGCCCCGTCGATCGACCTCGAGAAGACGCAGCTGCTCGCTGCCGGAGCGACCGGTCGTCCGGGAGACAGGGTCGACTACTCGTTCACGATCGTGAACACCGGGAACGTGACCCTGCGCGGGATCACGCTCGCCGACGGGCAGGCAGGACTCACCGGACTCCGGATCACGTGGCCGGGAGCCGACGGCGTGCTGGCCCCCGGAGCGACCGCGACCGCCAGCGCGACGTACGTCCTCACTCAGGCGGACGTCGATGCCGGGCGCATCGGCTCCACGGCGACCGCGACAGGCGACGGCGCCGGGACGATCGTCGGCGACGACGACGCCGGCGAGAACGTGATCGCGGCAGCTCCGGCGCTCTCGCTCGAGAAGACGGCCGAGCTCCTCGGCGCCGCCCAGCAGGGCGGGACCGTGCGCTACCTCGTCACCGTCACGAACACGGGGAACGTCTCGCTCGGCGACATCACGGTCACCGACGACCTCGCCGGCCTCGGCGCCCCCACGGTCACGTGGCCCGGCGTGCCCGGCGTGCTCGGGTCCGGGGAATCCGCGACGTTCTCGGCCGACTACGTCATCACCCTCGCCGACGTGACCCGCGGTCACATCGACAACACGGCATCCGTCGTCGGGACGCCCCCCGGCGGCGGGCAGGTCGACGCGACCGACAGTGTGCGGGTCGATGTGCCGAACGAGCCGCGCATCACCCTCGGCATGAGCATCTCGGTGCAGGACGGTCAGCAAGGCTTCGCGGGCGACACGCTCGTCTTCCGCTACACCGCGACCAACACCGGGACGACGATCCTCACGGGCGTCACCATCCGCGATCCCTATCCGGGACTCTCGGCCCTGACGTACTCGTGGCCGGGCGAGCCCGGTGTGCTGCTGCCGGGGCAGAGCGTCACCGCCGTCGCGACGGTCGTGATCACCCCGGCCATGGAGGGCACCGTGGTAACGTCGCGAGCCGTGGTGTCGAGTGTGGAGGCGGATTCCGGGGTGCCGGTGACCGATGTCGCCGCCGACTCCGTGCGGCTCCCCGAGCCGTCGCCGATCGGTCTGCTGCCCTTCACCGGCGGCGGTGACCCGGCGCCGCTGGTGGGCGGGGCCGCCATGATCCTCCTGGGCGGCCTCGTGCTGCTCCTCATCGGTCGCCGGCGGCGCGACTCCCGGACCCAGAACCTCTCCTCCTAGCGACACCGCACTGAAAGGCGACACGATGCAGAACCACCGCACCTCTCCGCAGATCACCACGGGCCGTCGCACGGCAGCCACGGGGGTGCTCGCAGCGGGGATCGCCCTGACACTCGGTCTCGTGCTCGCCGGGTGCACGGACACCGCCCCGGAGCCCACTCCCACGCCGACGGCATCGGAGGAGGCGCAGGCCGGAGTCACCGACATCGTCGACACCCCGGGCTCCGGTGAAGGGCTTGAAGGGGCCCTCGCGGATGCGGAGGTCAAGACCTGCGAGCTCGCCGGAGACCACTGGGAGGTCGCGGGCACCGTGACGAACTCCAGCGCAGCGGCGGCGTCGTACCGGATCTACGTCTCGCTCCTCACCGAGGGCGGCGACACGCGCTCGCTCACGCAGGTCGACGTCGAGCCCATCGATGCCGGCGCGAGCGCGGACTGGGAGACGACGGTCGCCGTGCAGGACGAGACGCTCGACTGCGTCCTGCGCGTCGAGCGCTACGCGTCCTGACCCGTCACGCTCGTCGCGCTCGTCACGAGGAGCGCGACGAGCGCCTCAGCTCGTCGTAGGCGGCGAGTGCCGCCTTCCGCGTCTCGCCGAGGTCGACGATCGGATCGCTCGGTGCATCGGAGGCCCACTCGGAGACGTACAGGCCCTGCTGGTCGAACTTCTTCGCCTGCAGCTCCGGGTTGAAGATCCGGAAATACGGGGCGGCGTCCGCGCCGGATCCCGCGACCCACTGCCAGTTGAACGGGTTGTTCGCGCCGTCGGCGTCGACGAGCGTGTCCCAGAACCACTCCTCGCCTCTGCGCCAGTCGATCATGAGGTTCTTGATGAGGAAGGATGCCGTCACCATGCGCACGCGGTTGTGCATGTAGCCGGTGTGCCACAGCTCGCGCATCCCGGCGTCCACGAGCGGGATGCCGGTCTCGCCCCGCTCCCACGCCCGCAGGTGCGATGGCCGCAGGCGGGGCCAGGGGAAGGCGTCGAACTCGCTGCGGAGGTTCTTCGTCGCGAGGTCGGGGAAGTGGAACAGGGTGTGCCAGGCGAACTCGCGCCAGCCGAGCTCGGAGAGGAAACCCGCGGCGCCCTCGGTCTCGACCGCCTCGTGCCACACCGTGAAGGGACTCAGCTCGCCCCACCGCAGCCGGGGCGAGAGCTGAGAGGTCGCGCCGGCGGACGGCTCGTCACGGGCGCGGTCGTAGGAGCCCAGGTCCTCGCGGAGGAAGGTGCGCAGCCGAGCACGAGCGGCCTGCTCGCCCGGCTCCCAGGTGTCGCGGAGACCCCCCGCCCAATCGGGACTCGTCGGCAGCAGCTGCCAGTCGTCCAGGTCGTCGGATGCCGGTGGTCGACCGACCCCGTCGAGAGTCCGGGGAGCGGGAAGCGGAGCCCGCGGCGCGGGGAGCGCGCGCGCCGCCCGCCAGAACGGCGTGAAGACCGAGAAGTGGGTCCCGCTGCCGGTCTTGACGGTCCACGGCTCATGGAGCAGGGAGCCGGCGAAGGACGCGACCTCGATGCCGTCCTCCCGCAGCGACGACTTCAGGTCGGCGTCGATCTTCCGTTCGGGGCCGCCGTACCGGCGGTTCCAGAAGACCGCGGAGGCCCCGATGTCGTCGACGACTCCGCGGACCACGTCGCGCGCTGGCCCGCGGCGGAGGATCAGCTGTGCGCCGAGGTCGGCGATGTGGTCGCGGAGAGAGGCCAGCGAGTGATGCAGCCACCAGCGTGCCGCCCCGCCCAGGGGGCGGATGCCGTCGGACTCCTCGTCGAGCACATACAGGACGACGAGTGGCTCGTCTCGATCGATCGCAGCACGCAATGCCGGGTTGTCGGCGACGCGCAGATCGTCGCGGAGCCAGACGAGCGAGGGGGAGGACATGGCCCTATTGTCTTACCGTCCACGCACGGATGAGCGGTGTCGGCCCTGACCTCGACGCCGCCCTGTGCGCGCTGTATGCTTCGGCTCACTCGTCGACCACAGCGCCCACGCCACGAGGACCGGCTGCAGGAAGAGGCGACCGAGACGACGACGGTCGGTGTCGAGACCGGGAGCCGAACGGCCCGTCCGCCACTGATGCACGTTGCCGGGGAAGACGGCGACGAAGAAGGCGGCGGCCGCCACACCGACGCGGCGGCGCTCGTGAGGCAACGCGACGAGCGCCGCGCCGAGGCCGACCTCGACCGCGCCGGACGCCACGACGATCGTGTCCTTGTCGAGTCGCGTGAGCCGCGTCGCCCAGTCCGGCACGACGATCCGGAACCCGCGGGTGCTGACGAAGTGCATCACCCCGGCCGCCGCGAGCAGGAGGGCGAGCGACCAGCGTGCGACGTCTTTGAGCATGCGCCCACGCTACCGTGGCGGTATGACCGTGCTCCGCATCAGCATCCTCTTCGTGCTCGCCGCCGCCGCGGAGATCGGCGGCGCATGGCTCATCTGGCAGTCGGTCAAAGAGGACCGCGGGTGGATGTTCGCCGTGCTCGGCGTCATGGCGCTCGGGGCGTACGGCTTCCTCGCCGCCCTGCAGCCCGATGCGAACTTCGGACGCGTCCTGGCGACGTACGGCGGCGTGTTCATCGCCGGCTCCCTGGCGTGGGGGATCATCGTCGACGGCTTCACGCCGACCCTGTGGGACTGGATCGGATCAGCGGTCGCCCTCGTCGGCGCCGCGATCATCATCCTCGCCCCGGCCACCTCCTCGGCCGACGCGCAGGGGGCGCTGTAGCGGTCGGCGGGCACCGGGCATGCGAGTAGCCTAGATCGAGACCCAGATGGAGTGTTCCGTGCCTGAAGATGCCCAGCCGAAAGACGGCTTCGCCCTGTTCTCCGACCGTTCCGTCGTCGCCATGCGCGTCGGCGGGGTGCTCAAGGACCTCGCCGCCACCGTGACCGACGCCGACGAGGTCGAGCCGGTCACGATCGACAGCCCCGAGGGGCTCGACATCCTGCGCCACTCCACCGCGCACGTCCTCGCGCAGGCCGTGCAGCGCATCAACCCCCAGGCGAACCTGGGCATCGGTCCTCCCGTCACCGACGGCTTCTACTACGACTTCGGCGTGGACGAGCCCTTCACACCCGACGACCTGAAGGCCATCACGAAGGAGATGCAGCGCATCGTCCGGGAGGGCCAGCGCTTCGTGCGCCGCGTCGTCACCGACGAGGAGGCGCACGCCGAGCTCGCCGACGAGCCGTTCAAGCTCGAGCTCATCGGACTCAAGGGCGGCAAGGAGGCTGCCGAGGGCGCCTCCGTCGAGGTCGGCGAGGGCGAGCTCACCATCTACGACAACACCACTCGCGATGGGGAGGTGGTCTGGAAGGACCTCTGCCGCGGACCCCACCTGCCCAACACGCGCATGATCGGCAACGGGTGGGATCTGACGCGCATCGCCGCGGCGTACTGGCGAGGCAGCGAGACGAACCCGCAGCTGCAGCGCATCTACGGCACGGCCTGGCCGTCGAAGGACGAGCTGCGTGCCTACAAGGAACGCCTCGCCGAGGCGGAGCGTCGTGATCACCGCAAGCTCGGCAGTGAGATGGATCTGTTCTCGTTCCCCGACGAGATCGGCTCGGGGCTCGCGGTCTTCCACCCCAAGGGCGGCATTATCCGTTACGAGATCGAGGAGAACCTGCGCAAGCACCTGCTGCGCAACGGCTACGACCTCGTGAACAGCCCGCACATCACGAAGAAGGACCTCTTCATGACGTCGGGTCACCTGCAGACCTATGCCGACGGCATGTTCCCGCCGATGCACCTCGACGAGGCCGTCGACGACGAGGGCAACGTCACCCGCCAGGGCCAGGACTACTACCTGAAGCCCATGAACTGCCCGTTCCACAACCTGATCTTCCGTTCGCGCGGGCGCTCCTATCGCGAGCTGCCGCTGAGGCTCGCCGAGTTCGGCACCGTCTACCGCTACGAGAAGAGCGGCACGCTCTCGGGCCTCACCCGGGTCCGCGGTCTGACGCAGGACGACGCACACATCTACGTCGCCCAGGATCAGGTCAAGGAAGAGCTCACCACCAACCTGAACCTCGTGCTGGATCTGCTGCGCGACTACGGGCTCAACGACTTCTACCTCGAGCTCTCGACCAACGAGGAGGGCAACCCGAAGTTCCTCGGTGAGCCGGAGCAGTGGTCGACGGCTATCGACACGCTGCGCGAGGTCGCCATCGAGTCCGGGCTCGAGCTCGTCGCCGACCCCGGTGGAGCGGCGTTCTACGGCCCGAAGATCTCGGTGCAGGCCCGCGACGCCATCGGCCGCACCTGGCAGATGTCCACGATCCAGCTCGACTTCAACCAGCCGGACCGCTTCGAGCTCGAGTACACCGGATCCGATGGGCAGAAGCACCGTCCGGTGATGATCCACCGCGCGCTGCTCGGTTCGGTCGAGCGCTTCTTCGCGATCCTCCTCGAGCACTACGCGGGCGACTTCCCGCTGTGGCTGGCGCCGAGCCAGGTGGTCGGCGTCCCGGTCGCGGAGCAGTACGGCGAGTACCTCGACGACGTGATCGGGCAGCTCCGCGCGGCCGGCGTGCGCGCGGACGTCGACCACTCCGACGACCGCATGCAGAAGAAGATCCGCAACCACACCACAGCCAAGGTGCCGGTCATCCTGATCGTCGGCGAGCAGGACCGCGCCGCCGGCACTGTGTCGTTCCGCTTCCGCGACGGCACCCAGGAGAACGGCGTGCCCGTGGCGGACGCCGTCCGCCGCATCCGCTCCGCGATCGAGACCCACGCCCTCGTGCTGAAGGCCGGAGACCTGGCGTGACCGACGAGCGCTCCTCCGTCGAGGACGCCGGTCTGCTGGCCGGCGTCCCCGACGAGTTCCAGCGGCTGTGGACCCCGCACCGGATGGCGTACATCCAGGCGGGTCCCGAGCCCCTGCGCGAGGAGTGCCCGTTCTGCGAGGCGCCGAAGTATCCGGATGCCGAGCGACTGATCGTCGCGCGCGGCGAGACCGCCTACGTGCTGCTGAACCTCTTCCCGTACAACTCGGGGCACCTGCTGGTCTGCCCGTACCGTCACATCGCGACGTACGATCAGGCCACCCCCGAGGAGGTCGCGGAGATCGGCGAGCTGACCCAGATCGCCATGCGCGTCCTGCGCGAGGTGTCGCGGTGCGACGGGTTCAACCTCGGGATGAACCAGGGCGCCGTCGCCGGAGCAGGGGTCGACGCGCACCTCCACCAGCACGTGGTGCCGCGGTGGACCTCCGATGCGAACTTCTTCCCGATCATCGCGAAGACGAAGGCACTGCCGCAGCTGCTCGGCGAAGTGCGCGAGGCGGTCTCCGCCGCCTGGCCCACCGCCTGATCGGTCGTCGAGCGAGCGAAGCGAGACGAAACGCGCGCTGCGCCTCAGCGCGCCTGTCGTGCGGTGAACTGCATGCGCGGGTTCGCGTAGAACTCCTGCGCCTCGATCAGCTGCAGCTCCCGCTCGCCGGACTCGAGGGTGAGGCTCAGCAGATCGAACACGCTCGACGCTGTGCGCTCGAGCGCGAGCTTCGCGTCGCCGGTCTCGACGTAGTGCGCGGTGAACAGGGCAGCTGTCACGTCTCCGGAGCCGTTGGCCTTCATCGGCAGTCGAGGTGTCTGCACGAGCCACGCGCCCTGCGCGTCGGCCACGAGCATCTCGATGGTGCCCTCCTCGCGGTCGGGACGCTCGACGCTCGTCACGAGAACCGTGCTCGGCCCCATCGCCATCGCGACGTCGACGGAGGCGAGCGTGGACTCCAGGGTGTCGGGCTCTGTCTCGGTGAGGAATCCCAGTTCGAACTGGTTGGGCGTGATGATGTCGGCGACGGGCACGACCTTCTCCCGCAGCAGGACGGGGATCGCCGGGGCGACGAAGCATCCGGACTTGGCGTTGCCCATCACGGGGTCGCAGGCGTAGACGGCAGCCGGATTGGCGGCCTTCACGCGCGAGACGGCGTCGATGATCACGTCGCCGATGCCCTCACCGCCCTGATACCCGCTGAGCACGGCGTCGATCTCGCCGAACACGCCGCGCTCCTCGATGCCGGTGACGACCTCGCGCACGTCGTCGGGGGAGATGAGCGGGCCGCGCCAGGCACCGTACCCGGTGTGGTTGGAGAAGTTCACGGTGTAGACGGGCAGCACCTCGACGCCGATGCGCTGCAGGGGGAACACGGCCGCGGAGTTGCCGACGTGTCCGTAGGCGACGGCGGACTGGATGGAGAGGACCTTCATTCCTCGATCCTTTCGTGAGGGGCGGGTCGGTTCCCGCGGGGGTCGGTCATCGGGTCGCCGCGACGAGATCGGCGATGAGCGTCTCTGCGTCCTCGTCGGACAGGTCGTGCACGGTGAGTCGCAGATGCTGCGAGGGCTCGGCGCGGTCGTCGAGCGCGAACTCGTCGCCCGTTCGGGCGAGCCAGCCGCGGCGCATCAGACGCTCGGCGACCGCGCGGGCGGGTTTCGGGAGCCGCACCCAGAGGCTCAGGCCGTCCGTCGACGGGGAGTCGAGTCCCGCGTCGCGGAGGCGGGCGGCGAACGCCTCGTTGCGGGCGGCGTAGTGCTCCCGAGCCGTGGTGATGCGGGCGACGGCATCGGGGTTGGTCAGCTGCGCCAGCGTGAGCCGCTGCAGCAGGTGGCTGACCCAGGTCGTGCCGGGGCTGAGCCGCATGGCGAGGCGCTCGGCGGTGGTCGGATCGGTCGCGGCGATGGCCAGGCACATGTCGGGGCCGAGGAACTTCGACACCGACCGCACGAGCGCGAAGCGCCGATGCTCCGGCCCGATCAGGGTCTCGTACTCCCGTTGCGACAGCATCGAGAAGTGATCGTCCTCGATGAGGAGCACGTAGGGGTGGTCGGCGAGCACGGCGCGCAGGTCGGCGGCGCGTCGAGCGGTGAGGCTCGTGCCCGTCGGGTTCTGCGCCCGCGGGGTGCAGATGACGGCACGTACTCCGGCGTCGAGCGCGGCGCGGAGGCCCGCGACCGTCATGCCCTCGTCGTCGACGGGGACGGGGACGGCGCGGTAGCCGCCGAGGCGGACGGTGTGGATGCTGGCGAGGAAGCACGGGTCCTCCAGGGCCACCGCGTCGTCGCGCATGAGCGCCTGCGCCAGGAGCCTCTCCACGGCGTCGACCGCTCCGCTCGTGACGGTGATGCGGAATCCGGTGTCGCCGAGGTCTCCTGCGATCCACTCCCGCGCCCAGGACTCCAGGCCGCGGTCGATCACGGGCTCGCCGTAGAGGACGGGGCGACCGGCGACGGTCGCGAGCGCCGCCGACGGGTCGGGGATGAGGCGCGGATCGGGGTTCCCGGTGCCGACGTCGCGCAGCACGGTGTCGGCGGCGAAGCCCTCTTGGGCGACGGACTCGTGACCGGCGATCACGGTGCCGGCGCGTCCGCGCGAGACCACGAGGCCCGCCTGGGCGAGCTGACGATAGGCGGCGACGGCGGTGTTGCGGTTCACTCCGAGCATGGCGGCGAGTTCGCGCACCGGGGGGAGAGGGCTGCCCGCACCGAGCACGCCGCGGTCGCGCAGGTCGCGCACGCTGTCGGCGATGTCGGCCGCCGTCGCTCCGATGATCTGGTCGCTCATGTGTCCTCAGGTCGATTCTAGGTCGTCCGGGACAGTGCTATCGTTTGGCCTAGATCAAACATCGACAGGAGTCAGTCATGGCCGAACAGACCACCACCGGATCCTCGCGCGTCAAGCGCGGACTCGCCGAGATGCTCAAGGGCGGCGTCATCATGGACGTCGTCACCGCCGAGCAGGCGAAGATCGCAGAGGATGCCGGAGCCGTCGCCGTCATGGCGCTCGAGCGCGTGCCCGCCGACATCCGCGCCCAGGGCGGCGTCTCGCGCATGAGCGACCCCGACATGATCGACAGCATCATCGACGCCGTCTCGATCCCGGTGATGGCGAAGGCGCGCATCGGCCACTTCGTCGAGGCGCAGGTGCTGCAGGAGCTCGGTGTCGACTACATCGACGAGTCCGAGGTGCTCTCGCCGGCCGACTACGTGAACCACATCGACAAGTACGGGTTCACGGTGCCGTTCGTGTGCGGTGCCACCAACCTGGGCGAGGCTCTGCGCCGCATCAACGAGGGCGCGGCGATGATCCGCTCGAAGGGCGAAGCCGGCACCGGCGACGTCTCCGAGGCGATGAAGCACATCCGGAGGATCCGCGGAGAGATCGCGGCGCTGACGGCGCTGCCGAAGGACGAGCTCTTCGTCGCCGCGAAGGAGCTCCAGGCGCCCTACGAGCTCGTGGCCGAGATCGCCGAGACCGGCACGCTCCCCGTCGTCCTGTTCGTCGCCGGTGGCGTCGCGACGCCCGCTGATGCAGCCATGATGATGCAGCTCGGCGCCGACGGCGTGTTCGTGGGTTCGGGCATCTTCAAGTCGGGCAACCCCGCCGAGCGCGCCAAGGCCATCGTCAAGGCGACCACCTTCTACGACGACGCGAAGGTCATCGCCGAGGTGTCGCGCGGTCTGGGGGAGGCCATGGTCGGCATCAACGTCTCGGACCTCCCCGCGCCGCACCGTCTCGCCGAGCGTGGCTGGTAACCCGCGGGTCGGGGTCCTGGCCCTGCAGGGCGACGTGCGCGAGCACGCCGCCCTGCTCGCGGGGCTCGGCGCCGAGGTCACGCTCGTGCGCCGCCCCGGCGAGTTGGCGCAGGTCGACGGCCTGGTGATCCCTGGTGGCGAGTCCACCGTGATCGACAAACTGTCGCGCCTCTTCGGGATGCAGGCGCCGATCCGCGACGCGATCCGCGACGGCATGCCGGTCCTGGGCACGTGCGCCGGGCTCATCCTGCTCGCGGACCGGCTCGTGGACGCGATCGAGGGCCAGGAGTCCTTCGGCGGCCTCGACGTGACGGTGCGCCGCAACGCGTTCGGACGCCAGGTCGAGTCCTTCGAGGCGCGGCTCACGGTGGCGGCGCTCGGGGGCGACCCGGTGCGGGCAGCGTTCATCCGCGGCCCCGTGGTGGAGAGCGTCGGCCCTGCGGCATCCGTGCTCGCGGCTCTCGACGACGGCCGCGTCGTCGCCGTCGAACAGGGCGCGCTGCTCGGTCTCAGCTTCCACCCGGAGATCACGGGCGAGACGCGGTTCCACGAGCGCTTCCTCGACACCGTCCGCACGCGCTGAGGCCGGCGTCCACGGGTCGTTAGGCTCGTCGGATGACGTCCTCGGCGCGCGAATGGCAGATGATCGCACTCAACACCATGCACATGAACCTGCAGCGGCTCTACGTGTTCGACCGATCGAGGGCGATGATCACCGGTCAGGCTCCCGACGGGGCGCGCATCGCGGCGTTGGAGGGATGGATGGATGCCGTCGGTCGGGCCTTCGGCGCTGCGCTGGACGGCCGGGAGCTCGACGAGGATGAGCAGGAGGCCCTCCTTCCCCTCGTGCCGTGGCTCTCCGACGAAGTGGGGCGCTACTACGACGTCCACGATCCTGCGGCGTCGCCCCGTGATCAGGCCGCGTTCGGCGCGGCCCACGTCTATGCTGCCGATGCGCAGACGAAGGGCGAGCGGCAGACGGCCGAAGCGGTCGGGGACGAGAGCGAGGCCGATCGGCTGCGCCAGTACGCTCCGATGATGATGACGCTCGTCCAGCAGGCGAACGCCGCGGTCGGCGTGAGCGCGCAGGGCGAACCGGGAGAGCAGGAGCGGGGCTTCATCGCGGAGCATGTGCGCGTCGCGCTGGGGGACCGCCCCCGTGTGATGCTGCAGGTCGGAGCGATCCCGGTGATGCTCGCGGGACGTGATCCGCGCGATTGACGCTCGCGCGCTGACAAGGCGCGGAACGGGCCGCGGCGCCGTTCGATAGACTGGTCGACGCCCTGGGCGAGTCCCCGGGCGGATACGACGAGCGGAGAGTTATGTCCGGGCATTCCAAGTGGGCCACGACCAAGCACAAGAAGGCCGTCATCGACGCGCGCCGTGCCAAGTCGTGGGCGAAGCTCATCAAGAACATCGAGGTCGCCGCCAAGCTCGGCGGTCCCGACCTCGCCGGCAACCCGACGCTGTTCGACGCCGTGCAGAAGGCCAAGAAGACGTCTGTCCCGAAGGACAACATCGACCGCGCGGTCAAGCGCGGCGCGGGCATCGGCGGCGAGGCCGTCGAATACACCTCGATCATGTACGAAGGGTACGGACCCAACGGAGTGGCGCTCATGATCGAGTGTCTGACCGACAACAAGAACCGCGCGGCCGCCGAGGTCCGCACGGCGCTCAGCCGCAACGGCGGCACGCTGGCCGATCCGGGCAGCGTCGCCTACAACTTCAGCCGCAAGGGCGTCATCGTCGTGAACTCCGAGGGCACCACCGAGGATGACGTCATGATGGCGGCCCTGGAGGCAGGCGCCGAGGAGATCGAGCCCCACGCCGAGGGCTTCGAGATCGTCACCGAGGCCACGGACCTCGTCACCGTGCGGTCGGCTCTGCAGGACGCCGGCATCGACTACGAGTCGGCAGACGTGGAGTTCGTTCCCAACCTCAAGGTCGAGATCGACGCCGACACCGCACGCAAGGTGTTCCGTCTCATCGACGCCCTCGAGGACAGCGAGGACGTGCAGAACGTCTTCACGAACTTCGACCTCACCCCCGAGGTGCAGGCCGAACTCGAGAACGACGAGGACTAGGCGCGCCGGATCCGGGTCGGACGCCGAGCGGCTTACCCTGGGGGAGTGACCTCCTCGCTGCGCGTGCTCGGCATCGATCCCGGCCTGACCCGCTGCGGCATCGGCGTCGTCGATGTCGACCGCGCCCGCCGCGGGACGCTCGTGCACGTCGGTGTGATCCGCTCGTCCCCCGATGCGCCGATCGGCGAGCGTCTGGCTGCCGTCGCCGCCGGCATCCGCGAGGTTCTCGCGGCGCATCGACCGGACGCGGTGGCCGTCGAGCGCGTCTTCGCGCACCAGAACACCCATACCGTCATGGGAACGGCGCAGGCGAGCGGTGTCGCGCTGCTCCTCGCCGCCGAAGCAGGCCTCCCGGCTGCGACCCACACGCCGAGCGAGGTGAAGGCGGCGGTGACCGGCTACGGCTCCGCCGACAAGAAGCAGGTCCAAGCCATGATCGCCCGTATCCTGCGCCTCGACGAGCCTCCGCAGCCGGCGGATGCGGCCGACGCATTGGCCATCGCACTGTGTCACGCCTGGCGGCGCGGCGCGGCATCCGCGCCCGGCGCCGACGCGCTCACCCCCGCTCAGCGGGCGTGGGCGGATGCCGAGCGTGTCGCTCGAACATACGTACGATCGCGCGTCTAGGCTGGGAGGATGATCTCCTCCCTGCACGGAACCGTGCTGCACTCGTCGTCCGATCACGTCGTCGTCGACGTCGGGGGCGTCGGCTTCTCGGTGGCGGTGCCCGCCGATGTCGCACACACCGCGACCGTGGGGGAGCGGCTCCAGCTGCACACGAGTCTGATCGTCCGCGAGGATGCGCTCTCGCTGTACGGGTTCGCTGAGCGTGACGAGCTGGAGATCTTCGGTCTGCTCATCAGCGTCACCGGGGTGGGGCCGAAATCCGCGCTGGGCGTGCTGTCGCACCTGACGGTCGATCAGATCGCCGAGGCGGTGACGGCGGAGGACGACGCACCGTTCCGGCGCGTCTCCGGCATCGGCCCGAAGACCGCCAAGCTCATCGTCGTGCAGCTCGCGGGCAAGGTGCACCCGAGCGGCCCTGCGTCGAAGCCGGCGGCCGGAGCGGGCTCGGATGTCGTCTCGCAGGTCACCGCCGCGCTCGTCGGGCTCGGCTGGTCCGAGAAGGTGGCGGCCGAGGCTGCGGCCCAGACGGCCGAGGAGGCGTCTGAGGCGGAACGCGCCGCGGTCGCCCCGCTGCTGCGGCGCACGCTCGCGCTGTTGGGGCCGGCGCGTGTCTGACGCCAGGGATGCGACGGAGCCGGTCGACGAGACCGAGCTCGCGATCGAGGGAGCGCTCCGGCCCACCAGCCTCGGCGACTTCGTCGGACAGCAGAAGGTCAGAGGACAGCTGCAGCTCCTGCTCGACGCCGCCCGCATCCAGAGTCGCCCGCCGGACCACATCCTCCTCGCCGGCCCACCGGGCCTCGGCAAGACGACGCTCGCGATGATCGTGGCGCACGAGAGCGAGAGGCCGCTGCGCCTCTCCAGCGGCCCGGCGATCCAGCACGCCGGCGATCTCGCAGCGCTCCTGTCGAGCCTGGTTCCGGGCGAGGTCCTCTTCATCGACGAGATCCACCGCATGGCGCGCTCCGCCGAGGAGATGCTGTATCTCGCGATGGAGGACTTCCGGATCGACATCATGGTCGGCAAGGGTGCCGGGGCCACGAGCATCCCGCTCGACCTCGCGCCGTTCACTCTCGTGGGAGCGACGACGCGGTCGGGACTCCTGCCGAATCCGCTGCGCGACCGCTTCGGGTTCACGGGGCACCTGGAGTTCTACGACGAGACCGAGCTGGAGCAGGTGATCGCGCGGTCGGCGTTGGTGCTCGGGGTCGACCTCCCCGGCGACTCGCTCGCGGAGATCGCCCGTCGCTCGCGCGGCACGCCCCGCATCGCGAACCGGCTGCTGCGCCGGGTGCGGGATTACGCTCTCGTGCACGGCGGAGGCGCCGCCTCGCTCGCCGACGTGCGCGCGGCGCTGGAGCTCTACGACGTCGACCCGATCGGGCTGGACCGCCTCGACCGTGCCGTGCTCGAAGCCCTCGTGCGGCGCTTCCGCGGAGGTCCGGTCGGGCTCAGCACGCTCGCCGTCGCGGTCGGCGAAGAGGCCGAGACCGTCGAGAGCGTGGTCGAGCCCTATCTGGTGCGGATCGGCTTCCTCGGACGTACCCCGCGCGGACGCGTCGCGATGCCGGAGGCGTACACCCATCTCGGCGTCGCGCACCCGGACGGGGCGCTTCGCCTCGATGACCTATAATCGCTGAAGACTTCCCCCGATAGAACTGTGCGCCCATGGCTGGTGCGTGCACCTGAGAAAGGCGCTTGCCCTCATGCCCATGGAAATCCTCCTCTTCGGCCTCCTCGCCGTCCTCGTCGTCTTCATGTTCGTGAACGGCCGTCGTCGCCAGAAGCAGATGAAGGCGGAGCAGGAGGAGAAGGCGACCAAGACGGTGCCCGGAGTGAAGGTGCTCCTGCAGGGCGGCATCTACGGCACCATCGTCGCCTACGACCACGACGACCTCGACTCGCCCGCGCTCGTCGAGATCGCCCCCGGCACGGTCATCGAGGTGCACAGCCAGGCCATCCTCCGCATCGTCGAGCCCAAGGACCTCACCGACGGCGTCGACGTCGTGGGCGACGAGACGCCCGTCGTCGTGGAAGAGACCCCCGTCGTCGACGACGCTCCCGCCGTCGAGACCCCCGAGGAGACGCGTCGCCGTCTCGAGCGGGACGCCGACGACAAGTAAGACCGCTCTCCGCAGCACTCGGCACTCCGGCATCTCAGAAAGCTGATCACACGTGGCCACTTCCTCCCCGGTCCGTCACGCCTGGCGGGTCCTCCTCGGACTCCTCCTGGTGACGGGCGTCCTGTTCGGCATCAACGCGATCGGCGTCTACGGCTTCCAGAAGAGCTCCTGGGCTCCTGAGCTCGCGCTCGATCTCCAGGGCGGAACGCAGATCATCCTCAGTGCCGAGACCGAGGACGGCGCTGCGCCGTCGTCCGAGCAGCTCGACCAGGCCGCGGCCATCATCCGTCAGCGCGTGGACGCGTCCGGTGTCGCCGAGGCCGACATCACCACCGAGGGCGGCCGCAACATCGTGGTGCAGATCCCCGGTGCGGCCGACGACCAGACGCGCGAGCGCATCCAGTCGAGCGCGCAGCTCCAGTTCCGGCCCGTGCTCGCGACCACCGCGGGGACGAACACGTTCATCGGCGAGGACGGAAACGAGACGCCGTACCCGACGCCCGACGACTCGCTCAGCGACACCCCGACGGCGGAGCCGACCGACCCGAGCGACCTGTCCTGGGTGAGCGAGAAGCTGGCCGCGGAGTTCCAGGCGTACGACTGCGCGAACCCGGAGAACGACCCGTCCCGGGAGCCGGCCGACCAGCCGCTCATCGCGTGCGACCCGACCGGTCAGGCGAAGTACATCCTCGGCCCGACCGAGCTCACCGGCCAGGCCATCACCGACGCACAGGCCGGCCGCGACCCGCGCTCCGGTGCGTGGATCGTGCAGCTGACGATGAACGCCGACGGCACCGACGCGTTCGGCAAGGTCAGCACGCGTCTCAACCAGAACCGTATCGCCAACCTCTCGCCGCGCGACCAGTTCGCGTTCGTGCTCGACGGCTCCGTGATCAGCGCGCCGGTCATGAACGGGCAGATCCTCGACGGACGCCCCAGCATCTCGGGCAGCTTCACGCAGGAGACCGCGACCACACTCGCCGACCAGCTGAAGTTCGGTGCGCTGCCGCTCAGCTTCGAGGTGCAGAGCTCCGACACGGTGTCGGCGACGCTCGGCACGCAGCAGCTGCAGATCGGCCTCATCGCCGGCCTCATCGGCCTCGCGCTCGTCGCGGTGTACTCGCTCTTCTCCTACCGCGCGCTCGGTACGGTGATCATCGCGTCGATCGCGGTGATGGCGGTTCTCACGTACATCGTCATCTGCATCCTCGCGTGGCGTCTCGGCTTCCGCCTCTCGCTGGCCGGCGTCGCGGGTCTCATCGTGTCGATCGGATTCACCGCCGACTCGTTCATCGTCTACTTCGAACGCATCCGAGACGAGCTGCGAGACGGCAAGTCGATCACGGCGGCGGTCGAGGACGGATGGGGTCGAGCCAAGCGCACGATCTACATCTCGAAGTCGATCAACGTGCTCGCGGCCGTCGTGCTGTACATCCTCGCGGATGCGACCGTGAAGGGCTTCGCGTTCACGCTCGGCCTCACCACCGTCATCGACGTGCTCATCTTCGTGATCTTCACGCACCCGGTGATGCAGATCCTCGCACGCACGCGCTTCTTCGGCGGCGGCCACAAGCTCTCCGGGCTCGACCCGGAGTCCCTGGGCGCCGTGTACCGCAGCCGTTCGCAGTTCCGCGAGGTCGCGACGACCTCGACGGGGCGCAACGCGAAGAACGCCCGTTCGCGCGGGGAAGCCGATCGTCGTCAGACCATCGCGGAGCGCAAGCGCGCCGAGGCACTCGCCGGTGAGAAACGCACCAGCACCGGAAGTGAGGGGGACGCGTGATGGCTTCCATGAACGAGTTCGGAAACAACCTCTACACGGGAAAGACGTCCTTCCCGTTCGTCGGCAAGCGCCGCCTGTGGTTCATCATCGCGATCGCCCTCGTCGTGGGCTCGGCCCTCGTGCCGCTGATCCGTCCCATCCAGTTCTCGATCGAGTTCACGGGCGGGTCCCAGTTCACGGTGCAGGCTCCCGACACGACCGACCAGCAGACGGCGACGGATGCCGTGCAGTCCGTCGTCCCCGAGGCCGCCACCAAGGTGGTCGTCGTCAACGGCTCCGACATCCGCGTCCAGACCGACCAGATGAGCGCGGCCGAGACCCAGCAGGTCTCCGCGGCTCTCGCCGACGCCTACAAGGTCGACGGGGATGCCGTCACCTCGTCGTTCATCGGCCCGGCGTGGGGCGAGAACGTCACGAAGCAGTCACTGTGGGGCCTCGCGATCTTCCTCGCGCTGACGTTCCTCATTCTCGCGATCTACTTCCGCACGTGGAAGATGTCCGCCGCCGCCATCCTCGGTCTGCTGGATGTGCTCGTGATCACCGTCGGCGTGTATGCGCTGGCCGGATTCGAGATCTCTCCCGCGGCTGTGATCGGGTTCCTCACGATCCTCGCGTACTCGCTGTACGACACCACGGTCGTGTTCGACAAGATCCGCGAGAACACCACGGAAGACGGAGAGAAGTCGGCGCGCCTGTTCGGGGAGTCCGTCAACCTCGCCGTCAACCAGACGCTCGTCCGGTCGATCAACACCTCCGTCGTGGCTGCGCTGCCCGTCGGCGCGATCCTGTTCATCGGCTCGTTCTGGCTCGGTGCCGAGACGCTGACCGACATCTCGCTGTCGATCTTCGTCGGTATCCTGGTCGCGACCTATTCGACGCTCTTCGTCGCCGCTCCGCTCTACTCGCTGTTCCGCGAGAACGAGCCGCAGATCAAGGCTCGCGACGCGCGTGTGCGCGAGACGCGCGAGCGCGCGGCCGTCGAGGTCTGATCGTCCCGCTCAGCGGGGCCGCACCCCGCTGAGCACGCGTAAGCTGTTCTGATTGGGGAGGTGAGCGGATGGCGGAACCGCAGACGACGTCGCAGGGATCGAGCCTGAGGCGACTGGTTCCCCGCATCTTCTCCCGTGCGCCCCGGGTCAACGACCTGGACAACCTGATCCGCACCGTTCGCACGAATCACCCCAAGGGCGACCTGGCCGTGATCGAGCGGGCCTACGCAGTCGCCAAGGAGAAGCACGAGGGCCAGAAGCGGCAGAGCGGCGAGCCGTACATCACCCACCCTCTCGCCGTCGCTCAGATCCTCGGCGAGATGGGTCTCGGGCCCCGCGCGATCGCTGCCGCGCTGCTGCACGACACGGTCGAGGACACCGGGTATGCCCTGACCGACCTCACCGCCGAGTTCGGCGATGAGGTGGCGATGCTCGTCGACGGCGTCACCAAGCTCGACAAGGTCAAGTACGGCGAGAGCGCCCAGGCCGAGACGGTCCGCAAGATGATCGTCGCGATGTCGAAGGACATCCGCGTCCTGCTCATCAAGCTCGCCGACCGGCTGCACAACGCGCGCACCTGGGGCTTCGTGCCGCCGGAGAAGGCGGCGAAGAAGGCCAAGGAGACTCTCGAGATCTACGCGCCGCTGGCGAACCGGCTCGGCATCCAGGCGATCAAGTCCGAACTCGAGGACCTGTCGTTCGCGGTACTGCACCCGAAGATCTACAACGAGATCCACAACCTCATCGCTCAGCGCACGCCGCAGCGCGAGAAGTATCTCGGCCAGGTCGTCGAGGAGATCGACGAGGACCTGCGCGATCTGCGCATCCGCGGCAAGGTGGTCGGACGCCCCAAGCAGCTTTACTCCGTGTACCAGAAGATGGTCGTGCGCGGTCGCGAGTTCGACGACATCTACGACCTCATCGGCATCCGTGTGCTCGTGTCCTCGGTCCGCGACTGCTATGCGGTCCTCGGCGCCATCCATGCGCGGTGGACGCCGCTGCCCGGTCGTTTCAAGGACTACATCGCGACCCCGAAGTTCAACCTGTACCAGTCGCTGCACACGACGGTGATCGGCCCCTCCGGTCGCACGGTCGAGATCCAGATCCGTACGCACGAGATGCACCAGCAGGCGGAGTACGGCGTCGCCGCGCACTGGATGTACAAGGAGCGGATGAACGGCGGCAAGGCCGAGGTCCGCGCGGCCGACCGCGACATGGCGTGGCTCGCCCACATCTCCGACTGGCAGGCAGAGACGGCCGATCCGGGGGAGTTCCTCGACTCGTTGCGCTTCGAGATCGGCGCGAAAGAGGTCTACGTCTTCACCCCGAAGGGCCGCGTCATCGGGCTGCCGGCGGGTGCGACCCCCGTCGACTTCGCCTACGCCGTCCACACCGAGATCGGCCACCGCACGATGGGGTCGAAGGTGAACGGGCGCCTGGTGCCGCTCGAATCGGAGCTCAAGAGCGGCGACGTGGTCGAGGTGTTCACCTCCAAGAACCCCGACGCGGGCCCGAGCCAGGACTGGCTCGGCTTCGTCAAGAGCACGCGAGCCCGGAACAAGATCCGCGGCTGGTTCACGAAGGAGCGTCGCGAAGAGGCCATCGAGCAGGGCAAGGAGGCCATCGCCCGCGCGATGCGCCGACAGAACCTGCCGCTGCAGCGCCTCATGAATCAGGACTCGTTCGCCGAGGTCGCGCACCAGCTGCACTACGAGGACGTCTCGGGGCTCTACGCCGCCGTCGGTGAGGGACACGTGTCCACGCAGTCGGTGCTCGAGAAGGTCACCGCACTCGTCGCCACAGACGATCCGGCCACGGGGCCGATCGACCTTCCCGGCGCGATGCCGTCGCGTGAGCCGCGCAGCGGAGACTCCGGCGTGCTCGTGCGCGGCGCCGCCGACATCCTCGTGAAGCTCGCCAAGTGCTGCACCCCGGTGCCCGGCGACGACATCGTCGGTTTCGTCACGCGCGGCAGCGGCGTCTCCGTTCACCGCGCCGACTGCGTGAACGTCAAGGCGCTGTCGAGTGAGGAGGACCGCTTCGTCGACGTCTCCTGGGCTCCCACGACCAAGAGCGTTTTCCGTGTGCAGATCCAGGTCGAGGCGCTCGACCGCTCCGGTCTGCTCTCCGACGTCACCCGCGTCCTCAGCG
The DNA here is from genome assembly GCF_041954735.1 of Microbacterium sp. LS_15. NCBI lineage: Bacteria > Bacillati > Actinomycetota > Actinomycetes > Micrococcales > Microbacteriaceae > Microbacterium > Microbacterium sp. LS_15. The sequence goes on along the minus strand of NZ_JAVAYD010000001.1, from coordinate 371,949 downwards.
AGCACCACGTCAACATCCTCTCGGCGACGGTCAGCACGACCGACGAGCGTCTCGCTCTCAGTCGCTTCGTCTTCGAGATGGGCGACGCCGTGCACCTCGACCGGGTCCTCAACGCGGTCCGCCGCATCGACGCGGTGTACGACGTGTACCGCGTCACCTCGTCCTGACGACCGCACGCTGCAGCGCGGCCGTGGCGACTCTCGCCCCGGGCATGCGCTGCATCGCATCTATCGCCGTCGCAGCGCGGTCGAGCAGCCCGGGGTCCGTGTCGGCGAGGAGGTCGATCCACTGACGTCGGGTCGGGTCCCTGTGCAGACCCAGCGCCAGATCGACCATCGTGCGAACCGGACTCATGACGAGGATGCCGCCGAGCTGCACGACATCTCCCTGCGGGAGTGCGGTGTCGTGCAGCACGACGCGCGGCGGCAGATCCAGCCGCAGGCGGTGCGGCACGGCGCGTCGCACGTGGTGACGGGCCGGCGGGCGGTCACCCGCTCCATGCACCCAGGCGGCGGACGGGCCGCAGGCGGCGGTGTTCCGGGGCACGACCGCGGCGATCGACGCGGCCCGGGCATGAGGAGAATCGACGAGGTCCGCCGGGACGTACCCCTCGCCGAGCTCCACGAGATGGCCGTCGAGTCGGGCGGCCGACAGCTCGGGGAGAGTGAGCCGTCCGCCGGGCAGATACAGGAGAGCGGGGTGCATCACGCCAGTGTGGCGCAGTGCATCCCGCTCTTCTGTCGGTGCGGTGGGATCTGTGGAGAGATCAGCCGCCCAGGGCGCTGAGCCACGTGCGACGTGCCTCGAGGGCCTCGGATGCCGCCTTGACGGCCCTCTTGTCGCCGGACTTCTCGGCGGCGGCGAGCTCGGACTCGAGCTTCTCGATCGCCTCGAGCAGCTGCGAGCTCATGTCGTTGGCGCGGGCCTTGGTCTCGGGGTTGTTCTTCTTCCAGTCCACGTCCTCGCGGGCCTTGAGCGCCTGCTCGATCACGCGCAGGCGGTCGTCGAGCGCGCGTTCCTTGTCGCGCGGGAAGATGCGGCCGACCTCGTCCCACTGACGCTGGATGCGGGTGAGCAGTGCGCGGGCGCGCTTGATGTCGCGCTCGTCGGCGACGGCCTTGGCCTCTTCGAGGAGCGCCTGGCGGGCCTCGATCTTCGGGGCGGAGTCGGCCTCCTCGGCCGCAGCCTGTTCGGCTCGTGCGGCGTAGAGCGCGTCGCCGGCGGCCTTGAAGCGCGCCCACAGTGCGTCGTCGGCCTTGCGGCCGGCGCGTCCCGCGTTCTTCCACTCGTCGAGCAGGGAGCGGTACGAGGGGATGCCGTCGACGCCGCGCGGCGCGAGGGCTTCGGCACGCTCGACGAGGCGGGTCTTCGCATCGCGGGCGGTCTTGTGCGCATCGTCGAGTTCCGAGTAGAACGCGCGGCGCGCCTTGTCGACGGTCGACCGGGCGTCGCGGAATCGCTTCCAGAGCTGCTGGGAGATGCCCTTGGACAGGCGGGGTCCCGACTGCTGCTGTGCCTGCCACGTCTCGAAGAGCTCGGTGAGCTCCGCGGTGACCTGCTTCCACTGCACCTTGGAGAGGTCGCGGGCCGCGATCGCCTCGGCGCGCTCGACGAGGGCGGTGCGCTCGGCGATGGCCTGCTCGACGAGCTCCTTCGCCTGCTGGGCCTCCTGCGCGGTGGCCTCCGACAGCGAGGACGTCAGTGCGGTGAGGCGATCGCGGAGACCCGCGAGGTCGCCGACCGCGGCGGCATCCGTCGCCTCCTCGATCAGGTGGTTCGACTGCTTTACGAGGTCGGCTGCCGAGGCGCCGCCGGCCTGGTGGCGCTGCTCGAGCGCGACCACCTTGAACGCGATGTCGTCGTACTTGCGCACGAAGTAGGCCAGCGCCTCGTCAGGCGTGCCGTCGGGGTACTGTCCGACGACGCGCCACGTGTCGCCCTCGCGGACCTCCACGGTTCCGTCTTCGGAGACCCGCCCCCACTCGGCGGCGTCTGTCGACGGCGTCGGGATCGCGGCGGCGACCGGAGCGGCAGCGGCCGGGGTCGGCAGCTTCCGCGGCATGGGCTTCGCCGGGGGAGCGGGAACGGGGGGAGTCGGCTTCGCGGGCTCGTTGGCAGACACGTGATTCTCCTTGCGCGGTCGTACCGCGGGAGGCGGAAAGGACGAGCCTCAGCCTAGTACGCGCGGCGTCCGCGCGTGTGGCCGACCGGACTCACTCGGCCGGAGTCTCCGTGGGGATCGGCTCGGGTACCGGGGTCTCGCTCGGCAGGATCTGCTCGCCGGGGTCCTCGGTCTGCTCGACGCCGGGGCTGGGGGTAGGGGTCGGCTCGGGAGCGGTCACCTGCGCGTGCACGACCTGGCTCACGATCGCACCAGCCACGATGACGACACCCACGACGACGGCGATCACGTTGTCGCGCGTCCGCCGAGCGATCTGACGGTCGTGCCAGTCGCGTCGGGCGTTGTGAAGGCGTGCGCGCTCCGCTTCGGTGCGTGCACGCTGTGCGTTCCTGGACCCGCGTGCGGCCATGCCCCACTCCCTCTCCGACGCGCGACGGCGCGTCGCCTGAGAGCCTATCGTCGCCGCGCGGTCCGTTCGAGCCGGTCACTGTGTCGGCGGGCCGCGTTAGCCTGGGACGATGACCTCCGCCGCCGCTCTGCTCTCCGGGCAGACGCCCCTCGCCGTGCGCATGCGCCCGGTGTCGCTCGACGAGGTCGCCGGTCAGAAGCATCTTCTCCGCGCCGGGTCGCCGATCGTGGCGTTGGCGGACCCGGCCGCGTCGTCGCCCGGGGCCGTGTCGATCATCCTGTGGGGACCACCCGGCACAGGGAAGACAACCCTCGCGCAGGCCATCGCCCGCTCGTCGGGGCGCCGTTTCGTCGAGCTCTCGGCGATCACGGCCGGCGTGAAGGACGTGCGCGAGGTGATGCAGGAGGCGATCACCCAGCGCGACCTGTACGGCCAGACCACGATCCTCTTCCTCGACGAGATCCACCGGTTCACGAAGGCGCAGCAGGACGCACTCCTGCCCGGCGTCGAGAACGGCTGGGTCATCCTCATCGCCGCGACCACCGAGAACCCGTCGTTCTCGGTCATCTCCCCGCTGCTGTCCCGCTCGCTGCTGCTCACGCTGCAGCCGCTCACGGACGACGACATCGGCGTGCTCGTCGATCGGGCGGTGGGTGACGCGCGAGGTCTCAACGGCACCGTGACGCTCGCCGACGACGCGCGGTCGGCCCTCATCCGTCTCGCCTCCGGCGACGCCCGTCGTGCGCTGACGGGTCTGGAGGCCGCAGCGGCGGTCGCGCTGTCGCCTGCGAGCGGGTCGCCCCGCACCGAGGACGACTCCGACGCCGGGGACGACTCCGACACCGGGGTCGACGATACGGCTGCCCCGGCGGTCACCGCCGACGACGTCGCGCAGGCCGTCGACAAGGCCCTGCTCCGCTACGACCGTCAGGGCGATGAGCACTACGACGTCATCAGCGCCTTCATCAAGTCGATCCGCGGCTCCGACCCCGACGCCGCCCTCCACTACCTCGCCCGGATGATCGAGGCCGGGGAGGATCCGCGTTTCATCGCCAGGAGGCTCGTGATCTCCGCGTCGGAAGACGTCGGTCTCGCCGATCCGCAGGCGCTCTCGATCGCCGTCGCGGCGGCGGATGCCGTGGCGTTCATCGGGATGCCGGAGGGGCGGATCCCGCTGGCGGAGGCCACCGTCTATCTCGCGACGACCGCGAAGTCGAACGCCGCCTACTCGGGCATCGACGCCGCGATCGCCGATATCCGCGCCGGAGGCTTCGGGCGGGTGCCGCTGCACCTCCGCGACGCGCACTACCCGGGTGCGAAGCGCCTGGGTCACGGACGCGGCTACGTCTATCCGCACGACAGCGAGTTCGGCATCCTCCCGCAGCAGTACCTCCCCGACGAGCTGCGCGGTCGTCGTTACTACGAGCCGAAGAACCTCGGCGCCGAGCGCGACATCTCCGCGCGACTGGAGCGGATCCGGCGCATCCTCGACGGGCGTTGAGTCGGATCTGATAAGATCGAGCGGCTCGAAACCGAGTTTTCGGGCATCTCCTCGTTCACACCACACCTCGACAGCGCCCCGGCGTGCGCTCCGAGGCAGAACGCGGCGATACGTCCGCGAGTCGCGAAAGCCGCGACCGCGTCATCGGAAGGACAGCTTCGTGACCACGAAGTCCCAGGACCGCCGCAAGGTCCGTCTCAGCCGCGCCCTCGGCGTGGCCCTCACCCCGAAGGCCGCCCGCTACCTCGAGAAGCGTCCCTACGCTCCCGGCGAGCACGGCCGCACCAAGCGCAAGGCAGACAGCGACTACGCCGTCCGGCTGCGCGAGAAGCAGCGTCTTCGCGAGCAGTACGGCATCCGCGAGAAGCAGATGCGCAACACCTTCAACGAGGCGCGTCGTCAGGACGGCCTGACCGGTGAGAACCTCGTCGAGCTCCTCGAGATGCGTCTCGACGCCCTCGTGCTGCGTTCGGGATTCGCCCGCACCACCGCGCAGGCTCGCCAGCTCGTCGTGCACCGTCACATCCTCGTCGACGGTCAGCTCGTCGACCGCCCGTCGTTCCGTGTGAAGCCGGGTCAGCTCATCCACGTCAAGGCCAAGAGCGAGGGCACCGAGCCCTTCCAGGTCGCAGCCGCCGGCGGTCACGCCGAGGTCCTGCCTCCCGTTCCGGGCTACCTCGAGGTCGAGCTCGACAAGCTCCAGGCTCGCCTGGTCCGTCGCCCGAAGCGCGCCGAGGTCCCCGTGACCTGTGAAGTGCAGCTCGTCGTCGAGTACTACGCAGCTCGCTGATCCCCACACAGGATCCGCAACACAGCAGAAGGCGTCGGGGTCACCCGGCGCCTTCTGCCGTTTCCGCATACGATGGAGAGACCGCGCCTCCGCGGGTCTGACACGAGGATGACGACATGAAGAACGTGCTGTGGTTCCTGATCGGCGTGATCGGCGGCTTCGTCGCGGCGCATTTCATGAACAAGGACCCGCGCGGGCACGACATCCTCGCCGAGGTCGACGCCCGGATCAACGAGTTCACGACGATCATCGGCGACGCCTACCGCGAGCAGCAGGCGCGACTCACCGACCCCGCAGACGACTGAGCGGGCGGCGCCTCGACGCGCCATCCGCCTGCCCGCATCCCCCATCCCGTACGCAAGGACACCCGGCACACCCATGAACACTGCGGAGATCGCGCAGCGCTACCTCGACTACTTCGAGAAGAACGACCACCTCATCGTCCCGTCCTCGTCGCTCGTCAGCGACGACCCGTCGCTGCTGTTCACCGTCGCCGGCATGGTGCCGATGATCCCGTATCTCACGGGCGTCGTCCCCGCGCCGCACCCGCGCATCGCCGACCTGCAGAAGTGCATCCGCACGAACGACATCGAAGAGGTCGGTCGCACGGCCCGGCACGGCACGTTCTTCCAGATGCTCGGCAACTGGTCGTTCGGCGACTACTTCAAGGAGGGGGCGATCCGCTACGCCTGGGAGCTGCTCACCAGCTCCGAGTCCGACGGCGGTCTGGGCTTCGACGAGAAGGACCTCTGGGTCACCGTCTACGAGACCGACGACGAGGCGGAGTTCATCTGGCGCGACATCATCGGTCTGAAGCCCGAGCGCATCCAGCGCCTGGGGCGCGCCGACAACTACTGGAACACGGGTCAGCCGGGTCCGGGTGGCCCCGACTCCGAGATCTTCTTCGACCGCGGACCCTCATACGGCAAGGACGGCGGTCCGGCCGCCGACGACACCCGGTTCCTGGAGATCTGGAACCTCGTGTTCATGCAGGACTTCATCGAGAACATCCGCGGCAAGACGGAGTTCGACATCGTCGGCGAGCTGCCGATGAAGAACATCGACACCGGCATGGGCCTCGAGCGCGTCGCCTTCCTCAAGCAGGGCGTCGAGAACATGTACGAGACCGACCAGGTGCGTCCGGTGCTCGACCGCGCGGTCGAGCTGTCCGGTCGACGCTATGGGGCGGCGCACGAGGACGATGTGCGGTTCCGTGTGGTCGCCGATCACGTGCGTTCGTCGCTCATGCTGCTGTCCGACGGTGTCCGTCCCTCGAACGAGGGGCGCGGCTATATCCTGCGCCGCCTGATGCGCCGCACGGTCCGCGCGATGCGGCTGCTGGGCGTCGACGCTCCGTCGTTCCCCGAGCTGTTCGCCGCGTCGCGCGACGCTATGAAGACGGCGTACCCGGTGCTCGAGTCCGACTGGTCGACGCTCTCCGCCGCGGCATTCGCCGAGGAGGAGACCTTCCGGCGCACCCTCGCGCAGGGATCGACCATCCTCGATCTCGCGCTCGACGAGACGAAGAAGGGCGGCGGCAGCGCGCTCAGCGGTCGCGAGGCGTTCCTGCTGCACGACACGTACGGTTTCCCGATCGACCTGACGCTCGAGGTCGCCGAGGAAGCAGGGCTCGAGGTCGACCGTGCGGCTTTCGACTCGCTCATGAAGGAGCAGCGCGACCGCGCCAAGGCCGACGCCCGCAACCGCAAGCGTCAGCTCGCCGACGTCTCGGTCTACCGCGACCTCCGGGCGCTGGGCGAGACCGGCTTCGACGGCTACTCCGAGCTCGAGGTCGACTCGCGCGTGCTGGGCATCCTCGTCGACGGCCAGGTCGTCCGCAGCGCCTCCGAGGGCCAGATCGCCGAAGTCGTGCTCGCCGAGACGACGCTGTACGCGGAGTCGGGCGGTCAGGTGGCCGACAAGGGCGTGATCGTCGGCCCCGGCTACGAGCTCGAGGTCCTCGACGTGCAGAAGCCCGTACCGGGTCTGATCAGCCATACGGTCGAGGTGACCCGCGGATCCGTGTCGGTCGACGACACCGCGACGACGATCGTGGACGCGGCGAACCGACGCGCGGCCAGGCAGGCGCACTCGGCGACGCACCTGGTGCACGCCGCGCTGCGCGACACCCTGGGCCCGACGGCCACTCAGGCCGGCTCCCTGAACCGAGCCGGGTACATGCGCTTCGACTTCTCCTGGTCGCAGGCGCTGTCCGCCGACACCAAGACCGAGATCGAGGAGATCACGAACCGCGCCGTCCACGACGCGCTCGAGGTCACCACGCGCATCGTCACGCTGGACGAGGCGAAGGAAGCCGGCGCCATGGCGCTGTTCGGCGAGAAGTACGGCGACGTCGTGCGGATGGTCGACATCGGCGGTCCCTGGTCGCGTGAGCTCTGCGCGGGCACGCATGTCGCGAGCAGCTCCGAGATCGGTCTCGTGAGCCTGGTGGGGGAGTCGTCGGTCGGCGCCTCCAATCGCCGCATCGAGGCACTCGTCGGACAGGACGCGTTCCGCGAGCTCGCCGCCGAGCGTGCTCTCGTGTCGCAGCTCACCGCGTCGTTGAAGGCACCGCGCGACCAGCTCGTCGAGCGCGTCGCCGACCTGTCGTCGAGCCTGAAGGCCGCCGAGAAGCGCATCGCCCAGTTCGAGGCGAAGGAGCGCGCCGGTCAGGTGCCCGCGATCGCCGAGGCCGCGACGCGCGTCGGATCCTTCCGCATCGCTGCGCAGTCGCTCGGCGAGCTCGCCTCGGCGGACGACCTGCGCGACATCGTCCTCGGTGTGCGCGACCGACTCGGCTCCGATGCCGCGGTCGTCGCGCTCGGCGGAGTGGTGAACGGCCGGCCGGTCGTCGTGGTCGCCACGAACGACGCCGCCCGCTCCGCCGGTGCCAAGGCGGGTGCGCTGGCGAAGCGCGCCGCATCGGTGCTCGGCGGTGGCGGAGGCGGACGCGACGACGTCGCGCAGGGCGGAGGCACCGACGCCGCAGCGCTCGGTGCGGCGCTCGAGGCCGTCTCGCAGGAGCTGCAGGCAGCGTGACCGGCTTCCGGCGCGGTGTGCGGATCGGGATCGACGTCGGTCGCGCACGGATCGGCGTCGCGAGGTGCGACCCCGACGGCATGCTCGCTGTGCCCGTCGAGACGGTCACGCGGGACGACGCGTCGATCGCTCGGATCTCGGAGATCGTCGCGGAGCACGAACCCCTCGAAGTGGTCGTGGGTCTGCCGGTGAACCTGCAGGGCGCCGACACCGCTTCCACCACGGACGCGCGCGACTTCGCGGCGGCCCTGGCGGACCGTCTCGGCCTGCCGATCCGCCTGGTCGACGAGAGACTGAGCACGGTGACGGCACACGCCGCCCTGAGATCTTCGGGCAGAACCCAGAAGAATTCTCGTAGCATTGTGGATCAGGTCGCCGCCGTGGTGCTGCTGCAGCAGGCGATAGACACGGAGAAGAGCACCGGAAACCCGCCCGGAGCCACGATTCCGCTCGACGAGGAGTCCCCCTGACAATGCCCGAACGTGAGAGTGCCTCCCCTCAGCACGATCCGGACGCCCGCCTGGGTGACCTGTTCGAGAACCTCCCCGACCCCACGCAGCAGAGCCCGACGGTGGACAACACCCCGCCGGCCCCGGGGTCGCGTCGTGCGGCGCGCGAGGCCGCGACGCGTTCGGGCGCCAGGCTCGACGAGCCATCCGCCGGCCCCGCCGACGACGGGGCGCACGCGTCTCCCGTCGGTCATGAGGAGGCCGGCACACCGACACGCGCCGTCCCGGTAACGGCGTCGACCACGCCAGCCACGCCCGCCGCATCGGGGGAGCCGGACGCGACGTCGAGCAGTGCCCGGGCTGCCGGGCCCGCACGATCGGCGGAGCCGGCGCACGCCACAGGATCTCCGCGGTCCGACGACCTCGCGACGGAAACGCCGGCTCGCAGCGGCAGCCTCGACGATCTCTTCCACGATGACTCCCGCGACCAAGACAAGCCCGCCGCTCCGAAGAAGAAGCGCCGCACCGGGTGTCTCGTGGCGCTCATCATCGTGCTCGCGGTGATCGGCGGCATCGTCGCCGGCGGCGTGTGGGCGTGGAACACCTACGGCGACAAGATCAGCGACGCGATGGGGTGGGGCGAGCCCGACGACTGGGAGCCCGGTCAGGCCACCGGCGAGGTGCTCGTCACCATCAAGGAGGGCGACACGGGAGGGCCGGTCTCCAAGTCGCTGTTCGACGCGGGCGTCACCCGAACCGAGGACGTCTTCTACAACTACCTCGTCGACGAGAACATCGCAGTCACGTTCTACCCGGGCATCTACAGCCTGCAGGAGAAGATGACGGCGGAAGCGGCGCTCGAGGCCCTCCAGAACCCGGAGAACAAGAGGGAGAACTCAGCGAGCGTGTCCGAGGGGGCGACCATCGAGTCGTCGCTCCCGACGATCGCGGAGTCGCTGGGGATGCCGGTGGAGGACTTCCAGGCGGCCATCGACCTCGGGCCGGCCGCCTACGGCGTCGACGCGCAGAGCCTCGAGGGCTGGTTGTTCCCCGCCGTCTACACGTTCGACCCCGGCGTCACGGCCCAGCAGGTCATCCAGCGCATGGTGGACCGTACGTGGGAGTCGCTGAACGCGGCGGGCGTGCCGGCGGAGGATGCCCAGCGCATCCTCACGATCGCCTCGATCATCCAGCGCGAGGGAGCCACGGCGGACTTCGCGAAGGTGTCTCGCGTGATCCAGAACCGTCTCGACATCGACATGAAGCTGCAGATGGACTCGACGGCGCAGTACGGCTACGGCTCGCTGCATGAGGGCGTCGTGTCGAGCTCCGCCGAGGCGCTCGCTGATCCGAACCCGTGGAACACCTACGTCAACGTCGGGCTTCCCGTGACACCGATCGCGAGCCCGAGCGACGCGGCCATCAAGGCGGCGATGAGTCCGGCCGAGGGGCCATGGCTCTACTTCGTCACCATCAACCTCGCGACCGGTGAGACGCAGTTCTCGGAAACCTACGAGGAGCACCTCCAGGGCGTGGAGAAGTGGGAGAAGTGGTGCCAGGAGAACCCCGACGGAGGATGCTCGGCGGGATGACCCGGTCGAACCTCGCTGTCTGGGGCGACCCGATCGCGCACTCCCGCTCCCCGCAGCTGCACAGCGCGGCCTACCGCGCACTCGGCCTGGACTGGGAGTACACCAGGCGCCGGGTCGACGAGGTCGCGTTCGGCGATGCGCTGGCGTCTCTCGACGACTCCTGGCGGGGCCTCTCGCTCACGATGCCCTTGAAGGAGCAGGCGCACCGGGCGGCGGTGATCCGCGACCGGCACGCCGACCTCACGGGCGCCGTGAACACCCTGCTCCTCGCCGACGGGCCGCAGGGCTTCAACACCGATGTGGGCGGGATCATCGACGCACTGGGTGAGGACGGCATCGCGGACGTCGACTCGGTTCGGATCCTCGGGGCCGGCGCCACGGCGGCATCCGCTCTCGTGGCCGTCGCCGAGATGGGCGCGCGACGGGTCGACGTGCGCGCACGTCGCCCGCGCCGCGCCGAGGGGCTGCTCGGTCTCGCCGTGCGTCTGGGGCTCACCGGTTCCGTGCAGACCTTCGACGCCTCGGCCGAGCCTGTGGCCGTGACGATCGCCACGCTGCCCACAGGGACGTCGCTCGACGAGCGCGTGGTCGCACGGCTCGGCGAGAACGGCGGCGTGCTGTTCGACGTCGCCTACGCGCCGTGGCCGTCCACCCTCGCCGCGCGGTGGCCCGGCCGATCGATCTCGGGTCTCGGGATGCTGTTGCACCAGGCCGTGCGTCAGATCCGCATCTTCCACCACGGCGATCAGGACCGCGCCCTGCCCGACGAAGAGAGCATGGTCGAGGCGATGCGCGGGGTTCTGCGGTCGTAGGACGACACGGGGCACGAGCGGGGTCGCGGCTCATGGGAGACTAGAGCAATGCTCCGCGTGCTCACGGCCGGCGAATCGCACGGCCCAGAACTCATTGCCGTCATGGAGGGCCTGCCCTCGGGTGTTCCGGTGTCGTCCGAGGCCATCCAGGCCGACCTGGCGCGACGGAAGCTCGGCTATGGCCGGGGATCGCGCATGAAGTTCGAGCAGGACGAGCTCTCCATCTCGGGCGGCGTGCGGCACGGCAAGACGCTCGGCAGCCCGATCGCCCTGCGCATCGGCAACACCGAGTGGCCGAAGTGGATCGAGGTCATGAACCCCGAGCCCATCGAGCTCACCGACCGGTCGCGGGGACGGAGCGCCCCGCTCACCCGTCCGCGGCCGGGTCACGCCGACCTGGTCGGCATGCAGAAGTACGACTTCGACGAGGCCCGACCGATCCTGGAGCGTGCCAGCGCCCGGGAGACGGCAGCCCGCGTGGCGCTCGGAGCGGTCGCGCGGTCGTTCCTCGGCGAGCTCGGCATCCGTCTCGTCAGTCACACCCTGTCGATCGGCCCCGTGCGGGTGCCGGAGGACGCCGAGCTGCCCACGCCAGACGACGTCGAGGCTCTGGACGCCGATCCGCTGCGCTGCTTCGACGCCGAGACCTCCGCACGTATGGTCGCCGAGGTCGACGACGCGAAGAAGGACGGCGACACGCTGGGCGGCATCGTCGAGGTGCTCGCGTACGGCCTGCCGCCGGGGCTCGGATCGCACGTGCACTGGGACCGCCGCCTCGACGCCCGTCTGGCGCAGGCGCTCATGAGCATCCAGGCGATCAAGGGGGTCGAGGTCGGCGACGGCTTCGAGACGACCCGCCGCCGCGGCTCGGCCGCCCATGACGAGCTGTTCGCGACGGGCGACGGCATCACCCGCGGTTCCGACCGCGCAGGCGGCACCGAGGGAGGGATGTCGACGGGTACCGTCCTGCGCGTCCGCGCCGGGATGAAGCCGATCGCCACCGTCCCGCACGCGCTGCGCACGATCGACGTCGCGACCGGTGAGGACGCCACGGCGCACCACCAGCGCTCCGACGTGTGCGCGGTCCCCGCAGCAGGCGTGGTCGCGGAGGCCATGGTCGCGATCGAACTCGCCCGCGCCGTGCTCGAGAAGTTCGGCGGCGACAGCGTCGGCGAGACCCGCCGCAACCTCGAGTCGTACCTCGACGCCATCCCGGCCGAGCTGCGCACGGCTCCGGCCTCCGAGGCGGCGCTCATCGCGCATGACGAGCGAGGCTGACCCGCTGACGCTGGTGCTGGTCGGCCCGATGGCCGCCGGCAAGACCAGTGTGGGTCGTCGGGTGGCACGCCGACTCGGTGTCCCCTTCGTCGACACCGACAAGCGGGTCGTCAGCGCGCACGGTCCGATCCCGCAGATCTTCGCCGAGTTCGGGGAGTCGCGGTTCCGCGAGCTCGAGCGGGAGGCGGTCGCCGCGGCGCTGGCCGAGGGCGGCGTGATCTCCCTGGGCGGAGGAGCTGTCACGGACGCGGACACACGGGCCCTGCTCGCCGAGCACCCCGTCGTGTTCCTGACCGTCGCACCCGAGGCGGTCGTGCATCGGATCGGCGGGGGAGGGCGACCGCTTCTCGCGGGAGACGACCCCGTGACCGCGTGGACTCGCATCTTCGAGGAGCGCCGGGGCTGGTACGAAGAAGTGGCATCGGTCACGGTCGACACGTCGCGTCGACCGATGCAGCGGATCGCGGAGGAGATCGCCGCGTGGAGGAGAGGACTGGAATGAGCACCACGACCATCAGCGTGATGGGGGAGACACCGTACGACATCGCGATCGGCCGCGGCATCCTCGACCGGGTGTCGTGGGCGCTGGATCCCGGAGTGCGCAAGGTGCTCGTCGTGCATCCGCCGACGCTGGCCGCCCGCGCCGCCGAGCTGCGCGACCGATTGCTCGCCGACACGGCGAACGGCCAGCGCGAAGTGCTCCTCGCCGAGGTGCCGGACGCGGAGCAGGGCAAGCGTATCGAGGTCGCGGCGTTCTGCTGGCAGGTGATGGGGCAGGCCGACTTCACACGGACGGATGCCGTGATCGGGTACGGCGGCGGCGCCGTGACCGACCTCGCCGGCTTCGTCGCCGCGACATGGCTGCGCGGCGTGCAGGTCGTGCAGGTCCCGACGACGGTGCTCGGTCTGGTCGATGCCGCCGTGGGCGGCAAGACCGGGATCAACACCGCCGAGGGCAAGAACCTCGTCGGCGCGTTCTGGGCACCGCGTGCGGTGATCGGAGACCTCGACGAACTCGGCAGCCTGAGCCCGAACGAGGCGACCGCGGGCTACGCGGAGGTCGTGAAGGCGGGGTTCATCTGGGCGCCGGAGATCCTCGACATCATCGAGGCCGACCCGCAGCGCGCCGTCGACACCACGACGGACGAGTTCCGCCGCGCGGTCGAGCTGGCCATCGGCATGAAGGCGGAGGTCGTCTCCGACGACTTCCGCGAGGCCGGTCAGAGGGAGATCCTGAACTACGGTCACACGCTCGGTCACGCGATCGAACACGCGGAGCGCTACCGCTGGCGGCACGGCGCCGCCATCTCGGTCGGGATGCTGTACGCCGCCGAGCTCTCCCGCCTCGCGGGGCGCCTCCCCGACGCCGCGGCAGAGCGCCACCGGTCGGTCCTCGAGTCCCTCGGTCTGCCCACCTCGTACCGCGCCGGCGCGTGGCCGCAGCTGCTCGCGACGATGCAGCGCGACAAGAAGAGCCGGGGCGGCATGCTGCGCTTCATCCTGCTCGACGACATCGCGAAGCCCACCGTGCTCCAGGCACCCGACGAGTCGCTGCTGTTCGCGGCGTACCAGGAGGTGGGGGCGTGACGCGGCGGATCCTCCTCGTCAACGGTCCGAACCTCAATCTGCTCGGAACCAGGGAACCGGAGCTCTACGGCACCGCGACGCTCGCCGACGTCGTCGCCCTCACGACCGACGCCGCGGCCTCGCTCGGGTTCGAGCTCCGCGCGATCCAGAGCAATCACGAGGGCGTCCTGATCGACGCGATCCACGCCGCGCGGGAGGACTGCGCGGCGATCGTCATCAACCCCGGTGGCCTCACGCACACCTCGGTGTCGCTGCGGGACGCCCTCACGGGGGTGGCTCTCCCGTTCGCCGAGGTGCACATCTCGGACGTCTACGCCCGCGAGGAGTTCCGCCACCACTCCTACCTCGATGACGTGGCGGCCGTGCGCGTGATCGGGGAGGGCGTCTCGGGCTACGAGGCCGCCGTGCGACAGCTCGCCGCACTCATCCCGTAGAATCGACTGTCGGCCGCCCCGGTCTCCACCCGGATGAGAGCGGCCCCACGGACTCACGAAACGGAACTTCCGCGCATGGCATCTACCGCAGACATCAAGAACGGCGTCGTCCTCAGCATCGATGGACAGCTCTGGAGCGTCATCGAGTTCCAGCACGTGAAGCCCGGCAAGGGCGGTGCGTTCGTGCGCACCAAGCTGAAGAACGTCGTCTCCGGCAAGGTCGTCGACCGCACCTACAACGCCGGCGCGAAGATCGAGATCGAGAACGTCGACCGCCGCGACTTCACCTACCTGTACACCGACGGCGACGGCTACGTCTTCATGGACCAGACCGACTTCGACCAGATCACGGTCGGCGCTCCGACGGTCGGCGACGCGAAGAACTTCCTGCTCGAGAACCAGCAGGTGACGATCGCGCTCAACAACGGCAACCCGCTGTACATCGACCTCCCCGCGTCGGTCATCCTCGAGATCACCTACACCGAGCCCGGTCTGCAGGGCGACCGCTCGTCGGCCGGCACGAAGCCCGCGACGCTCGAGACCGGCTACGAGATCCAGGTCCCGCTGTTCGTCGAGGCGGGCACGAAGGTCAAGGTCGACACCCGCACGGGCGACTACCTCGGCCGCGAGAAGTAAGGCGTGAGCGCCCGCACGAAGGCGCGCAAGCGCGCACTCGACATCCTGTTCTCGTCCGACGTCCGCGGCGACGACCTGGCGGTCACCCTCGCCGCCGAGGCGTCGCGCGCTGCCAGTGAGCCCGCTCGCGAGGCCTCCTGGCTGTACGCCCGCGAGGTGGTCGACGGCATCATCGACCACCGCGACGAGATCGACGAGCACATCACCACCCACAGCCGCGACTGGAAGCTGGAGCGGATGCCCGCGGTCGACCGGGCCCTGCTGCGGATCGGCGTCTGGGAGATCCTCTTCAACGACGAGGTGCCGACGGCCGTCGCGATCGACGAGGCGGTCGAGCTCGCCAAGGAGTTCTCGACCGACGATTCGGGCGCGTTCGTGCACGGCGTGCTCGCGCGGGTGGCCCGAGCGGCCTGAGCTGCCGTTGCGGCACCGCGGCGTCGCTGTCGGTGGTCCGGGAGACGATGACCAGATGAACGACTGGCGGTCTCTGCTCCCGGCGAGGGTCCGTGACGGCGACACCCCGCTCGCGCTCGGTGTCGAGCTGCGTCTGCGCGACGCGCGCGGTTCGTGGTCGGCACGTCCGCAGCGAGCGGCGAGCCCGCGCGACGTCGCCAAGCGCGAGGGGGAGATCCTGCTCGGCGTGCGCCCGCTCGTACGCAGCGAGGCCACGGGGGCGTGGATCCAGGGACAGGCGTCGTGGGATGCCGTCCGACGCCCCGGCTCGCAGTTCCCGGCCATCGCCTCACGCTGGTTCGCGGATCTGCTGAACATCTCCCGCGACTCCCTGCTCTCCGGGGCGTCGGGGGAGTGGCTCATCCTCGATCATGTCGAGTCGCCGCTCCTCTGGCCCCATCTGCGAGCGGCGGACGAGCACGGCGTGGCGCTCGTCTCGACGCGGAAGGACGTCACAGTCGAGCTCGCCGAGCGCGCGGTCGTGACCGGCGGTCTGCGTCGCGGCGACGACGGCGCCCTCCACCTGCGAGCGCAGGTCTCTTTCGACGACGTCGCCGTCCCGGCCGCCGACACGAGGGCGATCGGGCGCACCGGCGTGTACGCGGCATCCGTCGAGGGGAGCAGGATGAGACTGCGCCTGGGCGGCGTGGCGCTCGCGCCCTCGGTGCTGCCGCTGCTCGGAGTGGCCGGGGCCGTTGTCGTGCCGGAGGGGGAGGAGAGCGCCTTCCTCCGCGACGCCTACCCCCTTCTCGCCCGCAGCGTGGCCCTCCGCGGGGAGGGCGGCTTCACGCCGCCCCCGCTGCCCGCTCCGGTCGCCGTGCTCTCGGTCGACCACCTCCGGGGCGACAGCATCCGCTTCTCCCTCGGCTGGGAATACCCCGGGTTCGGTCGCTTTCCGCTCTCGAGCTCCGCCGACGTGGTGCGGGACGCCGTGGCCGAGCGCGCGCTCCTCTCGGCGATCGAGGCGGCGTGGCCGACGGCCTCCGGGATCCCGTTCGACGGAGGCGGCACGCTGCACGACGTTGACGCGGCGGAGTTCGCGACCCATGTCGTTCCCGCGCTGGAGGCGATCGGCGTGCGCACGGAGTCCACGGGGCGCCGCAAGACCTACAACGAATTGAGCGGAGAGCCGGAGATCACCGTCACCACGGTCGAGTCGACGGATGCGGACTGGTTCGACCTCGGCGTGATCGTGCGCATCGACGGGCGCAGCATCCCGTTCGAACCGCTGTTCTCCGCGCTGAGCACGGGGCGGAAGAAGCTGCTGCTCGTCGACGGCAGCTATTTCTCGCTCGCGCATCCTGCGCTCGGTCGCCTGCGCGATCTCATCGACGAGGCGGGCGAGCTGGACGAGTGGGAGACGGGTCCGCGGATCAACCGGCACCAGCTCGCCCTCTGGGAGGACTTCGAGGATCTCGCCGATGAGGCGATCCCCGCGGTCACATGGCGGGCGACCGCCGACGCTCTCCGCGGCGCGGAGGGCGTGCCGCACGTGCCGGCTCCCGCGTCGCTGACCGTCGGGCTCCGCCCGTATCAGCAGCAGGGCTTCGAGTGGCTCGCATTCCTGTGGGCGCATCGCCTCGGCGGGATCCTCGCGGATGACATGGGCCTCGGCAAGACTCTGCAGATGCTCGCGCTCGCGCAGCACGCGCGGGATGCCGGGGAGGTGCGCCCGTTCCTCGTGATCGCGCCGACCTCGGTGGTCGGGGCCTGGCGCTCCGAGGCGAGGCGCTTCGCCCCGGGACTTCGGGTCGCCGTGGTCGAGGCGACGACGGCAACGCGCGGTGGCATGCGACTCGACGAGATCGCGTCGACGGCGGATCTCGTCGTGACGTCGTACGCGGTGGCCCGGCTCGACGAGCGGGATTTCAGCGCCGTCGAGTGGGCCGCCCTGGTGCTCGACGAGGCCCAGTTCGTGAAGAATCCGGCCACGAGACTGCACCGCGCCGTCGCCGGATTCCCCGCCGACGTGACGTACGCCGTCACGGGGACTCCTCTGGAGAACAGCCTGTCGGATCTCTGGGCGCTGCTCGCGCTGACGGCTCCTGGACTGTTCGCGTCGGCCAGGGCGTTCCGCGAGCGGTACATCCAGCCGATCGAGCAGGGGAAGGTGCCGGAGAACGCCGAGGGAGGTCAGTACCGGCGTCGTCGACTGGAACAGCTGCGGCGTCGGATCCGCCCGCTCGTGCTGCGTCGCACCAAGGAGTCCGTCGCCCCCGAGCTGCCACCGAAGCAGGAGCAGGTGCTCGAGATCGAGCTGAGCCCTGCGCACCGGGCGGTCTACGACGTCGTGCTTCAGCGCGAGCGGCAGAAGGTTCTCGGTCTGCTGCAGGATCTCGATCGGAACCGCTTCATCGTCTTTCGTTCGCTCACCCTCCTGCGCATGCTGAGCCTCGCCCCCGGATTGATCGACGCGAGCGACGCGGGTGTCGGCTCGCGCAAGCTCGACGTGCTCCTCGAACGCGTCGCCGAGCTGCAGGCCGAAGGGCACCGCGCGCTGGTGTTCAGCCAGTTCACGTCCTTCCTCGACATGGCCGCGGAACGACTGGAGAAGGAGTCCGTGCCGTTCGCCCGGCTCGACGGGTCGACCAGGAGACGGCAGGAGGTCGTCGACGGTTTCGCCGCGGGGGAGCAGCCCGTGTTCCTCATCAGTCTCAAGGCCGGAGGATTCGGGATCACCCTCACGCAGGCCGACTACGTCTTCCTGCTCGACCCGTGGTGGAACCCGGCGGCCGAGGAGCAGGCGATAGACCGCACCCACCGCATCGGACAGACCGAGCAGGTGATGGTCTACCGGATGATCGCGGCGGGCACGATCGAGGAGAAGGTGCTCGACCTGCAGCGGCGCAAGGCGCGCCTCTTCACGGCGGTCCTCGACGACGACGAGCTGTTCGCGCAGACACTCACGGCCGACGACATCCGCGGTCTCTTCGACGCCGGGTGATTTCTCCCGGCCGGTCACCGCGGTCGTCCAGGAGCGCGCCGGTAGAATCGAACGGTTCACCTCAGGAGGAATGCATGCGGATCACGGGACTCGGCCACGCCGGGATGTTCATCGAGACGGTCGGCGGGAACATCATCTGCGACCCCGTCCTCGGGCCCTCTTTCTTCGGCTCGTGGTTCCCGTTCCCCGACAACCGCGGTCTCGACTGGGAGCGCTTCGGACGCGAGGCCGACTTCCTCTACATCTCGCACCGGCACCGCGACCACTTCGATCCGAAGCTGCTGGAGCGCTACATCCGCAAGGACATCGAGGTGCTTCTCCCGGAGTACCCGATCGACGACCTCGAGCAGGACATCCGTGCGCTCGGGTACACGAACATCAGGTACGCGCCGGCGGGCGAGATCATCGAGCGGGGCGACCTGAAGATCATGATCACGCCTCTCCGCGCGCCCAGCGACGGGCCGATCGGCGACTCCTCGCTGAGCGTCGACGACGGCACGGGCTCGGTGCTCAACCAGAACGACTCGCACCCGCTCGACCTCGAGAGCCTGCTGCACTTCGGCAAGCCGGATGCGTATTTCACGCAGGTCTCCGGCGCGATCTGGTGGCCCATGGTCTACGACCTGCCGCTGGACGCGAAGCAGAACTTCGCGAAGCTCAAGCGCGAGGCGCAGAACAAGCGCGCGATGTACTACATCGAGAAGGTCGATGCGCCCCACGTGTTCCCCATGGCGGGGCCGCCCATGTTCCTGCGCGACGACCTGTTCGACTTCAACGGGATCGGGCGCAACGGGGAGTCGATCTTCACGGACCAGAAGCAGTTCCTCGCGCACATGCGCGAGCTCGCGCCCCAGTACGACGGCCAGCTGTTCGTCCCCGGCACAGTCGTCACCGTCGACGACGGCGAGGTCACGACCGAGCAGACGCTCTACTCGGACGCCGAGCTCGCGCACATCTTCGACGAGAAGTGGGACTACCTCGAGGAGCAGCGCGCCAGCCGCCAGCAGGAGATCCGTGACGAAGTGGCCTCGCGTGCCGAGGTGCTGCCCGCCCAGGAGATGCTGGAGGAGCTCAAGGCCTGGTGGGAGCCGCTGCTGAAGAAGTCCCGCACCATCCGCCTCGGTGTGGGCGGCAACGTGCGCTTCAAGATCGGCGAACTCGACATGGTCGTGGACTTCCCGCGCGCGAAGGTGCGCGAGTACGCGGGCGAGGACTGCATCTACTGGTACACGATCCCCGCCGACCTCGTCTCCACCAACATCCGCGACCACGAGATCGACTGGTCGAACTCGATCTTCCTGTCGATGCAGTTCCAGGTCGGTCGCAGCGGCAAGTTCAACGAGTTCCTCACCACGTTCCTCAAGTGCCTCTCGGTCGACCGCATCGAGTACGTCGAGAACTGGTACCAGGAGCAGACCGACCAGACCGAGGATGCCGAGATCGGCGACTGGGTCGTGCAGCGGCGATGCCCGCACCTTCGCGCCGACCTCACCAAGACGGGGAAGGTCGACGACGACGGCATCCTGACGTGCAGCATGCACGACTGGAAGTGGGACCTCAAGACCGGTCGATGCCTCTCGACCACGGGTCACCCGATCCGCTCGAAGAAGATCGACGAGGTCACCGACGCCGTGCTCCGCGAAGCCAGCTGAGAGACGCGTCCTGCGCGTCCGATAGAGTGGAGAGGCAAGCAACCTTTAACACCGTCCCGTGAGGCGGAGAAGGGAGCGGCTGATGGGCGCACGAACCGTGCTGCACGACGCCGATATCACGCGGGCACTGACCCGCATCGCGCATGAGATCCTCGAGTCGAATCGTGGATCTGAGAACCTCGTCCTGCTGGGCATTCCGACCCGCGGAGTGGCTCTCGCCCAGCGCCTCGCCCGTCTGATCGGCGAGATCGCGCAGACGTCCGTCCCCGTCGGGGCACTCGACGTCACTCTCTTTCGCGACGATCTCGCGAAGCATCCGACCAGGTCGCCGCATCCGACCGACATCCCTGCCGGCGGCATTGACGGACGCACCGTCGTGCTCGTCGACGACGTGCTGTTCTCCGGCCGCAGCATCAGGGCCGCCCTCGATGCTCTGCAGTCGATCGGGCGTCCCGCGGTCGTGCGCCTCGCGATCCTGGTCGACCGCGGCCACCGCGAGCTGCCGATCCGTCCCGACTTCGTCGGCAAGAACATCCCGTCCTCGCGGCAGGAACGAGTCAACGTGCGCCTGCGCGAGTACGACGGCGCCGAGGAGGTGACGATCGAGGCATGAGGCATCTCCTCGACACCCGCACTCTCGATCGCGCGACCGCCCTTCGCATCCTCGACGTCGCCGAGGACATGTCCGACACGCAGTCGCGCGAGATCAAGAAGCTCCCGACCCTGCGCGGCAAGACCGTCGTGAACCTCTTCTTCGAGGACTCCACCCGCACCCGCATCTCCTTCGAGGCCGCCGCCAAGCGCCTCTCGGCCGATGTGATCAACTTCGCCGCGAAGGGGTCGAGCGTCTCCAAGGGCGAGAGCCTGAAGGACACGGCCCAGACCCTGCAGGCCATGGGCGCGGATGCCGTCGTCATCCGCCACCACGCCTCGGGCGCCCCGCAGACCCTCGCGACGAGCGGATGGATCTCGGCGGGCGTGGTGAACGCCGGAGACGGCACGCACGAGCACCCCACCCAGGCGCTGCTCGACGCCTTCACCATCCGCAAGCGCCGGTTCGGCTCGGAGAGCCGCGAGCGCGATCTCTCCGGCATCCGGGTGGTGATCGTCGGCGACGTCCTGCACTCGCGGGTGGCCCGATCCAACGTCTGGCTGCTCACCACGTTGGGTGCTGAGGTGACTCTCGTCTCGCCGCCGACGCTGGTCCCGCAGAACGTGTCGCTCTGGCCGGTGCGCGTGGTGTACGACCTCGACCAAGCACTCGCCGACGAGCCGGATGCCGTCATGATGCTGCGAATCCAGCTGGAGCGGATGAACGCCGCGTATTTCCCGACTGAGCGGGAGTATTCCCGTCGGTGGGGACTCGACGCACGGCGCGTGGCCGCTCTGCCGGACGATAGCATTGTCATGCATCCCGGACCCATGAACCGCGGGTTGGAGATCTCCTCCGAAGCCGCCGATTCGCCGCGCTCCACCGTGCTGGAGCAGGTCACCAACGGGGTGTCCATCCGGATGGCAGTGCTGTACCTGCTCCTTGCGGGCGAACGAGACGACGAACGAGGGGGAGACCTGTGAGCGAGACCCTCGTCATCACCGGCGCACAGCTTCTCGGCGCTGAGAGCGCCGACATCATTGTGGAGGACGGGCGGATCGCCGAGATCGGCTCAGGACTCCAGCGGGCGGGCGCCCGCGTCATCGACGCCTCCGGCCTGGTCGCCCTGCCCGGCCTGGTCGACCTGCACACGCACCTCCGGGAGCCGGGCTACGAGGCGTCGGAGACCATCCTCACGGGAACGCGCGCCGCGGCGGCCGGCGGCTTCACCGCCGTCTTCGCGATGCCGAACACCTCGCCGGTCGCCGACACCGCCGGGGTCGTCGAGCAGGAGCTCGCGCTCGGGGAGGCCGCCGGGTACGCCACCGTGCAGCCGATCGGCGCCGTCACCGTGGGGCAGAAGGGCGAGCGGCTGGCCGAGCTCGGTGCGATGGCCTCGTCGCGCGCTCAGGTGCGGGTGTTCAGCGACGACGGCTTCTGCGTGTTCGACCCGCTGATCATGCGGCGCGCCCTGGAGTACGTGAAGTCGTTCGACGGCGTCATCGCTCAGCATGCTCAGGACCCCCGTCTCACCGAGGGCGCCCAGATGAACGAGGGCGTCGTCTCCGCGGAGCTCGGGCTCGCCGGATGGCCGGCGGTCGCCGAGGAGTCGATCATCGCGCGCGACGTGCTCCTGGCCGAGCACGTCGGCTCGCGCCTGCACGTCTGCCACCTCTCGACGGCAGGCTCGGTCGACATCATCCGCTGGGCGAAGAAACGGGGGATCGCGGTGACCGCCGAGGTGACACCCCACCACCTGCTGCTCACCGACGAGCTCGTCCGCGGTTACGACGCCCGGTACAAGGTCAACCCGCCGCTCCGGCGCGAGGAGGACGTGCTCGCCGTGCGCGAGGGCCTCGCCGACGGCACGATCGACATCGTGGCGACCGACCACGCCCCGCACCCGAGCGAGCACAAGGCGTGCGAATGGCAGGCCGCCGCGAACGGCATGGTCGGACTCGAGAGCGCACTGCGCGTCGTGCACCAGTCGATGGTGCAGACCGGACTGATCGGATGGAGCGACGTCGCCCGCGTCATGAGCGCCGCTCCCGCCCGGATCGGTCGCCTCGCGGGTCACGGCACCGCGCTCGAGGTGGGAGCCCCCGCGCAGATCACGCTGTACGACGCATCGGTCGCCGGCGTGTTCACGGAAGCGGACCTGCACGGCCGCAGCGCGAACTCGCCGTACCTGGGCCGCGATCTGCCCGGACGCGTCGAGTACACGATCCACGGTGGCACGGTGACCGTGGAGGCGGGCTCGGTGGTCGAGGAGCTGCACGCATGATCCCCAGGGACGTCGCGATCGCCGTGATGATCGCGCTGGCCGCGCTCGCGCTCCTCGCCATGCTCGTCGCCTGGCGGCGCCGACTCCGACGCGACGCGGGGCTCGCGGCCCCGCTCGGCGTCCCCGAGCACGCCGAGGTCCTCGATCGGCATGAGGTGCTGTACGTGTCCACGACGAAGCACGATCAGCCGCTCGAGCGCCTCGCCATGTCTCCGCTCGCCTACCGGGCACGGGGAGAGGTCGCGGTCACGGATCGCGGTCTCGCCCTCTGCCTCGACGGCGCGCCCACCGTGTTCCTCGCCAAGGAGCGACTCGCCGGTGTGGATCGGGCAACGGTCACGATCGACCGCGTGGTCGAGCCGGGCGGCCTCGTCAGGGTGGCCTGGAACGCCGCCGACGACACGGTCGTCGACTCCTACCTGCGCCTCACCGACGGCGACCCGAAGAACTTCATCTCAGAACTGCAGCGACTCGTCCCCGCCTCCGGCGCCGGTGATGACATCGCCACGACCGACACAGGAGAACAGCCATGACCTCCCTCCCCGAACCCGCCGTCCTGGTCCTCGAGGACGGCACCCGCCACAGCGGCCGCGCATACGGCGCCCTGGGCACCACGCTCGGCGAGGTCGTCTTCGCGACCGGCATGTCCGGCTACCAGGAGACGCTCACCGACCCGTCGTACGCCGGACAGATCGTCCTGCAGACGGCCCCGCACATCGGCAACACCGGCATGAACGACGAGGACCCCGAGTCGCGTCGCATCTGGGTCGCCGGCTACATCGTGCGCGACCCCTCGCGGGTCGTGTCGAACTGGCGCGCGAACGCCTCCCTCGACGAGATCCTCGTGCAGGACGGCATCGTCGGCATCAGCGGCATCGACACCCGCTCGATCACGCGTCACATCCGCTCGGCCGGCTCGATGCGCGGCGGCATCTTCTCGGGCGAGGCCGCGCGCCTCGACGCCGACGAGCAGCTGCGCATCGTGCGCGAGGCCCCGCAGATGGCCGGCCAGAACCTCTCGGCTCAGGTGTCGGTCGAGGTCGCCACGGTGACGGATGCCGTGGGTGAGAAGGTCGGCAACCTCGCCGTCCTCGACCTCGGCGTCAAGCAGGCGACGATCGACAACCTCGCCGCGCGCGGCTTCGAGGTGCACGTGCTGCCGCAGGACGTCACCATCGACGAGGTCCGGGCGATCGACCCCGTCGCGGTGTTCTACTCGAACGGCCCTGGCGACCCGGCCGCGTCCGGCGATCACGTCGAGCTCCTGCGCTCCGTCCTCGATGACGGGCTGCCGTTCTTCGGCATCTGCTTCGGCAACCAGCTGCTCGGACGCGCGCTCGGTCTCGGCACCTACAAGCTGCCGTTCGGCCACCGCGGCATCAACCAGCCGGTCCTCGACAAGCAGACCGGTCGCGTCGAGATCACCGCCCACAACCACGGGTTCGCGGTCGACGCCCCGCTCGACGGCTCCTTCGACAGCCCGCACGGCTACGGCAAGGTCGAGGTGAGCCACGTCGGCCTCAACGACAACGTCGTTGAAGGTCTCCGCGCCCTCGACATCCCCGCCTTCTCGGTGCAGTACCACCCGGAGGCCGCGGCCGGTCCGCACGACGCCAACTACCTCTTCGACCGCTTCCGCGAGATGGTCATCGCGAACAAGAAAGACGCTCAGTAATGCCCAAGCGCGACGACATCAACTCCGTTCTCGTCATCGGATCCGGCCCGATCGTCATCGGTCAGGCCTGCGAGTTCGACTACTCGGGCACTCAGGCCTGCCGGGTGCTGCGCGAGGAGGGCGTCCGCGTCATCCTCGTGAACTCGAACCCCGCCACGATCATGACCGACCCCGACTTCGCCGACGCGACGTACATCGAGCCGATCACCCCCGAGGTCATCGAGACGATCATCGCCAAGGAGAAGCCGGACGCCATCCTGCCGACCCTCGGCGGCCAGACCGCTCTGAACGCGGCGATGGCTCTCGATGAGCGAGGCATCCTCGCCAAGTACGGGGTGGAGCTCATCGGCGCCAAGGTCGACGCGATCAAGAAGGGCGAGGACCGCCAGGTCTTCAAGGAGCTCGTGCTCGAAGCGGGCGCGGACGTCGCCAAGAGCGTCATCGCGCACACCATGGACGACCTGCTCGCGGGGGCCGAGAAGCTCGGCTACCCGCTCGTGGTGCGCCCCTCGTTCACGATGGGCGGCCTCGGCTCGGGCTTCGCCTACGACGAGGAGGACCTCCGCCGCATCGGCGGGGCCGGACTGCGCGACTCCCCGACGACGGAGGTGCTCCTCGAGGAGTCGATCCTCGGATGGAAGGAGTACGAGCTCGAGCTCATGCGCGACACCGCCGACAACACGGTGGTCGTGTGCTCGATCGAGAACGTCGACCCCGTCGGCGTGCACACGGGCGACTCGATCACGGTCGCCCCCGCGCTCACGCTCACCGACCGCGAGTACCAGAAGATGCGCGACATCGGCATCGACATCATCCGCGCGGTCGGCGTCGACACCGGAGGCTGCAACATCCAGTTCGCGGTCGATCCGACGAACGGGCGCATCATCGTCATCGAGATGAACCCGCGTGTCTCCCGCTCGAGTGCGCTCGCCTCCAAGGCGACCGGGTTCCCGATCGCGAAGCTCGCCGCGAAGCTCGCCCTCGGATACCGGCTCGACGAGATCCCGAACGACATCACCGGCGTGACGCCCGCGAGCTTCGAGCCGACGCTCGACTACGTGGTCGTGAAGGTCCCGCGCTTCGCGTTCGAGAAGTTCCCGGCCGCCGACGCCACGCTCACCACGACCATGAAGTCGGTCGGCGAGGCCATGGCCATCGGCCGCAACTACGCGACCGCACTGCAGAAGGCGCTCCGCTCGCTCGAGAAGCGCGGCTCCAGCTTCCACTGGGGCGCGGAGGACCGGTCGGTCGAGGAGCTCCTGGAGATCGCGAAGACCCCGACGGACGGACGCATCGTCACGCTGCAGCAGGCGCTGCGCAAGGGCGCGACCGTCGAGCAGGCCTTCGAGTCGACGGCGATGGACCCGTGGTTCCTCGACCAGATCGTGCTCATCAACGAGGTCGCCGAGCTCGTGCGCACGGCGCCAGAGCTCGACGCGGCGACCCTGCGGTACGCCAAGGAGCACGGCTTCTCCGACGCACAGCTCGCGCAGCTGCGCGGCGAGACGGAGGCGGAGATCCGCGGGGTCAGGCACGGCCTCGGCATCCGCCCGGTGTACAAGACGGTCGACACGTGCGCCGGCGAGTTCCCCGCCCTCACGCCGTACCACTACTCGAGCTACGACTTCGAGACCGAGGTGCAGCCCTCCGAGCGCACGAAGGTCGTGATCATCGGGTCCGGTCCCAACCGCATCGGTCAGGGTGTCGAGTTCGACTACTCCTGCGTGCACGCGTCGTTCGCTCTCGCGGACGCGGGCTTCGAGACCGTCATGGTCAACTGCAACCCGGAGACCGTGTCGACCGACTACGACACCTCCGACCGTCTGTACTTCGAACCGCTGACGCTCGAGGACGTGCTCGAGGTACTCGACGCCGAAGCGGCGAGCGGCACGATCCTCGGCGTGGTCTGCCAGCTGGGCGGTCAGACGCCGCTCGGGCTGGCGAAGGGCATCGAGGCGGCCGGATACACCGTGCTGGGCACCAGCCCCGAGGCGATCGACATCGCGGAGGAGCGCGAGCTCTTCTCGCAGCTGCTCGACTCCGCCGGCCTGCTCGCGCCGCGCCACGGCACGGCGATCGACGTGGAGGGCGCCGTGGCCGTGGCCGAGGAGATCGGCTACCCGGTGCTGGTGCGTCCGAGCTTCGTGCTCGGCGGACGCGGCATGGAGATCGTCTACTCCACCGAGTCGCTGCGCGACTACTTCGTGCGCACCGCCGACGAGGTCGTGATCGAGGAGGGCAAGCCCCTGCTCGTCGACCGCTTCCTCGACGACGCGATCGAGCTCGACGTCGACGCGCTGTACGACGGCACCGACCTGTTCATCGGCGGCGTGATGGAGCACCTGGAGGAAGCCGGCATCCACTCCGGCGACTCGAGCTGCACCCTGCCTCCCGTGTCGCTCGGTCGCAGCGACGTCGACCGCGTCCGCGAGGCCACCCTGGCCATCGCGAAGGGCGTGGGCGTGCGCGGCCTGCTCAACGTGCAGTTCGCGATCAGCGCCGGCGTGCTCTACGTCATCGAGGCGAACCCGCGCGCGAGCCGCACCGTGCCGTTCGTGTCGAAGGCCCTGGGGATCCCCATGGCGAAGGCCGCGAGTCGCATCATGGCCGGTGCGACCGTCGCCGAGCTCCGCGCCGAGGGCATGCTGCCAGAGCAGGACGGATCGCGCGTGCCCCTCGACGCCCCGGTGTCGGTCAAGGAGGCCGTGCTGCCGTTCAAGCGGTTCCGCACCGCCGACGGCAAGACCGTCGACTCGGTCCTCGGGCCGGAGATGCGCTCCACGGGCGAGGTCATGGGCATCGACCGCGACTTCCCCACGGCGTTCGCGAAGAGCCAGGCCGCGGCGTACGGGGGGATGCCGACCTCGGGCACCGTGTTCATCTCGGTCGCCGACTCCGACAAGCGCGCCGTCATCCTGCCGGCTCACCGCCTGCAGCAGCTGGGCTTCACGATCGTCGCGACCGAGGGCACGGCCGAGATCCTCTCGCGCAACGGCATCGCCGTGACCGTGGTCGAGAAGTACAGCGACACGCAGGAGTCGGGCGCCCGCAACATCGTCGACCTCATCAACGACGGCGAGATCGACATCGTCGTGAACACGCCGTCGGGCGGTGCGGCACGTGCCGACGGCTATGAGATCCGCGCCGCAGCGGTCGCCGCCGACAAGGCGCTGTTCACCACGATGGCTGTGCTCGGTGCGGCCGTGAGCGGCATGGATGCGGCGCATGAGGGGTTCCAGGTGAAGAGCCTCCAGGAGTACGCACTCGACCGGAAGGTCGCGGTGTGACCACTCCCTTCGGTGAGCGGGTCCGCGCCGTCGTCGACGAGCGCGGCCCGCTCTGCGTCGGCATCGATCCGCACCCCGGGCTGCTCGACGACTGGGGGCTCGGGCAGGACGCGTCGGGTGTGCGCGACTTCGGTCTGCGCACGGTCGAGGCGGCCGCCGGGCGGGCGGGCATCGTGAAGCCGCAGGTGTCGTTCTTCGAGCGCTTCGGCTCCGCCGGATTCGCCGCTCTGGAGGACGTCCTGTCAGCGGCACGGGCAGCAGGGCTGATCGTGATCGCCGACGCCAAGCGCGGCGACATCGGCACCACGATGGACGCGTACGCCGCGGCCTGGCTCACACCGGGTTCGTCGCTCGAGGCCGACGCGCTGACCGTCAATCCGTTCCTCGGGGTCGGCGCGCTCGACGGCACGTTCGACCTCGCGCACGCGCACGGCAAGGGCGTGTTCGTGCTCGCGGCGACCAGCAACCCCGAGGCGGAATCGCTGCAGCGCTCGCAGTCCGCGACGGGCCGCTCGGTGTCGGCGGACATCGTCTCCGTGGTGTCCGCGCGCAACGCCGAGCAAGGCCGTACGGGGGAGTGGGGGAGCATCGGCTTCGTCATCGGCGCGACCGTCGACTGGACGGATGCCGGACTCGCCGCGTACACCCCGGTTGCCCCGATCCTCGCTCCGGGCTTCGGGGCACAGGGCGCCTCGCCCGTCGATGTGCACCGTCGCTTCGGCTCGATGAGCGCCGCTGTCATCGCGAGCGAGAGCCGCAGCATCCTGAAGGCGGGTCCGCATGATCTCGCTGCCGCCATCGACGCCCGCGTCGCCGAGTACAGAGAGGTCAGCCGTGGCTGAGGCTCGTCCCGTTCCCGAAGTCGACCGCGCCGCCGCCGCCCGCAAGGCCGTGGAGCGCCGACGCGCGCGTGCTGCGCTGAAGCGCGATCTCACGATGCGCGTGACGACGCCGCAGAGCGTACTCGCTCGCGCGACCGCCGACCCCGACTCGGTCGAGGGGTCGATGCGCATCACCGACTTCCTGCTCGCTCTCCCGGCGATCGGGGCGGGCAAGCGCGACCGCATCCTCGACGACCTGGGCATCTCGCCGGTCAAGCGACTCGGCGGCCTCGGCGTTCGTCAGCGTGCGGCGTTGTCGCGCTGGCTCGACGAGCGCTTCCCGGTGATCGAGCCGCGCGGCGGTCGTAGCCGCCTTCTCGTCCTCGCGGGTCCGACGGCGGTCGGCAAGGGGACCGTGGCTGCGTACATCCGCGAGCACAATCCCGAGATCCACCTGTCGGTGTCGGCGACGACGCGTGCGCCGCGCCCCGGAGAGATCGACGGCGTGCACTACTTCTTCGTCGACGATGCGGAGTTCGATCGGCTCATCGAGGCCGGCGAACTGCTCGAGTACGCCGTGGTGCACAACCGCTCCCGGTACGGGACCCCTCGTGCGCCGATCGACGCCGCTCTGGCCGCCGGGAAGACCGTGCTGCTGGAGATCGACCTGCAGGGCGCGCGCCAGGTGCGCAAGGCGGAGCCGAGCGCGACGCTGATCTTCCTGCTGCCGCCCACCTGGGACGAACTGGTGCAGCGACTCGTCGGACGCGGGACGGAGGGGCCGGAGGAGCGTGCCCGTCGTCTGCGCACGGCGAAGGTCGAGCTGGCCGCCCAGAACGAGTTCGATCACCTCGTCGTGAACGAGGACGTCGCCGCTGCGGCCGCCGAGGTCGTAGAATTGTCTTCAAGCTCTGCGCGCTGAGTCTTCTCGCGCGCCCATTGCGCCGTCTTCGCCGCGACGAACCCGTCGCCTGATCAGGAGGTCACCATGGCCGGACACCACAACAAGGGCATCATCGATCCCCCCATCGACAACCTTCTCGACCGAGTGGACTCCAAGTACGAGCTCGTCATCTACGCGGCGAAGCGCGCGCGCCAGATCAACGACTACTACTCGGACCTGCACGAGGGCAACCTCTTCGACAACGTCGGCCCGCTCGTCGACTCCTCCGTCGAGGACAAGCCGCTGACCATCGCTCTGCACGAGATCAACGAGGACAAGCTCCGCCTGCGTCACGCAGAGTGACCTCCTGTGACCGCGCCGCCCGCTGATGTCGGCGGCGCGGTTCACAATGGGGACCATCCCCTGCACACCGATCGATCCCGTTCTGGAGCACCGATGAGCGCCCTGCGTCTGTTCACGTCCGAGTCCGTCACCGAAGGGCACCCGGACAAGATCTGCGACCAGATCTCGGACAGCATCCTCGACGGGCTCCTCGCCAAGGACCCGGGCTCCCGCGTCGCGGTCGAGACCCTCGTGACCACCGGGCTCGTGCACGTCGCCGGTGAGATCCGCACCGACGCCTACGTCGACATCCCGACGATCGTGCGTCAGGTCGTGAACGGCATCGGCTACACCTCGAGCGACACCGGTTTCGACGGCGACTCGTGCGGTGTCAGCGTGTCGGTGGGCGAGCAGTCCTCCGACATCGCCCACGGCGTCGACAACGCGCAGGAGCATCGCGACGGCTCCTCGATCGATCCGCTCGACGGGCTCGGAGCCGGCGACCAGGGCATCATGTTCGGCTTCGCGACGAACGAGACGCCGCAGCTGATGCCGATGGCCGCGTGGACGGCGCATCGCATCGCCGAGCGCCTCACCGAGGTCCGTCGGTCGGGCGTGCTGCCGTTCCTCCGCCCGGACGGCAAGACGCAGGTCACCCTCGGCTACGACGGCTTCACCCCGCGGACCGTCGACGCCGTCGTCCTGTCCACGCAGCACAACCCCGACATCTCCCAGGAGGAGCTGCAGGCGCAGGTGCGCGAGCACGTCATCGATCCGGTTCTCGCGACCACGGGTCTCGACCTCGACGACGTCACCTACTACATCAACCCGGCGGGCCCGTTCGTGACGGGCGGCCCCAAGGGGGATGCCGGGCTCACCGGCCGCAAGATCATCATCGACACCTACGGCGGTGCCGCACGTCACGGCGGCGGAGCGTTCAGCGGCAAGGACCCGTCGAAGGTCGATCGTTCGGGCGCCTACGCCACGCGCTGGGTGGCCAAGAACGCCGTCGCCGCCGGTCTCGCCGAGCGTCTGGAGGTGCAGGTCGCCTACGCGATCGGCGTCGCGCGGCCCGTCGGACTCTACGTCGAGACGTTCGGCACGGGCACGGTCTCCGACGAGGCGATCACCCGGGCGATCCTCGACGTCTTCGACCTGCGCCCGCAGGCGATCATCGAGCAGCTCGACCTGTTGCGGCCGATCTACGCGCAGACCGCCGCCTACGGGCACTTCGGCCGCGAGCTCCCCGACTTCACCTGGGAGCGCACGGATCGCGCCGAGGAGCTCCGGCGGGCAGCCGGCCTCTGAGCGCGCGATGGTGACGCAGAGCCGGCGTATCGCGCGCGTGCTCCTCGAATCGCCGCTGCCGCAGCTCGACCGACTGTTCGACTACGCGATCCCCGACGAACTCGGCGAGGTCGGCACGGGCGTACGCGTGCGCGTGCCCCTGCGCACGGCGGGGCGAGTGGTCGACGCCTACGTCGTCGAGCTCGACATCGAGAACGACGCCGATAGGCCGCTGTCGGAGATCGAGAGCATCGTCTCCCCGGTGGCGGTGCTGCCCGATCGGCTCTACCGGCTGGCTCGACGCACGGCCGACCGCGCTGCGGGATCGGCATCCGACATCCTCCGCCTCGTCATCCCCAAACGGCAGGTGCGGGTCGAGAAGGCCTGGACGAACGACGCGCCGCCGATGCGGCCATCGGATACCGCGCGCGACGCGGCACGCGGTGTCATCGACGCCTATGACGGCCTGGGTGCCGTGCTCGAGCAGCGCGGTCGAGCTGCCGTCGAGGCGATCCCGCAGCAGCGCGAGGAAGAGCAGGGGTGGGCATCGCTGCTCGCGGCGGCGGCGACGACCGTGCTCGACGGGGGTGCGTCCAGCATCCTGATCGTGCCGGACCACCGCGATCTGGATCGCCTGCTCTCAGCCCTGGAGATTGTGGCGCCGGAGGGGTCCGTCGTCCGCTACGACTCCCGGCAGACGAATCCCGACCGGTACCGGGCGTTCCTCCGCTCGCTCGAAGACGCGCCGTGCATCGTCGTCGGCAACCGCTCTGCCGTCTACGCCCCGGTGCAGGCCGGCCTGGTGGCGGTCTGGGACGACGGCGACCCTCTTCTCGGCGAACCGCTCGCACCGTACGTGAACGCGCGAGACGCGGCGCTGCTCCGACAGGAGCAGGAGGGCTCCGCGCTGCTGTTCGTGGGCCACACCCGCACGACCGATGTCGAGCGGCTCGTGGCGCGGGGGTGGCTGCGGGACGTGCGGGCAGGCAGGCGAGTGCTGCCGAGGGTCATCCTCAGCACCCCGCAGGAGATGGAGCAGCCGACAGCCCAGCGCATGCCCTCGTCGGCGTTCCTCTCGGCGCGCAACGCGGCCGCCGAGGGACCGGTGCTCGTGCAGGTGTCGCGACCGGGCTTCGCCCCCTCCCTCGTGTGCGCCGAGTGCCGTGCCCCTGCTCGGTGCGCCCACTGCGGTGGACCGCTCGGCGCGAAGCACCGCGGCGCTGTGCCGGTCTGCGGCTGGTGCGGTCGCGGCGCGCGAGCCTGGACCTGCCCGGTGTGCTCGTCGACGACGCTGCGGCTCGCGTCGTCGGGGAGCGAGCGCACCGCGGACGAACTCGGTCGTGCGTTCCCCGGCATCCGGGTGATCGTCGCCGACAGTGCGCATCCCGTCGAGCGCGTGGCCGACAAGCCCGCGCTGGTCGTGGCCACGCGCGGGGCCGAGCCGATCGCCGAGGGCGGATACCGGGCGGTGGTGCTTCTCGACGGTCCGCGGATGCTGCAGGCTCCGGATCTCCGGATCGGTGAGGCCTGCCTGCGCTGGTGGTCGAACGCCGCCGCTCTCGCCGCGCCCGGCGCGCCCGTGCACCTCGTGGGGGTCGACGGGTCCGTCGCTCGCGCCCTCGCGACGTGGAACCAGGCGGCCTACGCCCGCGCGGAGCTCGCCGAGCGGGCGCCGCTGCACATGCCCCCTGCAGCGCGCGTCGCGCTCGTCGAGGGTTCGTCTGCGGCGGTCGGACGGGCGCTGAGCAGTCTCCGTGAGCTCTCCCTGCCCCCGGACGCCGTGCTCGGTCCCGTGCCGGTGGAGTCGGACGACGTGCCGCCCCGCGTGCGCGCCCTCGTGCGCTTCGACTACGGAGCCGGCACGAGAGTGGCGACGACGCTGCGCGCGGCGGTCGTCGCCGAGGCGGTCGCCGCGCGGCGCGGCAAGGGGCGCTCTTCTCGGGCCACACTCACGGTCCGCCTCGATATCCTCGATCCGGAGCTCTGATCGGTTCCGATCGTCCCGACCCCGGTTCCGCCCCGTTCCGCCCGCCTTCCCTCCGGAGCACCTTCATGCGACTCGTCTTCGCCGGCACACCGTCGGCCGCCGTACCCACCCTCCGGCGCCTGGCCGCCGAGCACGAGATCTTCGCGGTCGTCACGCGTCCCGACGCGCCTCTGGGCCGTAAGCGCGTCCTGACGCCTTCTGCTGTCGCGGCGGCCGCCGTCGAGCTCGGCCTGCCCGTGATCAAGGCAGCGCGACTCGACGACGAGGTCACCGCACGCATCTCGGCGCTGGAGCCCGAGCTCGGAGTCATCGTCGCCTACGGAGGACTCGTGCGCGAGCCGCTGCTGTCGACACCCGATCGCGGATGGATCAACCTCCACTTCTCGCTGCTGCCGCGTTGGCGGGGCGCGGCTCCGGTGCAGCGCGCGCTCATCGCCGGCGACGACAGACTGGGCGCCAGCGTCTTCCAGCTCGTCCCTGAGCTCGACGCCGGCGACGTCTTCGCCATGCGCGAGGCGGACATCCCGCGCGACGCGACGGCGGATGCCGCGCTCGAGGCGCTCGCGACGTTCGGCGCCGACCTCACGTCCGACGTGGTCGAGGGCATCGACGCGGGAACCCTCCACGCGGAGCCGCAGACCGGCGAGGCCACCCTGGCTCCGAAGCTCACACTCGACGACGGCGCCCTGGACTGGTCGCAGCCGGCGTCGCAGGTCTTCGCGCGGTACCGAGGCGTGACCCCGGAACCGGGCGCGCACACGATCGTGGGCGGTCAGCGGGTGAAGATTCTCGCCGCGACGATCGCGGCCGACGGCGACACCGCGTCGGGTGATCTCGCCCCAGGTGGGCTTGCGCCGGGGGAGATCGTCGCGACGAAGGCGGCGTTGCTCATCGGCACCGCCGATGCGCCGCTGGCCGTGACGCGTCTGCAACCCGCAGGCAAGGGGGCCATGAACGCCACGGACTGGTGGCGCGGACTGCGCGACACCGACGGATTGCGAGCAGGCGCATGAGTGAGCTGGGCGGAGCTGGTCGCCCGCGCAGTCCGCGGAAGGGACCGAGCGGCGGTAACGCGACGGGTTCGCGCGGCGCCCGGCAGCGCCCCTCCGAGCGGCGGGGCGACGTTCGAAGGCCCCAGCGCACGGTGCAGCCAGCCCGTCGTGTGGCCTACGAGGTGCTCAGGGCGGTCTCCGAGTCCGACGCGTATGCGAACCTCATGCTCCCGTCCGCGATCGCGGAGGCCGGTCTGACGCCGCAGGACGCCGCTCTGGCCACCGAGCTCGCCTACGGCACCCTGCGCCGTCGGGGGACGTACGACGCGATCATCAGCGCGGCCGCCGACAGGCCGTCCGCCGACATCGACCCGCCCGTGCTCGACGCGCTGCGCCTCGCGGCGCACCAGCTGCTCGCGACGCGGGTGGCCTCGCACGCGGCGGTGAACGAGTCGGTGAACCTGATCGCCGCCGGCCAGGGTCGCGGCCCCGCGGGCTTCGCCAACGCGGTGCTGCGCCGGATCGCCCGCGAGACGCCGGGGGAGTGGCAGACGCGCATCGAGGACGCCGCTCGATCGGACGACGAACGGCTCGCGCTGCGCACGGCGCATCCGGTCTGGGTCATCCGCGCGCTGCGACGTGCTCTCGCCGCCGAGGGACGGGCCGATGAGCTCGACGCACTGCTCGACGCCGACAACGTCTCCCCGGAGGTGACCCTCGTCGCGCTGCCCGGTCTCGCGGAGCCCGGCGAGCCACGACGGCCGTACGCACCCACGGCCTATGGTTCGCCCGGAGGAGACCCGTACCGGGTGCTCACCGAGTCCCGCGGCACCGTGCGCGTGCAGGACGAGGGGTCGCAGCTCGTCGCTCTCGCGCTGGCCGAGGCTGCTCCCATCCGTCCCGAGGAGCGGTGGCTCGACCTCTGCGCCGGTCCGGGCGGGAAGACGGCGCTCCTCGCGGCGGTGGCGCGCGAGCACGGCGTCGCTCTGGAGGCCAACGAGGTGGTGCCGGCTCGCGCGGGTCTCGTCCGCAAGGCCCTGCAGTCCGTCCCCGGCGACGTCGTCGTGCACGAGGAGGACGGACGCGTGTTCGCCGCGGAGCATCCCGCGTCGTTCGACCGCATCCTCGTCGACGCGCCGTGCACGGGCCTCGGCGCCCTCCGTCGGCGCCCGGAAGCCCGCTGGCGGAAGACACCGGCCGATGTCGCGGACCTCGTGCCGCTCCAGGTCGAGCTGCTCACCGCCGCGCTCGACGCGCTCGCCCCCGGTGGGATCGTCGCGTACGTCACGTGCTCGCCCCACCTCGCCGAGACCACGGGCGTGGTGCAGGAGGTCCTGCGCGGACGCGCCGACGTCGCCGAACTCGACGCCGGCGCGGTGCTCGCGCGCGTCGCCCGGTCTCCGATCGACCTGGCCTCGGACGGCACGGGCCGGGTACAGCTGTGGCCGCATCGCCACGGCACGGACGCCATGTTCCTCGCGCTCCTGCAGCGCACCGATCAGCAGACAGGCGGCGCCTCGGCCGCAGAAGGAGACGACACCCGTGGAACTGCCTGACGCCCCGCGCATCAATCCCAGCATCCTCGCCGCGGACTTCGTGAACATGCAGCGCGACCTCGCGGAGATCGCGTCGGCGGACTTCGCCCATGTCGACGTGATGGACAACCACTTCGTGCCGAATCTGACCTTCGGTCCGCAGATGGTGGAGCGCATTCAGGCGACGAGTCCGATCCCGCTCGACGTGCATCTCATGATCACCGATCCGGATCGGTGGGCGCCCGGGTACGCCGAGCTGGGCGCCGCGAGCGTGACGTTCCACCTCGAGGCCGCAGCGGATCCGATCTCCCTCGCCCGCCACCTGCGGAGCATCGGTGCGCGAGCGGGTGTGGCGATCAAGCCGGACACCCCTGCCGACGGCCTGTACCCCGTGCTCGACGAGTTCGACCAGATCCTCGTCATGACGGTCGAACCGGGGTTCGGCGGGCAGGGATTCATGGCCGAGACGATGCCGAAGCTCCGGGCGCTGGCCGACGAGGCGAAGCGACGGGGATCGTCCGTATGGCTGCAGGTCGACGGCGGCATCTCCGATTCCACGATCGAGCAGGCCGCTGCGGCCGGCGCCGACACGTTCGTCGCCGGATCGGCGGTCTACGGCGCGGATGACGTGGAGGCCGCCGTCACCCGGCTCAGGGACCGCGCGCGAGCCGCTAGCCTGGAATCGTGAAGACTTTCGACGAGCTGTTCGATGAGCTCAGCCACAAGGCGGAGACCCGTCCCGAGGGATCGGGCACCGTCGCGGAGCTCGACGGCGGCGTGCACACGATCGGCAAGAAGATCGTCGAAGAGGCCGCCGAGGTCTGGATGGCGTCGGAGTACGAGTCCGACGAGGCCGCGGCCGAGGAGATCTCGCAGCTGCTGTACCACGTGCAGGTGATGATGATCGCGAAGGGCCTGAGCCTGCAGGACGTCTACCGACATCTGTGATGCGCCCCGACCCCTCCACTCCGAACTGAAAGCCGTTCATGCTGCGCATCGCCGTTCCCAACAAGGGGTCTCTGTCCGAGACCGCCGCCGAGATGCTCGCGGAGGCCGGGTACGCCGGTCGCCGCGACACCAAGACCCTGCACGTGATCGACGCCGACAACGACGTCGAGTTCTTCTTCCTCCGCCCCAAGGACATCGCGACGTACGTCGGATCCGGTGCCATCGACGTGGGCATCACGGGGCGCGATCTGCTCCTCGACGCCCGCATGCCCGGCGCTCGTGAGATCGAGGCCCTCGGCTTCGCGGGGTCGACCTTCCGCTTCGCGGCGCCGGCCGGCCGGTACACCGACGTGGCGCAGCTCGACGGTCTGCGCATCGCGACGTCGTACCCGGGTCTCGTGGACTCGTTCCTCGACGAGCGGGGCATCGCGGTCGATCTCGTTCCGCTCGACGGCGCAGTGGAGTCCGCCGTGCAGCTCGGGGTGGCCGACGCCGTCGCCGACGTGGTGGAGACGGGCACGACGCTCCGCCAGGCGGGCCTCGACGTCTTCGGCCCGGTGATCCTCGAATCCGAGGCCGTGTTGATCGCAGGCCCCCACGATGCCGAGGGGTCCGAGACTCTGCTGCGCCGACTGCGCGGCGTCATGGTCGCACGCCGCTTCGTCATGATCGACTACGACCTGCCCGTCGCGCTGCTCGACGACGCCGTGAAGGTCGCCGGCGGCATCGAGTCGCCGACCGTGTCTCCGCTGCGCGATCCGGAGTGGGTCGCGGTGCGCGTCATGGTCGCGCGTTGGAGGGTCAACCCGGTCATGGACGAGCTGTACGCCCTCGGCGCACGAGCGATCCTCGTGACCGCGATCCACAACGCGAGGCTCTGATGACACTCGCGAGCCGGGTCATCCCGTGCCTCGACGTCGCGGCCGGCCGTGTGGTGAAGGGCGTGAACTTCGAGAACCTCCGAGACATGGGCGACCCCGTCGAGCTCGCCAGGCACTATGCGGCCCAGGGCGCGGACGAGATCACCTTCCTCGACGTGACCGCCACGGTCGACGCCCGCGCGACGACGTACGACGTGGTGCAGCGGACCGCCGAGCAGGTGTTCGTGCCGCTGACGGTCGGCGGGGGGGTGCGCTCGGTCGACGACGTGGCGCGTCTGCTCGCGGTCGGTGCCGACAAGATCGGCGTGAACTCGGCCGCGATCGCCCGACCCGACCTCGTGGGTGAGATCGCGGATCGGTTCGGCGCGCAGGTGCTCGTGCTGTCTCTCGACGTCAAACGCGGTGGCTCCACCCCGTCGGGATTCGTGGTGACCACGCACGGCGGACGGACGCAGACGACCCTCGACGCTCTGGAGTGGGCACGCGAGGCGGCTGAGCGCGGTGCCGGCGAACTGCTTGTGAACTCCATCGACGCCGACGGCACCCGCGACGGGTTCGACCTGGAACTCGTCGGCCTGATGCGCGAGGTGGCTGCGGTCCCCGTGATCGCTTCGGGCGGCGCCGGTGCGGTCGAGCACTTCCCACCCGCCATCAAGGCCGGCGCGGATGCCGTGCTCGCCGCCAGCGTGTTCCACACCGGCGCCCTGACGGTCGGAGAGGTGAAGGACGCGCTGCGCGCGGAGGGAGTGGTGGTCCGATGAGCTCGGTCGAGGAGCGGATATCCCAGGTCGTCTTCAATGACGACGGGCTCACGCCGGCGATCGTCCAGCAGTGGGACACCGGCGAGGTGCTCATGCTCGCGTGGATGGATGCCGAGGCGCTGCGCCGCACGCTCACCACCGGGCGCGCCGTGTACTGGTCGCGCTCGCGCCGTGAGTACTGGCGCAAGGGCGACACCTCCGGCAATACTCAGGTCGTGCGCGAGGCGCGACTGGACTGCGACGGAGACGCCATCCTCCTGCGTGTCGACCAGACGGGGCCCGCGTGCCATACCGGCACGCGCACCTGCTTCGACACGACCGACCTCGAAGCGGTCGACGGGGGCGCGAGCGCATGAGCCTGGCTCGTCGCGGCCGCTCGATCGCAGTGCTCGGCTTCCTCCTCGCGGGGGCCGTCGGCATCATCTCGTCGACACAGACCTGGCTGACGGTGGAACGGGCGGATGCCGGGGAGGCGATCCTCGTTCCCGGCGCGTCCGCGCTGCCGCTGCTCGCGCCGCTGAGCCTCGCCGTGCTGGCGCTCGGGCTCGCGATGTCGATCGTCGGCCCGGTACTCCGCCTCGTGTTCGGAGTGCTGGGCGCGGCCTCCGCCGTCTTCCTCGGCTGGACCACACTGCAGTTGTTCCTCTCCGATCCGCTCGCGGCCGTGGGGCCGACGGTGACGGAGACGACCGGTCTCGCAGGCAGCGCGGCGATCGCCGATGTCGTCGTCGGGATCGAACGGTCCGCATGGCCACCCATCGCTCTCATCGGGTGGGTCGTGCTGCTCGCCGCATCCCTGGTGGTGCTCGTCACGTGGCGTCGCTGGAAGACCGGCGGCCGCCGATTCCGCACCGATGCGCCGCACGCAGCCGAGACGGCGGGTCCCGTCGACGCGATCGATTCCTGGGACGACCTGTCGCGCGGAACCGATCCCACGCGCTGACCCCGATAGACTTGACCCGATCCCGCACGCCGTCCCCGGAGGAGAACATGACCAACCCGATCGCCGATCCCGGCCACGGACACTCGCCTGCCGCCTGGACGGCCGTGATCATCATGCTCTTCGGGTTCACGCTCGCGACGGTGGCGTTCTGCCTCGCCGAGTTCGCCGGGTTCTGGGTGCCGCTGATCTACGTCGGTGCCGTCATCATCCCGGTCGGCGCGCTGGTCGGCTGGCTGCTCGCCCGGGCCGGCTACGGCGTGAAGGGTCCCAAGTACTCCCCGAAGGGCCACTAGTGGTCCTCGCCGACCTCACGGCCGGCGCTGTCGCAGACGCCGAGCGTCGCGCACTCACCCGGCCGCTGGCCGATGTCGAGCGCGTCGCCCTCGCGCGCCCTGCGGCGAAGGATGCGCTGTCGTTCCTCGCTCCGGCGGAGCGGGTGAAGATCATCGCCGAGGTCAAGCGCGCGAGTCCGTCTCGCGGCGCCCTCGCCGAGATCCCCGACCCGGCGCTGCAGGCCTCGCTGTACGAGCTCGGGGGAGCATCCGCGATCAGCGTGCTCACCGAGGAGAGGCGCTTCGGCGGGAGTCTCGCCGATCTGGAGGCCGTGACCGCCCGCGTCGCCCTGCCGGTGCTGCGCAAGGATTTCATCGCGACCCGCTACCAGGTGCTCGAGGCCCGGGCTGCGGGCGCCGACCTCGTCCTGCTCATCGTGGCCGGCCTCGAGCCCGCCGTGCTGCGCGAGCTCTACGACTTCGTGCTCGAGCTCGGGATGACGCCGCTGGTCGAGACGCACTCGGCCGATGAACTCGACGTCGCGATCGATCTCGGAGCGCGCCTCATCGGTGTCAACGCCCGGGACCTGACGACCCTCGAGCTCGACAGGGATCTCTTCGGTCGCCTGGTCGAGCGCATCCCCGACTCCGCGGTGAAGATCGCCGAGTCGGCGGTGCTGACACCCGCTGACGTCACGCATTACCGTTCCGCGGGTGCCGACGTCGTCCTGATCGGTGAGGCCCTCGTGACGGGCGACCCGATCGCCACTCTCAAGAGCTTCCTGGAGGCGTGATGAGCCTGCGTGACCAGCACGGCCCGCTGTTCGGCGACTACGGCGGGCGCTACATGCCCGAGTCGCTGATCGCGGCCATCGACGAATTGACCGTCGCCTACGGCGAGGCGATCGCAGATCCGCAGTTCCGGTCGGAGCTGGCCTCTCTGCTGAGCTCGTACGCGGGTCGTCCGTCGCCTCTCACCGAGGTGGCCCGCTTCGCCGAGCACGCCGGCGGTGCGCGGGTCTTCCTCAAGCGCGAGGACCTCAACCACACCGGTTCCCACAAGATCAACAACGTGCTCGGTCAGGCCCTGCTCACGAAGCGCCTCGGCAAGACCCGCGTGATCGCCGAGACCGGTGCCGGTCAGCACGGCGTCGCCACCGCGACCGCCGCCGCCCTGTTCGGCCTCGACTGCACGATCTACATGGGCGAGGTCGACACCGAGCGCCAGGCGCTCAACGTCGCCCGCATGCGCCTGCTCGGCGCGGAGGTCGTGCCCGTGCGGTCCGGATCGCGCACGCTCAAGGA
The DNA here is from genome assembly GCF_041954735.1 of Microbacterium sp. LS_15. Taxonomy (NCBI): domain Bacteria; kingdom Bacillati; phylum Actinomycetota; class Actinomycetes; order Micrococcales; family Microbacteriaceae; genus Microbacterium; species Microbacterium sp. LS_15. Next base: position 331,456 of record NZ_JAVAYD010000001.1, on the reverse strand, counting down.
CGCGATCAACGACGCGTACCGCGACTGGGTGGCGTCCGTCGAGACGACCAACTACATCTTCGGCACGGCAGCGGGCCCGCACCCGTTCCCCGCGATGGTGCGCGACTTCCAGAAGATCATCGGCGAAGAGGCGAGGCAGCAGCTCCTCGACGTCACCGGCCGTCTCCCCGACGCCGTGATCGCCTGCGTCGGCGGCGGATCCAACGCGATCGGCATGTTCGACGCCTTCCTCGACGACCCCGAGGTGAGGCTCTACGGCGTGGAGGCCGCAGGCGACGGGGTCGACACGCCCAAGCACGCCGCATCGATCGAGCGGGGGCGCCCCGGCATCCTGCACGGCGCCAAGACCTACGTCCTGCAGGACGAAGACGGGCAGACGGTCGAGTCCCACTCGATCTCCGCAGGCCTCGACTATCCGGGCGTCGGCCCGGAGCACGCCTGGCTGGCCGACCTCGGTCGCGCCGAGTACATCCCGGCGACCGACGACGAGGCGATGCAGGCGCTGCGCCTGCTCAGCCGCACAGAGGGGATCATCCCCGCGGTCGAGTCCGCGCACGCCCTCGCGGGTGCGCTCCGCCTCGGGCGGGAGATGGGCCCGGATGCCGTGCTGGCCATCTGCCTGTCCGGCCGGGGGGACAAGGACATGGACACGGCCGCACGCTACTTCGACCTCTACGACCGAGCGGCCCTCGAGCACGACGTCGAGCAGGAGAGCGCGGCGGAGGCCGCAGCGTCCAAGGGGGAGCCCGAGCTATGAGTCGCGTCGAACAGGCCATCGAGGCTGCGCACGCGGCGGGCCGCAGCGCGTTCGTCGGCTACCTCCCCGTCGGCTTCCCGGATCTCGACACGAGCATCCGAGCGGCCATCGCCCTCGCCGAGAACGGCGTCGACATCATCGAGCTCGGCCCGCCCTACAGCGATCCGGTCATGGACGGCGCCATCATCCAGGAAGCCACCACCGCGGCGCTCGCGAACGGCTTCAAGATGAAAGACCTGTTCACCGCTGTGCGAGCGATCACCGAGGCGACCGACGTCCCCGTGCTCGTGATGACGTATTGGAACCCCGTATTCCAGTACGGAGTGGACCGTTACGCCGACGACCTGCTCGCGGCCGGCGGCGCGGGGCTCATCACGCCCGACATCACGCCCGACGTCGCAGGGGAGTGGATCGCGGCGAGCGACCGCACCGGCCTCGACCGCGTGTTCCTCGCCGCCCCGACCTCGTCCGACGAGCGCCTCTCGCTCGTCGTCGCGTCCTCGACCGGGTTCGTCTACACCGTGTCGACCATGGGCATCACCGGCGAACGGGCGGAGCTCGACCGGGCAGCACGCACGCTCGTCGACCGTCTGCGCGCGGCCGGAGCCAGCCGGGCGTGCGTCGGCATCGGCATCTCCACCGCCGAGCAGATCGCCGGCGTCTCCGAGTACGCCGACGGCGCCATCGTCGGCACGGCACTCGTCCGCGCCCTCCGCGACGGGGGCGTCCCCGCTCTCGCCGAGGTCACCCGCACCCTGGCCGCCGGGACCGTCTCGGCACGCCCCGTACACGAGAACTAGAATCGCACTCATGTCCCACGCGCTTCACAGCACCTTCAGCGGCGTGCTCGCCAGCATCCCCAGTCCGCCCGTCTCGTACTTCGACGTGGGACCACTGCGCATCCACTTCTATGCGCTGTGCATCATCGCCGGCATCATCGCCGCCGTGTTCCTCACGAACCGCCGTCTCACGCGTCGCGGTGCGGAGCCGTGGGTCGTCATCGACATCTCCATCCTCGCCGTGCCGCTCGCCATCGTCGGCGCGCGCATCTTCCACGTGCTCACCCACCCCGGCTTCTACTTCGGCGAGGGCAAGAACACCTGGAACCCCTTCGAGCCGGGCTCCGTGTGGGCGATCTGGGAGGGCGGCATCGCGATCTTCGGCGCCCTCATCGGCGGCGCGATCGGCGCGTACCTCGGATGCCGGTGGACCGGCATCCGCTTCTGGACCTTCGCCGACGCCCTCGCACCCGGACTGCTGCTCGCCCAGGCCATGGGACGCTTCGGCAACTGGTTCAACCACGAGCTGTTCGGTCTCCCGACAGATCTCCCGTGGGGTCTCGAGATCGAGTCGGACAACTCCGCCTTCCCCCCTGGCCTCCCGGAGGGAACGCTCTTCCACCCGACGTTCCTGTACGAGGTCATCTGGAACCTCCTCGGCGTCGTCGTCCTGCTGTGGCTGAGCCGCAAGGCCACCAGCCTCCAGTGGGGCCGCCTGTTCGCGATCTACCTCATCTGGTACAGCGCCGGCCGCGTCGTGTGGGAGTCGATCCGCATCGACCCGAGCGAGATCATCCTCGGGCTGCGCAGCAACGTCTGGGCCGCGATCATCGGCATCGTCGTCGGTCTCGCGATCCTCGGCGTCCAGTCGCGGCGTCACCTCGGCCTGGAGCCCTCTCCGTACCAGCCGGGCCGCGGGCGGAAGGATCTGGACGCTGATGTAGACTCGCAGGACAATCCCTCCGACTTCGTGGACCTGAGTGAGCCTCCGTCCGAAGAAGTCGCCGCAGGAGCCAGCGCCACAAGCACCGCTCCCACGGACACGGAAGGCGCCCGATAGCCGACCGGTCCGTGCGGACCCCATCGCATCAGCCCGGCCAATGACGTCCCCGGGTCATCCGTAGATCTGAGGACGGTTCAGGTGTATTTTCAGCCTCCCCATGGCGCCTCCGGCGCCTACCCCCCGAAGCAGGGCATGTACAACCCGGCGTTCGAGAAGGACGCGTGCGGCCTCGCCATGGTCGCGACCCTGCGCGGTGAGGCGGGCCACGACATCATCGCGCTCGCCCTGGAGGCGCTGCGCAACCTCGAGCACCGCGGAGCCATCGGCTCCGACGCCGGGACCGGCGACGGCGCCGGCATCCTGACCCAGATGCCCGACGCGTTCCTGCGTGCCGTGACCGACTTCGAGCTGCCGCCGGTGGGAGAGTACGCCGCCGGTCTGGCCTTCCTGCCGCGCGACTCGAGCGTCCGCCGCGAGCAGAAGGCGGGCATCGAGAAGATCGCCAGGTCCGAGGGGCTCCGCGTGCTCGGCTGGCGCGAGGTCCCCACCGCCAACGAGCACCTCGGCAAGCTCGCCGATGAGGCCCGCCCGGCGTTCGAGCAGCTGTTCGTCAGCGCCGGCGGCGCATCGCACTCCGACGCGCCGCTCACGGGCATCGCTCTCGACCGGGTCGCCTACCGTCTGCGCAAGCGCGCGGGTCACGAGCTCGGCGCCTACTTCGTCACGCTCTCGGCCCGCACGCTCGGGTACAAGGGCATGGTCACGACGCTGCAGCTGGAGCCGTTCTACCCCGACCTGCAGGACGAGCGGTTCATGTCGGAGCTCGCCGTCGTGCACTCGCGCTACTCGACGAACACGTTCCCGTCGTGGCCGCTCGCGCAGCCGCTGCGCATGCTCGCGCACAACGGCGAGATCAACACCGTCGGCGGCAACCGCAACTGGATGCGCGCTCGTCAGTCGCAGCTGGAGTCCGAGCTGCTCGGCGATGTCTCGCCCCTGCTGCCCATCTGCACCGACGGCGCGAGCGACTCCGCGTCCTTCGACGAGGTGCTCGAGCTCCTGACCCTCACCGGTCGGAGCCTGCCCCACGCGATCATGATGATGGTGCCGGAGGCCTACGAGAAGCAGTCGGACATCTCGCCCGAGCTGCGTGCCTTCTACGAGTACCACTCCAACCAGATGGAGCCCTGGGACGGCCCCGCCGCCCTCATCTTCACCGACGGCACGCTCATCGGAGCGACCCTCGACCGCAACGGACTGCGCCCTGGGCGCTGGACCGAGACGACCGACGGTCTGATCGTCATCGGCTCCGAGACCGGAGTGCTCACCTTCGAGCCCGAGCGCATCAAGCGCCGCGGACGCCTGCAGCCCGGCAAGATGTTCCTCGTCGACACCGCGCAGCAGCGCATCATCGAGGACGAGGAGATCAAGCATGACCTCGCCACGATGCACCCGTGGCAGGAATGGCTGGATGCCGGAGCCGTCCGCCTCGCCGACCTTCCGGAGCGGGAGCACATCGTGCATCCGCCGGCATCGATCACCCGTCGCCAGCGCACCTTCGGCTACACGGAGGAAGAGGTCCGCATCCTCCTCACCCCGATGGGTCAGCACGGCGTCGAGCCGCTGGGCGCGATGGGATCCGACACGCCGATCGCGGTGCTGAGCAAGCGTCCGCGTCTGCTCTTCGACTACTTCACGCAGCAGTTCGCGCAGGTGACCAACCCGCCGCTCGACTCGATCCGCGAAGAGGTCGTCACGAGCCTCAAGCTCGGTCTCGGCCCCGAGAGCAACCTGCTCAGCTGGGGTCCCGACCACACGCGTACGGTGTCGCTCGACTTCCCGGTCATCGACAACGACGAGCTCGCGAAGATCCGCCACATCGACAAGGCGCTGCCCGACCGCTCGAGCGTGACGATCAAGGGCCTGTACCACTTCGACGTCGGTTCCAACACGCTCGAGAAGCGTCTCACCGAGATGTGCGACGAGGTCGACGAGGCGATCGCGAGCGGCGCGGAGTTCATCATCCTGTCCGACCGCGATTCGAACAAGGATCTCACGCCGATCCCGTCGCTCCTCATGGTCTCGGCGGTGCACCACCACCTGATCCGCCGCGAGAACCGCATGAAGGTCGGTCTGATCGTCGAAGCCGGTGACGTGCGCGAGGTCCACCACGTGGCCACCCTCATCGGCTATGGCGCCTCGGCCATCAACCCCTATCTCGCGATGGAGACGGTCGAGCACCTCGTCCGCACCGGATACATCACCGGCATCAGCCCCGAGAAGGCCGTCAAGAACCTCATCTACGCGCTCGGCAAGGGCGTGCTGAAGATCATGTCGAAGATGGGCATCTCGACCGTGTCGTCGTACGCCGGCGCGCAGGTCTTCGAGGCGGTCGGGCTGAGCGAGGAGTTCATCGACAAGTACTTCACGCGCACGGAGTCGAAGCTCGGCGGAATCGGCATCGAGGAGATCTTCGCCGAGAACCAGGCCCGTCACGATTACGCCTATCCCGAGGATGCCGCGGCTCGCGCCCACGAGCGGCTCTGGAGCGGCGGCGAGTACCAGTGGCGTCGCGACGGCTCGCCGCACCTCTTCAACCCGGAGACGGTGTTCAAGCTGCAGCACTCCACGCGTGAGCGTCGGTACGACATCTTCCGTCAGTACACCAAGCTCGTCGACGATCAGGCCGCCGAGCTGAAGACGTTGCGCGGTCTGTTCGCCCTGCGCACCGGCACACGCAAGCCGGTGCCGATCGACGAGGTCGAGCCCGTCTCGGCGATCGTCAAGCGCTTCTCGACCGGAGCGATGAGCTACGGCTCGATCTCCAAGGAAGCCCACGAGACCCTCGCGATCGCGATGAACCGCCTCGGCGGCAAGTCGAACACGGGTGAGGGCGGCGAAGACGTCGACCGGCTCATGGATCCCGAGCGCCGCAGCGCGATCAAGCAGGTCGCCTCCGGACGCTTCGGCGTCACGAGCCTCTACCTCACCGAGGCCGACGACATCCAGATCAAGCTCGCACAGGGCGCCAAGCCCGGTGAAGGCGGACAGCTGCCGCCGCAGAAGGTGTATCCGTGGGTGGCTCGCACCCGCGGCGGGACGCCGGGCGTCGGGCTCATCTCCCCGCCCCCTCACCATGACATCTACTCGATCGAAGACCTCAAGCAGCTGATCTTCGACCTGAAGCGGGCCAACCCCGAGGCGCGCATCCACACCAAGCTCGTGAGCCAGTCCGGCATCGGCGCGGTGTCGGCGGGCGTGGCGAAGGCGCTCAGCGACGTCATCCTCGTCTCGGGGCACGACGGAGGGACGGGCGCGAGCCCGATGAACTCGCTCAAGCACGCGGGAACCCCCTGGGAGCTCGGCCTGGCGGAGACGCAGCAGACGCTCATGCTGAACGGCATGCGCGACCGCGTGGTCGTGCAGGTCGACGGGCAGCTGAAGACCGGTCGCGACGTCGTCATCGGCGCTCTACTGGGCGCCGAGGAGTTCGGTTTCGCGACGGCCCCGCTCGTCGTGAGCGGCTGCATCATGATGCGCGTGTGCCACCTCGACACCTGCCCCGTGGGCGTCGCGACGCAGAACCCCGTGCTGCGCGAGCGGTTCACCGGCAAGCCCGAGTTCGTCGTGAACTTCATGGAGTTCATCGCCGAAGAGGTGCGCGAGATCCTCGCCGAGCTCGGCTTCCGCTCGCTCGACGAGATCATCGGACGCGCCGAACTGCTCGAGGTCGACGCGGCCGTCGAGCACTGGAAGGCGGAGGGCCTCGACCTGAGCCCGGTGCTCGAGGGCCCGGCGTTCCCTGCGAGCGAGCCCCGCCGCAGCCGCCGCACGCAGGATCACGAGCTCGACAAGCACTTCGACGTACAGCTGATCGATATCGCGGGACCCGCCCTACTGAACGGCGAGCCCGTGGTGGCCGAACTGCCTATCGCGAACACCGAGCGCGCGGTCGGCACGATGCTCGGCCACCAGGTCACGTCCCGCCACGGCGCCGACGGACTGCCGCGCGGAACGATCGACGTCACGCTGCACGGCACGGCCGGTCAGTCCCTCGGAGCATTCCTGCCGTCGGGTATCGTGCTCCGTCTCGAGGGAGACGCGAACGACTATGTCGGCAAGGGCCTCTCCGGCGGCGACATCACGATCCGCCCGCCTCGCGGGTCGAGGATCGCACCGCACGAGAACGTGATCGCGGGCAACGTCATCGGCTACGGCGCCACCGCAGGGACCATGTTCCTGTCCGGTGTCGTCGGCGAGCGGTTCCTGGTGCGCAACTCCGGTGCGACGGCCGTCGTCGAGGGCGTGGGAGACCACGCCCTCGAGTACATGACGGGCGGCGTCGCGGTGATCCTCGGCACGACGGGTCGGAACCTCGGTGCCGGCATGTCCGGGGGAGTGGCGTACGTCCGATCGCTCGACACCGGCAAGATCAACGCGCAGTCCCTCGGCAGCGGCGAGCTGTTGCTCGAGCCCCTCGACCGGGCCGATCTCGAGGTGCTGCGCAGCCTGATCGCCGAGCACGTGGAGCGCACGGCATCGCCCCTCGGCTCCGACATCCTGGCGCGGTTCGAGGAGATCGCCGGCCAGTTCACGAAGGTGCTCCCGCGCGACTACGCCGCGGTGCGGAGCATGCGCGAGGAAGCAGTCGCCGAGGGCATCGACCCTGACGGCGACGTCGTCTGGAACCGGATCCTGGAGGTGACCGGTGGCTGATCCCAAGGGTTTTCTGAAGGTCACGGAGCGCGAGGTGCCCGCGCGGCGCCCCGTCCCCGTGCGCATCATGGACTGGAAAGAGGTCTATGAGGCGGGCGATCAGGCGGTGCTCAAGCGCCAGGCCGGCCGCTGCATGGACTGCGGCGTGCCGTTCTGCCATCAGGGCTGCCCGCTCGGCAACCTGATCCCGGAGTGGAACGACCTCACGTGGCGCGGCGAGGGTCGCGCGGCCATCGATCGCCTGCACGCGACGAACAACTTCCCGGAGTTCACGGGCCGTCTCTGCCCTGCGCCCTGCGAGAGCTCCTGCGTGCTGGGGATCAACCAGCCCGCGGTGACGATCAAGCAGATCGAGGTCTCGATCATCGACGAGGCCTTCGCCAAGGGCTGGGTCGAGCCGCAGCCGCCCGCGCGCCTCACCGGCAAGACGGTCGCCGTCGTCGGATCGGGCCCCGCGGGGCTCGCCGCTGCGCAGCAGCTCACCCGCGCCGGACACACGGTCGCGGTCTTCGAGCGCGACGACCGCATCGGCGGACTGCTCCGCTACGGCATCCCCGACTTCAAGATGGAGAAGGGACAGCTGGAGGCCCGTCTGCGTCAGATGCAGGAGGAGGGCACCCGCTTCCGCGCCGGCGTCGAGATCGGCAAGGACATCTCGTGGGCCGACCTGCGGGCGCGCTACGACGCGGTCGTGATCGCCACCGGCGCGACGGTTCCCCGCGACCTGGCGATCCCCGGACGCGACCTCGACGGCGTGCACTTCGCCATGGAGTACCTCGTCGAGTCCAATCACGCGGTCGCCGGCGACAAGGTCCCCGAACAGATCACGGCCGAGGGCAAGCACGTCATCGTCATCGGCGGCGGTGACACCGGTGCGGACTGCATCGGCACCGCGCACCGGCAGGGCGCCCTCAGCGTGACGAACCTCGCGATCGGCGTGCAGCCGGGCACGGAGCGCCCCGCGCACCAGCCGTGGCCCATGATGCCGACGATCTTCGAGGTGTCGTCCGCGCACGAGGAGGGCGGTGAGCGCGTGTTCCTCGCGTCGACCGTCGAGTTCCTCGCGAACGAGGTCGGCGAGGTCCGCGCGCTGCGAGTGGCCGAGACGGAGTACGTCGACGGTCGTCGCGTACCCAAGAGCGGCACCGAGCGCGAGATCCCCGCGGACCTGGTGCTCATCGCCATGGGCTTCACCGGGCCCGAGCAGGACGGCTACACCGACGACACCCGCCCGCAGCTGACCGACCGGGGAGCGTTCCAGCGCGACGAGGGCTACGAGTCCAGCATCCCCGGCGTGTTCGTCGCCGGCGATGCGGGTCGTGGCCAGTCGCTCATCGTGTGGGCGATCGCCGAGGGCCGTGCGGCCGCGGCGAACGTCGACCGCTTCCTGATGGGCGAGACCGTGCTGCCGGAGCCGGTGGGCCCGCATCAGGTCGCGATCGGTCTCGCTCACGCGTAGGCTGAGCCAGGCACCGTCGCCCGATTTTTATCCCCCTTCCCCCTGGAGAATCTGTTGAGACGCGCGAAAATCGTCGCCACCCTGGGCCCCGCAACTTCCACCTATGAGACCGTGCGTGCACTCATCGACGCCGGCGTGGACGTCGCCCGCCTGAACCTCAGCCACGGCGACTACTCCGTGCACGAGAACAACTACGCCAACGTGCGTCGTGCCGCGGAGGACGCCGGTCGTGCCGTCGCGATCCTCGTCGACCTGCAGGGTCCGAAGATCCGTCTCGGCCGCTTCGAGGACGGCCCCTACGAGCTCGCGGTGGGCGACACGTTCAAGATCACCACCGAGGACATCATCGGGAACCGCGAGATCTGCGGCACGACCTTCAAGGGTCTGCCGCAGGACGTGAAGCCCGGAGACTTCCTGCTCATCGACGACGGCAAGGTCCGGGTCGAGGTCGTCGACACCGACGGTGTCACCGTCACGACCCGTGTCGTGGTCGCCGGAGCGGTCTCGAACAACAAGGGCATCAACCTGCCCGGCGTCGCGGTCAACGTCCCCGCGCTCAGCGAGAAGGACGAGGACGACCTTCGTTGGGGCCTGCGCACCGGCGCCGACCTCATCGCCCTGTCGTTCGTGCGCAACGCCGCCGATGTCACGCGAGTGCACGAGATCATGGCGGAGGAGGGCGTCCGCGTCCCCGTCATCGCCAAGGTCGAGAAGCCGCAGGCGGTCGACGCGCTCGAGGAGATCGTGGACGCGTTCGACGCCATCATGGTCGCCCGTGGCGACCTGGGCGTCGAGCTTCCCCTCGAGGCGGTGCCGATCGTGCAGAAGCGCGCCGTCGAGCTCGCCCGCCGCATGGCCAAGCCGGTCATCGTCGCGACGCAGATGCTCGAGTCGATGATCAACAGCCCCGTGCCCACGCGTGCCGAGACCTCCGACGTCGCGAACGCCGTGCTCGACGGCGCGGATGCCGTGATGCTCTCGGGCGAGACCAGTGTCGGCGACTACCCTGTCGTCGTCGTCGAGACCATGGCTCGCATCATCGAGTCCACCGAGGAGCACGGTCTCGAGCGCATCGCTCCGCTCACGGCCAAGCCCCGCACGCAGGGTGGTGCGATCACGCTCGCGGCCCTCGAGGTCGCGGAGTTCGTCGACGCCAAGTTCCTGTGCGTCTTCACGCAGTCGGGTGACTCGGCTCGTCGCCTGTCGCGGCTGCGCTCGCGCATCCCGATGCTCGCCTTCACGCCCGAACCCGACATCCGCCGCCGCATGGCGCTCACCTGGGGCATCCAGTCGACGCTCGTCGACATGGTGCAGCACACCGACCTCATGTACCTGCAGGTCGACGACTACCTCCTCTCGCACGGCCTCGCCGAAGAGGGCGACAAGGTCGTCGTGATCTCCGGATCCCCTCCCGGGATCGTCGGGTCGACCAACGACATCCGCGTGCACAAGGTCGGAGACGCCGTCAACGGCGCCGCTCCGATCTACAAGGAAGCCACGGTCTGACCGCATCGATCGGTCGAGGAGGGGCGGGACTTCGGCCCCGCCCCTCCGTCGTCCCTGCACGCAGAGGTCCGTTGTCAAGGCTTCGCAGCCCGAGGCGGGCATGGCTAGCGTGAAGGGTATGAGCACAGCCCGCCAACGGATCGTCATCGGCGGCCAGGCGCTCCGCTGGGAGGCGTGCGGCCCCGCGTCCGAGCGGACGTACGTCCTCGTCCACGGCATCGGCATGTCGCATCGGTACTTCGCGCCCTTGCGCGACGCGCTCCGTCGCAGCGGACGTGTGGTCACGGTGGACCTCCCCGGTTTCGGTGGCCTTCCGATGCCGCACGACGACCTCGACGTGCCGGCGGTGGGGCGGATCCTCGCCGGCGCGCTCCGTGCTCTCGACCTGCGCCGGGTCGTGCTCGTCGGGCATTCGATGGGCGTGCAGTGGGCGCTGGAGGCAGCACGGGCAGATCCTACGCGCGTGGAGAGCCTCGTCCTGATCGGCCCGGTGGTCGACGCGGCGCACCGCACGCTCCTCGCGCAAGCCGTCGCCCTGGCCGTCGACACCGTTCGAGAGGCCCCGGCCCCCAACGCCCTCGTCTTCTCCGACTATCTGCGCTGCGGACCCCGCTGGTACCTCACGCAGGCCCGCCACATGACGTCGTACGACACAGAGGCGGCGATCGCCCGAGCGACGCAGCCGACGCTGCTGGTACGCGGAGACCGGGACCCCGTCGCGGGAGAGCAGTGGGTGCGGCGATTGCGCGCCGCCGCGGGTGAGGCCGAGCTCGTCGAGATCGCCGACCAGCCGCACAACGTGCAGTACACCGCTGCGCGGGAGGTCGCGGACGCCATCGAGCGCTTCGCTGGGCCCCTGGGCGGGCTCGTCGCGCCCGAGAGGCCCGTCGAGCGGAGGTCGACATCGACGCGCTGAAGCGGCTGGCATGGTGGATCGCCGACTACGCGTACGCGGTGGTCTGGCAGGTGCGCGCCGCCCTCGACCGCACCGATCCGCGCGGTTTCACCGACGGCTCAGGGGTGCCGATCGTGATCCTGCCCGGCGTCTACGAGACGTGGCGCTTCATGCAGCCGATGATCGCCGCCCTGCACGGGAGAGGACACCCCGTCCACGTGCTCGACGCGTGGAGGCACAACAGGCGACCCGTGGCCGACGCCGCCGAGATCCTGACCCGATTCCTGGAGGACAACGCGATGACCGACGTCGTCCTGGTCGCGCACAGCAAGGGGGGACTGGCGGGGAAGACGGCGATGACCGGTCGTGCGGGTTCGCGGATCCGCGGGATGGTCGCCGTCTCGACGCCCTTCCGCGGTTCCCGCTACGCGCGGTGGATGCCGGTGCGCGGCCTCCGCGCGCTCGCGCCCACTCACCCGTCGATCCTCGCGCTCGCACGTCATCTCGACGTGGACTCGCGGATCGTCTCGGTCTATCCCCGGTTCGACCCGCACATCCCCGAGGGGAGCGAGCTCGTCGGCGCGCTCCGGAACGTGCGGCTCGACACCGGTGGGCACTTCCGGGTGCTGGCGGATCCGCGCGTGATCGCGGAGATCGCTGCCATGGCTGAACGCTGATAGGCGTCGGTCACCGGCAGGTCGAGGTCGGCGGATTCCCTGCACTGACCGCGCCTCGACAGCCGAGCGGCCCTCGCGACGAGGGAGAGGGGTCGAGCGCATGACGTCACGTCGGGCGACCCCGCACCGGGTGTGAGCGACATGTGGTGCCGGCGGTGGGACTCGAACCCACACGCCCTCTCGGACAAAGCATTTTGAGTGCTCCGCGTCTGCCATTCCGCCACGCCGGCTCGTGTGTCGCGTCTACGACTGTATCGCAGCCCGCCTGCACAGACGTGCGACCTTCGGGGTCGCTCGGGTGACTCTCCACTAGGATGGAGGGCGTGACAGAGCAAGAACAGCCTGAGCAGCCCACGGCATCCGCCCCCCGACGCGTCGTCGTCGCCGAGGACGAGTCGCTGATCCGTCTCGACATCGTCGAGATCCTCCGCGACAACGGCTTCGATGTCGTCGGCGAGGCCGGAGACGGTGAGACGGCCGTGGCTCTCGCCACCGAGCTGCGCCCCGACCTCGTCATCATGGACGTGAAGATGCCCCAGCTCGACGGCATCAGCGCTGCCGAGAAGCTGCACAAGGGCAACATCGCCCCAGTGGTCCTGCTCACCGCCTTCAGCCAGAAGGAACTCGTGGAGCGCGCGAGCGAGGCCGGCGCTCTCGCGTACGTCGTGAAGCCGTTCACCCCGAACGACCTGCTTCCCGCCATCGAGATCGCTCTCGCTCGTCACGAGCAGATCATCACGCTCGAGGCCGAGGTCGCCGACATGGTCGAGCGCTTCGAGACGCGCAAGCTCGTCGATCGGGCGAAGGGTCTCCTGAACGAGAAGATGGGTCTCTCCGAGCCCGAGGCCTTCCGGTGGATCCAGAAGGCCTCGATGGATCGTCGCCTCACGATGCAGGATGTCGCGAAGGCGATCATCGAGCAGCTCGCTCCGAAGAAGTAGACGGTGCTCCGGCTCGACGCGGACCACGTCCTGCGTCTCGTCCAGCCGGGGGACGGTGCGGCTCTCGCGCGCGCGTACACGGCGAATCGAGACCATCTCGCAGCCTGGGAGCCGGTGCGCAGCGATGAGTTCTACACAGCGGCGTGGCAGGAACAGCAGGTCGACCAGTGCGTCGCCGATGCCGACTCCGGGCGCGGCTACCGTTTCGTGATCCTCTCCGACGACGGCGAGATCCGCGGACGGATGAACCTCAACAACGTCGTACGAGGTGCTTTCCGCAGCGCCGACGTCGGCTATTGGGTCGATGCCTCTCGGCTGCGGCGCGGCCTCGGCGGTCACGGCGTCTCCGCACTCGTCCGGTTCGCTGAGCGGGATCTGTCGCTGCATCGGCTGCAGGCGGCCACCCTGCTCGACAACACGGCGTCTCAGCGCGTGCTCACCCGGGCGGGGTTCACGGTGATCGGGATGGCACCGCAGTACCTGCACATCGCGGGGGAGTGGAGAGATCACCGTCTCTTCCAGCGGATCCTTGCCTGAAGACCCTTTCTCCACAGACCGTCATCGCGGGACCCCGCGCCTCGTTCGAGGTCGCGGAGCGGCCGGAGTGCGCCGGTGTCAGGCCGGCGCGTCCTTGATCATATTGGTGATCCGGATGGTGGAGCACCGACGTCCTTGATCATCGGTGACGACGATCTCGTGCACCGTGATGCTGCGCCCGAGGTGCACCGGAGTGCAGACCCCGGTGACCACACCGGACGTCGCCGATCGCGTGTGGGTGGCATTGATGTCGACTCCGACTGCGAGGCGGCCGGGACCCGCATGCAGATTCGCGGCCATCGACCCCAGCGACTCCCCGAGCACCACGTAGGCGCCGCCGTGCATCAGGCCGACGGGCTGGGTGTTGCCCTCGACCGGCATCGTCGCGACGCAGCGCTGCGTGCTGAACTCGAGGAACTCCATCCCCATCTTCTCGGCGAGGGCCCCCATGCCCCGAGCGGACGCCCAGTCGAGTCCCTGACTGGTCGCGGTGCTCTCGCTCATGGATCCTCCTCAGCGGGTGTCTGTCGTCCTCGTTAGGCTGACAGGGTGACGGACTCCGCAAAGCCTACCCTCATGGTCGTTGACGGCCACTCGCTCGCCTATCGCGCCTTCTTCGCCCTCCCGGTCGACAACTTCACCACCAAGGACAACCAGCACACGAACGCCATCTACGGCTTCCTCTCGATGCTGGTGAACCTCATCAAGGCCGAGCAGCCCACGCATCTGGCCATCGCCTTCGACACCTCGCGCCACTCCTTCCGCACCGACGAGTATCCGGAGTACAAGGCGACCCGTTCCGAGACGCCGCAGGAGTTCCGCGGGCAGATCCCGCTGCTGCAGGACTGCCTCGCCGCGATGTCGATCCCCGTGCTCACGAAAGAGGGGATCGAGGCCGACGACATCCTCGCGACGCTGTCCACGCAGGGAGCGGAGCAGGGGTACGAGGTGCTGGTCGTGTCCGGCGACCGCGACACCATCCAGCTCGTCAACGACGAGATCACATTGCTCTACCCGAACGTGCAGGGTGTCTCGCAGCTCAAGCGGTACGACCCGACCACCGTCCAGGAGCGCTACGGCGTGCGCCCGGAGCAGTATCCCGACATCGCCGCGCTCGTCGGCGAGACGAGCGACAACCTCCCCGGTGTTCCGAAGGTGGGCGAGAAGACGGCGGTCAAGTGGCTCACGCAGTTCGGATCGCTCGACGAGCTGCTCGACCGAGCGGACGAGATCAAGGGCGTCGTCGGCGGAAACCTGCGCGAGCACATCGAGGACGTCCGTCGAAACCGCAAGCTGAATCGACTGCTCCGTGATGTGGAGCTCCCGGTCGCCCCTGCCGACCTCGCTGTGGCACCGATCGATGCTCAGGCCGTGCGCGACATCTTCGCCCGCCTCGAGTTCCGTACCCTGCTGCCGCGGGTGTTCGAGGCCGTCGGCGCGGGCGAGGTCGCCGACGACCCCGCGACCGTCGTCGAGCTGCCCACTCCCGTCGAGGCGACTCCTGCGGAGTTCCTGTCGTGGGTCGAGTCCCCGGACGAAGTGGCGCTGCGCCTCGTGATCCAGAACGGGACCCCGACGCGCATCGGCGCGGCGACCGAGTCCGAGCTGCGCGAACTGGACTGGACCGACGATGCGGCAGCAGCGCTGCGCGACTGGCTCGAGTCCGGCCGCCCGAAGATCCTGCACGACGCCAAGCCGCAGGTGAAGGCCCTCCTGCGCCTCGGCATCCGCCTCTCCGGTCTCGCCTACGACACGAGCCTCGCCGGATGGCTGCTGCGTCCGAGCTTCCCCGACAAGACCCTCGGCGACCTCGTCGAGCGGTACCTGGGGGAGAAGTTGCCGGAAGCGGACCCCACGCAGCTCGTCCCGGAGACCGAGGGCGCGACACCGTCGCAGGAGGCATGGTTCGCACTGCGTGTCGCAGCTGCCCTGCGCGACGACATCCCGGAATCGGTCGCGACCGTGCTCACCGACATCGAGCTCCCGACACTGCTGACGCTCGCCGACATGGAGGTCGCAGGTGTCGCGGTCTCGCACGAGGTGCTGTCGACCTTCTCCTCCGAGCTCGCCACCCGCGCAGACGGTATCGCGCAGGAGGCATTCGGGATCGTCGGGCGCGAGTTCAATCTCGGCTCTCCGAAGCAGCTCCAGGAGGTGCTCTTCGACGACCTGCAGCTTCCGAAGACTCGCAAGACGAAGACCGGGTATTCGACGGATGCCGCGGTCCTCGCCGACCTGCAGGAATCCCATCCGCACCCCTTCCTCGGTCTGCTGCTGCAGCACCGCGAGGCGACCAAGCTCCGTCAGATCATCGAATCGCTCGACGTGGCGATCGGGTCAGACCAGCGGGTGCGCACGACCTACGTACAGACGGGCAGCCAGACCGGCCGTCTGTCGAGCACCGATCCGAATCTCCAGAACATCCCCGTCCGTACGGAGGAGTCGCGCCGCATCCGCAGCGCCTTCCAGGTCGGCGAGGGCTACGAGGCACTTCTCACCGCTGACTACTCGCAGATCGAGATGCGCATCATGGCGCACCTGTCCGGTGACGAAGGGCTCATCGAGGCGTTCAACAGCGGAGAGGACCTGCATCGATTCGTCGGCGCGCGCGTGTTCGGTGTCGATCCCGCCGACGTCACGGCTGCCATGCGCACGAAGGTCAAGGCCATGTCCTACGGACTCGTCTACGGTCTCTCGGCGTTCGGTCTGTCGAAGCAGCTGCGCATCGAGCAGTCCGAGGCCAAGCAGCTGATGGTCGAATACTTCGCCCGGTTCGGCGCGGTGCGCGATTACCTCAGGGCGTCGGTTCTGGCCGCGCGCGAGGTCGGGTACACCGAGACGATCTTCGGCAGGCGACGCCCGTTCCCGGACCTGGCCTCACCCAACCGGGTGCTGCGCGAGAACGCAGAGCGTGCGGCGCTCAACGCGCCGATCCAGGGGAGCGCGGCCGACATCATGAAGATCGCGCTCTTCCACATCCACGACGATCTGCGCGCCGAAGGGCTCACATCCCGCGTGCTGCTCCAGATCCACGACGAACTCGTCGTGGAGGTCGCGCCGGGTGAGTGGGATGCTGCGGAGCGCATCGTCCGACAGCGCATGGGCGACGCCGCAGACCTGACGGTCCCGCTCGACGTACAGGTCGGTCGCGGCCAGGACTGGAATGAGGCTGCGCACTGACGAGGCTGCGCACTGACGAGGCTGCGCACGGACGAGCGAGCGCGCTGACGCGCGAGCGCCTGACGGGTGGGTGGTGCGGGCGGCGTCCGGCTACGCTGAAGGGATGACTTCTCAGCCCCGCACTCCCTCTGCTATCGACAAGGTCGCCGATGGATGGGTCGACACGCTGGTGCAGTTGGCGCCGACGCTCGGCACGTACATCGGCCGCGACGAGGTCAACGATCGCTTCGGCGACCTGAGTCCCGAAGGGCATGAGAGCATCGCCACGGCGACCCGTGCGACGCTCGCCGAGCTCTCGGCTCTCGAACCGATCGACGCCGTCGACGAGGTCACGAAGGCGGACCTCACGGCCGAGCTCACGCTCGATCTCGAGCTGCACGAGGCGAACTGGCACCTCCGGGATCTGAATGTGATCGCGTCTGCCGCTCAGGACGTGCGGTCCGCATTCGACCTCATGCCCACGGCCACTGCGGACGATTGGTCGGTGATCGCCACCCGTCTCGCCGCGGTGCCCGATGCGCTGCGCGGCTACACGGAGACGCTCCGCGCCGGGATCGCCGCCGGGGTCACCCCTGCGCGTCGCCAGGTGGTCGAGGTCGCCACGCAGATCGACCGCTACATCGCCGACGACGGCTTCTTCGCGGCGTTCGTCGCTCACGCCTCGCCGGAGGACGGCAACCTGCCGGCATCCCTCGCCCGCACCCTCGCCGACAACTCGGCATCGGCGCGCGTCGCCTATGGAGCGCTGCGCCGCTTCCTCGCGGAAGAGCTCGCTCCCGCGGCCGGCGAGGAGGATGCCGTGGGGCGCGAGCTCTACGCCCTGAACTCGCGCCGCTTCCTCGGCGCCACGATCGACCTCGACGAGACCTACGAGTGGGGCCGCGAGGAGCTCGAGCGCATGGTCGCCGAGCAGACCGCGATCGCGAACGAGATCCTTCCCGGGGCGTCTGTCGAGGAGGCCGTCGCGCATCTCGAAGCGGATCCTGCTCGCAAGCTGGTCGGCACGGAGGCTCTGCAGCGGTGGATGCAGGAGACGAGCGACCGCGCCGTCGCCGAACTCGGCGCCACGCACTTCGACATCCCCGAGGTGATCCGCACCCTCGAGTGCATGATCGCCCCCACGCAGGAGGGCGGCATCTACTACACCGGCCCGACCGACGACTTCTCCCGCCCCGGCCGCATGTGGTGGTCCGTCCCCGAGGGCGTCACGGAGTTCGACACGTGGCGTGAGCTCACCACCGTGTATCACGAGGGCGTTCCCGGGCACCACCTGCAGATCGCGCAGGCCGTGTACAACCGTGCGGAGCTGAACTCGTGGCGCCGCCTGCTCGCCGGCACCTCGGGCCACGCCGAGGGCTGGGCGCTCTACGCCGAGCGACTCATGCAGCAGCTCGGCTACCTCGACGATCCGGCTGACCGCCTCGGGATGCTCGACGGTCAGCGCATGCGAGCAGCCCGTGTCGTGCTCGACATCGGCGTGCACCTCGGCAAGCCCCGTCTCGACGGCGAGGGAGTGTGGGACGCCGACTACGCGCTCCACTTCATGCGCAAGAACGTGAACATGTCCGACCAGTTCGTGCAGTTCGAGGTGAATCGCTACCTCGGCTGGCCCGGACAGGCCCCGTCGTACAAGGTCGGTCAGCGCATCTGGGAGCAGGTCCGCGACGCGTATCAGGCGGAGAAGGGCGCGGGCTTCGACATCAAGGAGTTCCACAAGCGCGCCCTCGACATGGGTGGCGTCGGCCTCGACACTCTCCGTAGGGCACTGCTCGAGCGGTGACGGGAATGTCCGCGCCCGGACCGATGTTCATTCAACTGAATAGAAGGAGCTGACATGGACATCGAGTTCGGGCTGGACACGTTCGGAGACATCACCCGCGACGGGGACGGCGAGCTGCTCTCGGGCGCTCAGACGATCCGCAACGTCGTGGACCAGGCGGTGCTCGCCGACGCGGTCGGGGTGGACTACTTCGGTGTGGGGGAGCACCACCGGCGGGAGTTCGCGATCTCGTCGCCGGAGATGGTGCTCGCGACGATCGCCGGGCGCACCGAGCGGATGCGGCTCGGAACCGCGGTCACCGTTCTCTCGTCCGACGATCCGGTGCGCGTGTTCGAGCGTTTCTCTACGCTCGACGCCCTGTCCGACGGGCGGGCGGAGGTCGTTCTCGGCCGGGGATCGTTCATCGAGTCGTTCCCGCTGTTCGGATACGACCTCCGCGACTACGACGCCCTCTTCGAGCAGAAGCTCGAGCTGTTCGTCGAACTCCTCAAAGAGGAGCCGGTCACCTGGTCCGGCAGCATGAGGGCCTCTCTCGAGAACGCCGACGTCTTCCCGAAGACCGAGAAGGGTCTCCGCACGTGGGTCGGTGTCGGTGGCAGTCCCGAATCCGTCGTGCGAGTCGCGCGGCACGGTCTCGGTCTGATGCTCGCGATCATCGGCGGTCCCGCCGGGCGATTCGCACCCTTCGTCGACCTGTACCACCGGTCGGTCGCGTCGTTCGGCACGACCGCGCAGCCGATCTCCGTGCATTCCCCCGGGCACATCGCCGAGACCGACGAGGAAGCGTGGGAGGCCGCGTACTCCGGGTTCGAGGCCATGAACAACACGATCGGCGCCGAGCGCGGTTGGCCGCCCTACAGCCGTGCGCGCTTCCAGAACGACGTGGGCCCGGCCGGCGCCATCTACGCAGGCTCTCCGGACCGCGTCGCGGCCAAGATCGCTGACACGGTGACCACCCTCGGCCTGGGGCGCTTCGACCTGAAGTACTCCACGGGCACCATCTCGCACGAGGCGCTGATGCGGAGCGTCGAGCTGTACGGTACCGAGGTGATCCCGCGCGTACGACGGCTCCTCGCCGCGAACGACTGAGGCGGGCCGCGAGGAGGCGATCCGACGCCCGGACGCCCCTACGATGGGGGCATGGCACAACCCGTCCTGCCGAGCCGTGAGTCGCTCGCCGGCCGTCTCGATGATCTCCCGTTCACGCGTCGGCACCTGCGCCTGCTGACGGGCTCGGGGGTCGGCTGGGCGCTCGACGCGATGGATGTAGGGCTGATCTCGTTCATCCTCGCTGCCCTCACCCAGCAATGGGGTCTGACGAAGACGGATGCCGGGTGGGTGGCCTCGGTCGGGTTCATCGGCATGGCACTCGGGGCCACCCTGGGCGGCCTGCTCGCTGATCGTCTCGGGCGGCGTCAGGTCTTCGCCTTGACCTTGCTCGTCTACGGCGTCGCAACGGGCGCGAGTGCTCTGGTGGGCGGTCTGGCAGCGCTCCTCGTGCTGCGGTTCCTCGTCGGCCTGGGTCTCGGGGCGGAGCTGCCGGTCGCGTCGACGTACGTGAGCGAGTTCGCGCCGGCCCGCATCCGCGGGCGCCTCATCGTCTTCCTCGAGGCCTTCTGGGCGCTGGGATGGACGGCAGCGGCGGTCATCGGATACTTCGTGATCCCGGCATCCGAGAACGGCTGGCGGTGGGCGTTCGCACTCGGCGCGATCCCCGCGGTGTATGCGCTGATCGTGCGCTGGGGACTGCCGGAGTCTCCCCGGTGGCTCGCCTCGAAGGGCCGGATAGCAGAGGCCGACCGCATCGTCTCGGCGTTCGAGGTCGACGCGGAGATCGAGCGGACCCCGGCCATCCGCAGGGAACCGGCGACGCAGCCGATCGCGGTGACCGTGCGGGCCCGGCTGTCCGCTCTGTGGAGCCCGGAGTTCCGGGTGCGCACGCTGTGTCTCTGGGTGGTCTGGTTGTGCGTCAACTTCGCGTACTACGGCGCCTTCATCTGGATCCCCAGCATCCTCGTCGACGCCGGCTTCGACCTCGTGCGCTCGTTCGGGTTCACGCTCATCATCACTCTCGCGCAGCTTCCGGGCTACGCGGTCGCAGCGTGGCTGATCGAGGTCTGGGGACGCCGCGTCACGCTGTCGGTGTTCCTGGTGGGCTCCGCGGTCTCCGCCGTCTTCTTCGGCACGTCGACCACGGAGGTCGCGATCGTCGCCTCGGGGATGGCGCTGTCGTTCTTCAATCTGGGCGCGTGGGGTGCGCTGTACGCCGTCACGCCCGAGATCTACCCCACGTCTCTTCGGGGTACCGGCGCGGGCTGGGCGGCAGGCATCGGCCGTCTGGCGTCGATCGCCGCGCCACTGGCCGTTCCCGTCCTCCTCGTCGCCGGGGGAGTGGCGACGCTGTTCGTCGTGTTCGGGGCCTGCTTCGTCGTCGCGGCGGCGGCGGCCTGGGGCCTGGCCGATCGCGGGGGAGTCGCGCTCGACGATCGGTGAGCCGCACCACCGATACGCCAATATGCTGGCGAGGTGACAGATGTGCGCTACGTGGCGATCGGGGACTCCTTCACGGAGGGCGTCGGCGATGTCCTTCCCGACGGTCGAGAACGCGGCTGGGCTGATCTCGTGGCCCAGGGATGGGCGGATGCCGCGGGGCACCCGGTCCAGTACGCGAACCTCGCGATCCGGGGCAAGCTCGCCTGGCCGATCGTCGAGCAGCAGCTCGAACCGGCGCTGGCCCTGCGTCCGACGCACCTCTCGTTCAACGGCGGAGGCAACGACATGCTTCGTCCGCGATCCGACCTCGAACACATCGCCGATGCGTTCAGCCGCGTTCTGCGCCGCTGCGACGAAGAGGGCGTCACACTCATCCTGCTGTCGGGAGCCAACCCCAGCGGTCAGCTCCCGATGGGCACCGTCGTGCAGCGCCGTGGGGATCTGCTCTCCGAGGCGGTGCTGCGTCGGGTGGAAGATCGTCCCGACGTCGTCCGCGCGCTCAATTGGCCCGATCGAGAGCTCGCGAGAGCGCCGTACTGGTCGGAAGACCGTCTGCACATGAATGCCGCCGGTCACCACCGCGTCGCGGCCCGTGTGCTCCACGCACTGGGGTTCGAGCCGCCGGCAGCCTGGTGGTCTCCGACCGCGGCGGCGATGGCCGGACCGTCGGGACTGGCCTACTACCGCGAGTTCGTCGGGCCGTGGGTGCGTCGTCGGCTGACGCGCACCTCGTCGGGAGACGGGCGCGCTGCCAAGTACCCCGACTGGGTGGAACGGATGCCTCAGGCGTGACGGATCTCGAGCTGCAGCGCCTCCCCGGCGGGCAGGTGACGTTGCACGACGCGCGACGCAGGGCCGAGCGCACCGTCGAGCTTGAGAGCTTCGAGATCGGCGTCTTCGCCGTGACGGAGGAGCAGCTGGCCGAGATCCTTCCGGTGCCCTCGCGGCATCCGCGTCGTCCCGCCGTCGACATCAGTTGGCTGCGGGCCGTGCACTTCTGCAACGCGGCGTCCGAGTGGGAGGGTCTCGACCCCGTCTACCGTTTCGACGGCGAGGACGTCGTGTGGGACGCGACGGGGGACGGCTACCGTCTGCCCACCGAGGCGGAGTGGGAGTACGCCTGCCGCGCCGGTTCGATCGGACCGCATTACGCTCCGCTGTCGGACGCCGCCTGGACGAGCGCCGACGGTGTCCGTGCCCCGCAGGAGGTGGGCGGCAAGCTCCCGAACCTCTTCGGGCTGTTCGACACGCTGGGCAACACGTGGGAGTGGTGCTGGGATCTGCTCGACCCCGAGCGCTACGGCGAGTACCGGGTCTTCCGGGGCGGCGGATTCGCCGACGAGGCGTGGAGCGTCCGAGCCTCCGTCCGGCGCGGCGGTTCTCCGCGCACCGCGCAGGACGATGTCGGATTCCGCGTGGCACGAGGCGGTTTCGACGATCCCCAGGCGGCCCAGGGGTGGTCGGAGCAGGACGACCGAGAGCGGTCGTTCTCGGACGGCCGGATCCCCTTCGGGTGGACGCCCCTGCGCCACCCCCGGGATTGAGCGAAGCCCGCGGGAGCCGTGGATGCGCCGTTTTGCCCGGTATACCGGAGAGGTGCGAAGCTGAGGGGATGACCTCCCGCTTCTCCCTCATCGTGTCCCAGGGACGCGTCGCCGATCGCACCGACGGCGCCCTCGTGGGCGCCCGGCTCGTGGGGGAGCGGTTTGCCGCACTCCTCGGCACGACACCGCACACGGTCGGCGTTCCCAGCGCGGCGAGGACGGACGACTGGACGACCGCGCTGCCCGAGGCCGAAGAGACGCTGCACGGGCTCCGGGATGCCGTGCGTGCGGCGATCGACGCGCGACAGGTGCCCCTGCTCGCGACGAACACGTGCGCGGCGAGCCTCGGCTCCCTGCCTGCCGCCGCCGAGCGGTACCCCGACGCCATCGTGCTGTGGTTCGACGCGCACGGCGACTTCCACACTCCCGGCACCACGGAGTCCGGATACCTCGGGGGCATGGTGCTCGCCGCCGCGAGCGGCCTGTGGGACAGCGGGCACGGCGCAGGAGTCGATCCTTCGCGCGTCGTGATCGTCGGCGGCCGCGACATCGATCCCGCCGAGGCCGATCTCCTCGCGGATGCCGGGGCGACCGTTCTCGCTCCTGCGGAGAGCACGCCGGAGCGGGTGCTCGAGCTCGTCGACGGGCGTCCGGTGTGGATCCACGTCGACTGGGACGTGCTCGAACCCGGCTACATACCCGCCGCCTATCGAGTCGGCGACGGCCTCCTGCCGCACCAGATCGCCGCGATCTTCGCAGCCCTTCCCGTCGAGGCCGTGAAGGGCGTCGAGCTCGCGGAGTTCGAAGCCGGCGACGCCGAGGTTCCGGAGCGGGTCAGCCTCGAACTCATCATCGAGACGTTCCAGCAGCTGCTGCGCTGAGGGCACTCCATCCGGCGCGCCTCCGCGTCAGCGACGGCGCTCCGGGTCCAGACCGACGCGGATGCGGGTGCGCTTGCGCTCGATCAGGATGAACGTCATCCCGAGGAGCCAGAGCGGGATCGGCATGAGGAACGCGATGCGGAACGCCTCCAGCGAATAGGTCTCCGGCGTTCCCGCGCCCTGCAGATCCAGCACGAGGCCGATGAGGAAGATGGCGATGAGAGCCGCGATGAAGCCGCCGGCATTCGTCACGCCGGTGGCGGTGCTGAGACGGTGCGACGGGTTGTGCGTGCGGGCGTGGTCGAAGGCGATCATGCTCGCGGGGCCTCCCGTCGCCAGCGCAACGGCCAACACGTAGAGCAGCCAGACCGGGGAGGGACCCGGAAGGGCGATGACGGTCGTCCACGCAACCAGCTGCACGACCACGGCGGGGAGGACGAGAGCGAAGGACCGTCGGTTCGGCCAGCGCCGCGACAGCTCTCCGATCACGGGCCCCAGTGCCATTCCCGCGACGACGTACACGGAGATGATGCCGGCGGCATGGGCCGTGTCGAGTCCCTGCGCCGCGGTGAGGAACGGCATCCCCCACAGAAGGATGAAAGCGGTGCCCGCGAACGGTGTCGTGAAGTGCGACCAGAAAGCGAGACGCGTGCCGGGGTGCGCCCACGCCGCGCGGATGCCGACGCCGGTGTCTATCGCCGATGTCACGACGCGCACGACGCCGGTGTCGGTGTTCACCGAGACGTCGACCGTGCGCTCGGGCGGCCGGTTGCGGATGACGACGGCGACGAGGACCGTGAAGAGGACGCCGAGCCCGGCGATGCTGCCGAACGTGATGGTCCAAGACGTCGCATGCAGCAGGGCGGCCAGCGGCACGAGTGCGACGAGTTGCCCGGCCTGCCCGATGATTCCGGTGAACTGCACCATCACGGGGCCTCGCTGGGCGGGGAACCAGGTGGCCACCAGGCGCAGCACCGCGGGGAAGACGGCGGCGTCACCCGCGCCGAGCAGGATGCGGGCGACGATCGCGATGCCGATGCTGGGGGAGAAGGCCATGGTCAGTTGCCCGACAGCCATCAGCAGCATCCCGACGGTCATGATCGGACGGGAGCCGTAGCGATCCAGCAGGATGCCGATGGGGATCTGCATACCGCCGTACACCGCGAGCTGGACGACGGCGAAGAGCGCGAGCGTCGAGGCGTCGGCCATGAACCGATCGGCTGCATCGACGCCCACAGCCCCGAGCGAGGTGCGATTCGTGATCGCGAGCACGTAGGCGGCGACGCCGACCGACCAGATCAGCCAGGCCTTCCATCCCGGGTTCAACACAGGGGAGTGGGCAGCGGACGTCACCCTTCCACGCTACTCCTGGTCGGGGGCGGCTCCGGTCGCCGCGTCAGGCGTCAAGCACCTCGACCATCTGAGAGACGGAGCGTCCGTGAGCGAGCTGTGCGACACGAGCCGCGAGCTCGGAATGCACCTGAACGACCGTCGGTCCACGTGACATCCACCGGCCACCGGACCGAGTGAGTTCGAGGTCGGGGGAGACCGCGGCGTCCGGGAGCGCTTCCCGCCCTTCCGCGACGCGCACGGCCGCACCCAGCATCCCGATGAGCCACGCCTCGCCGAAGGCGTGGGGTCGGAGCGAAGCGATCGGCCCACCGCGTCCTCGGAAGACCTGGAACATGGTGTCTGCGCGACGCACGACCCAGTCGTCGTCGCCGTGGGCGAACTCGCAGGCGACATCCGCGTGCAGGGTGATGTCGGCCCCGAACCGACGAAGGGCTTCGACGCAGGCGGTGCTCAGTAGGCGTCCGTCGAGCTCGCGTTCCCGGCGACGCAGCTCCGCTCGGTACCTCTCGCGCGCGATCGGCGCGTACTGCTCCTCGAGCGCCCGCCGGTCGGGTCTCTCTCCGCGAGCGAGTCGATCGAACAGCCAGGCCGGGTCGATCTGGACGAAGTAGCGGAAGAAGACATCGACCGGTCCGCGCCTGAGCCGGCGATCAGCGACGAGCAACTGCACTCCGTGGTCGACCGACCAGACCGCGGCGGTCTCGCCGTCCACGACGGCGACCCAGGACCATCCCGGTGACCTGATCTCGGGTGCACTCTGTTCGATGGCCGCGCTGAGCGGAGTGCCGCGCCGGACGGTGAGCACACCGGCGTGCGAGACCGCATCGTCTCCCATCGCGACGCTGTCGCGGTCGACGTGGAGTTCGAGGGAGCGGGGGCGGAGCATGAACCGAGCCTAGCCAGCGTCGGGATTTACCTGAACTGACATAATGTGCATTATCGGTTCTTCTCCATTCTCCGCGGGCGGTCGGTAGGCTCGCTCCGTGGACGGTGAATCAGTGGACGTGGCGTGGGCCGACGCGCGCGAGGTGAACCAGCAGAACTGGGACGATCGGGTTCCTCTCCATCAGGTCGCCTACGGCCTCGAGGCATTCGACGAGCCGTCGCATCTCAGCGATGTCGTCCGCGCTGACGTCCCTGTGCTGGAACGATTCCTCGCGAACGGCTCGCTGTCCGGCCTCGATCTCTGCCACCTGCAATGCCACATCGGCACCGACACGATCTCTCTGGCACGCGCCGGCGCTCGGGTCACCGGCGTGGACTTCTCGGAACCCGCTCTGGCGGCCGCCGCAGACCTCGCTCGACGCACGGGCGTCACGGCCACCTGGGTGCAGACAGACGTCCTGGACGCCCGGACCGCTGTGAGCGGCGACTTCGACGTGGTCTATACCAGCATCGGCACGATCTGCTGGCTGCACGATCTGGACCGTTGGGCCGAACAGGTCTTCGGGTTGCTTCGCGACGGTGGCACATTCTTCATCCGCGACGCACACCCGGCTCTCTACGCGCTCGACGAGAACGCGCCGGGACTTGCGATCCGGTATCCGTACTTCGGCAGCGGTCGTGCTCAGCAGTGGGATGACGAGTCGACCTACGCCGGTGAGGGCACCGTGGCCCACAGCCGCACCTACGAGTGGCCGCATCCGCTCTCCGAGATCATCGGCGCGCTGCTCCGCTCGGGACTCCGCCTCGTGCACTTCGACGAGGGCCGCACACTCCCCTGGCGGTTCAGCACGCGCATGGTGGAGGTTCCCGGCGGCTACGCCTGGCCCGAAGCAGAACGCGAGCTGGTGCCGACCACGTACACGATCGTCGCTCGTAAAGATCGCGCCTGAGGACGCCTCTCAGCGCTCGCGCCGGGTGAGGTTGAGGTGCACGACACCGAGCGGTGACGGCGTGGCCTCGATCTCGAAGCGCTCCTCGAGTCCCTCCAGTCCGTCCCACAGACGCTCACCTCGTCCGAGGACGATCGGCGCGACGACCAGATGCATGCGGTCGACGAGATCGGCCGCGAGGAACTGGCGCACGGTCGTGACGCCTCCGCCGATCCTCACGTCTGCGTCTCCCGCGAGCTCCCGGGCTCGGCGCAGCGCCTCGGCCGGCTCGGCATCCAGAAAGTGGAAGGTCGTGCCGCCTCCCATGACGATCGGGTCCCGCGGGTGGCGCGTGAGGACGACCACCGGCGTGTGGAACGGCGGCTCCTCGCCCCACCAGCCTCGCCACTCCTCGTCGGTCCAGGGTCCTCGCTGAGGGCCGAACTTGTTGCGCCCCATGATCTCGGCGCCGATGCCCTCCTTCCATCGCCGCGCGAACGAGTCGTCGACTCCCTCGGATCCCGGTCCGTCACCCGGAAGCCCCATACGGCGGAACGTGCGCGTCCCGAACGCCCACTGCATCAGTCGCGAGCCCGCGTGACCGAAGGGCGCCTCGAGTGTCTGCCCCTCCCCTGCTCCGTAACCGTCGAGCGAGATCGTGAAGTTGTGCACGCGCACCAGGGACATGTCTTCTCCTTGTTCGGGCTCAGGGCGCGACGTCCGTGTCAGGCCCCGACGTAGGCGGCCAGGTGTTCGCCCGTGAGGGTCGACCGCGCGGCGACCAGCTCGGCGGGGGTTCCCTCGAACACGACGCGACCGCCGTCGTGCCCCGCGCCGGGACCGATATCGATGATCCAGTCCGCGTGAGCCATGACGGCCTGATGATGCTCGATGACGATGACGCTCTTGCCCGATTCGACGAGACGGTCGAGCAGTCCGAGGATGTTCCGGACGTCTGCGAGGTGCAGGCCCGTGGTCGGCTCGTCGAGCACGTAGACGTCGCCCTTCTCCCCCATCTGGATGGCCAGCTTGATGCGCTGACGCTCGCCACCCGACAGGGTCGACAGGGGCTGGCCGAGGGCGAGGTAGCCGAGCCCCACGTCTGCCAGGCGTCCCAGGATCGCCGCCGCTGCCGGGAGCTTGGCCTCGCCGTCGGAGAAGAACTCCCTGGCCTCGGACACCGGGAGGTCGAGTACCTCGGTGATGTCCTTGCCCCCCAGCTTGTACTCCAGCACAGCGGCCTGGAAGCGCTTGCCGCCGCAGTCCTCGCACGGGGTCTCGATGGTGTCCATGAACCCGAGCTCGGTGATGATCACGCCTGCCCCCTTGCAGGTCGGGCACGCCCCTTCGGAGTTCGCACTGAAGAGCGCCGGCTTGACGCCGTTCGCCTTGGCGAAGGCCTTGCGGATCGGCTCCAGCAGCCCGGTGTAGGTGGCGGGGTTGCTGCGCCGAGAGCCCTTGATCGCCGACTGGTCGATCGAGACGACGCCATCGCGCTTCGACACCGAGCCGTGGATGAGCGAGCTCTTGCCCGACCCGGCGACTCCGGTGACGACGGTGAGGACTCCCGTCGGGATGTCGACGTCGACATCCTGCAGGTTGTTCTCCTTCGCACCGCGGATCTCGATGACCCCCGACCTCTCGCGCACGGTCTCCTTCACCTGCGCGCGATCGTCGAGGTGCGATCCGGTGCGCGTTCCGCTGGACCTCAGCCCCTCGACGGTGCCCTCGAAGCAGATGTCCCCTCCGGCGCTCCCGGCGCCGGGTCCGAGGTCGACGACGTGATCGCCGATCGCGATGGTCTCGGGCTTGTGCTCCACGACGAGGACGGTGTTGCCCTTGTCTCGCAACCGCAGCAGCAGGCTGTTCATCCGCTGGATGTCGTGCGGGTGCAGGCCGATCGTCGGCTCGTCGAAGACATAGGTGACGTCGGTGAGCGATGAGCCGAGATGCCGCAGCATCTTGATGCGCTGCGCCTCTCCGCCCGAGAGGGTGCCGGAGGGGCGCTCCAGGCTCAGGTAGCCCAGCCCGAGCGTGACGAATGCGTCGAGATTCGCGCGCAGTGCGTCGAGCAGCGGGCCGGCACCGGGCAGGTCGAGCCCCCGTACCCACTCCGCCAGATCGGTCACCTGCATGCGGCAGGCATCGGCGATGCTGATGCCGTCGATCTTCGACGACCGGGCTCCCTCGGTGAGACGGGTGCCGTCGCACTCCGGGCAGGTCGCGAACGTCGCGACCCGCTCGACGAAGGCGCGGACGTGCGGCTGCAGAGCCTCGAGATCCTTCGACAGCATCGACTTCGTGATCTTCGGGATCAGGCCCTCGTAGGTCATGTTGATTCCGGAGATCTTGACCTTCGTCACCTCTCCGTAGAGGAACAGGTGCCGCTGCTTCTCCGTGAACTCCGCGATCGGCTTGTCGCCCGGGTAGAAACCCGACTGGGAGAACCCCTTCACCATCCATCCGTCGGCGGTGTACCCGGGAACCATGATGGCCCCCTCGTCGAGCGACTTCGACTCGTCCACGATCTGCGAGAGGTCGAGGTCGGAGACCGCTCCCCTGCCCTCGCATCGCGGACACATGCCGCCGAGATAGATCGCATCCTTGACGATCTTCTTCTCACCGCCCGGTCCCGTCATCACCCCGCTCGCCCTCTGCGTCGGGATGTTGAACGAGAAGGCGGTGGGTCCGCCGATGTACGGTTGCCCCAGCTTGCTGAAGAGGATGCGCAGCATCGCGTTGGCATCCGTCACCGTGCCGACCGTGGAGCGCGGATTCGCCCCCAGTCGCTCCTGGTCGACGATGATCGCCGTGGTCAGCCCCTCGAGCACGTCGACGTCGGGCCGGGGCACGGAGGGCATGAACCCCTGCACGAAGGCGCTGTACGTCTCATCGATCATGCGCCGCGACTCGGCGGCGATGGTGTCGAAGACCAGCGAGCTCTTCCCCGAACCGGAGACGCCGGTGAACACGGTCAGGCGTCGTTTCGGGATGTCGACGCTGACCTCCTTCAGGTTGTTCTCGCGTGCGCCCTGCACGCGGATGAGGTCGTGGGCGTCGGCGGCGTGGGTCATGGGTTCCTCGAACGGTCGGGCGGGCTCAGCCGGCCTGGTTGATACGGAGCAGGTTGCCTGCTGGATCGCGGAAGGCGCAGTCGCGGACGCCGTACGGCTGATCCATCGGCTCCTGGACGACATCGGCGCCCTTCTCGACGAGTCGCTCGAACAGACCGTCGAGGTCGTCGCTCGCGAGCGTGAGCGCGCCGTAGCTCCCCTTCGCGATCAGCTCCACGATGGTGCGTCGCTCGGCGTCGGTGAGACCGGGGTCCGTAGCAGGCGGGTGCAGCACGATCGACGTCCCCGGCTGGCCTTCGGGTCCGACGGTGAGCCAGCGGAGCCCGTCATAGCCGACGTCGTTGCGCACCTCGAATCCGAGGGCGTCGCGGTAGAAGCCGAGGGCCGCCTCGGCATCCGTGTGCGGGAGGAAGGCGTAGTGGATGCTGATGTTCATGGGTTCAGGTTAGGTTCGCGTCGGTGCGGGGTGCTTCTTGATTCCTGATCGGTCGGATGACCTGCTTGACCTGGAAGGTCGGGATGCCGTCGACGTTGGCGGCGCGTTCACGGTACACCCGGGGTGAGACACCCACCAGCTCGGTGAAGCGGGTGCTGAAGGTGCCGAGCGACGAGCATCCGACCTCGAAGCACACCTCGGTCACGGTGAGGTCGCCGCGCCGCAGGAGCGCCATGGCGCGTTCGATGCGCCGCGTCATGAGGTACGAGTACGGGGACTCGCCGTAGGCGTCACGGAATCGGCGGCTGAGGTGACCGGCCGACATGTGCACACCGCGCGCGAGCGCCTCCACGTCGAGCGGCTTCGCATACTCCCTGTCGATGCGGTCGCGAACCCTGCGCATGACGACGAGCTCGCGGAGCCGGGCATCCTCGTCGAAAGTCACCACTCGATAGTGCCATGGCGCTTCGTGGCCTCGCGTGAACTCCCGCGTCGCCCGCGAGCACTCCTCCCCCATTCCGGGCGCCACAGCGATATTCTGTGACCACCCCTCACAGGGTTTTCTCAGAAAGGGTCCCCAACCATGTCTGAATCACTCGCGAACGAAGCGAAATCACTGTTCAGGTCCATCCGCATCACCCTCGCCGTATCGGGTGCGCTCGCACTCATCGCCGGCATCGTCCTGCTCGTGTGGCCGGTGAAGTCGGCAGTGATCGTCACGGGCATCTTCGCCTCGTACCTGATCGTCGCCGGGCTCGTCTACATCGGCCTCGGCATCTTCTCGCACCGCAAGGGCGGGTGGGCGCGAGTCGGCCACATCGTCCTCGGACTGCTCTACATCGCCGCCGGCGTCATCGCCTTCGCCAATCTCGGCGCCGCCGCGGCGACCCTGGCTCTCGTCGTCGTGATCTTCATCGGGATCAGCTGGATCGTCGACGGGGTGGTCTCGCTGTCGCTGCTCGGACAGGACGGCTCGAGGGTCTGGACGCTCCTCTACGCCCTGCTGAGCATCATCGCGGGAATCGTCGTCCTGTTCTCGCCGCTGTTCGCCGCTGCCGTGCTCTGGCTGGTCTTCGGCATCTCGCTCGTCGCCCTGGGCATCGTGCAGATCGTCCGCGCGATCACGATCGGCAAGGACGCGAAGGATGCAGCGGATGCTGTGCGCGCCGACACCGTGAACTGACATCCGCACGAGCAGAGAGGGCCCCGTCCGAACGGACGGGGCCCTCTCTCATGTCCAGGGAGTCACTCGGCGGTGAAGCCGCTGACATCGCCCACCAGACGGGTGTTGTCGGCGGGCACCGGGTCGACGGCGGCGCGTGCGACCTCCGCGGCGAACTCCGAGACGTTGTAGAGCTTGCCGGCCGACTCGCGCCGCTCGGCGATCGCACCCGGGTTCGCGCGCTCCAGGAGCGTGGCGGTGATGGTGCCCTCGATCATGTCGCCGGACACCACAGTGAAGCCGATGCCCTTCTCGGTGAGTTCCGGGATGCGCTCGCGCAGAGCATCCTCGCCCGCGCGCTTCGACAGCGCGACCGGCTCGTACTCCGGCATCGTGGGCG
Organism: Microbacterium sp. LS_15; assembly: GCF_041954735.1. Classification (NCBI taxonomy): domain Bacteria; kingdom Bacillati; phylum Actinomycetota; class Actinomycetes; order Micrococcales; family Microbacteriaceae; genus Microbacterium; species Microbacterium sp. LS_15. The sequence continues at coordinate 300,069 of NZ_JAVAYD010000001.1, read as the reverse complement.
TCGTCCGGATGAAGTGCGCCTGGTGGCTCGTGACGAAGACGACGCGGGCGCCGTCGTCGAGCAGCGGCGTCGCGGCGTCGAGGACGTTGAGCTGCGCGTCGCGGTTGAGGGTGAGCGCGTAGTCCTCGGCCATGCCCGACTCCATGCCGCCCGACGCGTTCAGCACGAGTACGTCGAGGCGCCCGAACTCCGCCTTGACGGCGTCGAACATCTCCCCGACCGAGGCGGGGTCGGTCAGGTCGGCCCCTACGGTCAGCACGCGACGACCGAGCTCGCGCAGCTGCGCGGCGAGCTTCTCGGCTCGCGGAGCCTTGTTGCGGAAATTGATGACGACGTCGGCGCCCGCTTCGGCGAGGTACCGCACCGTGTCGGCCCCGATGCCTCGCGAAGAACCGGTGACAAGGGCGACCTTGCCGTCGAGAGAACCTGCGGGAAGAACGTCGGTCACGGTGACTCCTCAAGTGCGTGGATCGCCGTGATCGCACGGCCCCCTCAGACTAGCAAGGAGGCGTCCGACACCCCTGCGGCGAACACCCCGCGTGATAGGTTGACCGCAACAGGGAGGCCTCATGGACAACTTCGCAACATTCGTCCAGTTCGTCGATCAGTGGGCATGGGTGGGGTGGCTGGTCCTCATCGCCCTCTTCCTCGTGATCGAGATGCTGACCCTCGACTTCACCTTCCTGATGCTGAGCTTCGGCAGTGCGATCGGGCTCGTGACCGACTTCCTCGGCGTGCCGGTGTGGGTGCAGGTGCTCGTGGCCGCAGGTGCAGCCGCGCTCTTCATCCTGTTCCTGCGCCCACCGTTGATCCGGCGACTCCACCGGGGCGAGGACCCGACCAAATCCAACGTCGAGGCCCTCGTCGACCTCCGCGGCACGGCGTTGCAGGACGTCACCCAGATCTCGGGACAGGTCAAGCTCAGCAACGGCGACACCTGGACCGCACGCACGGCGACCTCGATGCCGATCCCCCAGGGATCGCCGATCGCCGTCACCGCCATCAACGGCGCCACCGCGACCGTCCGACCCGTCAACGACTAGGAGCACCCCGTGAACGACAGCTCGTTCATCCCGGCCGCCATCGGCTGGATCCTCGTCATCGCGATCATCATCTTCGTGGTGGTCACGCTGGCCCGATCCATCCGCATCATCCCCCAGGCGACCGCCGGCGTCGTCGAACGACTCGGGCGGTATCACAAGACCCTCACGCCCGGCCTCAACATCCTGGTTCCGTTCATCGACCGTCTGCGCCCGCTGATCGACATGCGGGAGCAGGTCGTCTCGTTCCCGCCGCAGCCGGTCATCACCGAGGACAACCTGGTCGTCTCCATCGACACGGTGGTCTACTTCCAGGTCACGGACGCTCGTGCCGCGACCTACGAGATCGCCAACTACCTGGGCGCCGTCGAACAGCTGACCACGACGACCCTGCGAAACGTCGTCGGTGGTCTCAACCTCGAAGAGGCACTGACCAGCCGCGACAACATCAACGGCCAGCTCCGCGTCGTGCTCGACGAGGCGACCGGCAAGTGGGGCATCCGCGTCGGACGCGTCGAGCTCAAGGCGATCGACCCGCCCGTCTCCATCCAGGACTCCATGGAGAAGCAGATGCGCGCCGAGCGTGACCGCCGCGCAGCGATCCTCACCGCCGAGGGTTCCAAGCAGTCGCAGATCCTCGAGGCGGAAGGCCGTCGACAGGCGGAGATCCTCCGCGCAGAGGGCGACAAGCAGGCTGCGGTGCTGCGTGCACAGGGTGAGGCAGAAGCCATCCAGAACGTCTTCAGCGCGATCCACCAGGGGCAGCCAGACGACAAGCTCCTCGCCTACCAGTACCTGCAGATGCTGCCGAAGATCAGCGAGAGCGAGTCGAGCAAGCTGTGGATCATCCCGAGCGAGCTCACGGAGGCGCTGAAGAGCATCGGCAGCGCGTTCACGCCCAAGCCCGGTCAACCGCCCGTCGGCACGCCCGGCGCGTGACGCACCCGTACTTCGAGAAGACCGCACACCCGCGAGTCCTCGCCCACCGTGGCCTCATCACCGCGGAGGGCGAGGACTCGGGTGTGTGGGAGAACTCGGCTGCCGCCTTCGCCGCCGCTCATGCCGCCGGCGCCGAGTACATCGAGACAGACTGCCAGGTGACCGCCGACGGCGACGTCGTGCTCTTCCACGACTCGTCCCTGAAGCGGCTCACCGGAGACACCCGCCTCGTGCGCGAGGTGCGCACGAGGGATCTCGCGAGCATGTTCGCCGATCACGGCGGCCTGCTCACCGTGGCCGAGGCGCTTGCGACCTTTCCCTCGACCCGCTTCAACATCGACGTGAAGACCGCCGAAGCCGTCGGGCCGCTTGGCGGAATCCTCAGCGAGGACACGCACCGCGTGCTGGTCACGAGCTTCGACGACCGCAGGCGTCGAGCTGCCATCGCGTCGGTGCTCCGGGCAGGTGCCGGACTCCGCCCCGCGACCTCGGGTGGCAGCCGCACCATCGCCGCACTCCGTGCGCTCTCGGCGCTTCGACTCCCCACCGGGCGGGTGCTCCGCGACATCGATGCTCTGCAGATCCCGGAGCACCACGGCGCCGTCCGGGTACTCACGCCCGCTGTGCTCACAGCCGCCCATCGGCACGGAGTCGAAGTGCACGTCTGGACCGTGAACGAGCCCGCGGACATGGTCCGGCTCACCGGTCTGGGCGTCGACGGCGTGGTCTCCGATCGGGCCGATCTCGCCCTGGCTGCGCTGCGTCGCTGAGCGCCCTTTCCCCGCCTCTCGAGCGCGCTGGGATTCCGCTGTGAATCGTTCAGGGAAAGCGTTCGCGTGGATGAAGCGCACAGGTCGGAACGTTATACCTGGCAGAGACGAGAGGACCACACAATGGCAGATCGCAGCCTACGCGGCATCCGACTCGGCGCCCAGAGCCTACAGAGCGAAGAGGGTGTCGTCTTCATGGAGCGCCGAGAGACCACCTACACCTGTGACACGTGCGGCCATGTCACGACGCTCATGTTCGCGGCCGATGCAGAGGCGCCGCAGACCTGGGAGTGCCGTGCCTGCGGCGCCGAGGCACGTCTGAACGTCGACGGCCAGGCCGTCACGCTGGACGCGGCCGACGAGAAGGCCGCCCGCACCCACTGGGACATGCTGATGGAGCGCCGCACGCGCGCCGAGCTCGAGGAGCTGCTCGAGGAGCGCCTCGCATTCATCCGCGCGCGTCGTGGAGCCGGCGAAGACCCCACCCGCGAGAAGATCGGCGCCTAGCGCCTCCGGGCGCGCCACCACCCGACGATCAGCGCGCCCAGCCCGCCCCACAGCAGAAGCTGCTGGATCCACGGGCCCAGGACGACACCCGCCGTGAGGCCGGATCGGAGCTCGACGTTCTCGAGCATCGCTCCGGCCTCATCTGCGTCCAGACTCGAGACGGTGCTGCCGTCGGCACGGATGATCTGACTCGTGCCGACCGTGGAGATGTTCACCACGCTGCGGCCGGTCTCGATAGCGCGCATGCGCGCGAAGGCCAGCTGCTGCAGGTTCTCGTCCGTCCCCCGGAAGTCGGCGTTGTTCGTCTGGAAGACGAGAACCTCTGCGCCGTCGCGCACCCCCTGATCGACGACGTCGTCGTAGATGACGTCGAAGCAGATGGCGAGCCCGACCTGCACCCCGTCGACGTCGATCACGGAGCTGTTCGTCCCTGGCGTGTACTCCCGCTGGATCAGACCGATGAGGTCGGGCGCGAGGGCGTTGAAGAACGCGCGATCGGGGACGTACTCGCCGAAGGGCACCGGATGCCGCTTGTCGTGCGTCTCCTCCGCCGCTCCGTCCTCGGTCCACAGCATCGAGGTGTTGTAGTAGCGGCCGTCGCGCTCTGTCGCGGCATTCGCCAGGAGCGGTGCCCCGATGCGTGAACTCACGAAGCTCATCCGCCGGGCGAGGGCATCGGTCTGGAAGGGGTCGTAGTCCAGCGACCCCTCCGGCCAGACGAGGAGGTCGACGTCCTCACCGAACAGCGGTGCGGTCGCCGTCGCCTGCGCGTCGACGAGCGAGTACGGTTCTCGCTCATCGAAGTAGCCGCTCGGGCCGTTGCCCTGCACCGCGGCGATGCGCATCGATCCGGTGCCCGTCGTCGGGAACAGCGGCGTGAAGGCGAGGACGACGACGAGAGCCGTCGGCACGACCAGCAGCGGGCGGCTCACCGCACGGCGAGCCCGGACCATCTCGATGAGCACGGCCACGAGGAACACCATGACGAAGCTCAGACCGCTCACCCCGAGCCACGACGTCACCGGAGCGAGCGGACTCTGCGCCTGCGTCATCCCCAGGCGCGCCCACGGGAACCCTCCATACGGCCAGGAGCCGACGAAGAGCTCTCGACCCACCCAGAGGGCGGCGACGACCGCCGGGAGCAGCAGCAGGCGCGCAGCAGGCCGCGGGAAGGCACGAGGGAGCCACCGGTAGGCCAGGGCGATCGGGACAAGTGCGAGCGCTGTCAGGCCGCCTTCGACGACGCTGAGCGCCGCCCACGGCACGGGTCCGAGATAACGCGACGTCCACGACACGAGCAGTGCGAAGAAGACCACCCCGTAGACGGCGCCGACGAGAAGGGCCCCGCCGACTCGGCGCCCGACCAGAGCGAGCAGCAGCAGGGCGACAGCGGGAAACGCAAGGACCCAGACGGCAGCCTCGGGGTACGACAGATCCATGAGGATGGCGGCCGTGATCGCGCCGAGGACGGCAGCCCAGAGAGGAAGGAGCGGGCGCGGTGCGGCGGGTGCCGCCGGGGAGTCCGACATCGATCCCCTTCTCACATCGACGAGTACGCCACGATGCCCCGGCGTACCCCGTCGAGCGCGGCTCGCGCGTTCCGTGCGAGAGTCCCGTCTTCGGCGACGATCGACAGCTGGTCGAGCAGATCGATCGTCTGCTTCGCCCAGCGGACGAAGTCGCCGGCGGCCATGTCGGCGTCGATCAGGACCCGATCGAGGCTGCCTCCGCGCGCCCAGGTGTGCATGGCGCCGGCGAGACCCGCGGCGAGCGGCTCGGTCCCGGGCAGGTGGTGGTCCTTCTCGAGGTCGTCCAGCTCGGCCCACAGCGTCGTCGTGCGGTCGTACGCGGAGCGGAAGGCTCCGCGCGGGAGCCCGCGCTCCCCCGAGTTCGCCTCATCGCGGCGCGGTTCGTACACGAGACAGCAGGCCATCGCCGCGAGAGACGGAGCGTCGAGCCCCGTCCACAGGCCCTGGCGGAGGGATTCGGCGATGAGCAGATCGCGCTCTCCGTAGATGCGCCGCATGGTGCGTCCGGCATCCGTCAGTCGAGTCTCTCCGTCTTCACGACGGAGGTAGTCGAGCGTCTCGAGGACCTCGCTGACCCTGTCGAAGACGCGCGCCACCGTGCCCGTCCGATTCTCGATCTGTCGTCGCGTGCGGTCGGTCTCGCGCTTGAGCTTCCAGTAGCGCTCGGCCCACCTCGCGTGCTTCTCGCGGTCGGGGCACCGGTGGCATCCGTGCCGTTGCATCCGCGTGCGCAGAGACTGGATCTGTTTCATCCGCTTCTCGCGTGCTATTCGCGGTGAGTTGGAGTCCTGCCGGTTCTTCTTCTCGAGGTCGCTCAGCTCCCGGCGCATCGCGGCATACTCCATGAAGTCGCCGTGCTCGCAGACCATCGCCGAGCGGTACCCCTCGAGCGATTCCTCCGCCTCGCGGACCTTTCGCGCGAGACCCACCACGGCCCGATCCGCCTGGAACTGGGCGAACGAGGACTCGAGGACCTCGCGCGCACGGTCGCGGCCGAAGAGATCGATCAGGTTCACGGCCATGTTGTACGTCGGACGGAAGCTCGAGTTCAGCGGGTAGGTCCGTCGAGACGCGAGCGCCGCGACCGCCTGCGGGTCCATCCCCTCGGTCCACTGGACCACCGCATGGCCCTCGACGTCGATGCCGCGACGACCCGCCCGGCCCGTGAGCTGGGTGTACTCCCCCGACGTGATCGCGACCCGCGCCTCGCCGTTGAACTTCTCCATCTTCTCGAGGACGACGGTGCGCGCAGGCATGTTGATGCCGAGCGCAAGCGTCTCGGTCGCGAAGACGGCCTTCACCAGCTTCCGCTGGAAGAGCTCCTCGACGACCTCTTTGAAGGCGGGCAGCAGACCCGCATGGTGGGCTGCCACTCCCCGCTCCAGGTTGTCGAGCCACTCCCAGTACCCGAGGACGCCGAGGTCCTCCTCCTGCAGCGTGCGGGTGCGCTCCTCGACGATCGAGCGGATCTCCGCGCGCTCCTCGGTGGAGGTCAGTCGGAGTCCTGACCGGCGCACCTGCTGGACGGCCGCGTCGCATCCGACCCGGCTGAAGATGAAGAAGATCGCCGGAAGGAGGTTCGACCGTTCGAGCAGTCGCACGACGTCCGGACGATCCATCCGCTCGATGCGACGGACGTTCGCCGAGCGCACCGGACGCCGCCCGCCGCGCGGTGGGCGCTGGGCCTGCCTGCCGGCGTGTCGGTTGCTCCGATAGGTCTGCGCTTCGCGATTCTGCTCGTAATGCGATCCGGTGAAGGAGCGGATGCGCATCAGTTCCTGGTTCACCTGCGCTGTCGCGAGCCCGGCTCGATCGTCGAAGAGCGGGAGCAGGTCGTCACGGACGAGCACGTGCTGCTCGAGCGGGACGGGTCGGATCTCCGAGACGATCACCTCGGTGTCGCCGCGTACGGTGTCGAGCCAGTCGCCGAACTCCTCTGCGTTCGACACGGTCGCGCTGAGCGACACGAGCCGCACCTGCGACGGCAGGTGGATGATGACCTCTTCCCAGACAGCGCCGCGGAAGCGGTCGGCAAGATAGTGCACCTCGTCCATGACGACGTAGCGGAGATCGCGCAGAGCCGCGGAATCCGCGTAGATCATGTTGCGCAGCACCTCGGTCGTCATAACGACGATCCGGGCATTGCCGTTGATGTTCGTGTCGCCCGTCAGCAGACCCACCTCATCGGGGCCGTAGACCTCGACGAGCTCCCGGAACTTCTGGTTCGACAGCGCCTTCATCGGCGTCGTGTAGAACGCCTTGTCGCGCGTGGTCTGCATGGCCAGGTGGATCGCGAACTCGCCGACGATCGTCTTGCCCGCCCCCGTCGGAGCGGCGACCAGCACGCTGTGGCCGCGCTCCAGCGCATGGCAGCCCTCGATCTGGAAGGGGTCGAGATCGAAGCGCTGACGGGCGGCGAACGCCGCCGTCTGCGGATGGCCGGCAGCCTCGCGCGCGGCGGCGAAGCGCTCGGAAGGCGAGCTCATGCGATCGCGGATCCGAGACCGGCGGCCTCGTCGCGCTTGCGCTTGCGCCGATCGAAGAGCATCGACACGAGCGCGGCCGCGAAGTAGAGAAGCACCAGGATGCCGGCGAGCATGAACATGCTCACGAGGTCGGCAGCCGGGGTGGCGAGAGCTCCGAAGACACAGGAGATGAGGATTGCGACCCGCCAGCCTTTCAGGATGTCGCGCCCCGTCATGACTCCCGCGACGTTCAGGGCGACGAGGAACACCGGAAGCACGAAGGAGACGCCGACGACGATCATCAGCTTGAACACGAAATCGTAGAAAGCGGATGCTTCGTAGAGGTTGTTGCCGCCTTCCGGAGTGAATCCCGCCATGAGCTCGATGACGTGCGGAACCACGAGAGTGCCGACGTAGCACCCGGCGAAGAAGAGAGGGATCGCTGCGCCGACGAAACTGATCGTGTAGAGCGTCTCCTTCCTCGTCAGACCCGGCATGATGAACGCCCAGATCTGCCACAGCCATACCGGCGCGGACAGGAAGAGTCCGATCGAGAACGCGATCCGCATGCGCAGATCGAACGGAGCGGTGACCGACGAGAAGGTGAGGGCGACGATGCTCTCCCCGCGCTCGTCGGCGACATGACGAATCGGCTCGGTGATGAAGTGGATGATCGGGTCCGTCACCAGGAACGCGACGACCATACCGACCACGAGCGCGATGGCAGCGATGATGAGTCGCTTGCGCAGCTCGACGAGATGGGCTCCCAGAGACATCCGCCGGTCACGGCGTCCATCGCTCGCAGCCATCGCTGCTGAATCGATGGCGGCCACGGAGATCAGCTAGGGCGTTCAGGCCCGGTCGCGGTGCCGTTGTCCGGAGCCGTGGAGCCCTTCGCCTGGGGAGCCTCAGCCTGCTCGGCGACGGTGTCCTCTTCTCGCATCGCCTTCATCTCGCCCTTGAAGACACGGGCTGACTGGCCCATGCTCTTCGCGAGAGCGGGAAGCTTCGCTGCACCGAACAGCAGCAGAACGATGACCACGAGGGCCAGCAGGTGCCAGCCGGTCAATCCAGCCATGGGATACTCCTCACATCGGGGATCCCGACCAGTCTAACCGGCGTCAGGGCGATCCGGGTGGCCATACAGCGCGAGTCCGGCCGCAGCCCATTCCCGGGCGGCAGCGCGGGCGATGCCGGGTTCCATGACCTCCATCACCCCGCCGAATCGGGCGGCGAGGCGTTTGACACCGCGTGGGTCGGCGAGATGCAGCCGGGCCGTGACCACGCCGTCCTTCGCTTCGACCTCGTCTCCGGTGAGGAACCCGCGCAGCAGCGGGGCGATCCTCTCGGGAACGCGCACCCGCACCTCGCCCTCGTCCTCGGCTGCTGCGAACGCCTCGGGGACGTGATCGCCGGCATGTGTGATCGGGATGTCGGTGAGGCGTGCGTCACTGACGCGGTCGAGGTGGAACGTCCGCATCGCCTTGCGCATGTGGCACCAGCCCTGCAGGTACCACTGGGCGTTGGTGATCAGCACCTGCACGGGATCCACGGTGCGCGTCGTCGGGGCGGCATCGGGCGCCTGATAGGTGAACGAGACGGCGACGCCGTCGCGGACGCCCTGGGAGACGACGCGGCGGACCTCGTCGACGGCGCTGGGGGCGACGACGACCTCTGCGGGGGCATCCGCGGCACCGCGCGAGAGCTTCGAGATCAGGCCGCTCACGAGACCGGAGTCCGACACGGCCGGAACGGCGGCGACCATCTGCAGACCGGCGAGCAGGGCCGCGGCCTCGCGCGCCGTGAACCGGGGCACGCGGCGCAGCGCGACGTCGTTCGTGATCTCGATGACGTCCTCCTCGTCGAGGAGGTCCCAGTTGATGTCGAACATCTCCTGCGGCTGCTGCCAGTAGCCCGAGTCGCCCGGAAGGCCGATGACCGTGAGCTTCTCGACCATCTGGCGCATCTCGTTCGGAGTGACGCCGAACTCCGCCGCCGCCTCCCGCAGCGAGACCTGACCGTGCTCGAGCAGATACGGGACGAGGGTCAGATACACCCGCACGCGGTCGGCGGCGAGCAGCGGCTTCGCCTGCGCGCTCATCGGCCCCCCTCCGCATCGGCGTTGGCCTCGACCACTGCGGACAGCCGCGAGATCACGGCGTCGCGCAGGGGTGCCGGTTCGACCACGCGGACCTCGGGTCCGTACGAGGCGAGCTCATCGGCGAGGATGTGCACGTCGACGAACGGCACCCGGATCCCCTGGGTGGCCGGTGTGGCCCGGCGTCCGAGCCGCAGGGACGCCTCCGTCCCCGGCGTCACCTCGAGCAGCGCGGAGTTCTGGGCGGCGACGGCCTCGAGACCGCTGAGGGCCCGCTCCCCCGCGCCGTCACGGAGCGACGGGTCGAACGACGTCGCCGTCATCTTCACGTTGCCGACGATCCGACTGAGCAGGAACATCCGATCCTCCTCGATCGCGACGTCGATCCCGAAGACGTGCCAGCGCGCCTCGTAGTCGACCAGAGCGAGCGGACGGATGCTGCGTCGCCGGGGTGCGTCCTCTCCCGGCTTCAGATACTCGAACAGGACGACCCGGCTCTTCTCGATCGCCTCCTGGAGCACGGGGAACGCCTCGTCGCGGGCGGTGATGCGCGGTGCGAAGCCGATGATCGGCTCGTCGCCGTCGATCCCCAGTGCGCGGATCTTGCGCACACCGGCCTGCGCGTCGCCGGATGCCGATTCCGCGCTCCAGACGCTGCCCGCCAGTCGCAGCACGGCCAGCTCGGCCGGGGTGAACTCGATGTCGCCCGGCAGGTCGTACTCGGCCTGCGGGATCCGGTAGCGGGCCTCGCGGAGGTCGTTCGGGTCGGACTGGTCTCCCAGCGTCTCGACGGGCACGCCGAGAGTGCGGAGCTCGTCCTTATCGCGCTCGAACATCTTCTCGAGAGCGTCCGAACGCGCACCGGCATCCGCACGCTGGCGGTATCCGGACACGTTGTCGAGGATCTGCTGCTTGGTGAGCCCGATCTCCGTGGCCATGAGCGCCACGACGAGGTTCGTCAGGCGCTCCTCCGCGGGAATACGGGCCGCCATCACTGCTCCGGGGTCGGGACGATCCCCAGGATGTCGACGACGATCGCCGTCGCCTTGTTGCCGTCGGCCTCCGGAACGACGACCAGCAGCTGGGAGCCGACCGTGGCCCCGACGAGCTCGTTGGCCGCCGGGCCGATGTTCGGCTCGGAACCCCACGTGCTGGTCGCGACCTTCTTGTCGTCCCAGCCGACCGCGGTGAGGTTCGTGATGATCGTCTGCCCCTTCTCCACGACCGCGCCGTCACCCTTGATGAGGGTCTGCGTGACCGACTTCTTCGGGGCCGGGCTGTCGGGCACGATCACGCCGGGCGTGCCGTCCGGTGCCCGGACGACGGTGGGCATGCCCTGCGCGTCGTTGAACTGGGGAGCGCCCTCGGCGCGTGCGAGCGACACGTCGAGCACGTCGATCACGGCGACCACGTTCTCGTCGTCGTCGAGCCCGAAGGCCTCGACGTTCGCCTCGCCGAAGTCATCGGGCGTCAGGACGGCCACGACCCGGCTTCCGCCGGTGGCGCACTCGAGCGCCTTCTCGAGACCGGCGGACTTCTGCGACCAGTACGCGATGCTGTGCACGCGGCTCAGGTCGTCGTTGTACTCGGTCTCGTAGAGAGGCTTGCCGCTGTTCCCGGCGAAGAACGTCAGGTCGAGCACGAACGGCTGCGACGTCGACGTCAGTGTGCGTCCGTCTCCCACGACGGCATCGGCGTAGGACGTCGTGGAGGCCTTCACCGGACCGAACACCTCGACGTCGGGCTTCGCGCCGAGCTCACCGTCGACGGTGACGGAGTCGAGGATCGCACTGGAGTCCGCTGCACGATCGCAGGTCTCCCCCGCGAACGACGGGGCGGACGCGCACCCGGTCAGAGCGAGGGCGGCGAGGCTGAGGGTGGCCAGAACGGCGGACGTTTTACGCACGCGCTCCAGTCTATTCCGTCGGGGGCTCCGATTCGCGCGATGCAGCGGCGAGACGCGCGCCCTCCGCGGCCTTGGCCGCCTCCCTCGCGCGCTTGCGCAGATTCTTGTCGTTGATCTCGCGGTCGCCCACGGCCCCGGGAGTCCAGAGCTCGACGTCGTCGTCGCCGTAGCTGCTCTTCGAAGCGCGGCGCTTCACCGACGGGGCGACCGCTCCGGGAGCGAGCCGGCGAGCGGTGAGAAGGAAACCGGTGTGCGCCACCATGCGGTGGTCCGGGCGCACGGCGAGGCCCTCGACGTGCCAGCCGCGGACCATCGTCTCCGAGGCGTCGGGGTCGGTGAACAGACCGGTGCCGCGGATGTACTCGGCGACGCGGGAGAGCTGTGTGGCCGTGGCGACATAGCAGAGCACCACGCCTCCGGGAGTCAAGGCGTCGGCGACGACGTCCATGCACTCCCACGGCGCGAGCATGTCAAGCACCACGCGATCGACGGTTCCCGGCTCGAACTCCGCGGGCAGGGCCTCGGCGAGGTCGCCGACGACCACGCTCCACGTCGACGGGGTCTCGCCGAAGAAGGTCTCCACATTGCCCCGCGCGACCTCGGCGAAGTCGTGGCGGCGTTCGAACGACACGAGGCGGCCCGCCGGACCGATCGCCCGCAGCAGCGAGAGCGAGAGGGCGCCGGAGCCGACGCCGGCCTCGACCACCACGGCTCCGGGGAACACATCGGCCTGCATGACGATCTGCGCGGCATCCTTCGGGTACACGATCGCCGCACCGCGGGGCATCGACATCGCGAAGTCGCGGAGCAGCGGGCGCAGGGCGAGGTACTCGTGACCGGAGCTGTTCGAAACGACCGAGCCGTCGGGCAGACCGATGAGGTCGCGGTGGCGCAGCACGCCGTGGTGCGTGTGCAGCTCGCCGTCCTCCCGGAGCGTGACCGTGTGCAGACGGCCCTTCGGACCGGTGAGCTGAACCCGGTCGCCCTCGCGGAACGGTCCGCTGGGGCGGTGGGCGGGGGGCTGGCTCATCGGATGGCTCCTGTCATGGCCTTGCGGTCGAAGAGGTCGACGAGATCCGCGGCGGTGCGATCCCGCAGCGTCGGCCACAGCTCGTGCGCGCCGACGTGGTCGAGAGGAACGATGTGCGGCACGCCCAGAGCCACGGCGCCCGCGGCGAGGCCCGCGCGGAGTCCCGTCGGCGAGTCCTCGATCACGAGCGTGTCGGCGATGTCGACCTCGAGGAGCGACGCGGCGTGCAGGTAGGGCTCCGGGTGCGGCTTGGGGTTCGAGACGTCATCGCCGGCGACCACGATGTCGAAGGCGTCGAACTCGATGAGGTCGACCACGCTGAGCGCCATACGGCGCAGGGACATCGTCACGAGACCGGTCGTGATACCGGCGGATTTCAGGTCGAGGAGCAGCTCGCGGGCACCCGGTCGGAACGGCACGCCCTGCACCCGCAGCGCCTCCTGCACCCCGTCGGTGAGGAGGGAGATGATCGCGTCGGCCTCCATGTCGACACCCGCGTTCTGCAGGATCACGGCACTGTCGACCAGACCGTTGCCGACGAGCTGCAGAGCCTGCTCGTGGCTCCAGCTCCCGCCGAAGGATTCGACGAGCGCCGTCTCCGCCGCCATCCAGTACGGCTCGGTGTCGACGAGGGTTCCGTCCATGTCCCAGAGGATCGCGCGGGGCTGTCTGCTCACCGGTCCATGTTAGCCGTGGCGCCGCCCTCGCCCTGCCGGGTCGGACTAGCCTGGGTAGACATCGATCCGGAACCACGAGGGGAGATCACGATGGATGTTCTGGGTTCTCGCATCATCATCGCCGCCTTCGATGGCTGGAACGACGCGGGCGAAGCGGCGAGCGGCGCGATCGCCGCACTGCGCGCGGAGAACGAGTACGACCTCGTGCACTCGATCGACCCCGAGCTGTACTTCGACTACCAGTACACGCGACCGGCCACGAAGACGGATGCCGAGGGGCGCCGCCAGCTGACCTGGCCGGAGGCCGGGCTGTGGCGTCCGCGCGATCGGGGTCCCGGCCCCGAGCTGTGGATCCTCACCGGCGTCGAGCCCGCCCGCACCTGGCAGGCGTTCGCCTCGGAGTTCATGGACGTCGCACTCCGCGACGACATCACCGGACTCGTCACCCTCGGGGCGATGCTCTCCGACGTGCCGCATACCCGCCCGATCTCGATCTTCGCGTCCAGCCAGAACGAGCAGGTGCGCGAGGCGCACGGCCTCGAGCGGTCCCTGTACGAGGGGCCTGTCGGCATCCTCAGCGTCTTCGAGCACTTCGCCGAGACGTCCGGCATCCCCACCGCGAGCCTGTGGGCGAGCGTCCCGCACTACGTGGCGTCGGCGACCCCCTCGCCGAAGGTCACGCTGGCGCTGCTCGACCGCCTGGAGGAGCTGACCGGCGTGGACGTCCCCCGGGACCACCTGCGCACCGAGGCCGCCGCATGGGAGGCGTCGATCGACGCCGCCGCGGCCGACGACGAGGACATGACCGAGTACATCAGGCAGCTCGAGCGCACACGAGACACATGGGACTCGCCGGATGCGTCGGGCGACGCGATCGCCCAGGCGTTCGAACGCTATCTCAAGCGCAGGGGCGACGGGCCGGCTGACCGCAAGGGCTGAGTCGCCCCGTCGCTCAGGCCGGGATGACGCCCAGGCCGAGCAGCACCAGGAGCACCGATCCGAGCAGGATGCGGTAGATCACGAAGGGCAGGAAGCTGCGCTTCGAGATGTAGTTCATGAAGAACGCGATGACCGCGAGGGCCACGACGAACGCGACGCCGGTCGCCGCGAGCGTGTCGCCGAACGAGAAGAACGAGGGCTGGTCCCAGCTCTTGAACACCTGGTAGAAGCCGCTTCCGAAGACCGCCGGGATGGCGAGCAGGAACGCGTAGCGGGCAGCCGCAGCGCGCTCGTACCCGAGGAACAGCCCCATCGTGATCGTGCCGCCGGAGCGCGAGACCCCCGGGATCAGCGCGAGCGCCTGAGCGACGCCGTACGCGACGCCGTGCGGGTAGGTCAGGTCGTTCAGCGTGCGACGCTTCGAGCCGACGTAGTCGGCCACTCCGAGCAGGATGCCGAACACGATCAGCATGACCGCGACGATCCACATCGACCGGAAGACGGTCTCGATCTGATCCTGGAACAGCAGCCCGAGGACGACGATCGGGATGCTGCCGATGATGATCATCCAGCCCATGCGCGCATCGGGGTCGCTCTTCGGGGCCTTGCCGATGAGAGATCGGAACCACTGGCGGATGATGCGCACGATGTCGCGCCAGAAGAACACCACCACCGCGGCCTCTGTGCCGATCTGCGTGATGGCGGTGAACGCGGCGCCCGGGTCCTCACCGGACGGCAGGAACGTGCCGAGGATGCGCAGGTGCGCACTCGAGGAGATGGGCAGGAACTCGGTGAGTCCCTGCACGAGGCCGAGGATGAGCGCTTCGAGCAGGTGCATGGAGGAGCCTTCGGGATGTTCGGGAGCGGCGCGGTCGCGCGGAGGGAGCGCTCAGTACGTGCGCAGCAGATCGGCCAGCACCTGCTGACCGAAGACAAGCGATTCTACGGGCACGCGCTCGTCGACTCCGTGGAACATGCCCGTGAAGTCCAGGTCGGCCGGCAGCCGCAGCGGCGCGAAGCCGTACCCGGTGATGCCCAGATACGCGAGCGCCTTGTTGTCCGTCCCCGCCCCGAGGAGATACGGGATGACGGGCACGCCGGGGTCATGACGGCCCAGGCTCGCCACCATCGCATCGACCAGGTCGCCCTCGAACGGCGTTTCCATGCCGATGTCGCGCACGACGGTCTGGATCTCGATCTCGTCTCCCACGATCTGCTGCAGCTCGCGCAGCACGTCGTCTTCGGTGCCGGGGATCACGCGGACGTCGATGAGAGCCTCGGCCCGCTCCGGGATGACGTTGTGCTTGTACCCGGCACTCAGCACGGTCGGGTTCGTCGTCGTGCGGAAGGTCGAGCGCAGGAATGCCTCGGCGGGACCCGCTGCAGCGGCCAGCGCGTCGGGGTCGTCGCCCGGACGCCCGGTGAGGTCGCTCAGTCCCTGCAGCAGCGCCTCGGTCGTCGGCGTGAGTCGGACGGGCCAGCGTGTGCGGCCGATCGCCGCGACGGCCTCCGCCAGTTTCGTGACCGCGTTGTCGTCGTGCAGGCGGCTGCCGTGCCCGGCCCGCCCCTTTGCGACGAGACGGATCCAGATCAGCGCCTTCTCCCCCACCTGCAGCAGGTACGCGCGACGGTCGTCGACGGAGATCGAGTACCCGCCGACCTCGCTGATCGCCTCCGTCGCCCCCGCGAACCACCCCGGCCGGTCGCGCACGACGAGCGCGGAGCCCTCCACGCCGCCGTTCTCCTCGTCGGCGAAGAACGCCAGCACGAGGTCACGCTCGGGCTTCTCGCCGGCGCGCAGGATGTCCGCGACCGCGGTGAGGATCATCGCATCCATGTTCTTCATGTCGACGGCGCCTCGGCCCCAGAGCATCCCGTCCTGGACGACACCCGCGAAGGGGTCGACCGTCCAGTCCTCCGGCATCGCTGGGACGACATCGAGATGGCCGTGCACCACGAGGGCGGGCTTGCTGCGGTCGCGCCCCGGCACCCTGGCCATCACGTTGGTACGCCGCGGGATCGGTTCGTAGTATTCGACCTCGAGTCCGAGCTCCGTGAGGTACGCGCCGACGTACTCCGCCGCCTCACGCTCGCCCTTGGCGTCTCCTCCGCCGAAGTTCGACGTGTCGAAGCGGATCAGGTCTCGGGCCACGCGCGCGACTTCGGGAAGGGACTGCTCGGTCATGGCTCCAGGCTATCGAAGCCGCGAGGCGCGCCCGGGCGACCGCCTCGGTTTCTGAGTGCGTCGAACCGCGTGCTAATGTAAATCTTCGTTCGGCAACGAACATCCAACACCCGCGCGGGTGGCGGAATGGTAGACGCGCTACGTTGAGGTCGTAGTGCCCGTAAGGGCGTGGGGGTTCAAGTCCCCCTCCGCGCACAGACAGGCCCCGGAAGATCCAGGATCATCCGGGGCCTTCTTCGTACCCGGCCGTCCGGCCGGCGCGAGGCGCCGACCGGACGCCGACGTCACACCGCCCCGACGCCGAACACCAGTCCGAGCACGTAGGTGACGGCAGCGGCTCCGAAGCCGATCGCCAGCTGACGCAGCGCGCGGCGCAGCGGCGGACCGCCGGACAGGATGCCGACCATCGCCCCCGTCGACAGGAGCGCGACGCCCACCAGCACGAGGGCCACGACGACGGCCGTGGTGCCCTGCAGTCCGAAGATCCACGGGAGCACAGGGATGATGGCGCCGGAGGAGAACAGCAGGAACGACGAGAGGGCGGCAGTCCAGTCGCTGCCGACGATGTCGTGGTCGTCACCGCCGTGCACGTGCACCGGACCGGTGGTCGCGGTGCGCTCGACGCCTGCGCGGGCCGCGGCGACGATGCGACTGGCGCGTTCGAGCGCCTCCTCCGGACCGACTCCCCGCGCGCGGTAGACGAGAGCCAACTCGTTCTCGTCGATGTCGAGGTCGGCGGCGGTGGCCGCTGCGTCCTCGTTCGCCTCCGTCGCCGCGAGCAGCTCGCGCTGCGACCTCACCGAGACGAACTCCCCCGCGCCCATCGACAGCGCACCGGCCAGCAGCCCGGCGATGCCGCTGAAGAGCACGAAGCCCGAGCTGACACCGGTCGCCCCGATGCCGAGCACGAGCGCGAGGTTGCTGACGAGACCGTCGTTCGCGCCGAACACCGCGGCTCGGAAGGAGCCGGACAGGCGGCGTCTCCCCCGCGCGGCGAGTCCGCGGACGACCTCGTAGTGCACCTTCTCGTCGGCCCGCATCGCGGGGGTGGCGTACTGCTCCTCGTCGTACGGCGACCGCGCCTCGGCGCTCTGCGCGAGGGCGAGCACGAAGATCGAGCCGAAACGTCCGGCCATCCGCCCGAGCAGACGCGAGCGGACACCCGCCCTGGGCAGACGTGCCGGCTCGCCGCCGAGCAGATCGAGCCAGTGCTGCTCGTGTCGTCGCTCGGCGTCGGCGAGTCCGAGGAGGATCTCGCGCTCCTCCCCTGAACGACGGTGAGCGAGTCGCTGGTAGACGAGGCCCTCGGCCCGCTCCTCGACGAGGTAGCGGGCCCACCGACGTCGATCGGCGTCGGTCGCGGGGGCGGGCGCAGGTGCGGTCATGAAGTCTCCTCGGTACTGCTGCGGGGGCGATTCCACGCTAATCGGCGGGGCACCGCGTGCACGCCGAAAACCCGCGATTGCCAGCTTTTCGGGGCGGCGAAGGAGGGACGCGCGAGGCGTCGGTCAGGAGCGGACGCGCTTGCGCAGCACGTCGATCCGGGCCTGCAGCTGGGTGACCGTCGCCTGCGCGACAGCCGGACCGCCGCAGATGCGACGCAGCTCGGCGTGCACTGCTCCGTGCGGCTCGCCCTTCTGCCGCGCGTAGAGCCCGACGAGGCTGTTCAGCAGCTGCCGCTGCTCCTTGAGCGTGCGATGGAGGGGTGCGGGCAGCGTGGTCGTCTCGGTGGGCCCGGCCGCCGCCTCGCGCGCTTCACGGAGCCGGGACTGCCGCGCCTGACGCTGCATCAGGAGCTCATGCACGTGCTCGGGCTCGAGGAGCCCGGGGAACCCGATGAACTCCTCCTCCTCCGGGGTGCCCGGTTCGGCCAGCTGACCGAACTCCTGGCCCTCGAACACGAGCCGATCGAAGTGCGCGATCGACGACAGCGCCTGATAGCTGAACTCCTGGGTCAGCGCGTCCGATGCGTCGTCCTCCCGGTTCGCGTTGTCGAGCAGCGAGTCCTCGAGCCCGTCGTCGTCTTTCGACTGTCGGTCGAGCGCGTGGTCGCGCTGCTTGTCCATCTCGTTCGCCAGCCCCATGAGGACGGGAACCTGCGGAAGGAAGACGCTCGCCGCCTCGCCCCGTCGGCGGGCGCGCACGAAGCGTCCGATCGCCTGCGCGAAGAACAGCGGCGTCGACGACGACGTCGCGTACACCCCGACCGCGAGGCGCGGCACGTCGACACCCTCCGACACCATGCGCACCGCGACCATCCAGCGATCGTCGCTCGCGCTGAACTTCTCGATCCGCTCGGAGGCCGTCGCATCGTCGGAGAGCACGATCGTCGGCTGCTGGCGCGTGATGCTGTGGAGGATCTTGGCGTAGGCCCGCGCCACGGTCTGGTCGGTCGCCAGCACGAGTCCGCCGGCGTCGGGGATGTGGTGGCGGATCTCGGTGAGGCGACGGTCAGCAGCGGAGAGCACCGCCGGCATCCACTCGCCCTCCGGATCGAGAGCGGTACGCCAGGCCTGCGACGTGACGTCCTTCGTGTTGTCCTGCCCGAGGTGCGTCTCGAGCTCGTCGCCCGAGCTCGTGCGCCACCGCATCTTGCCCGCGTACATGTGGAAGAGCACCGGCCGCACGACGCCGTCGGCGAGGGCTCGGCCGTAGCCGTAGTTGTAGTCGGTCCGCGAGATCCGCGCACCGGACTCGTCGGGGTGGTACTCGACGAACGGGATGGGCGCCGTGTCGCTGCGGAACGGCGTCCCCGAGAGGAGCAGGCGCCTCTTGGCCGGACCGTAGGCGTCGCGGATCGCGTCGCCCCAGCTCAGCGCGTCGCCGCCGTGGTGCACCTCGTCGAGGACCACGAGGGTGTTCGCGTCTTCGGTGAGGTGTCGGTGCACCGACGACTTCGCGGCCACCTGTGCGTAGGTCACGACAGCGCCGTGATAGTGGCGCGCCGGCGCCCAGTGACTGTTCTTGAACTGGGGGTCGAGCCGGATGTGCACACGAGCCGCGGCATCTGCCCACTGGGTCTTCAGATGCTCGGTCGGAGCGACGACGATGATCCGGTTCACCTCGCCGCTGCGCATGAGCTCGACGGCGAGGGTGAGGGCGAAGGTGGTCTTGCCTGCCCCGGGTGTCGCGGCGACGAGGAAGTCGCGCTGATCCGCCTCGAAGTACTGCTCGAGAGCCTCCTGCTGCCAGGCGCGCAGCTTGTTGGCGGTTCCCCACGGGGCACGCTGGGGAAAGGACGGAGAAAGCATCGAGACAACGATAATCGCTGCCGCGGACACCGGATCGCACCGGCGCGGATGCCGACCGGCGGAGTAGGCTCGGTCACTGCGCCGCCGCCATCGATGCGCGGCGCACGTTCGCGAAGGAGAGCTGGATGACCGACCAGGATTCGACTCGGACCCCGTACGTGGCCAACGACACGCCCCACCCGTGGCGCCGTTTCGTGGCCGTGGGCGACTCGTTCACCGAGGGCATCGGCGACCCCGACCCCGCCGTACCCGGTGGACACCGCGGCTGGGCGGACCGCGTGGCCGAAGTGCTGGCGCAGGATGTCGACGACTTCGCCTATGCGAACCTCGCCGTGCGCGGCAAGCTCATCGCGCAGATCGTGGAGGACCAGATCGAACCGGCCGTCGAGCTGCGCCCCGACCTCGTCTCGATCTGCGCGGGCGGCAACGACGTGATCCGTCCCGGGACCGATCCCGACGCGATCGCCGCGCAGTTGGAGGACGCCGTCGCCCGCCTCGCGTCGACCGGCGCGGCGGTGCTGCTGTTCACCGGCATCGACACGGGCTTCACGCCGGTGTTCCGTCCCTTCCGAGGGAAGGTCGCGATCTACAACGAGAACGTGCGGGCGATCGCCGATCGCCACGACTGCATCGTCGCGGATCAGTGGGCGCTGAAGGTCGTGCAGGACATGCGGTTCTTCGACGACGACCGTCTGCACTACAACGCCCTCGGCCACCACGAGGTCGCGCGCATGGTGCTGCGCGCCCTCAACGTGCCCAACGACCTCGAGTCGATGCAGCCGGAACCCCTGCCGGTCCGCACCTGGCGCGAGGCGCGCGCCGAGGACCTCGGGTGGGCCCGCGAGCACCTCGTCCCGTGGGTGCTGCGCCGTCTGCGGCACCAGTCCTCCGGTGACCATGTGGCGGCGAAGCGCCCCGACGCGGCGCCGTTCCTCCGACTGCCCGAGAACCGCTGACCCAGAGAGCAGGCAGGGATCAGCACCCGGGCGGAGCGTCAGTGCCCGGGCGGAGCGTCAGTGATCGCCGAGTGCCCAGAGAGCGACGGCGGCTGCCGAGGCGACGTTGAGCGAGTCCACTCCCCCGCTCATGGGGATGGTCACGACGTGGTCGGCCAGCGCGAGCGCCTCCGCAGACAGCCCGTCCCCCTCGGACCCCATCATCAGCGCGACGCGCTCGGGGCGCTCGCGCACGAACTCGCTCAGAGGGACCGCCCGGTCGTCGAGAGCCAGCGCGACCGTCGCGATCTCCGCGTCGTGGAGCACCTCGATCGCGCCCGTCCAGTCGGGCATGCGTGTCCACGGCACCTGGAACACGGTGCCCATGCTGACCCGCACGCTGCGCCGGTAGAGCGGGTCGGCGCAGCCGGGCGACACGAGCACAGCGTTCGCTCCCAGCCCGGCCGCCGCACGGAACGCGGCGCCGATGTTCGCGTGGTCGCCGATGTCGGCGAGGATGAGGACCAGCCGAGCATCCGCCACGACCGAGGCGACGCTCGGCAGCTCGGGGCGGTGCATGGAGGCGAGGGCGCCGCGGTGGACGGCGAACCCCGCGACCGCTTCGGCGACGGTATCGGGGACCACGTAGACCGGGACGTCGAGACCCTGCATCGTCGAGCGGATGCCGTCGACCCACCGCCGCTGCACCATCACGGAGCGTGGCCGGTGCCCGGCGGCGACGGCGCGCTCGATCACCTTGGCCGACTCCGCGATGTACAGGCCGCCCGTGGGCTCGGAGATCCGACGCAGCGCCGTGTCCGTGAGGCCGCGGTAGTCGTCGAGGCGGGGGTCGTCGGCATCCGTGAGTTCCAGCAGTTCCACCGGTCCACTCTCCCACCTGCGGCCCGCTGCCGGCGTCACGCCGTAGACTCGCTGCAGGAGGTCCCGTGAGCGATTCGAGTCCGGCCGAGCTGTCGGCCGTCGTCGCTCGCACCGCCGAACTCCTCGCCGGACGCCGCATCGCCCTTCTCACGGGCGCGGGCATCTCGACAGACTCCGGCATCCCCGCCTACCGCGGCGAGGGCGCCCGCACGCGCTCCGATCCCATGACGATCCAGCGCTACCTCGGCGACGAGGCGGCACGCCGCCGCTACTGGGTCGGCGGTCATCTGGGCTGGCGCGCGTTCGCCCGAGCGGAACCCAACCCCGGACACGTCGCGCTCGCCCAGATGGAGGCAGCCGGCCGTGTGAGCGGCGTGATCACGCAGAACGTCGACGGACTGCATCTGCGCGCCGGGAGCTCGCACGTCATCGAGGTGCACGGCACGATGCGCCGGGTGCTGTGCCTGCGCTGCGGCCAGGTCTTCGACCGTCGCGACATCGCCACGCAGATCGAGGACCGCAATCCCTGGATCACGGTGCCCGAGAACGTCAAGCTCGCTCCGGACGGCGACGTGCTGCCGGAGAGCACCGAGGGATTCGTCGTGCCGTCGTGCACGGTCTGCGACGGGATGCTGAAGCCCGACGTCGTGTTCTTCGGCGAGTACGTCCCGCTCGACCGTTTCAAGGCGGCCGAATCGCTGCTGCGGTCGAGCGACGCGATGATCGTCGCCGGGTCGTCCCTCGTCGTGAACTCGGGCGTGCGCCTCGTCGAGCGGGCGCGCCGCCGCAGCATCCCGCTCGTCATCATCAACCGCGAACCGACGCGCGCCGACGTGTGGGCCGACGTGACCATCGCCGCCGGCACCAGCGACGTCCTCCCCGCCCTGCAGGAGCTGCTCTCATGACCCTCATCACTCTCGTCCGTCACGGCCAGACCGACTGGAACCTGGCCAGGCGCATCCAGGGGTCGACCGACATCCCGCTGAACGAAACGGGGCGGGAGGATGCGCGGACCGCTGCGTGGCGTCTCACCGGCGGCGGTCACCACGCGATCTACGCCAGCCCGCTCGTGCGTGCGCGTGAGACCGCGGAGATCATCGCGGCCGAGCTCGGGCTGGACTCCCCCACGCTCGTCCCCGACATGCGGGAACGCGAGTTCGGCGCCGGCGAGGGCAAGCTCGTCTCCGAGTACCTCGAGCTGTACGGCGACTGGCTCGCCCCGGTGCCGGGAGCCGAGACTCTGGAGGGCGTCGCCGACCGTGCGCTGCGCGCCCTCGACGGCATCGCCAGGGACTCGCGACGGCGGTCGGCGCCCCTGGCAGAGTCCGTGATTGTCGTCACCCACGGCGGGGTGATCCGGTCGCTGATCGACCACGTGTCCGGTGGCACGCTCCCCCGCGTAGGCGAGGTCCTCGCGAACGGCTCTGTGCACCGCTTCGAGGCGTCGCCGGGCTCCCTGCGACTTCTCGAGTCGGCGATCCTGCCCTGATCGACCGCACTCGGCGGCCTAACGACTCTGCTCAGCGCGCGCGGGCGAGGATCGACCGTGCGTGCCGCAGCACCGGCTCGTCGATCATCCGCCCGCGGAACCGGAAGACGCCTCGCTCCGACTCCGCCGCGCTCACCACGGCACCGGCCCACTCGACCGTCTCAAGGGCCGGTGCATACGCAGCCCGGATGACCGCGACCTGACTCGGGTGGATGCACGCGGTCGCAGCGAAGCCCGACGCCGCGGCATCCCGAGCCTCCGCCTCGAGTCCCGCGATGTCGTCGATGTCGATGTGCACGGCGTCGATCGCAGCTTTGCCCTGCGCGCCCGCTTCCAGGAGCACCCGCGACCGTGCGTAGCGGGCGATGTCGCGGTACCCCCCGGCGTCGGTCCGGCTCGAGGTGCCGCCGAGCGAGGCGACGAGGTCCTCGGCCCCCCACATTATCGCGACCACGCGGGGATGGGCGGCGATGCGATCCGCGGCCTGCACCCCGCGAGCCGTCTCGCACAGGGCGATCAACTCGAAGCGCTCGTCGAAAGCCGACAGCGCCTCGGGGTCTTCGGTCTTCGCCACCATCACCCGGCGGAAGTCCGTCTGGTTCAGCGTCGCGAGATCCGAGACGAACTCGGCCGACCCAGGCGAGTTCACCCGTACGATCACGCGGTCGGGATCGAGGGGCGCGTCGACGAGGTTCCCCCGGGCCGCGACCTTGGCGTCGGGCAGCACGGCGTCCTCGAGGTCGAGGATGACCGCGTCGGCCTTCCGGAGCGCGCCGTCGAAACGCTCCGGGCGATCGGCTGGGCAGAACAGCAGTGCTGGTCCGAGCTCGAACGTCATCGGGTCTCCTCCTCCGGACGGCAGCGCACGAGCACCGACCGTGTGGCGGTCGCGACGACGACGTCGTCCTGGTTGCGACCGGTGTGGGCGATGGACACGATGCCCTGGCCGGGGCGCGAGCCCGACAGCCGCTTCTCGGAGACGACGCTCTCGGTGTAAAGAGTGTCACCGGCAAAGAGCGGATGGGGGAACGCGATCTCACCGAACCCGAGCTGGACCACGAGGGTTCCCTGCGTCAGCTGCGCGACGGACGACCCGACCATCGTCGACAGCGTCCACATGGAGTTCATGAGGCGCGCGTGGAAAGGCTCTCGCGCGTCGGCGAACGCCGCGTCGAGGTGCAGCGCCTGCGTGTTCATGGTGAGCGTGGTGAACAGCACGTTGTCGGCCTCGGTCGCGGTGCGCCCCGGACGATGCAGGTAGCGGGCGTCGACCTCGAACTCCTCGAAGTAGAGCCCGCGCTGAACGATGTCGTGCGTGGTCATGCCGCCACGCTACCCGGCGAGCCCGAGGGCCCGCGCGATCACGAGCAGCTGCACCTCGGTCGTCCCCTCGCCGATCTCGAGGATCTTCGAGTCCCGGTAGTGCCTCGCGACGGGGAACTCGTTCATGAAGCCGTTGCCGCCGAAGATCTGCGTCGCGTCGCGCGCGTTGTCCATCGCCGCCTCCCCCGCGACGAGCTTCGCGATCGCTGCCTGCTCGGCGAACGGGCGCCCGGCGTCGCGCAGGCGAGCGGCGTGATGCCAGGCCAGCCGAGCCGTGTGCACGCGGGCGCGCATGCGGGCGAGCGTGAACTGCGCGTTCTGCCGTGTGCTGAGCGCGCTGCCGAAGATCGTGCGGCTCTTCGCGTAGTCGACGGCGGCTTCGAGGCATCCCTCCGCTGCTCCCGTCGACAGCGCGGCGATCGCGATCCGTCCCTCGTCGAGGATGCTGAGGAAGTTGCGGAAGCCGCTCCCCCGCTCGCCCACCAGATTCGTCGCCGGCACGCGGACGCCGTCGAAGGTGAGCGGATGCGTGTCGGACGCGTTCCAGCCGACCTTGTCGTAGGGGGCCTCGACGGTGAATCCGGGGGTGCCGTTGGGCACGATGATCGTCGAGATCTCCTTGCGCCCGTCGGCCTGACCGGTGACGGCGGTCACCGTGACGAACCGCGTGATCGGCGTCCCCGAGTTCGTGATGAACTGCTTGGAGCCGTCGATCACCCACTCCTCGCCCTCGAGACGGGCCGTGGTGCGCGTGGCTCCGGCGTCGCTGCCCGCCTCGGGTTCGGTGAGGCCGAAGCCGGCGAGGGCGCGTCCGGCCAGGAGGTCGGGAAGGAGCTCCTGCTTCTGCTCCTCGGTGCCGAAGCGGAAGATCGGCATGGCGCCGAGGCTCACTCCGGCTTCCAGCGTGATGGCGATCGACTGGTCGACGCGCCCGAGCGCCTCGATGGCGATGCCGAGCGCCATGTAGTCACCGCCCTGTCCGCCGTACTCCTCGGGGAACGGAAGGCCGAACAGCCCGAGGTCGCCCATCGCCGCCACGACGTCCATCGACAGGGCGTGCGTGCGGTCCGCCTCGTACGACTGGGGCGAGACGACGGTGTCGGCGAACTCCCGTACCATCGCGGCGAGCTCGCGCTCCTCGTCGGTCAGCTGATCCATCATTCGTTCTCCTCCGTCACTCGCACCACCGGCTGGTCGCGGCGAACCTGGTCCCCCACGGCGACGAGCACCTGCACAGTGCCGTCCTGCGGGGCGAGCACCGGGTGCTCCATCTTCATCGCCTCGATCGAGACGAGCGGATCGCCCGCCTTCACCGTCGCTCCGTCGACGACGTGCACGGCGACGACGCTGCCCGGCATGGGCGCACGCCCCTCTGGCTCTGCTCCCGCCGCGTCCTGGTCACGCGTCTGCAGACGCCTCACGGTGGCGGCCCGTCGGTCGAGCGGCAGGAGGCGGGCGGATCTCCCGTCCTCGCTCACCCACACCGCGCCAGCGGCGTCCACTGCCGTCGAGGCTCGGGAACCGCGCGTCCCTTCGACGCCGTCGATCACCTGGCCGTCCTCCGTCAGAAAGGCGAGAGTGCGCCGTTCCGGATCGGAGAGCGCCGCCCACACGCCGCCGGCGCGCGCCGCGCGGTCGGCCTTCTCATCGCGGGCCGCCAGAACGGTCTCTCGTGCGGCGGCGAGCATCGCCGGTGAGGGCGGCTCCGCCACGACGGGCAGAAGCGTCTCGATGATGCCCGTGTCGAGGTCTCCGTCCACGACTCGCGGGTCGCGGCAGAGCTGTCGGAGGAACTCGATGTTCGTCTCCACGCCGAGCACCACGGTCGCAGCGAGCGCCTCGTCCAGCCGGCGCAGCGCGGTCTGCCTGTCATCGGCCACGGCGATGATCTTCGCAATCATCGGATCGTAGAAGCCCGACACCTCGGAGCCGGACTCCACCGCGGCATCCACCCGCACACCGGTGGGCGGCTGGAACAGCAGAACCCGTCCCGTCGACGGGAGGAACCCGCGGTACGGGGACTCGGCGTAGACCCGCGCCTCGACCGCGTGACCGGTCAGCTTCGGAGCCGGATCCAGCCTGCCGCCCGCGGCGACGCACAGCTGACGCTCCACCAGGTCGAGGCCGGTGACCTCCTCCGTGACGGGGTGCTCCACCTGCAGCCGCGTGTTCATCTCGATGAAGAACACGTCGTCCGGTGCGTCGGCGTCGACGAGGAACTCCACGGTGCCGGCGCCCACGTACGAGACGCTCTCCGCCGCCTGCACGGCGGCTTCGAGGAGGGTCTGCCTCGTGGACTCCGGGATGCCCGCAGACGGCGCCTCCTCGATGACCTTCTGGTGGCGGCGCTGAAGGGTGCACTCGCGCTCGCCGAGCGCGATGACCGTTCCGTGTGCGTCCCCGAAGACCTGCACCTCGATGTGGCGGGGCCTGCGGATCAGCCGCTCGAGGATGAGCGAGTCGTCGCCGAAGGCCGCCTTCGCGACCCGCCGCGCCGAGGCGAGGGCAGGTGCGAGGCCGGCGGCATCAGCGACCACCTCCATGCCCTTGCCTCCGCCGCCCGCGCTGGGCTTCACGAGCAGGGGGAAGCCGACGGATCCCGCCTCGTCGGCGATCTCCTGGTCCGACAGCCCGCGCGCGTCGAAGCCCGGCACCACGGGGACGCCCGAGCGCATGACGTGGTCGCGGGCTCGCGCCTTGTCTCCCATGATCTGCAGCGCATCGACCCCGGGGCCGATGAAGACGATGCCGCTTTCGGCGCACGCCTCCGCGAGACCCACGCTCTCCGACAGGAAGCCGTAACCGGGGTGGATCGCCTGGGCGCCGGTGCTCCGTGCGGCCGCGATCACGGCGTCGATGTCGAGGTACGACTCGGCGGCCGGAGGAGGTCCGATCCGCACGGCGTCGTCGGCCTCGCTGACGTGCGGCGCCTCGGCGTCCGCATCGCTGTACACCGCGATGCTGCGGATGCCGAGGGTCCGCAGCGTGCGGATGACCCGCCGGGCGATCTCGCCGCGGTTCGCGACGAGGACGGTGGAGAAGTACGGGGTCGTCGACATGGCGGTCACATCCTGAAGAGGCCGAAGCGGGGCTCGGGCAGCGGGGTGCGGGCGACGACGTCGAGTGCGAGACCGAGGAGGTCGCGGGTTCGCGCGGGATCGATGATGCCGTCGTCCCAGAGCCGAGCCGTCGCGTAGTACGGCTCGCCCTGCGTCTCGTACTGCTCGCGGATGGGCTGCTGGAAGGCGGAACGCTCATCGGCGCTCCACGACTCGCCTCGAGCGGCGAGCTGATCCTCCTTCACCGTGGCGAGGACGGACGCGGCCTGGGCGCCGCCCATGACGGAGATCCTGCTGGCCGGCCAGGTCCACAGGAACCGGGGAGAGTAGGCGCGTCCGCACATGGAGTAGTTGCCGGCGCCGAACGAGCCGCCGACGATCACGGTGAGCTTCGGCACCCTGGTGCTCGCGACGGCCGTCACCATCTTCGCGCCGTCCTTCGCGATGCCGCCGGCCTCGGCATCCGATCCGACCATGAAGCCGGTGATGTTCTGCAGGAACAGCAGGGGGATGCCGCGCTGGTCGCAGAGCTCGATGAAGTGGGCGCCCTTGAGAGCCGACTCGCTGAAGAGCACGCCGTTGTTGGCGACGATACCCACTGGGTGGCCGTGCAGCCGGGCGAAACCGGTGACGAGCGTGGTGCCGTACTCGGCCTTGAACTCGCGGAAGCTGTCTCCGTCGACGAGGCGGTCGATGATCACGTGCACGTCGTACGCCTCGTTCACATCGACCGGCACGACGTCGTACAACGAGCCGAGTTCGGAGGGGGGCCTGCTCTCGTGCACGTCCCATGCCGGTGCGGCAGGAGCGGGGAGCGTGGCGACGATGTCGCGGAGGATCTCGAGTGCGTGCTCGTCGTCGTCGGCGAGGTGGTCGACGACCCCGCTGCGGCGGGCGTGCAGTTCGCCGCCGCCGAGCTCCTCAGCCGTCACGACCTCGCCGATCGCGGCTTTCACGAGCGGCGGCCCGCCGAGGAAGATCGTCCCCTGGTTGCGGACGATGACGGTCTCATCGCTCATGGCCGGCACGTAGGCGCCGCCTGCGGTGCAGGAGCCGAGCACGGCGGCCAGCTGCGGGACGCCTTCCGCAGACATCCGCGCCTGGTTGTAGAAGATGCGGCCGAAGTGCTCGCGGTCGGGGAACACCTCGTCCTGCTTCGGCAGGAACGCACCGCCGGAGTCGACGAGGTAGAGGCAGGGCAGCCTGTTCTCGAGCGCGATCTCCTGCGCGCGCAGGTGCTTCTTCACGGTGAGGGGCAGATAGGTGCCGCCCTTGACGGTGGCGTCGTTGCAGACGACCATCACGTGCCGACCGTGGACGAGGCCGATGCCCGCGATCACACCGGCCCCAGGTGCTTCGCCGTCGTACAGACCGTCGGCGGCAAGCGGCGCGATCTCCACGAAGGGACTGCCCTCGTCGAGAAGCCGCGCGACGCGGTCTCTCGGGAGCAGCTTCCCCCGGGCGACGTGCCTCTGTCGCGAGGACTCCGATCCGCCGAGTGCGGCGGCCGCGAGGCGCTCGCGCAGTTCGTCGGCCAGGGCCTCCTGGGTTACGGGCATCGTGTTGTCCTCCTCGACCCACATCGCGCCTCGGTAACGATCTGGCGCGCTCGATGCGCTTTCGGTTAGTGTTCACTAACCGATGGGCTCAGGTTAGCGAGGATTAACTGAGATGACAACCCCTGTGACGGCTCGAGATCGAGCGAAAGCCGAGCGCTCCGACGCCATCCTCCGCGAGGCCGCGCGCCTCTTCGCCGAGCGCGGCTACAACGGCGTGAGCCTGGAAGACATCGGTGCGGCCGTCGGCGTGTCCGGCCCCGCCGTGTACCGCCACTTCGCGGGCAAGCAGGCTCTGCTGGGCGCCGTGCTGGTCAAGGTCAGCGACGACCTCGTCTCGGGTGGCACCGACGTCGCGGCGAAGGCCGCGGACGACGCGGAGAGGATGCGGGCGCTGATCGCGTTCCACGTGGAGTTCGCGCTCGGCCACGCCGACGTGATCCGCGTGCACGACCGCGACGTCGTACAACTCGCCGCGAGCGACCACGCCGAGGTCCGGCGCCTGCAGCGCGCCTACATCGAACTGTGGATCCGCACGCTCGCGCCCCTCGTCGATGCGGATTCCGACGAGCTGCGGCTGCGCGTGCAGGCCTGCTTCGGCCTCATCAACTCCACTCCGCACAGCACGCGGTCCGCGTCACGGCGCCGCTCCACCACCGCGTCGGTTCTCGGGGCGATGGCGGAGGCAGCGCTGCGTGCACCTAGCTGAACAGCATCGCGCGACCCGGCTCCTCCAGCACGTCGGCGACGTCTTTGAGGAAGCGCGCACCCTCCGCGCCGTCCACAAGCCGATGATCGAACGAGAGGCTCAGCGTCATCAGCTGCCGCAGCGCGATCTCACCGCGGTACTCCCAGGGCTGTCGCCGGACCGCACCGACCGCGAGGATGCCCGATTGCCCCGGCGGCAGGATCGGGGTGCCGGCGTCGACGCCGAACACGCCGATGTTCGAGATCGAGAAGGTGCCACCGGCGAGCTCGGCCGGTGATGTCTTGCCTGACCGTGCCGTGCTCGCCAGGGCGCCGATAGCGTCGGCCAGCTGCGTGAGCGTGAGCGACTGGGCCTCGCGGATGTGCGGGACGATGAGACCGCGGTCGGTCGCCGCGGCGATGCCGAGGTCGACGTACCCGTGCTCGACGATCTCGCCCGCCTGCTCGTCCCACCGGGAGTTGAGGCCCGGTGTGCGCGGCAGGGCCATGCACACGGCCTTGGCGACCACGGCCAGCGGTCCGATCCGATGCTCGGCCAGACGCCGATCCTCGCGCAGCGAGGCGACGAGGTCCATGGTCGCGGTCACATCGACCGTGTGGAAGACCGTGACGTGCGGCGCCGTGAACGCGCTCTGCACCATGGCGGCCGCCGTGTGTTTGCGGACTCCGCGGATCGGGATGCGCGTCTCGCGGTCCCGCGCACCGAGTCCGCCCGGACTGTCGGGCATCGCCGACGCGGGCATCGCCGACGCAGTCGTCGGCGGGGCCATGACCGGCGCCGCTCCGACGCGAGCCGCGTAGGCGTCGACGTCGGCACGCGTGATGAGCCGGTCACCGACCTCTACGGCGATCAGCACCAGGTCGACGCCGAGGCGCTTCGCGTGCGCGCGCACCGGCGGGGTGGAGCGCGGTCGCTCGACGACCGTCTCCGACGACAGCGAGGGCGTGGCGTCGTGCGGCGCCGCCTCGAGCACGGCGGTGTCGGCGGGCCGCGCCGCTCCCCCACGACGCGCGCGACGCGCGGGGCGACCGGATGCCGTCGGCGCCGCACCGTAGCCGACGAGGTTGGGCTGCGCCTTCTCCTCGGCCTCCGCGGTGGCGGGCTGCGCAGGCGCGGTCGCCGACGCATCCCCGCCTTCCACGTCGAAGGCGATGAGAGGCGCCCCGACGGCCACGGTCGCCCCCGCCTCGGCATGCAGAGTCGAGACGGTGCCCTCGTACGGCGAGGGCAGTTCGACGACGGCCTTCGCGGTCTCGACCTCGGCCAGTGTCTGGTTCAACGCGACGGGGTCGCCCGGGGAGACGAGCCACTGCACGACCTCGGCCTCGGTCAGGCCCTCGCCCAGGTCGGGAAGGCGGAACTCTGCGATCATGCGTCGGCCCCCGTCAGGCTGTTCGGTCGGTCCATGACCCGATCGACCGCGTCGAGCAGCCGGTCGAGGTCGGGGAGGTGGTGCTTCTCGAGCTTCGCGGGCGGGTACGGGATGTCGTGACCCGTCACCCGCAGCGGCGCCGACTCGAGGAATTCGAAGCAGCGCTCGGTGATGCTCGCGATGACCTCGGCAGCCACACCCGCCTCACGGGAGGCCTCGTGCGCGACGACCACGCGTCCCGTCTTGCGCACCGATGCGGCCACGGAGTCGTAGTCGACGGGCGACAGCGACCGCAGGTCTATCACCTCGAGCGACACGCCCTCGTCCTCCGCGGCATCGGCGGCCTGCAGCGCGGTGCCCACCATCGCCCCGTAGGTGATGAGCGTGGCGTCCGTGCCTGGTCTCACGACGCGCGCGAGTCCCATCGGCGCAGCGTCCGCGAGGGGCGCCTCGAGGTCGACCTCGCCCTTGTGGTGGTACAGGCGCTTGGGCTCGAAGAAGATCACCGGGTCGTCGCTCGCGATCGCCTGTCGCAGGCTGCGATAGGCGTCTTCCGGATTCGAGACGGCGATCACGCGCAAGCCAGCCGTGTGAACGAAGTACGCCTCGGGCGACTCCGAGTGATGTTCGGCGGCGCCGATGCCACCCGCCCACGGGATGCGGATCGTGATCGGCATCCTCACCCGTCCCTGGGTGCGGTAGTGCAGCTTCGCGACCTGCGCGACGATTTGATCGAACGCCGGGTACACGAAACCGTCGAACTGGATCTCGACGACCGGGCGGTATCCGCGGAACGCGAGTCCGACCGCCATCCCGACGATGCCGGACTCCGCCAGCGGGGTGTCGATGACGCGCGCGGCCCCGAACTCGTCGAGCAGCCCGTCGGTGATGCGGAAGACCCCACCGAGCTTCCCGATGTCCTCGCCGAGCAGCACGACCCTGTCGTCGTCGCGCATCGCCTGACGCAGTCCGGCTCCGAGAGCCTTCCCGAGAGTGAGCTCCGCCACGATCAGACCTCGCCCTCGAACGTCGAGAGGTACGCCGCGTACTCGTCGCGCTGGCGCTCGAGGCCGGCGTGCGGCTCGGCGTACACGCGGTCGAAGACCGCGAGCGGCTCACGGGTGACCATGCCGAGGCACTCCGCCCGCATCTCCTTCGCCACCGCATCCGCGGCGGCCTGCGTCTCGGCGAGATGCTCGTCGCCCAGCTCGCCAATCCCCCGCAGGTAGGTCTCCAGACGGGCGATCGGGTCGCGGTCGCGCCACGCGTCGAGCTCCTCGGCCGGGCGGTATCTCGTCGGGTCGTCGGCCGTGGTGTGCGGCCCCATCCGGTACGTGACGGCCTCGATGTAGGCGGGGCCCTTGCCCGACCGAGCGTGGTCGAGCGCCCACCGCATCGCAGCCAGGCAGGCCAGCACATCGTTGCCGTCCACCCGCAGGCTGGGGATGCCGAAGCCCGGCGCCCGCCCAGCGAGGGGGTACTGCGACTGCAGCGCCACCGGCTCCGAGATCGCCCAGTGGTTGTTCTGACACACGAAGACGACGGGCGCCTGGTACGACGCGGCGAAGATCATCGCCTCGTTCACGTCGCCCTGGCTCGTCGCGCCGTCGCCGAAGTAGGTGACGGCCACCTCGTCGGATCCCTCGTGACGGATGCCGAGGGCATACCCGACCGCGTGCAGCGACTGCGCCCCGATGATGATCTGCAGCGGCGCGACGCGGAGTGCTCCAGGGTCGTGCCCGGCACCCTCCTCACCCCGCCACATGCGCACGTAGTCGCCGGGCTTGGCGCCGCGCGCGTAGATGACGCCGGTCTCCCGGTAACTCGGGAACACGTAGTCCTGCGGGTCCAGAGCCCGTGCCGTGCCGATCTGCGTGGCCTCCTGCCCCCGGCACGGCGCCCAGAGACCGAGCTGGCCCTGACGCTGGAGGGCGACGCCCTCCGTGTCGATACGGCGGAGCACGACCATGTCCCGGAGCAGCGAGCGCAGCTGCGCGGGGTCGACGTCCGCGACGAAGCGGTCGAGCTGCGGGTGCGGGATCCGCGCGCCGTCGGGGGTCAGGAGGCGCTCGACGAGCTCCAGATCCTGCGCGGTGTCGGCGATCGGGGTGATCTGCGGTGACATCATCGTCCTCCTCATTCGCGGCGTCCTCGTGGGGCGCGGCACGCGGGGCCGGCATCGTCACCGGCTAACCAGAGCGTACGTCTGCTCATCACCTCGCTCAAGCAATGAGAGAACGCTTGAGCATGTTGCTCAATTCAGCGGAATACTGCCCTGCTACTCTTTGGCACTATGGCTGGCCTCGACCGTATCGATCTGGAACTCCTCGCCGCGCTCGCCGATGATCCGCGAGTCACAATCGTGGCGCTCGCCGAGAATCTCGGCCTCTCGCGCAACACCATCCAGGCGCGCATGGCGCGTCTCGAGCAGACCGGCGTCTTCCTCTCCTACGAGAGGTCGTTCTCCACCGATGTGCTCGGATTCCCCCTGCAGGCGTTCGTCAGCATCGGCGTGCGTCAGACCGAGCTGCCGCGCATCATCAACGAGCTCGCGCGCATCCCCGAGGTGGTGCAGGCGCACGGTCTCAGCGGCTCCATCGACCTGCTCGCGCGGGTCGCGTGCCGCGACGCCCGTCACCTGTTCGACACCGACGCCCGCATCCTGTCGATCGAGGGGGTCGAGCGCACCGAGACGTCACTCGCCATGGGCGAGGTCATCCCGTTCCGGGTCGCCGGGCTCATCGGGCTCGCGAGACGGGAATCCTGAGGAAGCGACGGATCGCGCCGGCGGCCTCGGCCGGCGTCTCGTAGTGGATCAGATGCCCCACATGGGCGATCTCGACGAGCTCCGCCTCGGGGAAGCGCTGCACCAGCTCCCGCTCGACCTCGATCGGCGTGATGTCGTCGCGTTGCGCCGCGATCAGCAGTGTCGGGACGTCGATGGACGAGGCGAACTGGCTCACGTCGTGCGAGACGCTCGCGACGAAGGCGTCCCGCAGCACGTCGCGGTCGGCGAAGCGCGAGAAATACGTGTCGTGCTGATCGTGGATGAATCGTCGCAGTGCCGGGTCGGAGGTCTTCGCCATGGCGATGCTCATGATCCGGACGATCAGCCCGTTCCTCAGCAGCGCGGTGCCGAGCCGTTCCGGCAGCTTCGCGCCCAGCGCGTAGTAGAGCACCGCGAGGCGCGTCATGACGCCCTTCGGACCCTCCAGCGCGGGCGCACCGATCGGGTTGATCAGGATCAGCTTCGGGGTCGAGAGGCCTGACGCGACGGCGGCGGAGGTGACGATCGAGCCGAAGGAGTGGCCGAGGATGACGGCTCCGGGGGCGACCTGCGCGGCGAAATCACTCAACCACGCGGCGTACTCGTCGAGGTCGTACGTCTTCCCGGGGACGGGAGCCGACTCGCCGAAACCCGGCAGGTCGGGAGCGACGACCCTGGCCTCCGGCAGGAAGGCGAGCACGGACTCGAGGCCGTGGTGCTCACCGCGGAACCCGTGCACCGCGATCACGGTGACCTCGGCGTCTGCCGGACCGTACACCCAGTAGGCGGTGGCCGCCCCGCGCACCTCGACGGCGTGCCGCTCCACCGGGAGTCGGCTCAGGCGATCGGCGTACGGCGACGGGACGGTCATGGCTCAAGTCTACGGATGCCGGGGAGCGCTCCCGTGTCCTTGCCGACCGATGTCGGTGGCCGGCTCTACCGTGATCCCATGCCCCGCGACGCCCCGATCCCCGAGTGGATCACGCGCGTCGGGGTGTTCGATCTGGAGACGACCGGCGTCGACGTCGAGAGCGACCGCATCGTGACCGCGCACGTCGGCCTGCTCGACGCGCACGGTGTCGAGATCGCCGCCCGCACCTGGATGGCCGATCCCGGCATCCCCATCCCCGACGGTGCGACGGCCGTGCACGGGATCACGACCGCGCACGCGCGCGCTCACGGCCGCCCCGCGTCCGAGGTCGTCGCGCAGGTCTCCTCCGCGCTCGCCTCACTGCTCGCACAGGGGGTTCCGCTCGTCGCCTACAACGCCTCGTACGACTTCTCGCTGCTCGCGCACGAGTCCACACGCCACGGCATCCCGGTGCTCGAGAACCCGTCCCCCGTCATCGACCCCCTCATCATCGACAAGGCTTATGATCGATATCGGCCCGGTAAGCGCACGTTGCAAGTCGTCGCAGCGCATTACGCGGTGCCCCTCGAGGATGCGCACGATGCTTCCGCCGATGCCGTCGCGGCCGGTCGCATCGCCCAGGCGCTGGCCCGACAGTTCGTGCTTCCCGTGACGCTCAGCGAGCTCCACGCGAGGCAGATCGGCTGGGCCCGCTCCCAGGCGGCGAGCCTCACTGAGTACTTCATCCGCATCGGCCGCATCGATCCCGAAGACACCATCGACGGGACGTGGCCGGTGCGCCCCCACAGCGCGCTCCTGAGAGAGGATCTCCCCCGTGCGTCTTCATACCCGTGACGTCGCCCTCGTCGAGGCCACCTGGCAGCAGTACGTCCCCTCGGCGATCCTGCACGACGTCGACCCGCAGCGGTTCCGGTTCGACTGGCACTCGGAAGAGCTCACCGGCATGAGCGTCATCCGCTACGAACTCGCCGCGCAGGTCCACTGCACAGCCGAACCCCAGGACCAGTTCCTCGCCTGCCGTGTGCACGCGCGCGACGTCCGCATGAACTCGAGCCGATCCGACCTCGACCCGACCCGCCCCTGGTTCACGGACGGCCCGCGCGTGGATGCGCACTGGGAAGAGGGCGCTCACGTCACCGCGCTGGCTTTCGACCGCGAGCCGCTCGAGGCTCTGGCACGGCGCATCACCGGCGACGACGCGATGGCGCTCCACGTCACCGACCTCTCTCCATCGACGGCCGCGGCGGCTGAGGCGTGGGACCGGATGTTCGATTACGTCGAGCGCAGCATCGAGGCCCTCGATACCGGCGACGTGCTGCTTCGCGCTGAACTCGCCCGCCACGCGGCGACCACCACGCTGTCGTCGTTCTCCACGACCATCCTGAACAGGCGGTCACGCTCGCCGCAGACCGCGCCGGCGCCCGTGACGGTCCGACGCGCGCTCGCGTTCATCGCCGAGAACGCCCACCGGCCGATCACGATCGACGACGTGGCGGCCGCCGTGCACATCTCGACGCGCGGTCTGCAGTACGCATTCCGCCGTGCGCTGGATGTCACACCTGCGGAATGCCTGAGGCAGGCGCGCCTCGACGGCGCGCACCGCGAACTGCGATCGGGAGTCCCCACGACGGTGGCTGCGATCGCGCGACGATGGGGATTCGCGCACCCGTCGCGCTTCGCCGCTGCCTACCGTGAGGCATTCGGGGTGTTGCCGTCCGTGACGGCGGCGAAGCATCGCCGATGACATCAGGCGAACACCCTGTTCGCTTCACTGGCGTGGCGGACGTCGACCGCGCGAAGCACGTTTTCCGAGAGCCTAGATTCCGAGATATGGGTTCTCTGTACTACGGCGACTCCGAGCCGATCCAGATCGACGACCGCGCTCTCGCGCACCTCAAAGTCGTCGTCGCCACGAAGCTCCGGCGCAACGAGAGCTTCACCCTCAGCTGGCGTCACCCCGACGGTCAGCCCAACGGCCGCTCCACCATCTGGCTCCACCCCTCGATCCCGCTGCGCTTCGTCTTCCAAGAACCGGAGACCCCCGAGCTGAGCCGGCGATGGATCGAGGATCTCGCGCACTCCGCGAATTCCAGCGGTGGCATCACTCTCGTCGACGAGCACCTCGAAACCCCGGAACCGATCGAAGCCGGCCCCGGGGCTCTCGAGTCCGCAGCGGACTGATCCGCGTCAGATCACATCGCGCTCGACGACCGTGTCGCGACGACCGCGACGGGCGACGAGCAGGACCAGGCCGATGATGAAGACGAGCGCACCCGCCGCCATCAGGATGTAGCCGACCATGTCGAGATCGACCCAGTCGAGCTGGATGTTGAGGGCGAACACGAGGATCGCTCCGATCACGAAGAGCACGACGCCGGTGCCGATGGTCATGATGCCTCCTAGATTCCGCACGAGCCGGACAGGGTGAGCCCGGCCGTTCCGTGCTTCACAGTGCCAGCCCGTGCATCACCGGGACAAGGCCTTGACATGCTCGTACCTGCGCGAATTCGACGGTAGGGCGGGCGGGACTTGAACCCGCGATCGTTGGGTTATGAGCCCACTGCCTTAACCAGCTTGGCCACCGCCCCGTGAGCACCAGCCTAGCGGGCGGGTGCGATCACACCGGAGACGCGTCCTCGTGCGTCCGCAGGTGCCCGAGGTAGATGTCTGCGTTGGCGATGAGTCCCTCGCGCTCCTCCTCGGTGAGGGCTCGCCGCACCTTCGCCGGCACTCCTGCGACGAGCGACCCGTCCGGAACCTCCGTGCCGCTCAGCACGACCGCCCCGCCGGCGATCAGGCATCCGGCGCCGATCACAGCGCCGCTCAGCACCACTGCCCCCATGCCGATCAGCGACCCGTCGCCGATCGTGCATCCGTGCACGACCGCGTTGTGCCCGATCGACACCTTCGCGCCGACCCGGACCGGGTGGCCGGAATCGACGTGCACGGAGACGTTGTCCTGCACGTTGCTGCCCGCGCCGATGAGGATCTCCGCCGAGTCCGCCCTGAGCACGGCGTTGTACCAGACGCTCGCACCCGGCTCGATCCGCACGTCGCCCACGAGGCGCGCTCCGTCGGCGACGAACGTCGCCTGGGCGATCGAGGGGACCTTGTCGCCGAGGGCGAGGACGGATGCTCCAGCTGCGATGCTCATAAGGCGAGACTACCCTCACAAGCCCGGATTTCCGCGTGATTCCGGGCCGCTAAGCCGAGCCTTCGCTTGCTTGCGGAATGAATCCAGACGAGTAGCGTTGTCATCATCAGGCAGAAGAACCACCTCCCGGAGGAGTCACGATGAGCAAGGCACAGACCGTTCCCACCACCGCCAGCGACCCGACCGTCGCGGCCGCAGCCGCCCAGTTCCTCTCCCCCGTCGTCCTCGGCCTCCAAGCCCTCACGATCAACGGCAAGCAGGCTCACTGGCACGTCCGCGGTGCGAACTTCGTCGGCGTGCACGAGCTGCTCGACACGATCGTCGCCCACGCCGGCGACTTCGCCGACACCGCCGCGGAGCGCATCGTCGCTCTCGGCCTCCCCATCGACGCGCGCGTCAGCACGGTCGCAGGCAAGGCGGGCGACACGTCCGTTCCGGCCGGCTTCACGCAGTCCGACGAGCTGGTCCGCGCCGTCATCACCGACATCGACGCGATCCTCGTCGACCTGAAGGCCGCGATCGACGGTCTGGACGAGGTCGACCTCACGAGCCAGGACGTCGCGATCGAGATCATGCGCGGCCTCGAGAAGGACCGCTGGTTCCTCGTCTCGCACATCGCCGCGTAATCAGGCAGAAGAGGAAGGGCACCGGGAGCGATCCCGGTGCCCTTCGTCGTTCTCTCGGTGCCGACGGCGATGACGCTCAGCCTCGATGGGTGAGACGCCCGCCGAGAAGCGTCGCGACGACGGGCATCCGCCGCAGCGTCGTGCCGTCGGCGGAGCGAGGGTCGGCGCCGCACAGCACGAGGTCGGCGACTTCGCCAGGTCGCGTCGACGATCGCACGCTGGCGCCGAGCGCCTCGTCGAACCGCAGTGCCTCTTCCGGGTGCCAGGGTGCGCGCTCGTCGTCCGTTCGTGCGACGGCCGCCGAGATGGCCTGCCAGGGATCCAGAGGTGCGACCGGCGCGTCCGACCCGAATCGCAGCTCCACTCCTGCGTCTCGCAGGGCGCGCAGCGGATAGCCGATCGACGTCTGCGACGACCAGTGGGTACCGACGATGTCGCGATCATCGAGTGCGTGCTGGGGCTGCACGCTGGCGGTGACCCCGAGCCGACCGAAGCGCGCGAGGTCGGCGTGGCGCACCAGCTGTGCGTGCTCGATCGTGCCCACCGCCCCCGATGCCGTGAAGGCGTCGAGAGCGGCTGTCACGGCGCGATCGCCGATGGCGTGCACGGCGACACCCAGCCCCGCACCGGTCGCGGTGGTCAGGAGCTCGGTGAGCTCGGCCGGCGGCACCGTCAGCACTCCGTAGTTCGCGGGGTCGTCCGGGTACGCGTGCGAGCAGGCAGCCGTGCGGGTGCCGAGCGATCCGTCGCTGATGATCTTCAGCGGCCCGACGTGCACGAGGCCGCGCCCTGCCTCCGGGGCGTCCGCGAGCTCATGAGTCTCGCCGGTCCGCAACCCCGCGCCGATCGCCCGGTCGAGGTCGAACGGATACACGGCGAATTCGACGCGGTGCGCGGCGAATCCGGCCATGACCCGACGCGGCCAGGCATCGGCGTTCCAGGCCATGTCGAAGTCGACGAGTCCGGTGAGTCCTCGCGCAGCGGCCTGCACTCCTGCCGCGGCGACAGTACGGTCGCCGTGGGCGGGATCGGCGGCATTGAGCCGCCGCGAGATCTCGAAGGCATCGGCTTCGCGGAGCACTCCGTCGACGGCGTCGAACCCCTCCCGGCGCAGGGCCGCCGAGTTCAGCCAGGTGCTGTGCACGTCCGCGTTGATGAGGTACGTCGGCACGACGCCCGTCGCCGCATCGAGGAGAGCGAGGGTCGGCTGGTCCGGCCACAGTGCATCGCGGAATCCGCTGCCGACGCGGCGTCCGTCGGGCAGCGGGGCCGCCTGGGACATGATCCGCGCCGCCTCTGCCGCAGAGGAGGCCTCGCCGAGCGGCGTGCGCTGCGATTCGAGTGCCCACTGCACGGTGTGCACGTGGTTGTCCCAGAGGCCGGGGACGACCCATGCGCCGTCACCGTCGAGCACCTCCCCCCGGGCGGGCACCGCGCCGGCCGGGGCGATGTCGACGATCCGCCCGTCATCCAGGAAGACGTCGACGGGTTCCTCGTCGATGAGGAACTCGCGACCGGGGCCTGCGATCCGCACCGAGGCGACGGTCCCGACGACCTCTCCCACCGCCGCGCTCACCGGGTCGCGTCCGCGCGGGCGTCCCGTGCCCGTCGCATCTCGGCGGCGAGCTCCGGGTGCGTGTACGGCCCGCCGCTCTCCAGCGCCTCGATGACGGCATTCACCGTCTCCGCCGGCTTGTTCTGGCTGAGCTTGCGCTTCGCGACGACGCGGGTCGGGGTGAGCCGAAAGCCCACGGTGCCCGAGGCGAGGCGGGTGACGAACGCCGGGTCGTTGGGGCGCTCCCACATGCGGCGGGGGTCCGGCATCCATCCTTCGAACCGGTCGACGAGTCGATCGAGCACGGCGAGGTTCTCCTCGTCGTCGAGGATCTCCGGGATCCCGGCGAGGTGCACGGCCGTGTAGTTCCAGGTCGGCACCGCCTGCACGTCGCCGTACCACCCCGGGGAGATGTAGCCGTGCGGCCCCTGGAACACCACCAGCAGCTCCCGCTCCCCCATGCCGTGGATCAGGTCGTCGGGACGACCGACGTGGCCGACGATCGTCAAGTCGTCGCGGTCCTCGTCGAGCAGGACGACGTAGTGCGACGAGACCAGTCCGTCTGGGCCGTTGCTGACGATCGTGGCCCACGGATTCGCGTCGACGATACGACGGATCTCATCGACGTCCGCGAGGGTGAAGCTAGGATTCTGACGCATCCCCCCAGCCTATGACCGCCGCGTCACGCCTGGCAGCGAGGACACCAGTAGAGCTTGCGCGCGCCGATCTCCTCGAGAGCGATCTCGGTGCCGCAGACCCGGCAGGGCAGGCCGGCGCGGTGATAGACCCAGTGTCGGTCGTCGCGACTCGCCATGGCTGCGCGGTAGGCCTCGGGCGAGAGGTCGTCCATCGTCATCATCTGCCCGGTCTCGACGCCGATCGCCAGCAGACGCACCCAGTCGCGCCACAGCGCGCGCACGACATCCTCCGGCACCTGCTTGCCCGGGGTGTGCGGATTCAGGCGCTGCCGGAACAGCATCTCGGCGCGGTAGACGTTGCCGATCCCGCTGACGACCGACTGGTCCATGAGCAGCAGGGCGATCACGGTCTGCGTCTTGCGCACCGCGCGCACGAAGCGCTCCTCGTTCTCCACCGGGTCGCCGACGAGCGGGTCGGGGCCGAGCTTCGCGATGGTCGCCAGCATCTCGTCGGGCGTCTGCAGCACGCAGGCCGTCGGCCCCCGCAGATCCGCCGCCGTGATGTCGGTCATCAGGCGCAGACGCACCTGCCCGACGACCGGAGGCGGCCACTCCACGTCGTCTCCGAGTCCTTTGGTCTGCTCCGACATGCGCACGTGCACGCGCGTGCGTCGCGGCGCGCCGATGGACGAGAGCGAGTTCTCCCCCGCGTCGTCGAGGATGGGCTCGTCGAGCACGGTGCCGCGCTGGTTGGTCTGCCCCATGCGCCCGTTCGCCGAGGCGATCGTCGGATCGACGACGATCTCGCCCGCGAAGTCCCACGCTCCGTACAGCCCGAGGTGCACGCGCAGCCAGACGTCGCCCTCCGCCTCGAGGAACATCTGCTTCCCCACGGCCTGGACGCTCACGGCCTCGCGACCGTCGAGGATCGCCGCCCCTTCGGCGAACCGGCCCTGCGGACTCGACGCCGACATGGCCTTGCCGACGAAGTTGCGATCGAACTGCCGCGCGATCCGGTGGACGGAGTGACCCTCGGGCATCTCAGGCCCGCGGGTCCGGGAGCAGCGAGCCGTCGCGCTCGAAGTCGGCGATCTGGGCGATGCGGCGCACGTG
Source organism: Microbacterium sp. LS_15 (assembly GCF_041954735.1). NCBI lineage: Bacteria > Bacillati > Actinomycetota > Actinomycetes > Micrococcales > Microbacteriaceae > Microbacterium > Microbacterium sp. LS_15. The sequence goes on along the minus strand of NZ_JAVAYD010000001.1, from coordinate 258,684 downwards.
GCGTTCCTCGTCCGAGAAGGGGGTGGCGATGAACGTGTCGATGAACGACGTCACCTCGTCGAACGTGTGCTGACGCGCTCCGATCGAGATCACGTTGGCGTCGTTGTGCTGGCGCGCGAGCTCTGCCGTCGAGATGTTCCAGACGAGCGCGGCGCGCACGCCCTGCACCTTGTTCGCGGCGATCTGCTCGCCGTTGCCCGAGCCGCCGAACACCACTCCGAGCGTCTCGATGCCTGCGGCCTGGTCGGCGACCACGGCTCGGGCGGCGCGGATGCAGAAGGCCGGGTAGTCGTCGAGCGCGTCGTACTCCACCGGGCCGTGGTCGACGACCTCGTGTCCTGCGGCGCGCAGGTGATCCTGCAGCTGCGTCGAGAAGTCGAGACCGGCGTGATCGGTGGCGATGTGGATGCGCATGGCTCCCATCCTAGGATCGGCCGCCGACGTGCGACATCACGGTGCGACGCCGGCCGCGGCCGGCTTGAACCCCGCGCGGATGTTCTCGCAGCATCCCGGTCGGCAGACGTCGAAGCCGCCGGGTAGGGAGGTGACGTGCGGCCGGTCCTCGTTGGGGCGCCCTTCGAGACGCTCCTCGATGAGGTCGACGATCCCGGCGACGAACGACGGGGCCACGCCGGGCGTCGGCGTGCGGGTGAACGCGAGTCCCGCTTCTTCCGCCGCTTCGGCGGCCTCGGTGTCGAGGTCCCAGAGCACCTCCATGTGATCGCTCATGAAGCCCACGGGCACGACGGCCACCGCCTTGCGTCCTCGCGACGACAGCTCGCCGATCACGTCGCACACGTCGGGCTCGAGCCACGGCTGGGAGGCGGGGCCGGAGCGCGACTGGTAGACGAGCTCCCACGAGACGTCGGCCGCGGCCGGCACGGTGGCTCGCACCCGGTCCATGACCCAGGCGGCGACCGCGAGGTGCTGCGCGGCGTACGCGCCGCCCTCGCCCCAGTCGATGTCGCGGGCTCCGGAGCGCTGGGCGTCCTCCGTGGGGATGCTGTGGGTCGAGAAGAGGATCTGGATGTCGGATGCCGCGATGCCCTGGCCGAGGAACGACTCGACGGCCTCGCGGACGCCCGTCTCGAACGACTCGACGAAGCCGGGGTGGTCGTAGAAGGGACGGATCTTGTCGATCGTGACGGTCTCGCCGAGGCCCGTCTCCTGCAGCACCCTGGCGAAGTCCTCGCGGTACTGACGGCAGCTCGAGAAGGAGCTGTACGCGCTCGTCGCGAACGCGAGGAGCGTCGTGTGGCCGGCGTCGGCCGCCTCGGTCACGACCTCTTCCAGATACGGGCTCCAGTTGCGGTTGCCCCAGTACACCGGCAGGTCGATGCCCCGCCGCTTCAGCTCTCCCTCCAGGGCCTCCTTGAGGATGCGGTTCTGACCGTTGATCGGGCTCACGCCGCCGAAGTGGCGGTAGTGGTGCGCGACCTCCTCGAGGCGCTCGTCGGGGATGCCGCGGCCCCGGGTGACGTTGCGCAGGAACGGGATGACGTCGTCCTGCCCCTCTGGTCCTCCGAAGCCCGCGAGCAGGATGCCGTCGTACGCGACCGGCGTGGTCACGAAGGGTGCTCCGCTCGCGGCGGCGGCTGAGGCAAAGGGGACGGTGTTCGGCTCGATCGCAGTCACCCCTCCATCCTTTCACCTCCCGGACGTGAGACAGGCCGGGATGCTGGCGTAGGCTGTCATGGTTGCCGTGGGCGCCAACTGCGCCGGGTTGCGGTGACATCCCCTCACCCCTGGGAGTACAGCTGTGCCTGGAGAGAACCTCACCCGTATCGAAGCGCAGGAGCGCCGCGACGTCATCGATACCCAGTCGTACGAGGTGTCGCTCGACCTCACCAAGGGCGCCGAGGTCTTCGGTTCCCGCAGCGTCGTGCGCTTCTCGGCGACCCCCGAGAGCTTCACGTTCATCGACCTGATCGCGCGCGAGGTGCGCGAGATCTCCCTCAACGGCGAGCAGCTCGACCCCGATGAGGTCTTCGCCGACTCGCGCATCGCGCTCTCCGGCCTGCAGGCCGAGAACGTCCTGGTGGTCGACGCCGACTGCCTGTACACGAACACCGGCGAGGGTCTGCACCGCTTCGTCGACCCGGTCGACGGCGAGGTCTACCTGTACTCGCAGTTCGAGGTCCCCGACTCCCGCCGCGTCTTCGCGGTGTTCGAGCAGCCCGACCTCAAGGCGACGTTCCAGTTCACGATCACGGCACCCGCCGCGTGGAAGGTCGTCTCCAACTCCCCCACGCCCGAACCGATCCTGCACGACGACAGCTCGATCGCCACGTGGGGCTTCGAGCCCACTCCGCGTATCTCCTCGTACATCACGGCCCTGATCGCCGGCCCCTATGAGGCGACCTTCTCGGAGCTGACGAGCGCATCGGGCCGCGTCATCCCGCTCGGCGTCTACGGACGGAAGAGCCTGTGGCAGCACCTCGACGCCGACTACATCTTCGACAAGACCCGCGAGGGCTTCGCCTACTACGAGTCGAAGTTCGGCGTCCCGTACCCGTTCGCCAAGTACGACCAGCTCTTCGTCCCGGAGTTCAACGCCGGGGCCATGGAGAACGCGGGCGCCGTCACCTTCACCGAGACCTACGTCTTCCGCAGCAAGGTGACGGATGCCGTCAAGGAGCGCCGCGTCGTCACGATCCTGCATGAGCTCGCTCACATGTGGTTCGGCGACCTCGTCACCATGAAGTGGTGGAACGACCTCTGGCTCAACGAGTCGTTCGCCGAGTGGGCGTCGACCATCGCGACGGCCGAGGCCACCGAGTGGACCGAGGCATGGACGACCTTCAACGCCATGGAGAAGACCTGGGCGTACCGTCAGGACCAGCTGCCGTCGACGCACCCGATCGTCGCCGAGATCAACGACCTCGAAGACGTGCAGGTCAACTTCGACGGCATCACCTATGCGAAGGGCGGATCCGTCCTCAAGCAGCTCGCGGCGTGGGTCGGGATCGAGCAGTTCTTCGCCGGTGTCTCGCAGTACTTCCAGAAGCACTCCTGGGGCAACACCGAGCTCAGCGACCTGCTCACCGAGCTCGAGGCGACCAGCGGTCGCGAGCTGAGCACCTGGTCGAAGAAGTGGCTGGAGACCGCGGGTGTGAACACGCTCGAGCCGTTCATCGTCGAGGATTCCGACGGCACGATCTCGCGCTTCGCCGTGACGCAGACCGCGCCGGCGGACTACCCCACGATCCGCCCGCACCGGCTGGGCATCGGGTTCTACTCGCTGCGGGACGGCTCTCTCGTGCGCGTGCACTACGTCGAGGTCGACGTCGACGGCGACCGCACCGAGGTGCCCGAGCTGCAGGGACTCAAGCGTCCCGACCTCGTGCTCCTGAACGACAACGACCTCGCCTACGCGAAGATCCGCCTCGACGAGCGCTCGCTCGCCACCGCGATCGCGCACCTCGCCGACATCAGCGAGCCCCTTCCGCGCTCGCTGGTCTGGGGCGCGGCCTGGGACCAGACGCGGGATGCCGAGACGGCAGCATCGGACTACATCGACCTCGTGCTCGGCAACATCGGCCGCGAGACGGAGTCGACCACGGTGCGCACCACGCTCGCTCAGCTCCGCTCGGCCGCGACGCTGTACGTCTCCCCCGATCAGCGCGAGGCTGCCCGTCAGAAGGTCGCCGACGGGCTGTGGGCGCTCGCCGAGGGCGCGGAGTCGGGCAGCGACAGCCAGCTGCAGTTCGTGACCGCGTTCGCCGGCTCGCTCGTCACCCCCGAGCACGCCGGCATCGTCGGTCGACTCCGCTCGGGCGAGGAGACGCTGCCCGGCCTCGAGATCGACGCCGACCTCAACTGGCAGCTGCTCGTGGGGCTCGCGACCATCGGAGCGACGGATGCTGCGGCGATCGACGCGGCACTGGCCGCCGACAACACGGCCAAGGGTGCGGAGTTCGCGGCGCAGGCGCGTGCAGCTCTTCCCGATATCGCCTCGAAGCGCGCGGCCTGGGCCTCGCTGATCGAGCGCGACGACGCTCCCAACACCATCGTGCGCTCTGCCGCGCTCGGATTCGTGCACCCGGCCGGGGTCGACGCGCTCCGCGAGTTCGTCCAGCCCTACTTCGACATGCTCGTGCCGATCTGGGAGTCGCGGACGTATCAGATCGCGCAGTACCTGGTCGTGGGGCTTTTCCCGACCGCGATCGCCGATGTCGCGCTCCGCGACGCGACCCGCGCCTGGCTGGCGGAGCACCAGGACGCCGCACCCGCCCTGCGCCGCCTCGTGATGGAGAACCTCGCCGACGTCGAGCGGGCACTCGCCGCGCAGTCGCGCGACGCCGACGACTGACGCTCAGCGGATCGAAGGCCTCAGCGCGGTGCGTCCAGCCCGCGCTGAGGCCTTCTCGCTACCCTGGAAGGGATGATTCCCCTGCCTTCCGAAGTCACTCCCCCGCCCGAAGAAGTCGTCCCCTCGGCTGAGTGGACCGAGTTCGTGCGCGTGCTCGGCGAGATCGGCATGAAAGCCCTGAACGTCGCGATCATCATCGTCGCCTGCGTCCTGATCGCCCTCGTGCTGCGCGTGGTCATCCGTCGCGTCGTGCACCGCATCGTCGACACGGCAAAGAACAAGGCCGCCGTCGACGACACGCAAGCACTGGAGAGGTCGCCGCTCGCCGACATGCGACTCGTGCAGCGCACGCGCACCCTCGGCACGATCCTGCAGAACATCGTCAACGTCATGCTCGTCGTGATCGCCGTCGTCCTCGTGGTCAATGCGCTGGACAACAGCCTGCTCGGCTCCCTCACGCTGCTCACCGCCGCAGTCGGCGCCGGTCTCGGCTTCGGCGCGCAGAACATCGTCAAAGACGTCCTGAACGGCATGTTCATCGTCGCCGAGGACCAGATCGGCATCGGCGACGTCGTGGACCTCGGCCTGGCGTCGGGCGTGGTGGAGTATGTGAGCGTGCGCATCACGCAGGTGCGCGACGTCAACGGCACGCTCTGGTACGTCCGCAACGGCGAGGTCACCCGGATCGGCAACATGTCGCAGGGATGGGCACGAGCGATCATCGACATCGGCGTGCCCCTGGACGCCGATCTGGATCGGGTCGAGCAGGTCATGCTGGAGACCGCGCAGGGACTCGCCAAGGATCCGAAATGGCGGACGCGCATCATCGAGAAGCCGGAGCTGTGGGGTCTCGAGTCGATCGGCGGAGAGGCGCTCGTCGTGCGGATCGTCATCAAGGCGCGTGCGAACGCGAAGGACGACGTGGCGCAGGAGCTGCGCAAGCGTCTCCGCACCGCGCTGCGGGAGAACGAGATCGACCTGCCGAGCATGGCGACCGTCGTCCCGACCGGACTGGACGGCGCCCGCCGAGTGCGGGGTGCGAACCCGCCGAAGACGCGCCCCAACGCGGTCACGGGAGTGCCCGTCATCCCCGACCGCGGGATCTGGCGACGCAAGAAGCAGCAGAACGACGACGGGAGCACCCAGAAGTGACCTTCTACGACGAGGTCGGCGGACGTGAGACGTTCGCGAAGATCGTGTCGGTCTTCTACCGCGAGGTCGCGCTCGACCCCGTGCTGAAGGCGATGTACCCGGAGGAGGACCTGGGCCCGGCCGAGGAGCGTCTCCTGCTGTTCCTCGAGCAGTACTGGGGTGGTCCGACGACCTATGGCGAGACACGCGGTCACCCGCGGCTGCGGATGAGACACATGCCCTTCCGGGTCAATCCGGACGCCCGTGATCGTTGGCTGCAGCATATGCGCACGGCCGTGGACGAGGCGCAGTTGTCGCCTCTGCACGAATCGACGCTCTGGGACTACCTGGAGCGCGCCGCATATGCCATGGTGAACACGTTCGAGCCCTCCGGTATCGGCACCTCAGCCGACGGCCGTCCGACGCTCGAGACCCGATCGCGTCAGGAATCAACGGAGAGCACATGACGACGAAGACCCTGTCCGCAGATGTCCTGGTGATCGGATGGGGGCTCGCCGGTCTCGTCGCAGCGAGTGAAGCGCTGGATGCCGGCAAGCGCGTCGTCATCGTCGATCAGGAGCCGCGCACGAACCTCGGTGGGCAGGCGTGGTGGTCGTTCGGGGGCCTCTTCTTCGTCGACTCCCCCGAGCAGCGGCGCATGGGCATCCGCGACTCCCTCGCCCTCGCGACGCAGGACTGGTTCGGCACCGCCGGCTTCGACCGGCCGGAGGACGAATGGCCGCGCCGGTGGGCGGAGGCGTACCTGCAGTTCGCGGCGGGTGAGAAGCGCGCGTGGCTGCGCGAGCGGGGTGTCGGCTTCTTCCCGGTCGTGGGCTGGGCGGAACGCGGCGGGTACGGCGCACTCGGCCCTGGCAACTCCGTGCCGCGGTTCCACATCACGTGGGGTACGGGCCCGGGCATCGTCGCGCCGTTCGCCGCGGCCGTCGAGCAGGGCGAACGCGACGGCCACCTCACCGTCCTCCCCCGCCATCGGGTGACCGAGCTCGCGACGACCGATGGAGCGGTGACCGGCGCACGCGGCAGCATCCTGTCGTCCAGCGCCGCGGAGCGCGGCGTGCCGTCCTCACGCGACGTCATCGGCGACTTCGACATCACGGCTGCCGCCACCATCGTCAGCTCGGGCGGGATCGGCGGGAACCACGACCTCGTGCGCGCGGCATGGCCGTCACGACTCGGAACTCCGCCGGAGCACATGCTCACCGGCGTGCCCGCGTACGTGGACGGATCGATGCAGCAGGTCAGCGCCGCTGCCGGCGCTCGGCTCATCAACGGCGATCGCATGTGGCACTACGTCGAGGGCATCACGAACTGGGACCCGGTGTGGCCGTCGCACGGCATCCGGATCCTTCCCGGTCCGTCGTCCCTCTGGGTGGACGCCACGGGCACGCGGCTGCCCGGGCCGCTCTACCCCGGCTTCGACACGCTCGGCACGCTCGCTCACCTGCGTCGGACCGGACACGACCACTCCTGGTTCATCACGTCGCGCCAGATCGTGGAGAAGGAGTTCGCGCTGTCGGGGAGCGAGCAGAACCCCGACCTCACCGGCAAGGACGTCGGATTGCTCCTGCGATCACGGTTGGCGAAGGGACCGACCGGCCCCGTGCAGGCGTTCCTCGACGAGGGCGAGGACTTCATCGTCGAGAACGACCTGGACTCGCTGCTCGAGCAGATGCAGCAGCATCCCGGCGGCGACCTGCTCGACATCGATCACGTCCGTCGCGAGGTCGTCGCCCGTGACCGCGAGATGGAGAACGACTTCACGAAGGATGCGCAGATCGGGATGCTGCGCTCGATGCGCGGCTATCGGGGCGATCGCCTCATCCGCACGGCAGCGCCCCATCGCCTCCAGGATCCGGCGGCGGGACCGATGATCGCGGTGAAGCTCCACGTCCTCACCCGCAAGTCGCTGGGAGGGATCACCACCGACCTCGACGGTCGAGCCCTCGATGCGGACGGCGCGCCGATCCCCGGGCTGTACGCCGCGGGCGAGGCCAGCGGATTCGGCGGCGGCGGCGTGCACGGTTACCGGGCGCTCGAGGGGACGTTCCTCGGCGGCTGCCTGTTCTCGGGACGTCAGACGGGGAGAGCGGCGTCGCGCTGAGGATGGCCGTCGCCGGGCGGGCCGTCCAGCGGGGCGCCGTCCAGCGGGGCGCCGTCCGACGGGTCAGTCGCCGGAGCCGGTCCCGCGCACCGCGGTGAGCCCGATCGCGGCGGGGCCGCGAGTCAGCACGTGCCCCCGGCGGAAGGCCAATCGCGTCCAGCGACCGGACCGCATGACAGCGACGTCCTCCTCGCCGGAGATGAAGCCGAAGGCATCGGCGGCGAAGGCCACGCCCCTCGGAAGCCCGAGCAGGTCGTCCTCCGGCTCGCCCCAGATCGCGGCGCGCAGAGCGCGGACGGCCTCCTCGCCCGCACCGTCGGTCGCACCTCGGGCGACGGCGCTGATCCCCCACTGCGCTCGTTGCGCGACGGTGGATGCCGCGATGCTCCCGATCCGCTCCCAGTCGGCGCGGGGCGGAGCGATGCCTGCCCATGCCGGGGAGAGCCCGGTCTCGGGAAGGTCGAGCATCCGCTCGTCGTCGGTCGCGGTGAGCGAGGCCACCACGATGTCGCAGACCAGCTCGGGGTCGGCGTGGACGACGCGCATTCCGAGCACGGTCGGGGTGTGGTCGAAGAGCCCCTGCGGGGCGAGAGCAGCCGCGGTCAGGGCGAGGACTCCGCCGTTCGCCTGCAGTCGGACGCCCTCATCGGAGATGCGGCCGGCCCGCCCGACGAACGTCAGGACGTCCTTGGCGGTGGGGGCATCGGCGAGGACGAGCTGCGAGGACACACCCTCTAAACTATCAAGGCCAGCGGACGCCCCGGCCGCTGCGGAGGGATGTCATGACCGCTGATTCGCACGCGATCCGCACTGTCGAGCAGCTCCTGGAGGTGCTCGACCTCGATGACACCCGGGCTCGCACCACGGAGGACATCTTCACGGGTCGTTCGCACCCGATGCCCTCTGGGCGGATCTACGGCGGACAGGTGCTCGCGCAGAGTCTGCTCGCTGCGGAACGCACTCTGCCCGAGGACCGGGCGGCGCACTCGATGCACGGCTACTTCCTGCGCCCGGGTGACGCGAGCCAGGGCCTCACGATCGCAGTGGACCGCATTCATGACGGTCGATCCTTCTCGACGCGGCGTTCGCAGGCGTACCAGAACGGCGTGCCGATCTTCTCGATGATCGCGTCGTTCCAGGACGAGGGGCCCGGTGTGGAGCATTCGGCTCCCATGCCGTCCGACGTGCCGGATCCCGAGAGCCTCCTCCCTGACGAGGAGCGGGTCGACGGGCTGCCCGCGGGCACGTCTCGGATGCTGAGCGACCGTGCGGCCGACGTGCGTCACGTCGAGGGCCCGCTGTTCCTGCCCGGTGACGACTCGCAGGTGCCCGAGCAGGGCGTGTGGATGAGGATGCGGGCACCTCTGCCCGACGACCCCCGCATCCACCGGGCAGCCCTCGCGTATCTGAGCGACATGACGATCCAGGAGTCGATCCTGCGCGCGCATGGCCTGTACTGGGCCCTTCCCGGCCTCAAGGTCGCCAGCCTCGACCACGCGATGTGGTGGCATCGACCCGCGCGCGTGGACGAGTGGCTCCTGTACGTGCAGGAGTCGCCCAACGCCCGCGGTGGTCGTGGGCTCGCGCAGGGCCGGATCTTCACCCGCGACGGCGAGCTGGTGGCCTCGGTCGCTCAGGAGATCATGGTGCGGGTGCCCGAGCAGGCGTGAGACAGCCACGACCGCGTGTCGGTCGGCGACGTCGCAGACCGCTCAGCGGTGCGCGTACTCGATGGACGGGCCGACGAACGGCTCCCAGGCGTCGCGCATCTCCTGCGTGAGACGGGTGGGTCGTCCACTGCCGGCGTCGACGAGCACGATGACCGCGGTCGATCGCGCGTAGATCGTGCGCGGCTCCGCGGCGGGGTCGTTGTGGACCTCGTAGCAGACCTCGACGCTGGACCCGCCGAGCTTGCCGAACCACATCTGCACCTCGAGGGGACGCCGCTGGTATGGCACCGGAGCGAGGTACTCGATCTCCTGCCGCGCGATGAGCGTGAGCACGCCCTCGTCGATGCCGGAGTCGAGCACCGCCGTCGAGGGCGCCTGCTCCCCTGGGCCCGCCCGCCAGAACGCTCGCACACGTGCTTCCTCGAGCAGCTTGAGCATCGAGGTGTTGTTGACGTGATTGAACGCATCCAGATCCCCCCAGCGGAGGTGGATCGGGATGTGCAGGCGGGGCCCGGGTGCGTGCTCGGTCATCGCGTCAGTCGCGCGTGAGCTTGCGGTGGGTGGAGCGGTGCGGCTTCGCGGCATCCGGTCCGAGGCGCTCGATCTTGTTCTCCTCGTATGCCTCGAAGTTGCCCTCGAACCAGTACCACTGGTCGGGCTTCTCGTCGGTGCCCTCGTAGGCGAGGATGTGCGTGGCGATCCGGTCGAGGAACCACCGGTCGTGGGTGATGACCACGGCGCAGCCGGGGAACTCCAGCAGAGCGTTCTCGAGCGAGCTGAGGGTCTCGACGTCGAGGTCGTTGGTGGGCTCGTCGAGGAGCAGCAGGTTGCCGCCCTCCTTGAGCGTGAGCGCGAGGTTCAGTCGGTTGCGCTCACCACCGGAGAGGACGCCCGCCTTCTTCTGCTGGTCGGGTCCCTTGAAGCCGAATTTCGAGACGTACGCGCGAGACGGGATCTCGGTCTTGCCGACGGTGATGAAGTCGAGCCCGTCCGACACGACCTCCCAGAGCGTCTTGTCGGGGTCGATGTTCGCGCGCGACTGGTCGACGTAGCTGATCTTGACCGTCTCGCCGATCTTCAGGTCACCGCCGTCGAGGGGCTCGAGGCCGACGATGGTCTTGAAGAGCGTCGTCTTTCCGACGCCGTTGGGGCCGATCACACCGACGATGCCGTTCGGCGGAAGGCTGAAGCTCAGGCCGTCGATCAGCGAGCGCCCGTCGAAGCCCTTCTGCAGCTTCTTCGCTTCGATGACGACGTTGCCGAGACGCGGACCGGCCGGGATCTGGATCTCTTCGAAGTCGAGCTTCCTGGTCCGCTCGGCCTCCGCCGCCATCTCCTCGTAGCGGGCGAGACGCGCCTTCGACTTGGTCTGGCGGCCCTTGGCGCTGGAGCGCACCCACTCCAGCTCCTCCTTGAGGCGCTTGGCGAGCTTCGCGTCCTTCTTGCCCTGGATCTCGAGGCGCTCGCCCTTCTTCTCGAGGTAGGTCGAGTAGTTGCCCTCGTAGCCGATCAGGCGTCCGCGGTCGACCTCGGCGATCCACTCGGCGACGTGGTCGAGGAAGTACCGGTCGTGGGTGATCGCGATGACCGCGCCCTTGTACGACTGGAGGTGCTGCTCCAGCCACAGCACACTCTCGGCGTCGAGGTGGTTCGTGGGCTCGTCGAGCAGCAGCAGGTCAGGCTTCTGCAGGAGCAGCTTGGCGAGAGCGACACGTCGCTTCTCACCGCCGGAGAGCGGCGCGATCGCGGCGTCTCCCGGCGGGGTGCGGAGCGCGTCCATGGCCTGCTCGAGCTGCGAGTCGAGGTCCCAGCCGTCGGCGGCGTCGATCTCCTCCTGGAGCGTCCCCATCTCGGCGAGCAGCGAGTCGAAGTCGGCGTCGGGATCGGCCATGAGTGCCGAGATCTCGTTGAACCGGTCGAGCTTCGCCTTGATCGCGATGCCGTCCTGGATGTTCTCGAGGACCGTCTTGGACTCGTCGAGCTCCGGCTCCTGCATCAGGATGCCGACCGAGAAGCCCGGCGTGAGCTTGGCCTCGCCGTTCGACGGCGTGTCCAGACCGGCCATGATCTTGAGGATCGTGGACTTACCGGCGCCGTTCGGGCCGACCATGCCGATCTTCGCACCGGGGAGGAACGACATCGTCACGTCGTCGAGGATGAGCTTCTCGCCCACCGCCTTGCGTGCACGGACCATCGAGTAGATGTACTCAGCCACCGAAAACCGCTCCTTCTGTTGGCGTCGAAGTTCGACACTCCAGCCTACCGGCCCCTCTCCCATCGAGCCGACGAGCGGAGCGCTACGCCACGAATCCGCTCTCGGGGAGATCGGCCCCGGGCCCGCGGGATCACCAGTCGATCGGTCGGGTGCTGCCGATCAGGCAGCGGCCTTCGGCGAGCTGCGGCAGCACCGCCGTGACGGGCTCGCCGGTCGATGGCCCGACCTGGCCCACGAGGCACTCCGTCTCGCCCCACCTCACCGAGAACTGCAGGCTCTCGGCAGGATTCCCCACCGTCGAGACGTCCTGTGTCGCCTGCATGGCGTCACGGTCGAAGCCGGCGGCGATCAGCGCGTCGATGTAGGCGCGGCCGGCAGCGCGCTGATCGGACGCCCACACCTGCGCGGTGACCGCCGAGAACAGCGGCAGGTTCTCCTCGGCCGTACCCTCCGGAACGAGCACGGGGCCGCTCGGCGTCGGTGCAGCACTCGTCTCCACCGCGGTCGGAGACGGCGTGGGGCCACCCTGCGGACCGCACGCGGACAACACGAGCACCGCCCCCACCGCGACGGAGAGGAGAGCGGCAGCGCGCGCCGTTCTGGAAGCCGGTCGTCGAAGCACGCCCCGAGTCTACGGGGGCGTCTGCGACGACCGTGCGCCGCGCGCTGCCGCTCCGCTAGGAGGGAGCACCCCAGGCGTCGCCCGCGGACCCGGAAGCGCCCGGATCAGCGCTCGCGGATTCGGTGGAGGGGAGGTCGGGGCCCGCCCAGGATGTGTCGATGGCACGGGCGTCCTCGGACGCCTCCGAGGGCGACGTAGCGCTCGACGGGGCCGTGTCGGCGGCCCCCCGGTCCTGGTCGGCAGAGCTCGATCGGGACGACGACCTGCGGTACGCAGTGGTACCCCAGCGGAGGTCGTGCCCGACGGCATCCGCGTCGATGTCGACGCTCGTCCCCTGCTTGCCGTTGTTCTCCCACGCCCGGATCTTCATCCGCCCGGTGACGATCACGCTGTCCCCGGCGCGCAGCGACGCCTTGACGTTCTCCGCGAGATGACGGAAGGCGGCGACCGAGTACCAGTTCGTGCCGACGTCGACCCAGGTCTGCGTGGCTTCGTCGAAGCGCCTGTGAGTACTGGCGAGGCGGAAGTTCGCAACCGGCACTCCCCCAGCCGTGCGTCCCTGGGTCGGGTCGGTGGCGACGTTGCCGATGATCGTGACGGTGTCCTGCATGTCTGTCTCCTTCGCGAGCCGGGTCCCACGCCCGGGTGCTCACAGCATCACCGCGGAGGAGCCGCCGCGTTCCGCGCTGGCGCGCCCAACGCCGGTGATTGTGGACAGGTCGAGTGGGCACTCGCTTCGTGCGGAAGAGATCGGAAGACCCCGCGTGCGACCCGCGCGGAGGGAATGTCGGTGGCCGATCATATGTTCGAACCAGAGAGGAGATACCGATGTCCGAGACCCAGCTTCTGACCACACCAGAGGTGCCCTACGCCGCACCCCGACTGTCCTCACGACGCGAGCACCTCGTCCGCGCCTCAGCTCACCTCTGGCGCGTGCAGGACGACACGGGCCGAGTACTCGGACACCTTCGTATCGTCGCCGATCCGCTCGGACTGCGGTACCGCGCGGAACGGCTGCACCTGCCCACTGGTCGGTTCCGGCTGGTCGGCGACTTCTGGCGTGCCGACGACGCCGTCGCCGCTCTGCGCAGCGGCTGAGATCGAGATGATTGTGCCCCCGGCAGGATTCGAACCTGCGACCAAGAGATTAGAAGGCTCCTGCTCTATCCCCTGAGCTACGGAGGCGGACACCTCCACCGTACCGCGCCGAAGCCCTGATGTCGGAGCCGTCGATAGGATGGCGGCATGGTATCTGCGTCTGAGAACGACCGGCTCGTTTGGATCGACTGCGAGATGACAGGCCTCGATCTCGCTGTAGACGAACTGGTGGAGATCGCGGTGGTGGTCACCGACTTCGAGCTCCGACCGGTCGATCCCGGGTTCCAGGTCGTGATCCGTCCGAGTGATCAAGCGCTCGCCCATATGAACGATTTCGTCACGAAGATGCACGAGACCTCCGGCCTGAGCGAGGAGATTCCGCTCGGCATCGCGCTGGCGGAGGCCGAGGCTCAGACCCTCGCGTACATCAAGCGATTCGCTCCCGTCGAGAAGAAGGCTCCACTCGCGGGCAACACGATCGGCACCGACCGCATGTTCCTCGCGAAGTACATGCCGCAGGTCGACCAGTGGCTGCACTACCGGAACGTCGACGTGTCGAGCATCAAAGAACTCTCTCGGCGTTGGTACCCGCGAGTGTTCTTCCAGGCGCCCTCGAAAGACGGTGGTCACCGCGCACTCGCCGACATCCTGGAGTCGATCCGCGAACTCCGCTACTACCGGGAAGCGGTCTTCGTCGACGAACCAGGGCCGTCGAGCGACGATGCGCGCGACATCGCGAGCCGTACCGTGTCGGAGTTCACTCCAAACATGTAATAGACTCGTCTGGTTGCCGATTCCGGTCGGCACATGGTGGGTATAGCTCAGCTGGTAGAGCGCTGGCTTGTGGTGCCGGATGTCGCGGGTTCGAGTCCCGTTACTCACCCCACGAAGGCCCGGGTCGTTGACCCGGGCCTTTTTCTTGTCTGCTGGAATACCCCCTAGGGGTATGCTGTTGTGGTCGATGCAGAGAACGGAGATCCCTGATGATGCACGATCACACCCCGGACCGCGTTGACGCGGATCGCCCCGACGCTGGTCATCACGACGACGCTCACGACGACGTTCACGGCCACGCCGAGCACCACGACCACGCCGAGCACCACGACCACGCCGGCCATACAGAGCGCTTCCGCCGTCTTTTCTGGCTGATGCTCGTGATCGCGGTCCCGGTCGTCGCGACCTCGCCGATGTTTGCGATGATCCTCGGCTACGACATCCCGTCCTGGGCTCGCTGGGTATCCCCCGTGCTGGGATCCGTGATGTACGTCTGGGGCGGCGCTCCCTTCCTCACCGGCGCCGTCGCAGAACTGCGCTCGCGGCGACCGGGCATGATGCTCCTGATCGGCCTCGCGATCACCGTCGCGTTCGCCGCCTCGTGGGGCGCCAGCCTCGGTGTCCTCCACCACGAGCTCGAGTTCTGGTGGGAGCTCGCCCTCCTGATCGTCATCATGCTGATCGGGCACTGGATCGAGATGCGTTCCCTCGCGCAGACCACGTCGGCCCTCGACTCGCTCGCGGCGTTGCTGCCGGACGAGGCCGAGCGCGTCGACGGTGCGACCATCGTCGTCGTGTCGCCGAGCGACCTGCGGGTGGGCGACGTCGTCGTCGTCCGCCCCGGCGGACGCGTACCGGCTGACGGCCGTGTCACCCAGGGCTCTGCGAGCGTCGACGAATCGATGATCACCGGGGAGTCGAAGACGGTCGATCGCGGTGTGGGCGACGCCGTCGTGGCGGGTACCGTCGCCACGGACTCCGGCATCCGGGTCGAGGTGACCGCCGTCGGCGCCGACACGACACTGGCCGGGATCCAGAAGCTGGTGTCCGACGCCCAGTCGTCATCGTCGAGAGCTCAGCGCATCGCAGACAGAGCAGCCGCCTGGCTGTTCTGGTTCGCGCTGGGCGCCGCCGTCATCACCGCCGCGGCCTGGTCGATCGTGGGCCTTCCCGACGAGGCCGTAGTGCGCACGATCACTGTCCTCGTGATCGCCTGCCCGCACGCTTTGGGACTCGCGATTCCCCTCGTGGTCTCGATCGCGACCGAGCGTGCGGCCAGGGCCGGGGTCCTCGTGAAGGACCGGCTCGCTCTCGAGACGATGCGCACCGTCGACACCGTGCTGTTCGACAAGACCGGCACGCTCACCGCAGGAAAGCCCGAGGTCACCGCTGTCAGCACCGCGACCGGCTTCGTCGAAGACGAGGTGCTCGCCGCTGCGGCCGCCGCGGAGATCGACTCCGAGCACCCGCTGGCCGCGGCGATCGTCGCCGCCGCGGAAGCGCGTGGACTCTCCGTCCCGTCCGCGTCCGACTTCCACTCATCCCCCGCCGTCGGCGTGAGCGCCACCGTCGAGGGCCAGCACGTCGCCGTGGGCGGACCGCGTCTGCTCGCTGGTGAAGGACTGTCCGAGCTCGCGGCCGCGCGAGCATGGCGCTCGGAGGGCGCGATCATCCTGCATGTCGTGATCGACCACCGGGTGGCCGGTGCGCTGCGGCTCGCCGACGCCGTCCGCCCGGAGTCGACCGTCGCCGTCGCAGCGCTCCAGGAGCGCGGCATCGATGTCGTGATGGTCACGGGCGACGCCGACGCTGTTGCGCAGCACGTGGCCGCCGATCTCGGCATCCGCCGAGTGTTCGCGGGCGTGCGGCCGGAGGACAAGGCCTCCACCGTCCGTGAACTGCAGTCGGAAGGCCGTCGGGTCGCCATGGTCGGGGATGGCGTCAACGACGCGCCGGCGCTCGCGCAGGCCGACGTCGGTCTCGCGATCGGCGCGGGCACAGACGTGGCGATCGCCTCGGCGGGAGTCATCCTGGCGTCGGACGACCCGCGCACCGTGGTCTCCGTGATCGAGCTGTCGCGGGCGGGGTACCGGAAGATGACGCAGAACCTCTGGTGGGCCGCGGGCTACAACCTCCTGTCCGTGCCGCTGGCCGCCGGCATCCTCGCGCCGATCGGGTTCGTCCTCCCGATGTCCGTCGGGGCGATCCTCATGTCACTGTCGACCATCGTCGTCGCACTCAACGCCCAGCTGCTCCGCCGGCTCGACCTGAGGCCGGGTTCGGTCGTGCCGCGCGGGTCTGAGAGTTCCCACCGGCAGCTCTAGACTTGCGAGGTGTCGCCGGCAGTCTGGTTCTCGCTCCTCCTCGCCTGCGTCGTGATCAGCTTCACGCCGGGAGCGGGCGCCATCAACACGATGTCGAACGCCTTGAACCAGGGGTGGATGCGCTCGATCTGGGGCATCGTCGGCCAACAGCTCGCTCTCATCGTCCACGTCGTGATCGTGGCCGCCGGGGTGGGCCTCCTCGTGTCGCGATCCGAGGTGCTGTTCACGGTGATCCGTTACGCCGGGGCTGCCTACCTGGTCTATCTGGGGGTTCGGCTGATCCTGACGCGACCCTCGGTAGCCGCAGACATCGATGCGCAGGGCGCGGCTTCCCGCGAGGGTCACTGGTCGATGATCCGCCGCGGATTCTGGGTGAATCTCCTCAACCCCAAGGCGATCGTCTTCTTCCTGGCGTTCATCCCGCAGTTCATCCGCCTCGACCAGCCGCAGCTGCCGCAGTACCTCGTTCTCATCACGACGGTGATCGTCGTCGACATCCTCGTCATGTGGGGCTTCTTCGCCGCCGCCGCCCGCCCGTTCCGTCGTTTCACCCGCTCGGCACGCGGACAGCGCACACTCAACACGGTGTTCGGAGTGCTCTTCATCGGAGTCGCCGCCCTGCTCGCGTTCCTGCACTGACCGTCGTCGGCCGAGCGGCAATAGGCTGGCAGGGATGGACATGACTGCCGACGCCTTCGAGGAACTCGTCGTCGACGAACTCGACCGCCTTCCCGATGACATGGTCGAGGGACTCGACAACGTCGTCTTCGTCGTGGAGGACCGCCCGGAGGACGGGAGCCTGGATCTCCTCGGACTGTACGACGGCCTCGCGCTCACCGAGCGCACGCAGTACGGCATGGGCGAGCTGCCCGACCGTATCGTCGTCTACCGCGAGCCGCATCTCGCCGCGTGCGACGGCGAAGACGAGCTGCGCGACGAGGTCCACACCACCCTCGTGCACGAGATCGCGCACTTCTACGGCATCGACGACGAGCAGCTGCATGAACTGGGGTGGGCATGAGTCCGCTCGCCACCCCCGAGATCGACGAGCAGGTCGAGCTGAGCGCAGCCCCCTTGGAGCCATGGGAGGTCGTGGTGTGGAACGACCCCGTGAACCTCATGAGCTACGTGGTGCGGGTGTTCCGCACGTACTTCGGGTACTCGACCGAACGGGCCACTCAGCTGATGCTCGCCGTGCACCACGAGGGGCACGCGATCGTCGCGACAGGACCGCGCGAGACCATGGAGGTGCATGCGCAGGCCATGCACGACTACGGACTCTGGGCCACGGTGCGGAAGGTCGCCTCGTGAGTGCCGAACGACGAGTGACTCTGCAGATGGCTGTAATCGAGGGGCACCAGCTCGTTCAGCTGCTGGACGATCTCATCGACCTCCTCGGCGTCGATCGCGATCCCTTCGACACCGCGATCGAGAGGTTGACGCCGAGCGCCTATCCCGACGACGACGAGGCCGCTCGCGCGTTCCGGTCGGCGACCGCCGACGACCTCATCGACCGCCGTCGTACCGACGCGGTCACCGTGCGCACGACGATCGCCTCGTCGCTCCCGGGCGCGGAGGCCGCCTCGGAGGAGGACGCGTTCGCGCAGATCGACGTGATGGCGACCTCCTCCGATCTGGACGCCTGGATGCGGACGCTCACCGCACTCCGGTTGGTCATCGCCGACCGACTCGGGATCGAGTACGACGACGAGCACGACCCCGACGACCCGCGATACGGGGTCTACGACTGGCTCGGCTATCGGCTCGAGCTCGTGGTGCAGGCAGCGGACCGCCTGGACTGACGATCAGGGGACGGTCACGACGCGCGTCGCCAGCGCCCGAGGGTCGTCCCTCCGCACGTGCTCGTCCTCCTGAGCTGCCCATCGGTCCCAGTGCGGGCGGTAGGTGTCGCCGTCGCGCGCCAACGCCCGCGCCTTCCGTCGCCGCTCCGCCGACTCGACCCACACCGTCACATCCGCGATCTTCGCCGTCGCGGGGGTGAGGATGCCGCTGCCCTCGACGAGCAGGCTGAGAGCGGGATCCACAGCATGGCTCTCGGCATCCGCCTCGCTCTCCCAATCCCAGCGCCGCCAACTCCCGAGCAGACCGCGACCATGAGGCCGGAGGATGCCGTCGAGAGCGCGCTCCGTGCCCGCGTCGAGACCGTCCCACCCGGGATAGATCGAGTCGAGGGCGATCGACTGCACGCGACCCTGCACGGGCCAGCGCTCGACGAGCATGCGTGCGAGCGTCGTCTTGCCCGCCCCGCTCCGCCCGTCGATCAGGACGACCGGATTCGACACCGCCAGATCGCGGATGTCGCCGACGAGCACCGTCGCGGCATGCTCGAGGGCACCCGCGACGGCATCGTCACTTCTTGAGGGCACGGATGATGCGGGAGAGCGCCCGTCCGGCCACCCACACGAAGGGCACGGCCACGACGAGCAACGTCACGATGTTCGGCTCGAAGCGCAGCCCCTCCTCGCGGCGCACGTACACTCCGACGGGCACCGATACGCCACCGCCACCGCCGCCCTCCGCGCCGTCTCCGCTTCCTCCGCCGAAGCCGGAGTAGGTGAACGCCACGGGAGTGATGCTCACGCCGTCGACGTCCTGCGGCTCACCGTAGGCGGTCTTGACCCCGAAGGACGCGGCCTGCTTTCCGAGTTCCAGTGCAATGTTGGGCATGGGTCAACGCTAGTCCAGGCGCCGTCGCCGCGCAGGGGTCAATCGACGCCGTGGGCTTTCGGATGCTGCGCCGCGCCGCGCCCGTCTCCGCGCCCGAGATGCCTGGCGCGCGTGATGGTCGCGGAGCCGAATCGCGCGACGGCGTCGTCCATGGCACCTTCGACGCGCCGCCAGTCCTCGTCCTCGTCCCAGAGCCCGAAGCCGCCTGCGCCCGCCGGACGGAGCTTCTCGGCCCGCACGCCGACGAGCCGCACCGGGTCGCGTCGGTCGATCTGCGCGAACAGCGCCTGCGCCGCCTCTCCGATGCGCTGCCCGACCGCCGTGGGCTCGGCGAGCGTCTGCGATCGGGTAAGGGTGCGGAAGTCGTCGAAGCGGATCTTGATCGACACCGTGCCGGTCTCCCACTCGGCCTTGCGGAGCCGCG
Source organism: Microbacterium sp. LS_15 (assembly GCF_041954735.1). Classification (NCBI taxonomy): domain Bacteria; kingdom Bacillati; phylum Actinomycetota; class Actinomycetes; order Micrococcales; family Microbacteriaceae; genus Microbacterium; species Microbacterium sp. LS_15. The sequence goes on along the minus strand of NZ_JAVAYD010000001.1, from coordinate 239,304 downwards.
CTGCGACCCGGTCCGCCAGGCGCAGCAGCTCGGCCTTCAAGAACTCGCGGTCGGTGATGTCGGTGTCGAACGTCTCCTCGTGGCCGATGCTCTTCTCGATGCGCTCCGTCTCGACCGCCCTGGCGTCTTCTCCGCGGGAGAGCTGCGACAGGCGCGTGCCGAGAGCCGGTCCGACGGCGCGGTCCAGCATGTCACGTGACGACTCGCGGATGTCACGGATCGTGCGGATGCCGCGTCCCTCCAGCGCTTCGGCGGCCTTCGGACCGACACCCCACAGCGCGCGCACAGGCCGGGGATCGAGGAACGACTGCGTATCGGCCGCGGCGACGACGAGCATCCCGTCGGGCTTCGCGACCGTCGATGCCATCTTCGCGACGTGCTTGGTCGAGGCCACGCCCACGCTGCAGGTGATGCCGACCTCCTCGAAGACGCGCCTGCGCACCAGTTCCGCCACCTGGACGGGACTCCCCCACAGACGGCGAACGCCTCGCACGTCGAGGAAGGCTTCGTCGACGGAGAGGGGTTCCACGAGCGGCGTGATCGACTCGAAGACCGACATGACCTGACGAGAGACGGCCTGGTAACGGTGGAAGTGCGGCGGCACGATGCGGGCGGACGGGCACAGGCGCAGCGCCTGCGACACCGGCATCGCCGAGCGCACGCCGTAGCGCCGGGCCTCATAGGACGCACTGGACACGACCGAGCGTCCGTCCGGCGAACCGATGATCAGCGGGAGACCACGGAGGCCCGGGTCATCCAGAACCTCGACCGCTGCGTAGAACGCATCCATGTCGACGTGCAGGATGCCGGTTCCCGTGTCGTCGGCGTCCGCCGTCGACACGAGGCGCCCTCTGCCGTCACCGTGACCCATGACACCATTCTTCCTCGGGCCGCCGACATGCGGGGCGGGCCCGGCCGCCCTCGAGCGGCCGAGCCCGTGATGTCATTGCGCGGCGCGCTCCAGCACCAGCTCGCGCACGCGCGCGGCGTCGGCCTGGCCCTTCATCGCCTTCATGACGGCGCCGATGACCGCACCGGCCGCCTGCACCTTGCCGTCCTTGATCTTCGCGAGGATGTCGGGCTGCGCGGCGAGGGCCTCGTCGATCGCCGCGATCAGCGCTCCGTCGTCGGAGACGACAGCGAGACCCCGTGCATCGACGACCTCCTGCGGTGTGCCTTCGCCCGCGATGACGCCCTCGAGCACCTGGCGAGCGAGCTTGTCGGTGAGCGTTCCCGCGTCGACGAGCTTCTGGAGTGCGGCGACGTTCTCGGGCGACACGAGCTCGGTCGCGTCCTTCTCCTGCGCGTTCGCGAGACGCGTGATCTCACCCGTCCACCACTTGCGGGCGGTCGCCGGGGTCGCGCCCGCCGCGACGGTCGCCTCGACGACCTCGACGAGGCCGCCGTTGCGCACGTCCTGGAACTCCAGGTCGGTGAAGCCCCACTCCGCCATCAGCCGGCGGCGCCGGGCGACCGGCTGCTCGGGCAGGGCCGCTCGCAGTTCCTCGATGAGCTCAGGCGCCGGCTCGACCGGGAGCAGGTCGGGCTCGGGGAAGTAGCGGTAGTCGTCGGCATCCGACTTCGGACGCCCCGGCGAGGTCGTGCCGGTGTCCTCGTGCCAGTGGCGGGTCTCCTGCGTGATCGTCCCACCGTCGGCGAGGATCTGCGCCTGGCGCTGGATCTCGTAGCGGACCGCACGCTCGACGGAGCGCATCGAGTTGACGTTCTTCGTCTCGGTGCGCGTACCCAGCTTCTCCACGCCGCGGGGACGCAGCGACACGTTCGCGTCGCACCGGAGGTTGCCGCGTTCGAGACGCGCCTCGGAGATGCCCAGTCCGCGCACGATGTCACGGATCGCGGCGACGTACGCCTTCGCGACCTCGGGAGCGCGGTGTTCGGTGCCGAAGATGGTCTTCGTCACGATCTCGACGAGGGGGACGCCCGCGCGGTTGTAGTCGACGAGCGAGTACTCGGCCCCCTGGATGCGGCCGGTGGAACCACCCATGTGGGTGAGCTTGCCTGCGTCCTCCTCCATGTGCGCGCGCTCGATCGGCACCTGGATGATGGTGCCGTCTTCGAGCTCGACCTCGACCGATCCCTCGAAGGCGATCGGCTCGTCGTACTGGGAGATCTGGTAGTTCTTGCCGAGATCGGGGTAGAAGTAGTTCTTCCGCGCGAACCGGCTCGACGCCGCGATCGAGCAGCCGAGCGCGAGGCCGAGGCTGATCGACGAGCGGATGGCGGTCTCGTTCACGACCGGCAGCGATCCGGGCAGGCCGAGGTCGACCGGCGCGATGAGCGTGTTGGGCTCGGCCGCGTGGTACAGCTCGTTGGCCGGGTTCGGCGCATCGGAGAACATCTTCGTGTTCGTGTTCAACTCGACGTGCACCTCGAACCCGAGCACGGGCTCGAACAGCTCGAGCGCCTTGTCGAAGTCCATGAGCTTGGCGGTGGCCATCAGCGGTTCCCTCCTGCGAGCTGGGGTGCACGGGTGAGGAGCGGAGCCCCCCAGGAGTCGAGCAGCACGGTCTCGAGCGCGGCGCCGACCTTGTACAGGCGGGCATCCTCACGCGCAGGGGCGATGAACTGGATGCCGACGGGGAGGCCGTCGTCCGACGCGAGACCGCTGGGGATCGAGATGCCCGGGACGCCGGCGAGGTTCACCGGGATCGTCGTGATGTCGTTGAGGTACATCTGCAGCGGGTCGTCGATCTTCTCCCCCAGCTTGAACGCCGTCGTGGGCGCCGACGGGGTCGCGATGACGTCGACCTCGGCGAAGGCGTTGGCGAAGTCCTGCTGGATGAGAGTGCGCACCTTCTGCGCGCTGCCGTAGTAGGCGTCGTAGTACCCCGCCGAGAGCGCGTACGTGCCGAGGATGATCCGACGCTTCACCTCATCGCCGAATCCGGCGTCGCGCGTCGCGGACATGACGTCCTCGACCGTGGGGTTGCCGTCCGGCGTGACACGCAGCCCGAAGCGCACGGAATCGAACTTCGCCAGGTTGCTCGACGCCTCCGCGGGGAGGATCAGGTAGTACGCCGCCACGCCGTACTCGAAGTGCGGTGCGCCGATCTCGACGATCTCCGCGCCCTGGGACTCCATGAGCGCCAGCGCGCTGCGGAAGGACTCCGCGACGCCGGGCTGGAACCCGCTGTCGGGGAGCTCGCGGATGACGCCGACCTTGAGTCCCTTGAGGACATCGCCCCGCGCACCCTCGCGGGCGGCATCGCCGAACGACGGCCAGGCGTCGGTGAGCGAGGTGGAATCCTTCGGGTCATGACCGCCGATCGCGTCGTGCAGCAGACCCGCGTCGAGCACGGTGCGCGTGACGGGACCGACCTGGTCGAGGCTCGACGCCAGCGCGATGGCGCCGTAGCGGCTCACACCGCCGTAGGTCGGCTTCACCCCGACCGTTCCCGTGACATGGGCCGGCTGCCGGATCGAGCCTCCGGTGTCGGAGCCCAGCGCGAGAGGCGCCTCGAAGGCGGCGACGGCAGCGGCGGAACCACCGCCGGATCCACCGGGGATCCGGTCGAGATCCCAGGGGTTGCGCGTCGGCCCGTACGCCGAGTGCTCGGTCGACGACCCCATGGCGAACTCGTCCATGTTGGTCTTTCCGAGCGGAACGAGGCCCGCAGCCCGTGAACGCGCGACGACCGTGGCGTCGTACGGCGAGCGGTAGCCCTCGAGGATGCGCGAGCCGCTGGTGGTCGGCTGGTCGGTGGTGACCAGGACGTCCTTGATGGCGAGCGGGACGCCGGCGATGGGTCCGAGCTGCTCCCCCGCCGCACGACGGGCGTCGATCTCGGAGGCAGCGGCGATGGCGCCCTCGTTCACGTGCAGGAAGGCATGGACCTCGCCGTCGACCGCCGCGATCCGGTCGAGATGCGCCTGAGTGGCCTCGACGCTCGAGATCTCGCGCGCGGCGAGCTTGTCGGCGAGCTCTGCGGCGGTCAGGCGGATGATGTCGCTCACTGCTCTTCTCCCAGGATCGCGGTGACGCGGAACCGGCCGTCGGCCTGGTCCGGCGCGTTCTGGAGCACCTGCTCGTGCGTGAGCGTCTGCCCGACCTCGTCGGGTCGGAAGACGTTGCTCAGCGGGATCGGGTGGCTGGTCGCGGCGACGTCGGCCGTCGCGACCTCCGACACCTTGGCGATGTTGTCGACGATGGCGTCGAGCTGGCCCGTGAGCAGCGTCACCTCGTCGTCGTTCAGCTGGATGCGCGCGAGCACGCCGAGATGGCGCACAAGATCAGGGGTGATTTCAGACACCCCTCCAGTCTAGTTCGCGCGCGAGCCCGCTCCCGCAGAGCGCATGACCCCCGTCCTATGCTGGGCTCGTGAGCACGTATGAGCCTCCTCGCCCGTGGATCGCCAGCTACGCCGACGGCGTCCCCGACGACCTCGCGCCGGTGTCCGGATCTCTGATCGACATCGTCGCCGCGTCGGCCCGCGACTACCCCGATGCCCCCGCACTGCAGTTCTTCGGCAGGGAGACCACCTACGCCGAGCTGCAGGCCGCGATCGACCGCGCCGCATCCGGTCTGCGCGACCTCGGCGTCCGCGCCGGCGATCCGGTCGCGATCGTGCTGCCGAACTGTCCGCAGCACATCGTCGCGTTCTACGCGGTGCTCCGGCTCGGTGCCGTCGTCGTCGAGCACAACCCGCTGTATACCCCTCGCGAACTGCGCAAGCAGTTCGAGGACCACGGCGCGAAGCACGCCATCGTCTGGAACAAGGTGACGGCGACCGTGCAGGGCTTCCCCGCCGACCTCGCCGTCTCGAACCTCATCTCGGTCGACGTGACGCGCGCCATGCCCTTCTTCACGCGCCTCGCCCTCCGTCTGCCGGTCGCGAAAGCGCGCGAATCCCGGGCGGCTCTGACCGAGCGGGTCCGGGGAACCGTGACCTGGGAGACCTTGGTGGGTTCCGAGCCGCTGCCCGCGTCGCACCCCCGCCCGTCGACCGATGACCTGGCGATCATCCAGTACACCTCGGGAACGACGGGCACCCCCAAGGGCGCGGCGCTCACGCACCGGAACCTCCTCGCCAACGCGGCCCAGGCGCAGGCCTGGGTTCCGTCGATCCAGCGCGGCAACGGCTGCGTCGTGTACGCCGTGCTTCCGATGTTCCACGCCTACGGCTTGACCCTCTGCCTCACCTTCGCGATGTCGATGGGCGCGCGGCTCGTGCTGTTCCCGAAGTTCGATCCCGCCCTCGTGCTCGACGTCATGAAGAAGCACCCGGCGACCTTCCTCCCACTCGTGCCGCCGATCGCCGATCGCCTGCTCACTGCCGCCACGGACGCCGGGGTCTCGCTCGACGGCATCGAGGTCGCGATATCGGGCGCCATGGCGCTCCCCCATGATCTCGTCGTGCCCTTCGAGGCGGCGACCCACGGCTACCTCGTCGAGGGATACGGGCTCAGCGAGTGCTCACCCGTGCTCATGGCCAACCCCGTCGCCGACAACCGCGTGCCGGGCACGGTCGGACTCCCGCTGCCCGGCACCGAGTGCCGCGTGGTCGACCCGGAGAATCCGACGGTCGATGTGCCGGCAGGCTCCGCCGGCGAGCTGCTCGTGCGAGGTCCCCAGGTGTTCTCCGGCTACTACGGCAAACCGGAGGAGACCGACGCGGTCTTCGTCGGCGACTGGTTCCGCACGGGCGACATCGTGACGATCGACGACGGCGGGTTCATCCGCATCGTCGATCGCATCAAGGAGCTCATCATCACCGGCGGCTTCAACGTGGCGCCGACCGAGGTCGAGAACGCTCTGCGTCAGCATCCTCAGGTGATGGACGCAGCGGTCATCGGCCTTCCCAGCGAGCGCTCCGGCGAAGAGGTCGTCGCGGCGATCGTCATCGACCCGGCCTCCGATGTCGACGTCGAGGCGGTCCGTGCGTTCGCGCGCGGCATTCTGACGCCCTACAAGGTGCCGCGCCGCGTGTTCGTCGTCGACGAGCTGCCGAAGTCGCTGATCGGCAAGGTGCTGCGTCGTCAGGTGAAGGAGAAGCTGTCGGAGCTCACGAGCGGTTCCTGATCGAGAGCTCACAGGCGGCGTCCGCGGCGAGACGCTACCCTTGATCAGTGACTCCTGAAGACGCTGCGCCCACCGACGCCCCCTCGACACCCGGATTCGAGGAGCTCGGAATCACCGGGCCGGTCCTCAAAGCCATCAAGGATCTCGGTTACGAGACTCCCTCCCCGATCCAGGCCGCGACCATTCCCACCCTTCTCTCGGGCCGCGATGTCGTCGGCATGGCACAGACCGGCACGGGCAAGACCGCGGCCTTCGCCCTTCCCGTCCTCGAGCGGCTGGACGTCGCTCAGAAGACGCCGCAGGCCCTCGTGCTCGCGCCGACCCGCGAGCTCGCCCTCCAGGTCTGCGAGGCCTTCGAGTCGTACGCATCGAAGATGAAGGGCGTGCACGTGCTGCCCGTCTACGGCGGGCAGGGTTACGGCGTGCAGCTGTCGGCGCTCCGTCGCGGCGTGCACGTCGTGGTCGGCACCCCCGGCCGCATCATGGACCACCTCGCCAAGGGCACCCTCGACCTCTCCGAGCTGCAGTACCTCGTGCTCGACGAGGCCGACGAGATGCTCAAGATGGGGTTCGCCGAAGACGTCGAGCAGATCCTCGCGCAGACCCCCGTCGAGAAGCAGGTCGCCCTGTTCTCGGCCACCATGCCCGCGCAGATCCGGCGCCTGGCGCAGCAGTATCTCCGTGATCCGGAAGAGATCACGATCAAGTCCAAGACCGCCACGAACACCAACATCACGCAGCGCTACCTCGTCGTGTCGTACGCGCAGAAGGTCGATGCACTCACCCGCATCCTCGAGGTCGAGAACTTCGACGGGATGATCGTGTTCGTCCGCACGAAGAACGAGACCGAGACACTGGCCGAGAAGCTCCGCGCCCGCGGCTACTCGGCCGCCGCGATCAACGGCGACGTGCCGCAGGTGCAGCGTGAACGCAGCGTCAACCAGCTCAAGGACGGCAAGCTCGACATCCTCGTGGCGACCGACGTCGCAGCGCGTGGACTCGACGTCGAGCGCATCAGCCATGTCGTGAACTTCGACATCCCCACCGACACGGAGTCGTACGTGCACCGCATCGGCCGCACGGGGCGCGCAGGCCGTACCGGGGATGCGATCAGCTTCATCACCCCGCGCGAGCGCTACCTGCTCAAGCACATCGAGAAGGCCACCCGGCAGCAGCCGACGCAGATGCAGCTACCCACGACCGAGGACGTCAACACGACCCGCCTCGCCCGCTTCGATGACGCGATCACGACGGCGCTCGGAGAGAGCACCCGCATCGAGAAGTTCCGCGACATCATCGCCCACTACGTGCGCAATCACGACGTGCCGGAGGCCGACGTCGCCGCCGCTCTCGCGGTCGTCGCACAGGGCGACCAGCCGCTGCTGCTCGACCCCGAAGACGACGCCCTCGCGAAGGCGGTCGAGTACGACAACCGTCCCCCGCGCGAACGTACGACGCGCGAACCGCGGGAGAACCGCGAGCCCCGCGAACGCCGCGGCCGGGGCGACTACTCGGCCTACCGCATCGAGGTCGGCCGTCGTCACCGCGTCGAGCCCCGTCAGATCGTCGGCGCGCTCGCGAACGAGGGCGGATTGGGTCGCGACGACTTCGGCGCGATCAACATCCGTCCGGACTTCTCGATCGTCGAGCTGCCCGCGAACCTCGACGCCGCCGTGCTCGAGAAGCTCCGCGACACGCGCATCTCGGGCCGGTTGATCGAGATCAAGCCCGACCGCGGCCCCGGCGCTCGACGTGCTCCTCGGGAGGGCGGACGCGACCGCTTCGAGCGCCGCGACGATCGGCCGCGGTACGACCGTCGCGACGACCGCCCCGCACGCGATGACCGTCCGGCCCGCGATGACCGTCCGGCCCGTAAGCCCCGCCACAAGAGCTGACGGGCGTTCGGCATCGGGAGTGCGCGACGGTGACCGGATGTTGCTGATCAGAGACGCCGCCGTCGCGGACGCGCGCGGCGTCGCCGTGGTCCACGTCGATTCGTGGCGCGCGGCCTACGTCGGTCTCATCGATCAGGCCGTGCTCGATCGGCAGAGCGTCGAGGCGCGCACGGCGATGTGGTCGACCTGGATCGAGCGCTCGCTCGTCGGCGAGGCAACCGACGGGTACGGGACGGTCGCCCACCGACTCGTCGTCGCCGAGTTCGACCGTCGGATCGTCGGCTGGGCGAGTTTCGGCGCGGGACGCGATGACGAGACGACCGATCGCGGCGAGATCGCCGGTCTGTACGCGCATCCGGACGCCTGGGCGCAGGGCGTCGGTCGTGCGCTCATCGGCCACGCCGAGGACGCGTTGCGGATGGACGGATGGACCTCGGCGTACGTGTGGGTCCTCGCAGGCAACGAGCGCGCGATCGGTTTCTCTCGATCCCGCGGCTGGGTGCCGGACGGCGCCGCGAAGATCGGCGAAGGCGGCAGCGTGCAGGGTCTGCACGAGCAGCGCCTCGTCAAAGAGCTCACCGCGCCGGCGGACTGACCGCAGCTCGTCGCCTCAGTCCAGCGCGTCCGGACCTTCCGTGACGAGGATGCGGAACTGTGCGGCGTCGAGGACCCGGATGCCGAGCTCTTCGGCCTTCGCGAGCTTCGACCCCGCGCCGGGGCCGGCAGCGACGTAGTCGGTCTTCTTCGAGACGCTCGATGCAGCCTTGCCCCCCGCCTGGATGATGGCCTCCTGTGCGCCGTCGCGCGTGTAGCCGTCGAGGGACCCGGTGGCCACGACCGTGAGGCCCTCCAGCACGCCTCCCTCGGCGACGGCGCCTCCGGGGCCGGGGTGGCCGGGGGTCGCCCACTGCACGCCGGCTTCGGTCCACTGACGCACGATGTCCTGGTGCCAGTCGACCTCGAACCAGGCGAGAAGGGAGTCGGCGATGATGCCGCCCACCCCTTCGACAGCCGCGAGCTCGTCGCGGGACGCCGCCCGGATGGCATCCAGCGAACCGAACCACTGCGCGAGCGCCCTGGCTGCAGACGGACCCACGTGGCGGATGTTGAGGGAGACGAGCAGACGCCAGAGGTCCTTCGTCTTGGCCTTCTCCAGCTCCGCCAGCAGCGTCACCGCCTGCGACGAGGGCTGCGGCCCCTCGATGCCCGATTTCTTCTCGGCAGCCGTGGGATTGCGACGGAACGGCGCCCGCGTCTTGACGAGGCCGTCCTCGTCCTCCTTGGGCAGCCCGGTCTCGGCATCCTTGACGACGAGCTCGATCGGAACGATCTGCTCCAGCGTGAGGGCGAAGAGCCCGGCCTCGGTCTCGAGGGGCGGGGTCGACGGCGACGTCGGCTGCGTGAGCGCGGCCGCCGTCACCTCGCCGAGCGCCTCGATGTCGAGACCGCCGCGCGAGCCGATGTGCTCGACCCGGCCGCGCACCTGGGCGGGGCACGAACGGGCGTTCGGGCACCGGAGGTCGATGTCGCCCTCCTTCATCGGCCGCAGCGGGGTTCCGCACTCGGGACAGTCGGCGGGCATGACGAACTCGCGCTCTGTACCGTTGCGCTTCTCGACCACCGGACCGAGCACCTCGGGGATCACGTCTCCCGCTTTGCGGAGCACGACGGTATCGCCGATGAGGACGCCCTTCGCCTTCACGACGTCCTTGTTGTGCAGCGTCGCCTGACGGACCACCGACCCGGCGACATGGGCCGGGGCCATCACGGCGAACGGCGTCGCACGACCCGTGCGACCGACCGACACCACGATGTCGAGCAGCGTGGTCTGCACCTCCTCGGGCGGGTACTTGTAGGCGATGGCCCATCGAGGCGCGCGGCTCGTCGCGCCCAACTCGTCGTGCAGTGCGAGCTCGTCGACCTTGACGACGATGCCGTCGAGCTCGTGCTCGATGTCGTGACGATGCTCTCCGAAGTACTCGACGAATTCGACGACCTCGTCGACCGTTGAGCAGACCCTGGTGTGCGGGCTCGTCGGCAGCCCCCACTCGGCGAGGAGGTCGTAGACCTGACTCTGCGCCGCGACGGGCGGGTTCTCCCACGCGCCGATGCCGTGCACGTAGAGATCGAGCGATTCGATGCGGAGCATGCCCGCCTCGAGCTCCATCCCGTTCTTCTTGTCGATCTGCTGACGCAGTCCGCCGCTCGCAGCATTCCGGGGGTTGGCGAAGGAGGGGAATCGTCGAGCGGCCGTCGTGCGGGCCTTCTCCTCGTCGAAGGGCTTCTTCACGCCTCCTCGCGCGTCCCAGCGCGAGCGCGCCTCGTCGTACGCGCGCTCACGGAAATCCGCCTGCGCGGCGTTCAAGCGCTCGAACGCCGCCACCGGGATGAAGACCTCGCCGCGGACCTCCACGATGGACGGATGCCCGGTGCCGTTGAGCCGCGCCGGGATCATGGGCAGTCGCAAGGCGTTCTCGGTGACGATCTCGCCGACGCGTCCGTCTCCACGCGTCGCGGCGGACGTCAGGCGTCCGTTCTCGTACCGGAGGTTGATCGCGAGGCCGTCGATCTTGAGCTCGGTGAGCCAGTCCACGTCTCGTCCCGCAGAAGCACGGGTCTTGGCGGCCCATTCGCGGAGCTCGTCGATCGAGAAGACGTTGTCGAGGCTCAGCATCCGCTCGGCGTGCTCGATCGTCGCGAGCCCCGTGGCCTCCGCCGCGCCGACCATCTGGGTCGGCGAATCCTGCCCCTGCAGCTCCGGGTGCAGCCTTTCGAGTTCCTCAAGTCGGTGCATCCAGCCGTCGTACGTGAAGTCGTCGACGATCGAGGTGTCGCGCCCGTAGTAGGCGTCTTTGGCCTCGAGGATGCGGGTCGTCAGCTCCTCGGCCTCGGTACGGGCGTCTTCCAACGAGATGTTCTCCGGCACCCCGCCAGTCTACGAGCGGGCACCGACAAACGACGGGGGCTACGCGCCGACCGGCACCGCTGATATCGTGCGGTCGACCGTGAACTGACCGAGCACCCGCGTGCCGACGTAGAGCACGGCGGTCTGGCCGGGGGCGACGCCGTCGAGCGGCTCGTCCGGAACCACGCGGACGCCGTCCGGGTCGACGAACGCATGCGCTGCGACGGGCTCCGCGTGCGCCCGGATCTGCACGTCGCACCGGAACTCGCTCTCGGCGGGAGCCGCGCCGGCCCAGCTGAAGCGCGCGCCGGCGATCTCCCGGGTCGCGAGAGCCTCCTTCGGCCCCACGACCACGGTGTTCGACACGGGGCGCACCTCGAGCACGAACCGCGGCTTGCCGTCGGGGGCGGGAACGCCGAGCTTGAGTCCTCGGCGCTGACCGACGGTGAAGGCGTGAGCGCCCTCGTGAGAGCCGACGACGGTCCCGGTCCGGTCGACAATCTCGCCGGTCGCGGTGCCCACCTTCTCGGCGAGCCACCCGCGCGTGTCGCCGTCGGGGATGAAGCAGATGTCGTGGCTGTCCGGCTTCTGCGCGACGCTCAGCCCCCTGGCCTCGGCCTCGGCTCGGACGACCGCCTTCGACGGCGTGGTCCCGAGCGGGAAATAGGTGTGTGCGAGCTGTTCCGCCGTCAGCACGCCGAGCACGTACGACTGGTCCTTCGCGTTGTCGGCCGCCCTGTGCAGCTCCAGTCCGCTCTCGGTCGGCACGAGCGTGGCGTAGTGGCCGGTGCAGACGGCGTCGAAGCCGAGCTCGATGGCCCGCTCCAGCAGAGCGGCGAACTTGATCTTCTCGTTGCAGCGCATGCAGGGGTTCGGTGTGCGTCCGGCCTGATATTCCGACACGAAGTCCGCGATGACGTCGTCGCGGAACCGCTCGGAGAAATCCCACACGTAGAAGGGGATGCCGAGCAGATCTGCCGCGCGCCGCGCATCGAGCGCGTCCTCGATCGTGCAGCAGCCTCGGCTGCCGGTGCGCAGCGTGCCACCGGCCCGGGACAGGGCGAGGTGCACACCGACGACGTCGTGCCCCGCCTCCACAGCGCGGGCGGCCGCCACGGCGGAGTCGACGCCACCGCTCATGGCCGCAAGAATCCTCATGGGCCCAGTCTACGAGCGCGCGGCTGAGCCGGCCCCGGACGCCCGGACATAGGCGTCGGCGATCGACGTCAGCACGGCGTCGACATCGGCGTCCGTCGAGGTGCGTCCCAGCGAGAAGCGCAGCACGCTCCTGGCGTCCTGCTCGCTGCGCCCCATCGCCATCACGACGTGGGAGGGCTCTGCGACGCCCGCCTGGCAGGCGGATCCGGTGGACGCCGCGACCCCGGCCATGTCGAGCAGGAACAGCAGGCTCTCCCCTACCGCACCCGGGAAGAGCAGCTGCGCGTTCCCCGGTAGGCGATCGCTCGGATCGCCGAGCAGTTCTGCCGTCGGGACGCGCGCGAGCACGCCGGAGACGAGTCGGTCGCGCAGGACGCCGAGCCTTGCCGCTTCGGCTTCGCGTTCTGACTCCGCGAGCTCGAGCGCCGTCGCGAAGGCTGCGGCGCCAGGGACGTCCTGTGTCCCGGCGCGGAGGTTCCGCTGCTGCGCCCCGCCGTGCAGCAGCGCGGTCAGGCGAGCCGTCCGCGAGGTCACGAGCGCGCCGACGCCGACGGGGGCGCCGATCTTGTGACCGGCGACGCTCATCGCCACGAGGCCGGTCGCGTCGGGTGCATCCCCACGCAGCCGACGGAACGACAGCGGAGTGTGACCGAGGGCGGAGACGGCGTCGAGATGCAGCGGGACGTTCGCCGCCGACGACGCTCTGGCCAGAGCATCCGCGTCGTTGACGGTTCCCGCCTCGTTGTTCGCGATGAGGGCCGTGGCCAGGGCTGCGCCGGGAAGCGCGTCGTGGAAGGCGTTCACGTCGATCGCCGCGTGCGACGTCACCCCGACGGAACGCAGCACGGCGCCGTCTGCGACCAGCGCGCCGACCGTGTCCATCGTCGCGTGATGCTCGGCATCGGGCATGACGATCGCATCCGTACCCTTCCGGCGGGCGGCCCACAGCCCCTTGAGGGCGAGATTGATCGATTCCGTGCCACCCGAGGTGAAGACCACCTCGATCGGGTCGCAGTCGAGCACCGCAGCGGCACGTTCGCGAGACTCCTCCAGCAGGCGCCTCGCGTCCTGCCCCGCGCCGTGCGTCGAGGACGCGTTGCCGACCACCTCGCTCGCCCTCAGCCATGCCTCGCGGGCTTCAGGACGCAGCGGAGTCGTGGCCGCGTGGTCGAGGTAATGCCGCATCCCTCCATGGTCGCGCATTTCGCACGCGTCGGCTCGCCGACTGTCGCGACCGACCCACGAGGGGCGCCGGGATGGGACGATACGCGCAGGATTCTGGCACTCAGGTCCAGACCTCTAGGGTGTACTCATGCCCGCGACTCGAGACAGCACCGTGCCCGGGGGTTCCACCCTCGACCACCTCGGCGTCCGTCTTCACGACGGCGTCGGAACGCTTCGCATCTGGTCACAGAACGCCTCTTCGGTCGAGCTCGTGATCTTCGACGCCGAAGACCTCGACTGGGCGACCGATCAGATGAGCCTCGAGCGCCTCCCCGGAGGCGTCTGGGAGGTCACGACACCCCTGCTCCAGCCCGGAGCCCGCTACGCGATCCGCGTCGGAGGCCCGCATGGCCCCGGCAACACCTTCAACTCGGAGACCCTGCTGCTCGATCCGTACGCACGCGGGCTCGCCCAGGGCGGCGGCTACGAGGAGTGGCGATCGGTCGTGATCGCCGACGGCTTCGACTGGGGCGCGTCCACCAAACCGCGCATCCCCCTCGATCGCACCGTGATCTACGAAGGGCACCTCAAGGGCCTCACGAAGCGGCAGCCGGACATGCCGCCCGCGCTGCACGGCACCTACGCCGGCCTCGCGCACCCGGCGATGATCGAGTACTTCCACTCCCTGGGCATCACCTCGATCGAGCTGCTGCCGGTGCACGCCTTCGTTCCGGAGCCCCGGCTCCTCGAACGAGGACTCACCAATTACTGGGGCTACAACACCCTCAACTTCTTCACCCCGCACACCGCCTACGCGACGGAGGACGCACGCAAGGGCGGACCCGAGGCCGTTCTGGCCGAGTTCAAGGGCATGGTGCGCCTGCTCCACGAGGCTGGCCTCGAGGTCATCCTCGACGTGGTCTACAACCACACCTCCGAGGAGGGCATCGGAGGTCCGAGGTCGAGCCTGCGGGGCATCGACAACGCCGGCTACTACCGGCAGGACGCGTCGGGCGTCTACATCGACACGACCGGATGCGGCAACACGCTGAACACGGCGACGGATGCCGGGGCGCGACTCGTGCTCGACTCGCTGCGCTACTGGGCGCAGGAGATGCAGATCGACGGCTTCCGGTTCGACCTCGCCACCGCCATCGCCAGGGATGAGACCCACGCCTACACGCCAGAGCACCCGCTGCTCGCAGCCATCGCCGCCGACCCGGTGCTCCGCGACACCAAGCTGATCGCGGAGCCGTGGGACGTGGGGCTGGGCGGGTGGCAGACCGGCAACTTCCCCTCGGGATGGCACGAGTGGAACGACCGCTATCGCGACCGCGTTCGCAACTTCTGGCTGAGCGACATCGACTACGCCCGACGAGCGTCCGCCCCCGTCGGGATCGGCGGCTTCGCGACGCGTCTGGCCGGCTCGTCGAACACGTTCTCCGAGGAGCGCGGCCCGCTCGCGAGCGTGAACTTCGTCACGGCCCACGACGGCTTCACCCTGCACGACCTGGTCTCCTACGACGTCAAGCACAACGAGGCGAACGGCGAGCACAACCGCGACGGCGCCGACACCAACCGCGCCTTCAACCACGGGATCGAAGGGCCGACCGACGACTCGGCCATCCTCTCCGCGCGCCGCAAGGCCATGCGGAACCTCCTCGGCACCCTGCTCCTGTCGGCGGGCATCCCCATGCTCACCGCGGGCGACGAGGTCGGTCGGTCGCAGCGGGGCAACAACAACGCCTACGCGCAGGACTCGCCCCTCACCTGGCTGAGCTGGGATCCGGAGCCGTGGCAGGAGGATCTCCGCGCGCACGTCACGCGCCTGATCGCCCTGCGCGAGGAGAACCCGGCACTGCGCCCCAGCCGCTACGCGCGCCTCGGCGAGCACATCCCCAACGCCTCGGTGATGGACTGGTTCGACCAGAACGGCGAGACCATGGAGAGCGAGCAGTGGAGCGATCCGGGCAACCGGACGCTGCAGTACGTCGCCGCGTCGACGCCCGACCGCGAAGCGGCCAACCGCATCCTCCTCATCGTGCACGGCACGGAGTCGCCGATCGACGTCCGACTGCCCGACGCCCTGGATGATGCGACCCGTTTCGTGTCTCTGTGGTCGAGTGCGGACGAGCGTCCGGACAGCCACGGCGAGGTGTACGCGCCGGGCGACGTGCTGCCCATCCCCGGCACGTCTATGCACCTCTTCCGCGTCGAATGACCGACGGCGCGCCGGTCGTCCGGCGCGCTACCCGCTGCCTGGTCGTCGCGGTACTGTCGGGGAGTGGCCGCACGCACGAGTACCCGCCCGAAGGCTTTCCGGAGTCCCGCTGAGATCCCCCTGCGCCCGCTCGGCGCCGTGCAGGATCCGACCGACCTGCGCGCGGGCCGCATACCTCTCACGGCTCCGACACCGGCTGTCCCCGGCGGCTTCGCGCCGAAGGCGTTCGTGGGCGAGGTCGTCCCGTTCGGAGTCGTCGCGTTCCGCGAGGGTCACGACCTCATCGGCGTGCAGCTGCGTCTGACCTCTCCCGCCGGCGAGGAGAGCCTGCACCGCCTTCAGCCCCTCCTCGACGGCACCGATCGGTGGCGCACCGAGATCGCGCTCGATGTGCAGGGAACCTGGTCCTTCCGTTTCGAGGCGTTCTCCGACGATTTCGCCACGTGGGCGCACGCGGCGGAGTTGAAGGTCGCGGCCGGCGTCGACGTGCCGGTGATGGCCGCGCTGGGCGCCGACTTCCTGACGCGCGCGGCCGCCGAGAAGAATCGTCCCCTCGCCCAGCGCCGACTCCTCACAGGCCTCGCTGCGGAGTTGCGCACCGGGGACGCCGCGCGCACGCTCGAACTGTCGACCGACCCCGACCTCGCGCGCGTCTTCGCCGAGAGGCCGCTGACCACGCTCCGCTCCGCCTCCGACGTCCACCGTCTCCTGGTCGAGCGCACCACCGCCGGCGTCGGCGCCTGGTACGAGTTCTTCCCCCGATCCGAGGGCGCGAAGCGTCTCAAGGACGGAACCATCAAGAGCGGAAACCTCCGGACCGCCGCGAAGCGCCTCCCCGCCGTGGCGGACATGGGCTTCGACATCATCTACCTCGTTCCCGTCCACCCGATCGGCACCACCAACCGCAAGGGCCGCAACAACACCCTCACCGCGGAGCCCGGGGATCCCGGCTCGCCGTACGCCATCGGTTCGGCCGAGGGCGGGCACGACGCGATCCACCCCGAGCTCGGCACCCCGGCGGACTTCCGCGCCTTCGTCCGGGCCGCTCGCAATGAGGGCCTCGAGGTGGCACTGGACCTCGCTCTGCAGGCCTCCCCGGACCACCCCTGGGTCGCCGAGCACCCCGAGTGGTTCACCACACTCCCCGATGGCACGATCGCCTACGCCGAGAACCCTCCGAAGAAGTATCAGGACATCTACCCGCTGAACTTCGACAACGATCCCGCCGGGATCTACGCCGAGATGCTGCGGATCGTGCAGCACTGGGTCCACGAGGGTGTGAGGATCTTCCGCGTCGACAACCCGCACACCAAGCCGCTGCAGTTCTGGGAATGGCTGATCGCCACGGTCAACGCCGCCGATCCCGACGTCATCTTCCTCGCCGAGGCGTTCACGAGGCCCGCCGTCATGCGCGCACTCGCCGCGGTCGGGTTCCAGCAGAGCTACAGCTACTTCACGTGGCGCAACACGAAGGCCGAGCTCGAGGAGTTCCTCGACAGCATCGCGCACGAGACCAGCGACTACATGCGGCCGAACCTCTTCGTGAACACCCACGACATCCTCACCGAGTACCTCCAGTTCGGCGGCAGGGCGGCGTACCGCATCCGCGCGTGCATCGGGGCGACCGCGGCGCCCGTGTACGGCGTGTACGCCGGCTACGAGCTCTTCGAGAACGTCGCGCGTCCCGGCTCCGAGGAGAACATCGACAACGAGAAGTACGAGTTCAAGCTGCGGGACTGGGATGCCGCGGAGCAGGCCGGCGACTCCCTCGCCCCGCTGCTCCGCCGCCTCAACGGCATCCGTCGCGAGCATCCGGCACTGCGTCAGCTGCGCAACCTCTCGGTGCACTGGAGCGACGACGACGCCATCCTCGTCTACAGCAAGCACCTCGACGCCGCCTTCACCGGCACGGGCGAGTCCGACACGATCATCGTCGTCGCCAACGTCGACCCGCACTCGGTGCGCGAGACCACCGTGCACCTGGACACGACCGTCTGGGGTGTCCAGCCGGGCGAGTCCTTCGAGGTCGAAGACCTGCTGACGGGCGCCGTCTGGACGTGGACGGATCACAACTACGTGCGGCTCGACGCGTTCGCCGAGCCGGTGCACATCCTGAAGGTGAGGGGACGAGCATGAGCTACGTCGAAGACGCGACCGCATCGACGGAGTGGGGTTCCGTCGCCGCCGGCACACACCACGATCCGCATTCCGTTCTCGGCGCGCATCCGCACGCCGACGCCTCCGAGCGCACCGTCACCGTGATCCGCGTACGGCGCCCTCTCGCATCGACGGTCGCCGCGGTGTTCCGTGACGGCACGCGCCTGGATCTCCACCACGTCGCACACGGGATCTGGGAGGGCCAGCACGACGGCTCCCCCGTCGCGTACCGTGTCGCGACGGCCTACGGCGAGGACGAGGAGACGACGGTCGGCGACCCGTACCGGCACACACCCACGCTCGGCGAGCTCGATGTGCATCTCATCGCGGAGGGTCGTCACGAGCGTCTCTGGGAGGTGCTCGGCGCGCACCGGAAGGAAACCGACGGCGACGTCGGTGCGGCCTTCGCCGTCTGGGCGCCCAACGCCACCGCCGTGCGCGTGGTCGGCGACTTCAACGGGTGGAACGGCGAGGGCCACGCGATGCGCTCCATGGGCGTGAGCGGCCTCTGGGAGCTCTTCGTCCCCGACGTCGCCGTGGGCTCGACGTACAAGTACCAGATCCGCACGCGCGACGGATCCTGGATCTTCAAGGCCGACCCCATGGCGCAGGCGGCGCAGACACCGCCCGAGACCGCGTCGATCGTGACCGCCTCGTCCTACGCCTGGTCCGACGGCGCGTGGATGACCCGGAGAGCGGCCACCCACGCCGTCGCCCAGCCGCTGTCGGTGTACGAGGTGCATCTCGGATCCTGGCGCTCGGGGCTGGGCTACCGCGAGATCGCCGACCCGCTGATCGACCACGTCATCGAGGCCGGGTTCACGCACGTCGAGTTCATGCCGCTGGCCGAGCACCCGTTCGGCGGCTCCTGGGGCTACCAGGTCAGCGGCTACTACGCGGCGACGAGTCGGTTCGGTTCGCCCGACGATCTCCGTTACCTCATCGACCGTCTGCACCAGGCCGGCATCGGCGTCATCATGGACTGGGTTCCGGGGCACTTCCCCAAGGATGCGTTCGCCCTGGCGCGCTTCGACGGACAGCCGCTCTACGAGCACCCGGATCCCCGACGCGGCGAGCACCAGGACTGGGGCACGTTGATCTTCGACTACGGCCGCCCCGAGGTCCGCGGCTTCCTGGTCGCGAACGCGCTGTTCTGGCTGCAGGAGTTCCACGTCGACGGCCTCCGCGTCGACGCGGTCGCCTCGATGCTCTACCTCGACTACTCCCGCAAGGCGGGCGAGTGGGAGCCGAACATCCACGGCGGTCGCGAGAACCTCGAGGCCATCCGCTTCCTGCAGGAGGTCAACGCGACCGCGTATCGCCTGCATCCCGGCGTTCTCATGATCGCCGAGGAGTCCACGAGCTTCCCCGGTGTCACCGCTCCCACCGATCACGCAGGCCTCGGTTTCGGTTTCAAGTGGAACATGGGCTGGATGAACGATTCCCTCCAGTACATCGAGCGCGACCCGATGTACCGCTCACACCACGAGGGCGAGATGACGTTCTCCTTCGTCTACGCGTTCGGCGAGAACTACCTGCTGCCGATCAGCCATGACGAGGTGGTGCACGGGAAGGGCAGCCTGCTGTCGAAGATGCCGGGCGATCACTGGCACAAGCTCGCGAATGCCCGCGCCTATCTCGCTTACATGTGGGGGCACCCGGGCAAGAAGCTCCTCTTCATGGGGCAGGAGTTCGGCCAGCTCGCGGAGTGGTCGGAGTCCCGCGAGCTCGACTGGTGGCTGCTCGATCAACCCTCGCATGCGCAGCTGCAGCAGTTCGTCAGCGAGCTCAACCACGCCTACCGCGCGCAAGCGCCGCTCTGGGAGCGCGACAACGACGCTTCCTCGTTCTCCCGCCTCGGGGCCCCCACCTGGGACCCCACGGTCATCGCCTTCGAGCGGCGTGACGCGCACGGCGGACGACTCGTCGTGATCAGCAACTTCGCCGGCGTGGAGCGGACGGGCTACCGCCTGGAGCTGCCTCGCGAAGGCGTCTGGCAGGAGATCCTCAATTCGGACGCCGCCGCGTTCGGCGGTCGCGGGTCGGGCAACCTCGGCATGGTCGTCGCGGAGGGCGCAGAGGGCACGGCCCCCGTAGCGACCGTGACGTTGCCCGCGCTGTCGACGATCTGGCTGAGGCTCCAGAACGACCCGCACGTCCCCACCGTGAGTCACGGCTGACGCCCGGGAAGGTGCAAGAGGGCGGTGAGACCTGGTCTCACCGCCCTCTTCGCTCACACGCTCGAGCCGTCCTCAGAACAGCAGCGACGAGAGTCGGTTCCGAGCGGAGACGACCCGCGGGTCGGCGGTGCCGATGAGCCCGAAGAGTTCGATCAGCCGCTCGCGCACCGGCGTCCGCTGGTCGGACGGAAGCTGCGCGAACAGCTCGAGGAGTCGCCCGAATGCGTCGTCGACGTGCCCACCGGCCAGATCGAGGTCGGCGACGTCGAACTGCGCCTGCACGTCGAGAGGCGCGGCAGCGGCCGCAGCCCTGGCATCCTGCAGATCGAGCTTCTGCACCCGATCGAGGAGACGCACCTGCCCGAGCCCCGCGATGGCATCCTCGTCTCGCGGATTCTCGGCGAGAGCCTTCTCGTATGCATTGATCGCGGCGGCGTAATCGCCGACCTCGATCGCGGCGAACGCCTCCGCGTGCAACGGCGGAAGCGGCGGTTCGGCGTCTGCCTCGGCGCCCTCCGCGTCCGGAGCGCCGACGGGGAGCGTGCCTGTGACGCCGTTCTGCGCGGCGACCTGGAGCAGCTGCGCGAACACCTCGCGCACCTGCTGCTCCGGCACGGCGCCGGTGAACATCGGCACCGGCTGCCCGGCGATCAGCGCGACGACCATCGGGATCGACTGCGCTCGGAACCCCTGCGCGAGCTGCGGGTTCGCGTCGACGTCGACCTTCGCGAGGAGGACGCGTCCGCCGAGTTCGCGCGTGACCTTCTCGATGATGGGGCTCAGCTGCTTGCAGGGCCCGCACCACTCAGCCCACAGGTCGACGACCACGGGCACCGTGCGCGAGATCTCGAGGATCTGCCCGAACGACTCGTCGGTCGCGTCGACGACAACGTCCGTCACCGCACCCGTGGGGGCCGGCGCGGCTCCCACGGAAGGCGCAGACGGACGGTTGCGCAGGCTCGACAGGTCGACGGCGCCACGCATCGCGGCGGGAGAGATATCGGTCACTTGATCACCTCGACGGAGAGAATGTCCTGACGGACGGCGAGAAGCTTGATCTGCTCCGTCGATCCCTGCGCGGGGACCGAGAAGAACAGCTGGAATTCGTACTTGGTCGTCACACCCTTGGCGGACTCGGTGACACCGGTCAGCGCCTTGGCCTGAGCGTTGTCGCCGAAGCGGATCACGGCGTCCGCCGAAGTCGGCGTCACGCTCTCGGTGTCGATGAGCGACACGCTCACGATCGCACCACTGCCCAGGGTCGTCATCGACACGGGCGGTGAATCCGCCGGAACGATGTCGAACGAGGTCTGCGACGTCTCCGCTGCACCGTTGTCGGCGAGATTCTGCACCACGGCCTGGCGGCTGTCCCTGATCGTCTTGGCGAGGTTCAGCGCGTTGTCGTCGAACAGTCCGTACGACGGACTCTGCTCCGCAGCGTCCACGACATCCGAGTACGCTGCCGCGAGCTCGCCCGGAGGCAGCCCGAGGAACGCCGAGTCGGCGGGAACCAGGGAGGTCCCGAGCCACGACGCGGCGACGTCCGGGAACACGGCATCAGCCGACATATCGGCAATGTTGGTGACCTTGTAGTTCGACCACGGGTCCTGCTGCGTCATCGTGAGGATCACGGGCGGCACCGTGTCGTCGCCCTCGCTCTTCGAGAGCATGAGCACGGTACGGGGCCAACGGTCGGTCGCCTCGGGAAGCACGACCTCGACGTCGTCGGTCGGGATCGCCGCGGGAACTGGGGTCTCGGGAATCGCCGTCCGCAGCGCGTATTCGGTGGTCCGCGCCGCGAGGGCGGGTCCGTCGAGCCGCGTGCCTGCGAGGTCGATGTTTATCGCCGCGTCGGCCTCGGCGAGCGTGGCGGAGGCCTCCGTGAGGATGCGCTTCGCCTGCGCCTCGGTGACCGCCGGCGGCTTCTGGTTCTCCGGCGCAATCACGGTCTCGGTGGGAGACGGCGTCGGCGAAGCCTGGTCGAACTGCGGCCACGAGTCCGGGGAGCATCCTGTCGCCAGGACTGCCGTGAGCGCGACGACGGGGAGCGCAAGTATCCGCCGGCGACGCCAGGGCAGCTGCGCCCGGCTGTCGGCGCGCTTCTCGTCGGCACGGTCGCCGCTCGAAGCGGCAGGCTCATCAGCGGACCCCGCCTCCTCCTGGGAGGGCGGAGTGTCCGCATCCGATGCCGGTGGCTCGATGGCCGCGCGCTCAGCCGGCGGCAGCTGCGCCACGTCGATCGGTTCGGTCGCCGGGAGCGGGCCGAGGCCCTTCCTGCGGGGACCACGGCCACGCCGCTGGTGGCGGATGGCGAGGACGTAGAGCACGAGCCCGACGGCCAGGACGATCGCGCCGGCTGTCAGCAGCGGACCGGCGAGCGGAGTCGAGTTGTCGAGCGGCCACGACACGACGATGTCCTCGGGAGCGTCCTGCGCCCCGTCGTAGGCGATGATGACGCTCACGCCGTCCGGGACCTGCATGTCGGCGATCAGCGAGTCGGTGTCGGTGAACGAGTCGAGCCAGAGGTCGGACCCGACGGGGCTGCGTCCGGTCTCCTCCCCCGCGGCGGCGTCTGCGGTCGTGTCGTCGGTCGCTGCATCGCCGGCGGCGGGGGTCTCGGTCGGCGCCGGGGTGGGCGTCGCACCGTCGGAGTCGTCCTCGGATGCCTGCGCCGCGATGTGCTCGACCTCGAGTGCACCCTCGTCCCCCACGCTGACATGGTTGTAGTCGGCGTCTGCGAGCCACGCCTCCATGTCTGCCGTCCGCCCGTAGGCGACGAAGATGTCGCCGTCACCGCGGACGAGCAGGGTCTGCGCGCCAGGGTTCTCCCGCAGCACTTCTCCATCGAGGAGCACGAACGGCGCCGGCTGATCCACCTCGACGCTGACCTTCTGACTCGACGGCCCCATGAACACGGTGCGCTGGGCGATGCCCGCACCGATCAGTCCCGCGGCCAGGACGAAGGCCACGACGGCCCATACGAAACGCACGAATAGTCTCCTCACGCGCCCCGGACGCACGCCCGAGTCGCAACACTCGACATTTCAGACTAGCGAAATCACCTGTGTGTTGCCCACGAGGGCCGGGTCGCGCGTCGTCGGCGGCACGTCGCGCCGGGGCTGCGTCGGTGCGATGGATAACCTTGAGCAACCGGATCCCCGAGGAGCACAGATGAAGATCCACAATCCCTTCCGCACCGCCCTCGTGGCGACGCTCGGAGTGGGACTGGGGATCCTGCTCATCACGAGCGTGCAGAGTCTGTCGACCGTCCTCCTCTACGTCGGCACCGCGCTGTTCCTGAGCCTGGGGCTCGACCCGCTCGTCTCGTTCCTCGAGCGGCGGCGGCTCCCGCGGTGGTCCGCCGTGCTCATCACGATCGTCGCCGTTCTCGGCATCTTCGCCGGGATCATCCTCATCGTGATCCCGGTGCTCGTCGATCAGATCTCACAACTCGTGAGTCAGATCACCGTGATCGTGAGCCGTCCGAGTCTTCTCGGCGACATCGAGGAATGGATCACCGGCGCATTCCCGAACCTCGACGTCCAGCGCGTGCTGCAGGAAGCCCAGGCCTGGGTCATCGCGAACCTGGGCGACATCACGAACCGCGTCATCAACGCCAGCCTGTCGGTGGTGACCGGTCTGTTCGGCGCATTCATCGTGCTCATCCTGACGATCTACCTCACGGCGTCGACGCCGTCGCTCAAGAGGGCCGTGTACCAGCTCGCCCCGGCGTCGAAGCGCGATCGCTTCATCGACCTCTCCGAGCAGATCACCGATTCGGTGGGCTATTACGTCATGGGCCAGGTGTCACTCGGAGTGATCAACGGCGTGCTCAGCATGATCTTCCTCTCGATCATCCAAGCCCCGTTCCCTGCCGTGCTCGCCGTCGTCGCGTTCTTCTTCTCGCTGATCCCGCTCGTCGGCACGCTGACCGGATCCACCCTGATCGTCCTCGTCTGCCTGATTCCCGGGCTCGGCTCCCCCGCCACGGCGATCGCCGCCGCGATCTACTACCTGATCTACATGCAGATCGAGGCCTACGTGGTCTCCCCGCGCATCATGAGCAGGGCGGTGTCGGTCCCCGGGGCCGTCGTCGTCGTCGCGGCACTCGCCGGGGGCAGCCTTCTCGGGCTCCTCGGCGCGCTCATCGCGATCCCCGTGGCCGCCAGCATCCTGATCATCTACCGGCAGGTGCTCATCCCGCGGATGAACGAGCTCTAAGCGGGCCACTCCGTGGGCAACGGGAGGGCGGACGGGTTGACCGCCGCCACGATCTCGGTGAGGACGCGCCGGGTCTGACTCTCCCCCACCCACAGGTGCTTGCCGCCGTCCACGGCGATCAGTTCGGCGTGCGGGATCGCGGAGAAGCGCTCGCGCGCTTCGTCGGGGCGCAGGTAGTCGTCGAGCTCGGGAACGAGGACGACAACCTTGCGACCGTCTCCCGCCCAGGCCGCGACCTCGTCGTCGGAAGCGCGATGCAGCGGCGGAGACAACAGTATGACGCCCTCGACATCGTGCTCGCGGCCGTACTTCAGCGCGAGTTCCGTGCCGAAGGACCACCCCAGCAGCCACGGACGGGGCAACGCCCGATCACGGACCAACCCCATGGCCGCCGCGACGTCGAGTCTCTCGGATGCTCCGCCGTCGAAGGCGCCCTCACTGGTACCGCGGGGCGAACTCGTTCCCCGCGTGTTGAACCGCAGCACGGCGAGGTCGGCGAGAGCAGGAAGACGAGCAGCGGCTTTCCGCAGGATGTGGGAGTCCATGAAACCGCCGGCAGTCGGCAGCGGGTGCAACGTCACGAGGGTCGCGACGGGCTGAGCGGTCTCGGGGAGGGCCAGCTCGCCCACCAGGGTGAGGTCGTCCTCCGTGCGGAGTTCGATGTCCTCCCGGCGGGCGGGCAGTTCCAACGGTCCACGGATTTCCATGCTCATCCGATCCTCCAACAGTGCGAATGCCAGTGTCTGCGCGCGGCAAGATCAGCCGCGTCTCCGAGTACGCCGTCAGCGCGCCACACCACGACGTGCGCGGTACCCGGAGCGATCACGCGCCCGCAGCCGGGGCAGCTGTACTCCTTCTGCGCCTGGATCGCCGAGACGGGCTGAACGGTCCACTCAGAGCCACGACGTGTCTCTGTGCGCTTCCAGGAGGAGAGCAGGCGCTCCAGGGAGTCCTCGGCGTCAGGGCGCGCCGGACGCCGTTTGCGCGAGCGCGGCATGGCCCGAGGTCACCACCAGTGGTTCTTGGTCCAGAAGGCGTGGGCTCCAGCCCAGCTGCCGTAGCGACCGGTCGCATATCCCGTGGCCCAGCGCAGGTTGTCGACGGGGTCGTAGCCGTTGCCGGGAACCTTGCTGCACGGCAGCGCCTGGACGAGACCGCATGCGCCCGAGGACTTGTTCGTCGCGTTCGGGTTCCAGCCGCTCTCCCGCGACACGATGTAGTCGACATAACCCCAGTCGGACTCTGCGATGCCTGCCGCGGCCATCCACTCAGCCGGTGCGCCCCCGCCCGTGTAGAACAGCGGCCCTCCACCGCCGGAGCTGCCCTTCTCGGAGGTGCTGGCCGCGACGGTCGGGGTCGGCGTGGGCTTGGGTGTCACGTACACCGAGAACGTACCGCGCTGGACGGGAGCGATCTCCGCGCCTTCCACGGTCACCGTGATGTTCTGCGTGTCGGCCAGCGCCGCCGCATAAGCCGACTCGGGAGCCGCGTCTGCGGGCTGCTCGGCGAGAGCCACGCCCGTCGGAGCCACCATGGCAGCGGCGAACCCGACGACAGCCAGAGCGCTGAAGAACCCGACGAATCCGCGGCGTCGCGAGCCCGCGCGCGGCGAGAGAACTCGCGATGCGGGCACCGGCGAGCTATCGTTGCGATGAGGGATCATGTCGTTTCGGGAGTTCACGATAGGGGGCAGTCTACCCAATCGGGTCGGGCTGGACCACGGAAACGTTCAGCGAACCGCCAGGATCACATCGATGGTCGCGTCCAGGAGGGCATCGACCTGCTCCTCCCGGTACCCGCCGCGCTGCATCCGGAACGCCGCGCCGCGCAGCTGCTCCGCAGAGAGCGGCTCGCCGTCGCGAAGGTAGCGGACGATACGCGATGCCACGTGGTCGACCTCGTCCACGCGGTAACCGAACGTCAGGACACCCGTCCGCGCGAAGCGATGGCGCTTGGGACGCGCGAGGTGATCGAGGATGACCTGCGCCTCGGCCCTGGCCTCCTCGACCCACGCCCCGGCGCCCTTCTCGCGCACGGACTGCTCGCGAGCCCGGCCTGCGAGAGCGTCCTCCACGCGGCCCAGAGCGGCATCGACCTCGGAGATGACGTATCCGTTCTTGACCAGCGGGAACGACGCCACGCGCACGTCGGCGGCGGAGAGGTCGCCGCCGCCCTCGAACGCCGTCCGAGCGGCGGCGAGGAAGGTGTCGACAGCGGCACGATGGTATCCGCGCGTACGCCCGCTCGTCAGCGAGAATGCCGGACGGGGATCGTCGACCTGCGTCGCGTCGAGTCGTTGTTCTGAAGCCATCACAGCACCGTCCAGGAGGAGAAGAGGAAGTAGAGGCAGAGAGCGGGGATCGTCGACGGGAGGATGCTGTCGAGTCGGTCGAGCAGGCCACCGTGGCCGGGCAGCCACGAACTCATGTCCTTGATCCCGAGGTCGCGCTTCAGCATGGATTCGCCGAGATCGCCGAGGGTCGCGGACAGGAGGATGGACGCACCGAAGATCACCCCGATCCACCACGGCAGGTGGAGGAGGTAGATCGCGAGCAGCACACCGGCCGCGATCGAGCCGACCACCGCACCACCGAAGCCCTCCCACGTCTTCTTCGGGCTGATGCGCGGAGCCATCGGGTGCCGTCCGAACGCGAGACCGGCGGCATACGCGCCGGTGTCGGCCACGACGGCGATCATGATGAAGCTCAGCACCCACCATTCGCCCCCCTCCTGACCGAGAAGGATGAGCGCGACAGCGGCGAGGAAAGGCACGTAGATCTGCACGAATCCGCCGATGACGGCATCCGAGAGCACATCGCCGTACGTCCGACCGTCCTTCGCGACCATCTGGGCCATGAGGCGCCACACCACGACGAACGCGACGGCCAGGAACAGGGTCACCCAGACGAGCCAGAGGTCGAGGAAGGAGGCGGAGAGGACGAGGCAGCCCGCCGCGATGAACTGCGGAATCAGGTCGATGCGGCGGCCCGAGCCACGCAGCGCGAGCGAGAGCTCGTAGACACCCAGCAGTGCCGCTGCCAGAGCGAACGGCACGAAGAGGATCTTGATGAAGAGCAGCGAGGCGAGGAGCGCAGCGCCGAAAGCGAGGCCGATCAGGATCGCCAGCACCAGGTCTCGCCCCGTGCGCTCCTTGATCCGCTCGTTGGCCTGGTCGATCTGGTCACGAGCGTGAGAGACGTGGGTCCCGAACTCGTCGCGCGCTGCGCGCCACTGCTCGCGGATCGCGTTGTGGTCGGCGGTCGCCAACGTCGGCGCCACCACGACCGGCGGCTCCACCGCTACCGGCTCGGCCGCTACCGGCGCGGCCGCTGCCGGCTCCGCGGGGAGCGGCGGGCGCGGAGGGATGCTGTCGGCGTCGAACCCCGGGAATGCGGAATCGCCCAGCGGGGCTCCGTCCGCAGCGAACGCCGGATCGCGCGCATCGCGGCGCGTATGCGGCGTCTCGGGTCCTTCGCCGATGGGATCGTCGGACATACCGCCTACACCTCGAGGAGTTCGGCCTCTTTGCGCTTGAGAGCGTCGTCGATGAGGTCGACGTGCTGGCGCGTGAGGACGTCGAGTTCCTTCTCGCCGCGAGCGATCTCGTCCTCGCCGAGCTCGCTCTTGAGAGCGTCGAGCTCGTCCTTGGACTTGCGACGGATGCCGCGGACGTGGACCTTCGCGTCCTCCGCCTTCGACTTCACGAGCTTGACGTATTCCTTGCGGCGCTCGGCCGTGAGCTCGGGCATGGTGACACGCACGAGGTTGCCGTCGTTCGTGGGGTTCGCACCGAGGTTCGGCATGTCGCGGACAGCCTGCTCGATCGCCTTGAGCGCCGACTTGTCGTACGGGGTGATGATGAGGGTGCGAGCCTCCTGGTTGGCCAGGGAGGCGAGCTGCGCGAGCGGGGTCGGCGTGCCGTAGTAGTCGACCAGGAGCTTCTGGAAGAGCTGCGGGTTCGCCCGGCCGGTGCGCACCGTGGAGAAGTCCTCCTTGGCGGCTTCGACCGCCCGCGCCATGCGAGAGGTGGTTTCAGCGAGGACGTCCGCGATCACGGTGGCTCCTATCGTCGGGGTGTTCAAGAATTCTATCGGGCCGGGCGCGGAACGCCCGTCAGGTCACGCGGTGACGAGTGTCCCGATCGGTTCGCCGAGCAGCGCCTTCGTCACGTTGCCTGCCGGCTCCATACCGAACACGCGCATGTCCATGTTGTTGTCCATGCAGAGGCTGAAAGCCGTGGAGTCGACGACCTTGAGGCCGCGCTGCAGGGCGTCGCGGTAGGTGACGCGGTCGATGCGCTCGGCATCCGCGTGCTTGTTGGGATCCGCGGTGTAGATGGCGTCGACGCCGTTCTTGGCGACCAGCACCTCCTTCGCCCCGATCTCGAGGGCGCGCTGCGCCGCGACCGTGTCGGTGGAGAAGTACGGGAGTCCGGCGCCTGCGCCGAAGATGACGACGCGACCCTTCTCCATGTGGCGCTCCGCTCGGCGCGGGATGTAGGGCTCGGCGACCTGGGTCATCGAGATGGCGGACTGCACGCGCGTCGGGGCGCCCGCCTGCTCGAGGAAGTCCTGCAGGGCCAGAGCGTTCATCACGGTGCCGAGCATTCCCATGTAGTCCGCGCGTCCGCGGTCCATGCCGCGCTGGCTCAGCTCGGCCCCGCGGAAGAAGTTGCCGCCGCCCACGACGATGGCGATCTCCACGCGATCGACGGCTGCGGCGATGTCGCGCGCGATCTGGCTGACGACGTCGGGGTTGACGCCGAGCTGTCCGGCGCCGAACGCCTCTCCGGAGAGCTTGAGCAGGACGCGGCGGCGTCCGGTGCGTTCGGTCATGGGTGTTGTCCTCTCGTCCCGATTCAAGATAGTGCCTCGTGGGCATGAAGAAGGGGTTCGGACCACGTGGATCCGAACCCCTTCGACCGTGCTACGCGCCGACCTTGAAGCGCGCGAAGTCCGTCACGGTGATACCGGCGTCCTTCGCCACCTGGGCGACGGAGAGCTTGTTGTCCTTCGCGTAGTCCTGCTCGAGCAGTGCGACCTGCTTGATGAACGCGGAGACGCGGCCCTCGACGATCTTGGGCAGAGCCGCTTCCGGCTTGCCCTCGTTGCGGGAGATCTCGGTGACGATCTCGCGCTCCTTCTCGACGGCCTCCGCCGGAACGTCCTCGCGGGAGAGGTACGACGGGTTGGCGAACGAGATGTGCTGAGCGATGCTGCGAGCGGTCTCCGCATCGTCACCCGAGTAGGCGACGACGACGCCGATCTGCGGCGGGAGGTCCTTGCTCGTGCGGTGCAGGTACACCTCGACCTTGTCGCCGGTCACGGTGCGGACCTGACGCAGCTCGACCTTCTCGCCGATGATCGCGGCCTCTTCCGAGATGACCGTCTCGACGTTCTTGTCGCCGGCCGGAGCGGCAAGGGCAGCCTCGACCGAGTCCGCCTTGACGGCGGCGACAGCGTCGGCGACCTTGTCGGCCAGCGCGATGAAACGCTCGTTCTTCGCGACGAAGTCGGTCTCGCAGGCGAGCTCGATCAGCGTCACGGCGCCGTCCTGCTCGCGAGCGACGACGAGGCCCTCGCTGGTGGAACGGTCGGCGCGCTTGGCGTTGCCCTTCGCACCCTTCAGGCGCAGGATCTCGGTGGCCTTCTCGACGTCGCCGTCAGCCTCCTCGAGCGCCTTCTTGGTGTCGACCATTCCCGTGCCGAGCTGCTCACGCAGCGCCTTGAGGTCGGCGATGGTGAAGTTGGCCATGTGTGGTGGCTCCTTGCTTCGTGATGTGTGTGGTGGTCGCGGAATTACTTGGCGTCGGCTGCCTCGGCGGCGGCGACCTCGGAGGTCTCCTCACCAGCAGCGTCGGCGATCGCCTCGTCGTGGGCCTCGGCACCTGCGGCGTCGGCGGGCGTCTCGGCGGTCTCAGCCTCGGTGACCTCCTCAGCGGGGGTCGCGAGAAGCTCCTTCTCCCACTCGGCCAGCGGCTCCGCGTCGCCGGACTCGGGGTTGTGCTTCTGCTGCAGGCCCTCGGCCGCGGCGTCGGCGATGATGCGCGTCAGCAGCGAGACGGAACGGATCGCGTCGTCGTTGCCGGGGATCGGGTACTGGAAGTCGTCGGGGTCGGCGTTCGTGTCGAGGATGCCGATGACCGGGATGCCGAGCTTCTTGGCCTCGTCGATCGCGAGGTGCTCGCGCTTGGCGTCGACGACCCACAGGGCGGACGGCGTCTTGGTGAGGTTGCGGATACCGCCGAGCGACTTGTGCAGCTTGTCGAGCTCGCGCTTCTTGAGGAGCAGCTCCTTCTTGGTGAAGCCCGATGCGGCGGGGTTCTCGTAGTCGAGCTCCTCGAGCTCCTTCATGCGAGCGAGACGCTTCGCGATGGTGGAGAAGTTGGTGAGGAGGCCGCCGAGCCAGCGCTGGTTCACGAAGGGCTGGCCGACACGGGTCGCCTGCTCCGCGAGGATCTCCTGAGCCTGCTTCTTCGTGCCGACGAAGAGGATGGTGCCACCGTGGGCGACCGTCTCCTTGACGAAGTCGTAGGCCTTGTCGATGTAGCCCAGCGACTGCTGCAGGTCGATGATGTGGATACCGCTGCGCTCGGTCAGGATGAAGCGCTTCACCTTCGGGTTCCACCGACGGGTCTGGTGTCCGAAGTGCACGCCGCTGTCGAGCAGCTGGCGGATGGTGACCACAGCCATGGTCGTCTCCTTGTTCTGGCGCGAGAACACGCCGTTGAGGTTTGTCGAACCGATCGGACGATCGGATTCCCTGGTGCCCGGCGCACTCCCGCCCGTTCGAGAACGGGACCTGTGGGAATGGATGCCGCGACCGGAGTCGCTCTGGGCACGCGTAGTCACCCCGATATCGAGGTGCCCCTTCAGCATACAGGATCCCCCGGGGCCACTGCTCCTCCACCACTCGCGGGACAAGGGCGTTTCTCCCCGGCTCCCGTGGAGACCGTGAGGGGACGTCCGAAAGCCTCCGCGGCGACCGTCAAGCTGTCGCCATGAGACACCGACTGGCACTCGCGGTACTGCTCGCGATGGCGCTGCTTCTGCTCCTCCAGCCGGGTCGCGCCGTCGGCGACGGAGCGACCCCTCCCGATCGCGGCGAGTACCCACGGTGGCAATGGCCCGTCGAGGCGCCGCAGGAGGTGGTGGAGCCGTATCGCGCCCCCGCCCACCGGTACGCGGCTGGACATCGCGGCGTCGATCTTCGAGCGCAGATCGGCTCCGAGGTGCGGGCTCCCGCTGTCGGCGTCGTGGCCTTCCGCGGGGTCGTCGTGGACCGTCCCGTGCTGACGATCGAGCACGGCGGTGGGCTCGTGTCGTCCTATGAGCCGCTGATGTCGCACATCGCCGTCGGGACGGTGGTCTCGGTCGGCGATCTCATCGGAACGGTCGGCGTCGGCGGCCATGCGGCCGCGAACTCGCTGCATGTCGGCGTCCGCGTTCGCGGCGAGTATGTGAACCCGATGCTGCTGTTCGGCAGCGTGCCGCGCGCGGTGCTGCTGCCCTGCTGCCACGACGGGTGATGACCCTCGGCTCCGCTCAGGCGCGCGGATGCGCCAGGCGGTAGGTCGCAGCCAGTCGTTCCGACGAGACGTGGGTGTAGATCTGGGTCGTGCCGAGACTCGCGTGGCCGAGGATCTCCTGCACGGCGCGCAGGTCGGCACCCCCGTCGAGCAGATGGGTCGCCGCCGTGTGGCGCAGAGCGTGCGGTCCGACGGTCTCTGCTCCGACGAGCGGGGCGAGGACCTCGGCCACCAGCGTGTAGACCGCCCGGGGTCCCACACGACCGCCGCGCACGCCGAGGAGGAGCGCCGGCGATGTCACTGCCGCTCGGGCCGCGAGCAACGGACGTCCGCGGGTGAGGAATGCGCCGATGGCGTCGCGAGCGGGCGTCCCGAAGGGAACGACGCGTTCCTTCGCCCCCTTGCCGAGCACGCGGGCGGTGCCGCGATCGAGATCCACGTCATCGATGTCCAGACCGCAGAGCTCCGAGACGCGGATGCCCGCACCGTACAGGAGCTCGAGGATCGCGTGGTCGCGAAGCGCGATGGGATCCCCGCTGGACGCGGTTTCCCTCTGGGCGTCGAGGAGCGCTGTCATCGAGTCCTTCGATGCCACGGTCGGCAGGGTGCGTCCCCGTTTCGGGGCGACGAGGCGCAGGCTCGGGTCGTGCGCGATGAGTTCCTCGTCCTGCGCCCAGGCGAAGAAGGACCTGACCGCAGCGGTTCGCCTGGCAAGAGTCGAGCGCGCGTCACCCCGCTGCGTCGCGGCCCAGAGCCAGTCGCGAAGGTCTTCCAAGGTCACCTGCCCGACCCCGATCTCGCCGACCATCGCGGAGAGATCACGGAGGTCGGAGCGGTACGCCCTGACGGTCGCGGGAGACAGACGACGCACCCGGTCGAGATGGTCGACGAATGCCGACATGGCAGCGCTGATCTCCATACCGACAGCTTGCCGCGCGTTCGTCGATCGCCGCGTCAGCCCCGCCGTTCGTCCGCGCTGCGCCGCCTCCATCCCTGCTCGGTCCGTTGCACAAGGCCCTCCAGCTCGAGGATGCCGAGGAGCGATCGCACCGAGGTCGGGGCGATGCCGCTCCGGCGGGCGAGCTCGTCAGCGTCCCATGCCGTTCTCGCGCTCATGGCGTCGAGAAGCCTCGTCTGCTCGGGCGAATCGTTGCGCGTCGTCGAGAGGGGATGGGTCGACGGACGCCACAGCTCGCGCACCTCCTCCGCGGTCGTCACGCAGTGCGCATCGTATTCTCGGAGCAGTCGATGGCACCCCGCCGAAGCCGGGGATGTGACCGGCCCGGGCACGGCGCCCAACGGACGCCCCAGAGCGGCGGCATGACCCGCCGTGTTCAGCGATCCACTCCGCCAGCCGGCCTCGACGACCACCGTCGCATCGCTCAGCGCCGCTATCAGCCTGTTCCGAGAGAGGAAACGCCATTTCGTCGGCGCCGTCCCGCAGGGAACCTCGCTCACGATCGCTCCCGAGACGACGATGCGTCGGAAGAGATCGCGATGCCCCTGCGGATACGGGCGATCGATCCCGCCCGCGAGGAAGGCGACGGTCGCACCGCCGACGCCGAGGGCTGCACGATGCGCCGCGCCGTCGATGCCGTACGCGCCGCCGGAGATCACGGACACACTCGCCGCGGCGAGGTCACCGGCGATCTCACCGACCACGTGCTCGCCGTACCCCGTGGCGGCACGCGCGCCGACGATCCCGACCCGCTCGTCTGACCGCAGTGCGGAGACGTCTCCCCTGGTCCAGAGCACGAAGGGCGCATGTGCCTCCAGGTCGTCGAGTGGTTCGGGCCAGGCATCGTCTCCGGGAAGGAGGAGCCGCGCTCCGAGGTGGGCGGCATCGTGAAGGGCCGACCCGACACGAGCGACCGAGACGCGCGGGCGCCAGCGCGCGATCCCGTCGCGGAGCTCGCTCGCGGCGTGATCGACCGCAATGAGCCCGTTGCTCATGCCTCCGTCGATCACGGTCCGCCAGGCGGCCGCCGCGCCCATCGCGGCTACGAGCGCGCCGGCGACTCCGTCTCCCGGCTCCGCGACGACAGACCATGCGACGCGCGCGACCATCTCCTCCAAGCCCTCCTCGGAGGTCGATGCCGACGAAGCCACGAGGAGCGCAAGGCTCTCGCGAATCGATCCGTCCGCGAGGAGCTCCTCGATCATGCCGCGTACCCCTGCTTCAGATAGAGGGCTCGACCGACCTGTTCCAAGCCCGGCCGGTCGAGATCCGCGAGGTCGGCCATGGTCCACGCGAGCCGGAGCACACGGTCGTACCCTCGCAGCGTGAGCAGCCCCCGCTCGAGAGCCCGGTCCAGAGGCGTCCGCGCATCCGCCGGGATCCGCACATCGATCTGACGCAGCCGAGTTCCCGGCACGTCGGCGTTCCTCGTCCAGGGAGTCCCCCGCCATCGATCCGCGGCGCGGGCACGAGCGCTCACGACTCGCGCGCCGGCGTCCCGACTGTTCGTCAGCGGCGGCGCACCGGACACCGCGCGCGCGGGCGCGACGCGCGCGATCTGCAGCTCGATGTCGACGCGGTCGCGCAGGGGTCCGGACAGTCGTGTCGCGTAGCGGCGGATCGCCGCGGACGGGCAGACGCATTCGGCGCCCCGAACCCCGTAGTGGCCGCACGGGCACGGATTCATCGCCATCACCAGCTGGAATCGCGCCGGGAAGCGTGCGGTGAAGCCTGACCGGCCGATCTCGATGGTTCCCGACTCGAGCGGCTGGCGAAGCGCGTCGAGCGCGGCGCGTGAGAACTCCGCCGCCTCGTCGAGGAAGAGCACGCCACGATGCGCGCGGACGATGGCGCCGGGGCGCGCTGACCGCGAACCTCCGCCGACGAGAGCGGCGACCGACGCGCTGTGATGCGGCGCCTCGAGCGGAGCCACCGCGTCGAGGGCGCGCACGTTCTCCCCGCACAGCGATCTGATCGACGCGACGTCCAGCGCCTCCTCGTCGGTGAGCGGCGGGAGTATGCCGGGCAGTCGCCTCGCCAGCATGGTCTTTCCCGCGCCAGGTGGTCCACTGAGAAGCATGTGGTGGCCGCCTGCGGCCGCGACGATGAGTGCTTCGACGGCGTCGTGCTGCCCGACGATATCGGCGAGGTCGGGCGAACCCGTCTCCGGGGGCTCGACCAGACGACGCTCCACGGGCTCGATCTCGGGAACCGCCACGTCTGCACCGTGCCACACAGCGACCTCCGCGAGACACACGGCCGCGCGTATATCGACGCCCCGCACGAGGGTGGCCTCGCCGACGTTGGCCGCCGGAACGACGACGCGATCGAATCCGGCGCGTGCAGCGGCGAGGACAGCGGGAAGGACCCCCGACACGGGGCGCAGTCGACCGTCGAGACCGAGTTCCCCGATGTGCACCGTCCGGCGGATGGATCGGACGTCGAGCGCACCACCGGCGGCGAGAGCGCAGACCGCCACGCCCAGGTCGAAAGACGATCCCTGCTTCGGAAGGCTCGCCGGCGAGAGGTTTATCGTGAGCCTCCGCCGGGGAAGGTCGAGCCCTGAGTTCTTGCAGGCGTTGTGCACGCGCTGTACCGCCTCTCCGAGCGACTTGTCGGGAAGACCGATGATGCGGAAATCCGGCGTCTGATTCGACAGATCGGCCTCGACCTCCACAAGGTGTCCGTCGACGCCCGTGAGTGCGACGGCCCACGTGCGGGCCACGGTCACGCGAGATCCACCAGATGCTCGACCTCACCCGAGGCGGGGTCGGATCCCATGATGGCAATCGCCTCCACGCGGAGCCCGAGCCCCCGGGCGCGCTCGGGGTGCGCGGCGACCCAGGCGTACGCCAGCTGCCACAGCCGCCCGAGCTTCCGAGAGTCGATCGCATCGAGGGGGTGCCCGAAGGCGGCCGAGGATCGCGTTTTCACCTCGACGACGCAGAGCCATCCCGATGTCGCCGCGACGATGTCGATCTCCCCCTGGGAGCACCGCCAGTTCCGGGCGAGGATCTCGTATCCGCGATCCTGGAGGTGTCGTGCTGCGCGCTCTTCGCCTGCCCTGCCGAGTTCGTCTTTCGCTGCCATGCCGACAGCCTGTCGTCCGATGACACCGTCTGACGCGGGCGGCGACAGGCAGGAACGGCTATCGGGGAGAACTCATGGATCTCGCCGGTCGTGCAGAAGAAATCACTCGCCGTCGAGCGAGAGCTCCTGGGGCAGCTCGAACTCACGGCGCTGGAGC
Source organism: Microbacterium sp. LS_15 (assembly GCF_041954735.1). Lineage (NCBI taxonomy): Bacteria > Bacillati > Actinomycetota > Actinomycetes > Micrococcales > Microbacteriaceae > Microbacterium > Microbacterium sp. LS_15. Next base: position 203,630 of record NZ_JAVAYD010000001.1, on the reverse strand, counting down.
TCCTCGACGTTGACGTCCTTGAACGTCAGCACCCGGACAGCCTTGACGAAGCGGTCGGCCCGGTAGATGTCCCACACCCAGACGTCGCTCATGGAGATCTCGAAGTAGAAGTCGTGCTCGGTGTCGCGACGGACGACGTTGACCTCGTTGGCGAGATAGAACCGCCGTTCCGTCTCGACGACGTACTGGAACTGCGAGACGACGTCGCGGTACTCGCGGAACAGCGCCAGCTCGAGTTCGCGGTCGTAGTCGTCGAAAGCTTCCTCATCCATGATGAGTCCATCCTAGAGTCGGCACGGCTCGTCGTCGCACGCTCAGAACAGCGTGGGCGCGTCGGCGATCGCCCAGGACGACCGATGGTGGGGCGAGAGCCCGAGCGACCGGATGGCGTCGCGATGCTCGACGCTCGCGTATCCCTTGTTGCGGTCCCATTGATACGACGGGTGGTCGACGTGCAGCTCGGCCATGTACGTGTCGCGGGCGACCTTCGCGATCACGGACGCCGCCGACACCGACGCGCAGTCGCGGTCGGCCTTGACGACGGACCGCACGCGCAGCGGCACGGGGTGCACGGCGGAGACGTAGTCGTGATTGCCGTCGAGGAGCACGAGCGCGTCGGACACAGCGACACCCTTCTCGACGACGCTCTGCACGGCCCGCGACGCAGCGAGACCGAGCGCCCGCATGATGCCGACCTGGTCGATCTCCGCGGCGGTCGCCCATCCGACTCCCGATGCCTGCACCCACGCCGCAGCGCGTGCGGCGACCTCGGGCCGTCGTCTCTCCGTGACCAGCTTCGAGTCGCGAAGCCCCTCCGGGACGCGTCGACGGGCACCCTTGGCGTCCATCACCGCTGCGCCGACGGCGACCGGCCCGGCGAGAGCGCCACGACCGACCTCGTCGAGCGAGATGATGAGCTCGCACTCCTCGGTGAGCAGTCGGCGTTCGAGGGTGAGCTTCGGTGCGACGACGGTCATTCCGCCTCCGGCACCCCGTTGAAGCTGTCGTGATGACCGTCGATGGTGCCCATGCGGTCGAACGGCCAGGTCGTGAAGAACGCCTTGCCGACGACGTTGTCCAGCGGCACGAACCCGCCACTGGGCAGATCCTGATGTGCGCGGGAATCCCGCGAACGGTCGCGATTGTCGCCGAGCACCCAGATGGAGTCCTCCGGCACGACCACGTCGAAGGGCTCGTTGGATGCCGCAGTGTCCCCCTCCGGCAGATCGAGGTAGTCCAACTCGTCGATGGGAGCGCCGTTGATGGTGATCTGGCCGAGAGCGTTGCAGCATACGACGTGGTCGCCCGGCAGTCCGATGACGCGCTTGACGAGGTGGTCCTGCGAGTCCGAGGCCGAGATCCCGACGACGGTGAGCACCCAGTCGACCGCTTGGATGAGCGGCGGCTGCGCCGGCGTCTGCGGCTGCCCCTCGAGCCATCCCCCCGGATCCTTGAACACGACGACGTCTCCGCGCTCGTAGTCGGTCCAGCGCGGCGTCAGTTCATCGACCAGGATCCGGTCGTCGACCATGAGCGTTCGCTCCATCGACGCCGAGGGGATGAAGAACGAGCGGACGATGAAGGTCTTCACGACGAACGAGACCAGGGCCGCGATGACGATGATGATGAGAACGTCGCGGAGGAAGACCAGGAATCCGCGGCGCCGTCGTGTTCGAGGCGTGGATGCGGATGCGGAGTCAGTCGTCATCAGGTTCCTTCACAGAGTCGCACCGCGCTCACGCGGCACTACCAAGGGTCGCACACCCCGGGGAGAACAAAGCACCCCGGGACATCGTGTCCCGGGGTGCTGTGGAGAAGCTGCGCGTCAGTTGTCGCGCTTCTCCTTGATCTTCGCCTTCTTGCCACGCAGCTGGCGGAGGTAGTAGAGCTTCGCGCGACGCACGTCACCGCGGGTGACGACCTCGATGTGGTCGATCACCGGGGAGTGCACGGGGAAGGTGCGCTCGACACCGACCTGGAAGCTGATCTTGCGGACCGTGAAGGTCTCGCGAACGCCGTCTCCCTGGCGGCCGATGACGACGCCCTTGAAGACCTGGATACGGGAGCGGCTGCCCTCGGTGATGTTGACGTGCACGTTGACCGTGTCACCGGGGTGGAAGACGGGAACGTCGGAACGGAGCGAAGCCGCGTCGACGGCGTCGAGGATCTGCATGATCGTCTCTCTCTGCACTCGCCACAGGTCGGATGCATGATTTCGGAAGGAACAAGAAAAGGTGTGTGCTGAACGGCGCCGAAGCGTCCGCGGGCTCCCCTGAGGCAGAGCCGGTCACGGCACAAAGAACTATTCTGCCATGGATGCAGCCCGCCGCCAAAACGCGGCGCCCGTCCGTCAGGCGTCGCGCTGTTCGGTCTCGCGCACGACGATGACCTCGCGCGGTCGAGCGGTCGGAGTCGGCTCGTCGACGCGAGGGATGGTCGACCAGGAGATGGTCTCGCGGAGGCGCGCCCCGCTCCCCCTCGCCTCGTTCCACAGCTGCCACAGCTGCAGCCAGATCAGAGCGATACCCGCGATGATCGCGGCGGTCAGGAGCCATCCGAAGGCGCCGTCGATGAAGAGGCCGACGGCGATGGTGAGTCCGTGCCACACGGTGAATCCGGCGACGTCCCACCAGGACACCGCCCGCTCGGCCCGCACAGAAGGACGGGAGCGCGTGAGCACCGTGAGAAGCAGCTGCCCGACGAAGACGGAGGGCACGGCGATGAACAGCACCCACAGGATCGCCCAGCCGCCCTGGAACACTCCCCACCCCACGAAGAGCCACAGTGGCAGCAGGAAAGCGGCCGGGAGCAACCACCGGAAGAACGCCTGACGCACCCACATGCCTCGATCGTACGACGGCATGCTGTACGCGTCCGGAGTGTTCGCTCTGAGCGCGTGCGGGCTCCTCGCTGACGGATCAGGGAGAATGGAGGGGACGAGAGGACACCCGATGATCGAACTGCGTACCCCCGCCGAGATCGACGAGATGCGCGCCGCCGGACGCTTCGTCGCGGAGACCCTGGCGACCCTGCGCGACGACACGAAGGTCGGCACGAATCTCCTCGCGATCGACCGCCGCGCGCACGACATGATCCGCAAGGCGGGCGCGGAGTCCTGCTACATCGACTACCACCCCTCGTTCGGCGCCAGCCCGTTCGGCAAGGTCATCTGCACCTCGGTGAACGACGCAGTCCTGCACGGGCTCCCGCACGATTACACGCTCCGCGACGGCGATCTCGTCTCTCTGGACTTCGCGGTGTCGGTCGACGGATGGGTCGCCGACTCGGCTGTCTCGTTCGTCGTCGGAACACCCCGCGACGAAGACCTCCGGCTGATCGACACCACCGAGCGCGCGCTGACCGCCGCGATCGATGCGGCGGTCATCGGCAACCGGATCGGCGACATCTCGGCCGCCATCGCCGCGGTGTCACACGGCGAGGGGTACTCCATCAACACCGACTTCGGCGGGCACGGCGTCGGCCGCATCATGCACGGCGATCCGCACGTCCCCAACGACGGCCGTGCCGGCCGCGGTTTCCCCCTGCGCGAGGGACTCGTCTTCGCCCTGGAGCCCTGGCTGCTCGCCACGACCGACGAATTGGTCACCGATCCAGACGGGTGGACGCTGCGCAGCGTCGACGGCTCGCGCGGCGCGCACTCCGAGCACACGGTCGCCGTGACGGCCGACGGGCCGATCGTGCTCACCGATCGATCGTTCCTCGGGGTGGCCTGACGCCGCAGCGCTCACTCCTCCTCCGACGCGCGCTCCCAGCCTGCGACCGGCCCGTCGAGGACATGGAACAGCGGATGCGGCTCGGGCGTCGTCACGCCCGACCAGACCTCGAGGAGGTCGGGATTGCGCACCGTGAGCTTCGCCGTGAGGTGCCCCCATTCGAAGGCGAGCTGACCGGTCGTGACGGAGAGCGCGGCGGCCTGGCGGGCTGCCGGGCGATCGATTCGGCTCCGGTCGAATCGATACCCGCGTTCGTCGGCTTCGATCGCGATGCCCTCGAGATAAGAACCGAGCGCGTCGAGCGGTTCGGGTGCGGCGCGGAATCTCTCGAGCTGCGGGTGCCTGTCCCACCCGCGGGTGCGTCCGGCGATGACTGCTTGCGCGAGCAGGGTCTCCCGCCAGCACGCCACGAGCCCCTGACGATCGAGGTACTGGGGATGCAGCGACCAGATCCTCATGCGCGGGTGTACAGGAAGACGTCGGTGAGGTGCGGCAGGTCGAAGCTCTCGCGGCCGCCTGTCGTGGCATCCGCGTCCAGGATCCCCTCGATCGCGGCTGTCATCGCCGCCTTCGCCGGCGGATCGGCGATGAGGAACGTGCTCACGGTCGACCACCGCGCGAGATAGTCGGCGCGGGTGACCCGCTCGACCCAGCGGAACGATTCGAGACGGTCGAAACGGAACCCGGGAAGCTCCTCCGCCGTGCTGGTCGTCTCATCGGCCTCGCCCACGGCCGGATGGATGACGCGCGAGGCCGCATGGTCCCACGAGCACGCGGGATCGGAGCGGTTCCACAGCAGGCCGAGCGTGCCCTCAGGCTTCAGCACCCGCGCGATCTCGGCACACGCGGGCACCCGATCGAACCAATGGAAGGCCTGCGCCACCGCCACGACGTCCACCGCCGCGTCGGCGACCGGGATCTGCTCCGCGTTGCCCTCGAGAGAATCAACGGCTGGCAGCTTCTCGCGGAGGACATCGAGCATCGCGACCGATGGCTCGACCGCGATGACCCGATTCGCGCGGGACATCAGATGTTCGGTGAACTTGCCCGTGCCCGCTCCCAGGTCGAGTGCGACATCGACGTGTCGCGGGACGATGGAATCTGCCGCGGTCGACGGGAACCCGGGCCGGTATCGGTCGTAGTCCGCGCCGATTCCCTCGAACGATCTCGCCAGCGCCTCATCGACCATGCTCCGACGGTACCAGTCGGGTGCATCGCCTCCGTGCGTCGACGCCGTGCACCGTTTGTGCCGTCCTGAGGGCATGAGCCCGCAGGACCGTCGCGTGCCGGAGCGAGTGCTCCTGGTCCGACACGGTCAGACGGAGCGGAACGTCGAGCACCCGCGGTGAGCGGATGCTCTAGGACGCGTCGCCCGGCAGCAGATCGGGACGGCGGAGCCTGGTCCGCTCCAGCTGCTGCTCCCGACGCCACGTGGCGATCGCGGCGTGGTTGCCGCTGAGCAGGACATCGGGCACCGGGCGATCCCGCCAGAGGGAGGGCTTGGTGTACGACGGGTACTCGAGCAGCCCGTCCTCGTGCGACTCCTCGACGAGGCTCTCGGGGTTTCCCACGACTCCGGGGACCAGGCGACCGATGGCCTCGATCATCGCCATCGTGGCGACCTCTCCCCCGTTCAGAACGTAGTCACCGAGACTGATCAGTCGCATCTCGCCCCGTGCCGCCGCGTACTCGAAGACGCGCTCGTCGATGCCCTCGTAGCGTCCGCATCCGAAGATGAGGTGCTCGCGTTCGCTGAGCTCGCGCGCCGTGGCCTGCGTGAACACCTCGCCGGCGGGCGACGGGAAGATGATGGTCGGTCGAGCGGAGGCGTCGATCGGCGCGAGGTCGTCGATGGCCGCGGCCCACGGCTCCGGCTTCATAACCATCCCCGCACCGCCGCCGTACGGGGTGTCGTCGACCGTGCGGTGACGATCATGGGTCCAGTCGCGGAGATCGTGCACGGCCAGATCGAGCAGCCCCGTGCTGCGAGCCTTGCCGAGCAGTGAGAGGGTCAGACCGTCGAAGTACGACGGGAAGATCGAGACGACATCGATGCGCACGAGAGGATCCGGTCGGCGCTCAGGGGGTCGCGTCGGAGCCGGACGACTCACCGGCATCCGCTTCCGCGTCGGCATCCGCGGCGTCCTCGGAGTCGGGCAGCTCTTCGAACAGGCCGGCCGGGGGTGTCACGATGACCCGTCCGGCGGCGATGTCGACGGTGGGGACGATGGCCTCGACGAACGGGACCATGATCTCCTGCTCGCGCGCCTTGACGATGAGCAGGTCCTGGGCGGGCAGGTGCTCCACGCGGATGACACGACCGACGACGGTGTCGTCGCGGACGACGTCCAGCCCGACGAGCTGGTGGTCGTACCAGGCGTTGTCCTCGGGCTCATCGGCATCCTGGTCGATCCAGAGGATGGCACGCACGAGACTCTCGGCGGCGTCTCGATCGTCGACGTCCTGGAAGAAGACGACGGAGTTCGCGTTCATGACGCGGTACTCGCGGACCGTCACGGTCTTGCCGTGCCACGGAGATGCCTCGGGCACCTGCAACGTGAACTCGGCGCCCGGGGTGAAGCGACGCTCCGGGTTGTCGGTGTACAGTTCCAGTTTCAACGCGCCCTTGAGGCCGTGGGCCTTGACGAGGCGCCCCACCCGGAGCTGGTTCTTGCCCTGGTTGCGGTCTTTCGGCACCACGTCAGTCGTCCGCGACGTCGACGCGGACGCGCCGCCCGTCCGCCAGGGCGGAGACGAGGGTGCGCAGAGCCTTCGCGGTGCGGCCGCCGCGCCCGATCACGCGTCCACGATCGTCGGGGTGCACACGCACCTCGAGGAGATCGCCTCGCGGCGACGTGGAGGCGTTGATGCGGACATCCTCAGGGTGATCGACGATCCCCTTGACGATGTGTTCGAGCGCGGCGGCGAGCACGGCGGATTACTCGGAGTCGGCGGCGGGAGCCTCAGCGGCCTCCGCGTCGGCCTCGGCGGCGGGAGCCTCCTCTGCGGGAGCCTCCTCCTTCTTCTCCGCCTTGGGCTTGATGACCGACTTCTTCGACGAGTCCGCCTCGAAGGCGGTCTTCTCGTCGGCGACCTTGAGGGTGGACTTCGCGTCCTTGTCGCCCTTGAAGGTGCCCCAGTCGCCCGTGATCTTGAGGAGCGCGGTGACCTGCTCGGTCGGCTGGGCGCCGACGGACAGCCAGTACTGCGCACGCTCGGAGTCGATCTCGATGAACGAGGGCTCCTCGGTGGGGTGGTACTTGCCGATCTCCTCGATCACGCGACCGTCGCGCTTGGTGCGCGAGTCGGCGACGACGATGCGGTAGTAGGGCGCACGGATCTTGCCCAGGCGCTTGAGACGAATCTTGACAGCCACGATTCTCCTGAATTGTGTGGAAGGAAACGAACCGGTCGCCTGGAGAGTGGGGTGCACATCCGGCGGAAGCTCAGAGGGAGGACTCGTGCTGGATAGAGGGTCGAGCACGTCGTCCGACCCTCTATTCTGCCAGACTCCGCGGCCAGTCGCGAAACGCGGGGACACGATCCCGGTCGTGTCGCACGACTCGCGTGCCAGACTGTGCGGGTGACAGTCGAGTTCGCCGCCTCAGACCGCTCCACCGTCGGCCTGGAATGGGAGCTCATGCTCGCCGATCCGGCGACGGGCGACCTCGTGGGGCGCGCCCCCGAGCTGCTGGAGGTCCTCGAGGCGAACAGTGCCGAGGAACGGTACACGGTGACAGGCGAGCTGCTCACGAACACCATCGAGGTCACGAGCGGGATCGGCGACTCCGTCGCGCACGCCGTCGACGACATCGCCAACGCCATCGCCGCTGTGCGGACCGCGACAGACCCCGCCGGTGTCGAGCTGCTCTCCGCCGGCAGCCATCCGTTCGCTCAGTGGTACGACCAGGAGGTCACCGACAAGACGCGGTACCACACGCTCATCGAGCGCACCCAGTGGTGGGGGCGCAACATGATGATCTGGGGTATCCACGTGCACATCGGCATCGAGGATCAGCGCAAGGTCATCCCGATCATCAACGCGCTCTCGGCCTATCTCCCCCACCTCCAGGCACTGTCGGCTTCGAGCCCGTTCTGGGCGGGCGAGCGCACGGGGTACGCCTCGAACCGCGCGCTGGTCTTCCAGCAGCTCCCCACCGCCGGCCTGCCTTGGCAACTGCAGGACTGGGCCGCCTACGAGGCGTACCTCGACGACATGGTCAGGACCGGTGTCATGGCAGACGCCACCGAGGTGCGCTGGGACATCCGTCCCGCTCCCCGCTGGGGGACGATCGAGATCCGCGCGTGCGACGGACTATCGACCCTGCCGGAGCTCGCTGCCGTCGCCGCACTCGTGCAGGTTCTCGTCGAGCACCTCTCGCGCGAGATCGACGAGGGACGCGAACGGGCGACGATGCCCTCCTGGTATCACCGGGAGAACAAGTGGCGCGCGGCGCGCTACGGGCTCGATGCACGCCTCATCGTCGATGCCGCGGGAGCGCAGCGCCCGGTCCGCGACCACATCGCGGAGGTCCTCGACGAACTGGCCCCGGTGGCTGTGGAACTCGGATGCGTGCGGGAGTTCGGCAGCATCTCGACGATCCTCAGCGAGGGTGCCAGCTACGAGCGCCAGCTCACGATCGCGAACGCGACCGGCGGAGACCTCCGAGCCGTGGTGCAGCATCTGATCAGGGAGTTCCGGTCGGGTCCTGAGGCCTCGACCGAGAGGCCCTGATCTCAGTCCTCCACCAGGCGGCGGGCCAGCCCCTCGTCCAGCACGACATCTGTGACGAGGTCTGCGGCGATCGCCGCACGCAGACTCGCGAGCTTCGGGATGCCGGACACGACGCAGACGCGCCGCGGAACCCGTCGCAGTCTGTCGAGACCGGGACCGGTCGCGCGCGCATTGACCCGGATGTCCTTCCAGGAGCCGTCCGCGCGGAAGAACACCGTGGCGACGTCGCCGATCGCGTGGTCCTCGCGCAGGCTGCGGTAGTCGTCGCGGCTCAGGTAACCGCCGACGTAGACGCGGCTCGGGACCTCGGCCGCCGGCGAGCCCAGGCTGAAGACGGCGATGTCCATCTTGGCCTGCAGGTCGAGCACCCGCCGCGTGCTGCGCTCGCGCCACATGGCCTCACGCGTCGAGGGGTCGTCGAAGAAGGCCGGCACGGGGAACTGCTGCACCTGCGCGCCGAAGGCGCTGCCGAACCGCTGCAGGATGTCGCTGGAGTACTCCACGCCGCTCGTCTGGGTGTTGCCCGCTCCGTTGAGCTGCACGACCGTGGTGTTGTGCGTCTCCTTCTGGGTGAGTTCGCGACTCACCGCGCTGATGGTCGATCCCCACGCGACCCCGACGATCATGTTCGAATCCACGAACTGCGAGAGCAGGCGGCCGGCCGTGAGGGCGACGCGCTCGAGCCGCTCGACCTCGCTCACGATCTCCGGCGTCGGCACGACGTGCGCCACGACCCGGTGTCGATCGCGGATCCGCTGTTCGAGCATCCCGAGCCTCTCCAGCGGGGAATTGATGCGGATGTCGACGAGTCCGCTCTCCCTCGCGAAGCTCAAGAGGCGGGAGACCGAGGACCGCGAGGTCTTCAGCTCCTTCGCGATGACCTCCATGGTCTTGTCCTGCATGTAGTAGAGCTGCGCTGCGGTGAGCGCCGCGATCAGCTTGGAGTCGCGGGATCCGGGCTCTGCGTGTGGCATGGCGACCTCCTCGACACCGATCCTTGCACATATGTGCAACGGGCTTGCGCGTGAGGGTCGCACGGGTCGATGCTGGGGGCAAGCAATACAGGGAGGTCGAAGATGATCGAGTCGACACACTCGTCACCGGAGCGCGCAGAGGTTCGCGCCGTTCGCGAAGCAGGACGCACGAGCGTCCTCATCATCGGAGCAGGCATCAACGGGATCTCCACGTTCCGTGATCTGGCGCTCCAGGGCGTCGATGTCGTCCTCGTCGAGCGCGGTGACTTCGCCTCCGGGGCCTCCGCCGCGTCGAGCCACATGATCCACGGCGGCATCCGCTACCTGGAGAACGGCGAGTTCCGCCTGGTCCGCGAGTCGGTCGAGGAGCGCAACGGACTGCTGAAGATCGCGCCTCACTACGTGAAGCCGCTGCAGACGACCATCCCGATCTACTCCACGTTCTCCGGGATCCTGTCGGCGCCTCTGCGGTTCCTCACGCACAAGAGCGGCAAGCCGCAGGAGCGCGGTGCGTTCCTGATCAAGATCGGCCTCACGATCTACGACACGTTCTCGCGCGACGGCGGCACGGTCCCGCGTCACCGCTTCCTCGGGCGCAAGCGCTCGCTCGCCGAGCTGCCCTCGCTCGACCCGAGCATCAAGTACACCGCCACGTACTACGACGCGTCGATGCACGACCCGGAGCGCCTCGCGCTCGATGTGCTGCAGGACGGCCGCGCAGCCCACCCGGGCGCGGTGGCGCTGAACTACGTCGAAGCCGTGTCGCGCGATGGCGACAAGGTCGTGCTGCGTGACCGCGAGAGCGGCACCGAGTTCACCGTCGCCGCCGACGTCGTCGTCAACGCCTCGGGCCCGTGGACCGATCTGACCAACGACGCACTCGGCACCGACACGCACTTCATGGGCGGAACCAAGGGGTCGCACATCGTGCTCGACCACCCCGAGCTCCTGGAAGCGACTCGGGGCCGCGAGATCTTCTTCGAGCACTCCGACGGACGCATCGTCCTGATCTACCCGCTCAAGGGACGGGTGCTCGTCGGCACCACCGACATCGACGCCGACCCGCGCGAGGTCCCCGTGTGCACCGAGGAGGAGATCGACTACTTCTTCGACCTCATCCACCACGTGTTCCCGCAGATCGCCGTGACTCGCGAGCAGATCGTGTTCAACTTCTCCGGCATCCGCCCGCTCCCCCGCCATGAGGACACGGCACCGGGGTTCGTCTCGCGCGACTACCGCGTCGAGGTCGACAGGAAGGGCGCGACCCCGCTGGTCAGCCTCGTGGGCGGGAAGTGGACCACGTTCCGCGCGCTCGGCGAATCGCTCTCCGATGTCGTGCTCGACCTTCTCGGGCGCTCCCGTACCGTCTCGACCGCCGGTCGCGCGATCGGAGGCGGACGCGACTTCCCGCGCACCGAGAAGGCTCGTCGCATCTGGATCCAGGAGAACCTGGCCGGCGCCGGCGACCGGGCCGAGAAGCTGCTCGCGCGCTACGGCACCCGCGCCGCGGAGGTCTGGACCTTCGTCGAGCAGGGCGATGACGCGCCCCTGGCTGGCGGCGACCTCTCGACGCGCGAGCTCGAGTGGATGGTGCGCAACGAACTCGTCGCGCGGCTCCAGGACGTCGTCCTGCGTCGCACCAGCATCGCCTTCACCGGCAACGCGGACGCCGGGGTGCTGGACGAGCTGGCGGACGCCCTCGCGGCGCTGCTCGACTGGGATCGCGACCGTCACGACGCCGAGGTCGAGGAGACTCGGACGCTGCTGAACGAGCGCCACGGACTTCACATCCCGTCCCGCACCCGCGGCTGACGGGATCCTCCGACCGTCGCCCTCCTCGCGACGAACCACAATAAAAGAAAAGTGCCGGAGCAGAGGGGCTCCGGCACGCGAGAAAGGTCAAAGAAGACATGACTGATGTGAATCTCGGTCTCTACTTCCTGTCGGAGTTCGTCGGCACAGCGCTGCTGATCCTCCTCGGATGTGGTGTCGTCGCCAACGTCGCCCTGGCCAAGAACAAGGGCTACGGCGGCGGCTTCCTGATGGTCAACTGGGGATGGGGTCTCGCGGTCTTCGTGGGTGTCCTCGCCTCGGCGTACTCCGGTGCGATCCTGAACCCCGCCGTCGGCATCGGCCTGCTGGTCGCCGGCAAGATCGATTTCTCGCAGTTCGCGACGGCGACCGGTGCCGAGCTCCTCGGCGCGATCGTCGGTGCCATCCTCGTGTGGCTCGCGTACAAGCAGCACTTCGACGAGGAGCCCGAGCCCGCGAACAAGCTCGGCGTGTTCTCGACCGGTCCGGCGATCCGCTCCTACGGCTGGAACCTCGTCACCGAGGTCATCGGCACCTTCGTGCTCGTCTTCGCGGTGTTCGCGTTCGCCGACTACGGCGTCGCCGACATCGGCGTGCCCGGGGGCCTCGGACCGCTGAGCGCTCTTCCCGTCGCCCTCGTGGTGGTCGGCATCGGCGCGTCGCTCGGTGGACCGACCGGCTACGCCATCAACCCTGCGCGTGACCTCGGTCCTCGCATCGCCCACGCGATTCTGCCGATCAAGGGCAAGGGCTCCAGCGATTGGTCCTACTCGTGGGTCCCGGTCGTCGGTCCGCTCGTGGGTGGCGTGCTCGCCGCCGTCGCCGCACCGGCCCTCCTCGGCCTCGCCTGAACCGCCACCTGACTTCGAAGGAGAACATCCATGGCTGACTACATCATCGCGATCGACCAGGGCACGACCTCGAGCCGCGCGATCATCTTCGACAAGAAGGGCAGCATCGTCGCGACCGGACAGAAGGAGCACGAGCAGATCCTCCCCAAGGCGGGCTGGGTCGAGCACGACGCCTCCGAGATCTGGCGCAACGTGCAGGAGGTCATCGGTCTGGCGCTGAGCCGCGCCGATCTCACCCGCCACGACATCGCCGCAGTCGGGATCACCAACCAGCGCGAGACCGCCGTCGTGTGGGACAAGACCACTGGTAAGCCTGTCTACAACGCGATCGTCTGGCAGGACACCCGCACGCAGGAGATCGTCGACCGTCTGGCCGGCGACGAGGGCGTCGATCGCTTCAAGTCGATCGTCGGTCTTCCCCTCGCCACCTACTTCTCGGGAACCAAGATCACCTGGATCCTCGAGAACGTCGACGGTGCTCGCGAGAAGGCGGAGGCCGGGGACCTGCTCTTCGGCACCACGGACAGCTGGGTGCTCTGGAACCTCACGGGCGGCATCGACGGCGGCGTGCACGCGACCGACGTCACCAACGCCTCGCGCACGATGTTCATGGACCTCGAGACGCTGGAGTGGCGCGACGACATCCTCGAGGCCTTCGGCGTGCCGCGCTCGATGATGCCGGAGATCCGCTCCTCCTCCGAGGTGTACGGCGCGGCCGAGAGCTCGTCGCTCCTGCGCGAGACGCCGATCGCCGGCATCCTGGGCGACCAGCAGGCGGCCACCTTCGGGCAGGCCGCATTCGACAAGGGCGAGAGCAAGAACACCTACGGCACGGGCTGCTTCCTGATCTTCAACACGGGCGAGGAGATCGTCCGCTCGAAGAACGGACTGCTCACGACCGTCGGCTACAAGCTCGGCGACCAGCCCACGCACTACGCCCTGGAAGGATCGATCGCCGTCACCGGATCGCTGATCCAGTGGCTGCGCGACCAGCTCGGCATCATCTCGTCCGCCCCTGAGGTCGAGGAGCTGGCCGACAAGGTCGAGGACAACGGCGGTGTCTACATCGTCCCCGCGTTCTCGGGTCTGTTCGCTCCGTACTGGCGTCCGGATGCCCGCGGCGCGATCGTCGGCCTCACCCGCTACGCGAACAAGAACCACATCGCGCGGGCGGCATTGGAGGCCGTGGCGTTCCAGACACGCGACGTCCTCGACGCGGTGAACGCGGATGCCGGAGTCGACCTGTCCGAGCTGAAGGTCGACGGCGGCATGGTCGCGAACGACGCACTCATGCAGTTCCAGGCGGATGTCCTCGGTGTGCCCGTCGTGCGCCCCGTCGTCGCGGAGACCACCGCGCTCGGCGCCGCGTACGCCGCCGGCCTCGCCGTGGGCTTCTGGAGCGGCCTCGACGACCTGTCCGCCAACTGGCAGGAGGACAAGCGCTGGGAGCCGTCGATGGACGAAGCCGAGCGCGACCGTCAGCTGCGTCTGTGGCGCAAGGCCGTCACGAAGTCGATGGACTGGGTCGACGAAGACGTGAAGTGATGTCATCGCAGTGACGGAACGGGCCCGGAGGATTCCCTCCGGGCCCGTTCTGCAGCTCAGGCAGGCCCGGACGGGCTCAGGCTGGTCGATCGCTCGCGATTTTCAGGAATGCTCGTGCGGCGCTCCGAGGGTCTGTCGCGTGCCACGCGAGGTACTCGCTCCGCGCGGGTCCGTCGCGCACGTCGACGGCTGCCACGCGCGCGACGGAGCGGCGGACCACGCCTGGCGCGAGGAGGGTGACGGCGAGCCCGGATGCGACGAGGTCGAGGATGAGCTCGGCCGAGTCGGCCTCGAAGGCCACATCGCGCTCGACGCCCGCGGCACGGAACGCGACATCGCTCTGCATGCGTCCCGCGGTCCCCGCGGGGAAGTCGGCGAACAGTTCTCCTGCCAGGTCCGCGAGGTCGACGGAGGTCGCCGCTGCGAGGCGATGGTCTGCGGAGAATACGGCCTGCAACCTCTCGGTCGCCAGCGTCCGGGATGCCACGCCGTCGGGGACAGCCCCTTCGCGCAACCCCAGGACGGCGACATCCAGCTCCCGAGAGCGAATCGCAGCGATCAGCGCGTCGCTGTTCCCCATCCGCATCTCCACACGTGACGACGGATGCGCCGCTCGATACGCACGGAGCGTGCCGGCGACGTCGATCGCCGTGACCGTCGGGATGACGCCGAGCCGCAGCACCCCGACGATCGCTCCGGATGCCGCGGCCGCTTCTTCGACCGCCTGGTCCGCGGACGACACAGCCGCCCGGGCGTGCGTAAGGAAGGCCTCACCGGCCTCTGTGAGCGCGACGCTGCGACTGGTGCGAACGAACAGCCGCTGCCCGATCTCCCGTTCGAGAGCTGCGATCCGATGGCTCAACGCCGACTGGGTGACGAAACAGGTCGCAGCGGCCCGGGTGAAGCTGGCCGTCGCGGCGACGGCCACGACGTAGCGCAACTGCTGCAGGTCCATCCCTCCATGATCGCTATTCATGGTTGCCATGACAACAGTGCGTTGGACTCATCGATCGACCAGGGTCAGGCTGAGGATATGAACCGGCCGACCATCCTCCTGCTCACCGCACTCGCCCCCATCGCGTGGGGCACCACGTACCTCGTGACGACATCGCTGCTGCCCGAGGGGCACCCGATGCTCGCCGGCCTGCTCCGCGCCCTGCCCGCAGGTCTCATCGCTCTCGCGATCGGCGGACGCCTCCCGTCCGGCGGATGGTGGGCCAAGTCATTGGTCCTGGGTGTTCTGAACATCGGCGCGTTCTTCCCCCTGCTGTTCCTCGCAGCGGAACGGCTTCCGGGCGGAGTCGCCGCGGCTGTCGCCGGAGTGCAGCCGCTCATCCTGCTCGCGATGAGCACGATGGTCCTGCGCGACCGCATCCGTCCGACCACCGCGGCCGCAGCGGTCGCAGGGGCAGTCGGGGTGGCACTCGTCGTCCTCGGCCCCACAGCGCAGCTCGACCTGGTGGGCGTCCTCGCCGCTGTGGGCGGGGTGACGTCGACCGCGCTCGGCATGATCCTGACGAAGAGGTGGGGCCGTCCCGCAGAGGTCGGTGCCGTCGGCTACGCAGGCTGGCTGCTCACGGCCGGCGGGCTGTTCCTGCTCCCCCTCACCATGCTCTTCGAAGGATTCCCGGCACGCGTCGACGGCGGCGCTGTGCTCGGCTACCTCTGGTTGGGGCTCGTCGGCGGACTCGTCGCGTACACGCTGTGGTTCCGCGGCATCCAGCAGCTCCCCGTGATCGCACCGGGGCTGCTCGCGCTGCTGTCTCCGGTGGTCGCGACCATCCTGGGCACGACCATCGCCGGTGAAGTCTTCACACCCGTGCAGGCGGTCGGGATCGCCGTCGTGCTGGTCGCGCTCGTGGCCGGTCAACTCTCCGTGCGTCCTCGCCGCCTGCCCACGCAGGAGACGGGAACGCCCGGCGAACTCGCCGATGCGAGAGTCTGAGCCGCGTCAGTTCTTGCCGAACAGCTTCTGGATCTCAGCGAGGTCGGCCTCGGACGGAGCCTTCGACCCGCCGCCGAGTCCGAAGCCCGAGCCGGTCGGTGTGGAAGCCGGAGCGAGCCCGGCGTTCTCGGCCGCGCGCTTCGCCGGGTTGCCCGACCGAGACCCGGAGGACTTCCCCTTGCCCTTCTTGCCGCGCTTCGACGACGCACCGGGACGCCCCATGCCGGGGACCGGACCCATGCCGGGGATGTTCGGCGTGCCACCGCGGGCGACGGTCTTCATCATCTTGGCGGCCTGATCGAAGCGCTGCACCAGCTGGTTCACATCCGTGACCGTCATTCCCGACCCGCGCGCGATGCGGAGGCGGCGGGAACCGTTGAGGATCTTCGGGTTGCGCCGCTCCCCCGGCGTCATCGAACGGATGATCGCCTCGGTGCGGTCGATCTCGCGCTCGTCGAAGTCCTCGAGCTGCTGCTTCATCTGCCCCATGCCCGGGAGCATCCCGAGCATCTTCTTCATCGACCCCATCTTCTTCATCTGCTGAAGCTGGTCGAGGAAGTCCTCGAGGGTGAACTGCTCGGTCGCGAGCTTCTCCGCCATCTTGGCGGCCTCTTCCTCATCGAAGGCCTGCTGGGCCTGTTCGATGAGGGTGAGGATGTCGCCGAGGTCGAGGATGCGGCTCGCCATCCGGTCGGGGTGGAACGGCTCCAGGTCCTCGAGCCGCTCGCCCGTCGAGGCGAAGATGATCGGCCGGCCGGTCACCGACGCGACCGACAGCGCAGCACCACCGCGCGCATCGCCGTCGAGCTTCGACAGCACGACGCCGGTGAAATCCACGCCCTCCTGGAAGGCCTTCGCGGTGTTGACCGCATCCTGCCCGATCATGGCGTCGATGACGAAGAGCACCTCGTCGGGATCCACCGCCTTGCGGATGTCGGCGGCCTGCTTCATGAGCTCGGCGTCGACGCCGAGACGGCCCGCCGTGTCGATGATGACGACGTCATGCTGCTGGCGGCGGGCGTGCTCGACGCCGTCGCGCGAGACCTTGACCGGGTCGCCGACCCCGTTGCCCGGCTCCGGCGCGTAGATGGTGGCCCCGGCCTGCTCGGCGACGACCTGCAGCTGGTTCACGGCGTTGGGGCGCTGAAGGTCGGCCGCGACCAGCAGCGGAGTGTGGCCTTCGCCCTCGAGCTGCTTGGCGAGCTTTCCCGCGAACGTCGTCTTACCGGAACCCTGCAGTCCGGCGAGCATGATCACTGTCGGAGCGGTCTTCGCGAACTGCAGCCGACGCTGCTCTCCGCCGAGGATCTGCACGAGCTCCTCGTTGACGATCTGCACGACCTGCTGCGCCGGGTTCAGCGCCTTGTTCACCTCGTCGCCGAGAGCGCGCTCCCGCACCTTCGCCGTGAACTCCTTGACGACCGCGAGGGCGACGTCGGCGTCCAGGAGCGCGCGACGGATCTCGCGGACGGTGCCGTCGACGTCGGCCGCGCTGAGCTTTCCCTTCGTGCGCAGATTGCGGAAGGTATCGGTGAGCCGATCGGAGAGCGTGCCAAACGTAGCCATGGTTCTAGTGATTCTACGCGAGCGGGGCCTCGATGCTCAGCGCGGCACGAAGCTCGGCCTTGGCCCGCTGGTAGCGACCACGCGCCGTCGAGGACGGGATGCCGAGCAGCGACGCCGCATCGGCGAGCGAGAAGCCATCCCAGTGCACGAGTCGCACCATGTCGGCGAGGTCGGGATCGAGGCGGTCGATGGCGTCCCTGACCTCCGCCCCCTGGTCGGCGCCGGGGGCGTGCAACGCACTCGGCGCCAGCCGGATCCGATCGACGAGCGCCCACCGCCGTCGCACTCCCCGCGCGTGGTTCAGCAGAGTGCCCCGGGCGACGCCGAACAGCCACATCCGCGCACCCTCCGCATCAGTGGGCAGCTGTTTCACGCGGCGCCACGCCACGACCATCGTCTCGCCGAGGAGGTCCGCTGCGTCGTCCGGGCCGACGCGGCGTTCGAGATACGCAAGCAGATCCGAGGCACTGGTCTCGAACGCGACGACCAGCCGCCGATCATGGGCGTTCATCGCTCCCCGCCCCAGTCCTCGCCGTCGCAGTGCAATTGACTGTGCGCGGAGGCACCAGCGAGTGCCGCGCTGTCGAAGCCCCGGGCGACGAGCTCGTCGTGCAGCGCCTCGCCGAGCGCCTGTTCGTGCGCGAGCCAGGCATCCAGATCCGCCTGCCGCGGGCCGTCCGGATCCATGCCTGCCTCGGCGTTGCTCGCGCGGATCGAATCCAGGTACTCGGGCACGTACCGAGCCGCGGCGGCCTCCGCGTCGGCATGGGCGAACCAGTCATCGACGGCGGTGTTGACATCGGCCTGCAGAAACGGGTTCGAGATCGCGTACCCGCTGACCCGCAGCTCGCACTCGCCCCAGGTCGGAGAGGTGTAGGCGTAACTGCGATCGGAATTCTCCAGCCCGTCCCCCCAGAGCCACCCGCTGGACGCGACCGCGAGACCGGATCCACCGACCAGAAGCGCGGTGATCGCGCCGCCGAAGGCAAGCGTCCGCGATCGACGTGCGACTCGCCGCGCCTGAGAGCGCGCTCGGAACACGAGTCCACGCACGTCTCGCGGGTCCAGCGTGCGCCGTGCGGGCGCTGATGAGTCGAGCAGTGTCTCGAAGGTGTGCGTGTCCATGAGCGTTCCTCTCGGTGGGTTCACTCAGGACATGTCCGGCGCGCGCCGATATGTCCGCGTCAGCCCCAGCGGAGGTCCTCGAGGTTCGACAGCGCGTCCGCGAGCACCGTCTCCGGCGCCGAGTAGCCCGCTCCCTGCTCCGCCCACGCGCGGAGGGACGACAGCACGGCGGCGGCGTGGGCCGCACCGACGACATCGGCGCGGATTCGGGAGAAACCGGATCCGGATGCGGCGGAGGCGACGATCGATGCGAGGCGCGCGAGCCGGAGCGCACTGTCGCGGGCGAGCTCCTCGTCGAGGCCCATGGCCGTACGGTTGCGGAGCGCCAGCGCGAGAGGATCGGGAGCGAACCCGCGGAGGGCGTCGACGAGGATCGACCGGACCGCGGCGGCATCCGCGCGGTCGCCGAGCTCGCCGAGGGCCGTGCCCACTCCGTCGATGCGTGCATCGAGACCCGACCACAGCACGTCGCTCTTCGACGAAAAGTAGTTGAAGAAGCTGGAACGACTGACTCCCGCGCGCTGAGTGATGTCGGCGACGGAGGTCGCGTCGTACCCGCGTTCGAGGAAGAGCTCGCACGCCGCCTCGGCGAGCGTCTCGCGCGACGACGCCTTCGGGCGCCCTGCTCGGCTCGTCGTCGTCATGAGGACACGGTATCGCGCGGCGACCGCGGAGCGCCCTGACCTCACCCGGAGGAGTATTGTTAGACGCGATCCATCTATGCCACGGTCGCCTCACGAGGGAGTGCTCGCATGCTCGACGTCGTCACCGCCGGTCTCGCACCGGCCTACGTGCCCTACACGGAGGGCTGGGACCTGCAGCGGCGCGTCCACGCCGATGTGGTCGCGGGCTCGCGGCCGGACACGCTGCTGCTCCTCGAGCATGAGGCGGTCTACACCGCCGGTAAGCGCACGGAGGACCACGAGCGGCCGCAGGACGGCACCCCCGTCATCGATGTCGACCGGGGCGGCAAGATCACCTGGCACGGCCCAGGACAGCTGGTCGGCTACCCGATCGTCCGGCTCGCCGAGCCGATGGACGTCGTGGCGCATGTCCGGAGGATCGAACGCGTGCTCATCGACGTACTGCGCCCCCTCGGGGTCGACGGCTACCAGGTCGATGGGCGCAGCGGCGTCTGGGTGCGCCGCCCTCTCTCCGAGGACAAGGTCGCCGCGATCGGCGTGCGGGTGCAGCAGGGTGTGACGATGCACGGGTTCGCGATCAACTGCGACAACACGCTGTCCGGCTTCCGCGGCATCATCCCCTGTGGGATCACCGACGCCGGGGTCACCACCGTGAGCGAGGTCGTCGGCGCCGACGTCTCCCCCTCCGACATCGCGGATGCCGTGGCCTCCGCTTTCACCGCCGTCTACTCGACCGCCGACCTCGCAGGAGCCCCCGCATGACCGCCGCCGCACCCGAGGGGCGCAAGCTCCTCCGACTCGAGATCCGGAACGCCGAGACTCCCATCGAGCGCAAGCCCGAGTGGATCAAGACCAAGGCCAAGATGGGCCCGGAGTACACGGCTCTCCACTCGCTCGTGAAGAGCGAAGACCTGCACACGGTGTGCCAGGAAGCCGGCTGCCCCAACATCTTCGAGTGCTGGGAGGACCGCGAGGCCACGTTCCTCATCGGCGGTTCGCAGTGCACGAGGCGGTGCGACTTCTGTCAGATCGACACCGGCAAGCCGGACGCCTACGACACGGACGAGCCCCGCCGCGTGGCGGAGAGCGTGCAGCGGATGGGCCTGCGCTACGCCACCGTGACGAGCGTCGCGCGCGACGACCTGCCCGACACCGGCGCCTGGCTGAACGCCGAGACGGTGCGGCGGATCCATGCGCTCAACCCCAACACGGGGGTCGAGCTCCTCGCGAACGAGCACAACGCCGACCCCGCGTTCCTGGGCCAGATCTTCGAGGCACGCCCCGAGGTCTTCGCCCACAACGTGGAGACCGTCCCGCGGATCTTCAAGCGCATCCGCCCGGCGTTCAAGTACGAGCGCTCTCTCGACGTGATCACCCAGGGACGGGACGCCGGGCTCATCACGAAGTCCAACCTGATCCTCGGAATGGGCGAGGAGCCGGAAGAGGTCGTCCAGGCGCTCAACGACCTGCACGAGGCCGGCTGCGACATCATCACGATCACCCAGTACCTCCGCCCGTCGCCGCGACACCTCCCTGTCGCACGCTGGGTGAAGCCCGCGGAGTTCGTCGAGTTCAAGGAGGAGGCGGAGCGCATCGGCTTCCTCGGTGTACTCGCCGGACCGCTCGTGCGCTCGTCGTACCGGGCCGGGCGGCTGTGGGCGCAGTCGATGACGTCGAAGGGACGCGAGATCCCGGCCCACCTGGCGCACATCGCGGAGAGCGCAGACCTCGGCTTCGCCCAGGCGGTCTGAGATCGGGCAGAACGCCGACTGTCAGTCGGCGCTCATGACCGACAGCACGGCACCGTCGGAGCCGAGGTTCACCAGCAGCACGTCGTCGGTCGTGTCGGCGTCGAGCGCGTACTCGAGCACAGCGAACGGCTCGGAACCACCGTGCTCGTCCGCCAGGATCGTCATGCTCATGAGCCGCAGCGATCGGATGATGTCGACAGCAGCGTCGCCGCTGACGTCGATCAACACGTCTTCGAGCTCCTCGCCGTAGGCCTCCTGCTGCTGCAGGATGTACTCGGTCACCTCGCTGGTGCGGTCGTCGACCTCGGAGAGCATGCTGCGACGGGCGGTGCCGTCCACCGTCTCGAGGCCGGCGATGAGAGACGCCGCGATGTCGAGGGCATCGGCCGACACGTCATCCTGATCAGGAGCCGTCAGGTCGACCGTGACACTCTGATCGCCGAGTTCCACGGTCTCCGACCAGAAGATCGAGCCGTCGGGGCCCGACGACAAGAGTCCGAAGTAATCGTGTTCGATCGCCATAACGCTATGAAACCAGCCTCGTGGTCGCGGCGGTAGTCCTGTGCACGTCGTGTCGTCAGCCGACGAGCGACTGCACGAACACGTGAGGGGTGAAACCGGTGAGGTCGTCGATGCCCTCGCCCTGGCCCAGGAGCTTGACGGGGATGCCGGTGCGCTCCTGAACCGCGAGGACGAAACCGCCCTTCGCAGAGCCGTCCAGCTTGGTCAGGACGAGCCCGGTGACCCCGGCGTGCTGCAGGAACGCCTCGGCCTGCATGACGCCGTTCTGACCCGTCGTCGCATCGAGCACGAGGAGAACCTCGCTGATCGGGGCCTGCTTCTCGATGACCCGGCGGATCTTCGTGAGCTCATCCATCAGCCCGCCCTTGGTGTGCAGGCGTCCAGCGGTGTCGATGATCGCGATCTCGATGCCCTCGCGCTGCGCGAACTCGATGGTCTGGTACGCGACGGATGCGGGGTCCTGCCCCTCCTGCTGGGGACGGACGATCGCCGCTCCCCCGCGCTGCGCCCAGGTGGCGAGCTGATCGACCGCCGCCGCCCTGAACGTGTCCGCCGCTCCGACCACGACGCTCCGCTGGTAGCCGCGGAGGAACTTCGTGAACTTGCCGATCGTCGTGGTCTTGCCGACGCCGTTGACGCCGACGACGAGGACGACCGCCGGACGCTCCGTCAGCTTCAGCGTCGTGTCGAACTTCGCGAAGTGCTCCTCGAGCGTCTCCCGCAGCATGCGCTGCAGGTCCTTCGGGTCGGTCGTGCGATAGCGCTCGACCTTGCCGCGCAGCTCGTCGACGACGCGCTCGCTGATGTCGGGACCGAAATCCGCGGTGATGAGCGCTGTCTCGAGGTCCTCCCACGTCGTCTCGTCGATCGTGGGCTTGACGAACATCCCGCGCAGCGCACGGGTGAGGGACCAGGACTTCTCCGCCATGACTCCAGCCTACGGCTACGATCCTGGAATGCCCTTCTCCCGGGTCCTCCTCCACAGCTCCCAGCGCGCTGTCGAACGCGCGTGGCCCTCCCTCTCAGGCGCCTCTCACCGGGCGGCGGCCATGCCGGTGGAAGCCTTGGTCGCCGATCAGACGACCCTCGTCGAAGCCGCCCTGGATACCGATGGCGCGGTCGTCTTCGCCCATTCCCTCTTGGCCGTGCCTGCGGCTCTCGCTTCGACGACCCGCCGAGTCGCAGGTCTCGTGCTCGTCGAACCCGCGCTCTATGACCTGGCGCGCGGCACCGAGTCGATCGAACGACACATCGGTATCGTGACCGATGCGCGCGACCTGGCCGCTTCGGGCGACCTGGCGGGGTTCTGGGCGATGCTGAGACCGCTGATGTTCGGAGGGTCCTTCGATCCCGGACGCTGGCCTGCAGAGCAACCCGTGGCGGCCTTCTGGGCGGCCCGCGACGTGCCGTGGGGACACGGCGTGCGAACGCGCATGATCGACGGCGTCCCGACGCTGGTCGTCACCGGCGGATGGAACGACGAGTACGAGTCCATCGCAGAGATCCTCTCCATCGGCGGGGCGCACCACGTCGTCTTGACCGGCGCGCAACATCGACCGCAGGATCTGCCTGGATTCGCGCCTGCCGTCGCGGAGTTCGAGAGGTCTCTCAGTCGCTGATCCGCGCGGGGCCGCTCAGACCGCGGCAGCGGCGGCGCGGTCGCCGACGCGCTGCCCGACGACGGCGGACACGCCGTCCTGTCGCATCGAGACGCCGTAGAGGGCGTCTGCGATCTCCATGGTGCGCTTCTGGTGCGTGATGACCAGCAGTTGCGAGCTCTCACGCAACTGCTCGAACACGGTCAGCAGACGACCGAGGTTCGCGTCGTCGAGCGCGGCCTCGACCTCGTCGAGGATGTAGAACGGGCTCGGCCGCGCCTTGAAGATCGCCACGAGGAGTGCGACTGCGGCAAGGGAGCGCTCACCGCCGGAGAGCAGCGACAGCCGCTCGATCTTCTTCCCGACGGGTCGGACCGAGACCTCGATGCCCGTCGTGAGCATGTTGTCGGGGTCGGTGAGGGAGATGCTGCCCGAGCCGCCGGGGAACAGCAGCGGGAAGACCTGCCCGAAGGCCTCCTTGGTGTCCTCGAACGCACTGGCGAAGATCGTCTGCATCCGCTCGTCGAGGTCGGCGATGATGGTCAGCAGGTCCTGCCGCGTCTGCGTGAGATCGGCGAGCTGCTCGGTCAAGAAGGCATGCCGCTGTTCGAGGGCCGCGAACTCCTCGAGCGCGAGGGGGTTCACGCGACCCAGTTGAGCGAGCTTGCGCTCGGCGTCGGCGAGGCGACGCTGCTGGATGCGGCGGTCGAACAGGATGGCCGTGTCGTCGAGCAGTTCGCCGTCCGCCGGCTCGGCCCCGGGATCCCGCGGAACCAGCTGATCCGGACCATATTCCGCGACGAGAATATCTTCGTCGAGGGCCAGCTCCGAGGCGACGCGTTCGAGCAGGCTGTTGAGGTGCAGCTTCTTCTCGTGGATCTGCAGTTCCAGGCCGTGGACGCTCTCGGTGAGGCCTGCGAGGCGCTCGCGCAGCGACGTCTCCTGCGCACGGAGAGCGGTCAGCTCTTCGTTCTGCGCGGAGCGCGCAGCCTCGGCTTCCCCCAACGCGAGGCGGGCTTCGGCCACGGAGCGGTCGATCGAGTCCAGGATGCGCGGGAGCTCTGACGCGACGCCCGACGCCGCCTCCCGCTGAGCGCGACGGATCACCGCGCGACGCGCTGCCTCCGCCGCGGCATCCCGTTCCTGCTCGCGCTGACGCTCCAGGCTCGCGACCCGTGCCTGGGCCGCGCGGACGCGCTCCCGCAACGTCTCGATCTCCAGGCGGGCTCTGACCTCGCCCTCGCGCGCGAGCTCCAGAGCCTCCAGCAGACCGTCTCGGGCGGAGGCGTCGAGAACGGGCCGGGGTGCCGACACCGCCTCGTCGAGCTCTGTCTTCGCGCGGGCAGCCTTCGCCTCTGCTTCCTCCACGGCGGACTGCGCCTGAGCCAGTCCCGCCCCGAGCCGGTCGCACTCCGCGACCGCCGACTCGTGGGTGACCGTGATCCGGTTGACCTGCTCCGCATGGCTCGCGAGCGCCGCATCGTGCTCGCGCAGGGCGCGCAGCGCGTCCTTCGACTGCCGCCGCGTCGTCTCGACGATCTCGTTCGCATCCTCGCGGGCCTCGCGCAGCGAGTCGACGACGACCTGCACCTCCGCGAGGCGCTCCTTCGCGGCATCCCGCTCCGCAGCGAGCTCGAGTCGCGACCGCTCTCCGCCGGATCCCGTGCGGAGGGTCTGCGCCGTGACCACGTCTCCCGTGGTCGTCACGACGGTCGTCGTCGTGTCACCGAGAGCGTCCAGCGCGCTGCGCGCTGCGCGAGCCTCGTCGAGGTCGCCGGCGATGAGCACGTGCGAGAGGATGCCGAGCACCCCGGCGGGCGCCGTGACCGTGTCGACGGCGGGCGTGACCCCCGGAAGCTCCGGCAGCTGGACGGCAGGCCGGATCGCATCGGCGACGACGAAGTCGACGACTCCCCGGCCCTGCGACGCGGCATCGGATGCCAGGGCGAAGGCCTGCGCCGCCTCGTCCACCAGGACGCCCTCCGCCAGCGGGCCGAGCACGGCGGCGATCGCCGCCTCGAACCCGGACTTCACCTGGACCGCGTCGCCGACGAGACCGCGGATGCCGTCTCCCCCGGTCTTCACGATCTCGGCCGCCCCTCCGGACAGGGCGAGGGCGCTTCCCAGGGCCGCGGCCTTCGCCGTGAGGGCGTCGACCTCGCGCTCCGCCGCGTGCAGCCGTTCGCGAAGCGTCTCCCGCTCGGCCTCGGCGGCCGTCGCCGCGCGCTGCGCGCTCTCGTAGGCGGCCGAGTACTCGGCGGCGGTGCCCTCGGGGGCTTCCGCGGTATCGATGGCCTCCAGCGCTTCTGCGGCCTCTCGGCGTCGGGTGTGCGCGGCTTCGAGAGCGTTCTCCTGCCGGAGCACTGCGCCGCGCACCGCCGCCAGAGCGGACGCCGCAGCATCCGCGGCGCCGCGCAGCGAGGTCAACCGCATGTCGTATTCCGAGACGAGGGCGCTCTGCTCGGCGATTTCGACGTCGAGCGTGTCGAGCTCTGCACGGGCGCTGACGACCTCGCGGCTGGCGGCCGCCGCGGCATCCTGCGCGTCGCCGAGCCCTGCGGAGATCTCCGTGATCTCCGCCTTGGCCTCGTCGATCGTGCTCTGCGTGACGGTCACCGCGGTCACCGCGGCGTCGTCCTCTTCGGACCCGAGCAGGGCGAGTCGTTGGTTGGCGAGCGTGTACAGACCGCGCATGCGCTCCTGCACCTGCTCGAGCCCGAACGCCACCCCGCGAGCCTGATCGACGGCCACCGAGTTCTGGTCCTGCTCGAGGCGCGCGATGTTCGC
This sequence comes from Microbacterium sp. LS_15, assembly GCF_041954735.1. Taxonomy (NCBI): domain Bacteria; kingdom Bacillati; phylum Actinomycetota; class Actinomycetes; order Micrococcales; family Microbacteriaceae; genus Microbacterium; species Microbacterium sp. LS_15. Next base: position 178,041 of record NZ_JAVAYD010000001.1, on the reverse strand, counting down.
ACGCACGGCCTCCGCCTGATCCGAGAGCACGAGCCGCTCGGTGTGACGCTCATGCTCCGTCCGCGTGTGATCGGCCAACGCTGTGCGCAGGGCGACGACGTCGTCGGCGAAGATCCGCGCCTTGGCATCCCGCACGACCGCTGCGATCGTCTGCGCCTCGCGCGCGATCTCGGCCTGACGGCCCAGTGGTTTCAGCTGGCGGCGGATCTCCCCGGCGAGATCGCTCAGACGCGTGAGATTCGTCTCCATCGCATCGAGCTTGCGCAGGGTCTTCTCCTTGCGCCGGCGATGCTTGAGGATCCCGGCGGCCTCCTCGATGAAGCCGCGACGGTCCTCGGGCGAAGCCTGCAGGACGGTGTCGAGGCGCCCCTGGCCGACGATGACGTGCATTTCGCGGCCGAGACCCGAGTCGCTGAGCAGCTCCTGCACGTCGAGCAGTCGGCAGGACTCGCCGTTGATCGCGTACTCGCTCGATCCGTTGCGGAAGAGCGTGCGGCTGATGGTGACCTCGGCGTACTCGATCGGCAGGGCGCCGTCGGCGTTGTCGATCGTCAGCTGCACCTCCGCACGGCCGAGCGGACCTCGCGTCGACGTACCGGCGAAGATGACGTCCTCCATCTTCCCGCCGCGAAGGGTCTTCGCGCCTTGCTCCCCCATCACCCACGCGAGAGCATCGACGACATTCGACTTGCCCGAGCCGTTCGGCCCGACGATGCACGTGACGCCCGGTTCGAAGACGAAGCTGGTCGGCTGCGCGAAGGACTTGAACCCCTTGAGGGTCAGGCTCTTCAGATGCATGCGCGTACCGCGCTTCCGGGCTGGATCACGCCCATACGCTACCGGAATCCCGCGCCAGGACCGGCATCCCGCGCGGTGCGGAGGCGATCGTCCCGACGCCGCGACACGCCGGACACGCCCGGGATGCTTGACGTCAGCTGTGAGCTTTCGCTACCGTGAACCTCCGGATCGCCACACGAAAGGAGGTTACCGATGATGATCACTCAGCTGAACGCACAGGCCACAGGCCTCGCCGCGCCCTTTGCGCCGCGCCTTGCGCACTCGGTAACCGCCGGCGTCCGTCGTAGCAGCGCTCTGTCCTAGAGCCGCGGCAGCAGGACTCCGCCCGCTATCGGGCGTCCGACTGGCGCGTCATCGTGCCGCCTCGCCCTGATCCTCAGGATCACGGCTTCCCGCCGACCCCGGCTTCCCCGCTCCGCGACCTCCCGGGCTCGTGCTCCCACCGCGCCACCCCTCCTCTCGAGGGGTCTGCGCCGTCTGCGTCACCGCACTCACACCATCACCCCTCGAAGGAATCATCGTGAACATCACGCTGCACCGTTCCACCACCCACCCACCGGATACCGAGGACCAGCAGGTCCTCCACATCCCCGCACCCGACGACCTGCGTCGCCTCGCGCTCGCAGACCGTCTCTCCCTCCGCATCGGCCTGTGGTTGCTGCAGAGGGCGCAGCGCCCGCGACGGGAACGCCGCTCGTCCCGCGTCTCCGGCGATCTGCTCGCTCTCGACCGACGGGAACGCTCCGTCGCCGAGACGTACGCCCTGCTCACCTTCGACCTGCAGCGCCAGCTGCGCTGATCGGAAGGACATCATGAGCATCGTGCTCACCGTAGATGCGACGCTGCATCCGCTCGTGCTCCCGGCGCGGGCGGATGCGGCAGGCGCGGGCGAGTTCCGCGAACTCGCCCGCGTCCGCAACGACGTCTATCGCGCGATCACCGGACGCGACGAACAGGACCTCGAGCCCGAGGCACTGCTGCCACTGCTGAGGTCGCGTCCGGAACGCACCACGACCGTCTGGGCCGTCCGCGTCGCGGGCGAGATCGTCGGACGCGCTGTCGTCGACATCCCCCGCGAGGAGGGGTCGCGCACGGCGATCGCGAGCATCGAGATCCACCCGCGGGTGTGGGGCCGGGGCATCGGGACCGCCGTGCTCCCTCACATCGAAGCAGCAGCCCGGCAGCACGGCAGGACCGTCATCCAGAACTGGACCGAGCAGCCGGCATCCTCGGGCGACCGGATCACCGCGCGCACCGGACACGGAAGCGTGCCGGACGACCACGTCTCCCGGTTCCTGCTGCGCCACGGCTTCTCGCTGGAACAGGTGTACCGGGTGAGTCGGCTCGACCTCGATGGTCCCGCCGCGGGCCGTTCGGCCGCCCTCCACGACGACGCCGTCCGCGCAGCCGTCGGATACCGTGTGCTGCAGTGGGAGGTGCCCACCCCGCCCGAGCATCTCGACGGCTACGCGTGGTTGAAGTCCCGGATGTCGACCGACGCTCCCTCCGCGGGCCTGGAAGCCGACGAGGAGAGGTGGGACGCCGAGCGCGTCGTCGCCGGGGAGAAGCGCATCGTCGAGATGCGTCAACGCCTGCTCGTCACCGTCGCGCAGCATCTCGAGAGCGGCGAGCTGGCCGCTTTCACCGAGATCGGCATCGGACCCGACATGACGGCCACCACTCACCAGCACGACACACTGGTGCTCCGCGAGCACCGCGGGCACCGCCTGGGGCAGCTGGTCAAGTGCGCGTCGCTCGCCACGTGGCGCGACCTCGCCCCGCAGTCGCGAGCCGTCGTCACCTACAACGCCGAGGAGAACCGGCCCATGCTCTCCATCAACGAAGCCATGGGCTTCGAGGCCATCGCGTACGAAGGCGCATGGCGGAAGGACCTCTCATGACCACGTCCACACTGACGATCACGCCGCTCATCGTGCCCGCGTCCCTCGAGAGCGACGACGCGGGGGACTTCCTCGCCTACGGCGAGCTCAATCGCCTCGTCTGCGATGAGGCGACCGGCATCCCCGACCTCGCTCCGAACGCGGCGCAGATGCTGCCGGCGTGGCAGGACCAGACCGACACGCTGCACACCGGTCTCGTGGCGAGGATCGACGACCGGATCGCCGGCATGATCACGATCGACTACGCCAGGGAGGCCGATGCGCAGGCCGCTGAGATCGACGTGCTCGTGGCGCGCCGCTTCGCCGGAATGGGAGTCGAGAATGCTCTCCTGTCCCGCGCGGAAGAGGAGGCGCGCGCACATGGCCGGTCCCTCATCCAGGCGTGGTCACTGCACCGCCCGATCGAGACGGATCATATGATCGTGCCCCGGACAGGGTGGGGCCGGCTCCCGGCCACGGCTCTCTCCGACGCGCTCGAGGCAGACGGCTTCGTGTGCGAGCAGGTCGAACGCAACAGCGAACTCGATCTGCGCGCTGACCCGTCCGTGATCGAGGGCGCCCTCGACGAAGCCCTCGCCGTCGCCGGGCCGGACTATCGGATCGTGCAATGGATGGCACCGACCCCCGAGGAGTACCGGGACGGGTATGCGGGGATCCTCGCGCGTCTGTCGACGGATGCGCCGAGCGGCGACATGCAGTTCGTCGCCGAGGAATGGGACGCACAGCGCGTCGAACGCCGGGACGCGAGGTTGACCTCCGCGGGTCAGGCGTTCGCGGTCACGGCGGTGCAGCATGTGCCGACCGGCGATCTCGTGGCGTACAACGAGCTGCTGATCGGGGCGGACCGCACGGCCACGACACACCAGTTCGGCACCCTCGTATCCAGCGCGCACCGCGGCCACAGGCTGGGCATGATCGTCAAGTGCGCGAACCTGCTGCGCTGGCGGGAGCTGATGCCCGACTCCCCCGCCGTATCGACCTTCAACGCCGAGGAGAATCGTCCGATGCTGAGCATCAACGAAGCCCTCGGCTTCCGAGCGGTGTCGTACGCCGGCGCCTGGCAGAAGCGGCTCTCGTGAGGATCATCCGAGCGATGTAGGGGGACGCCCACGGATCATCCGGGAAGCCGACGACGTACGCGAAGCGGCGGGCGAGGCTGGAAGCATGAACGCATCCGTCCTCGAAGCCCGATCCCTCACGAAGTCCTACGGCACCACGCGCGCGCTCGCCGGGGTGGACCTGACTGTCCGCTCCGGCGAGTCCGTGGCGATCATGGGCGCTTCCGGATCGGGCAAGACCACGCTCCTGCACGTCCTCGCCGGCATCGTCACCCCGGACTCCGGCACCGTCACGTTCCAGCCGACCACCGGACACCCCGTCGAGCTGTCGGCCCTGGGCGAGTCGGCCCGATCACGGTTGCGACGCGAGCGCTTCGGTTTCGTGTTCCAGCAGGGTCTGCTCATTCCCGAGCTCACCGCCGTCGAGAACGTCGCGCTCGCCTCCATGATCAACGGCGTGAAGAGAGCGGATGCCGTGAACCACGCGGCATCGTGGCTCGCGGCACTCGGACTCGCCGGAATGGAGGACCGTCGCATCGGCGAACTCTCCGGCGGCCAGGCGCAGCGTGTCGCGATCGCGCGTGCGCAGGCGACGGGCGCCGAGCTCGTCTTCGCGGACGAACCGACCGGTGCGCTCGACTCGCACACCTCGCACGAGGTGATGGACGCCCTGCTCTGGTCGACCACGGGTCAGGGGCGGACGCTCCTCGTCGTCACCCACGACCCCGAGGTGGCGTCCCGCTGCTCACGGATCGTCTCGGTGCGCGACGGCCAGGTCGTCTCCCCGGCGGTGTCCGCATGAATCCGCGCGTCCTCGCCCTGTTGCTTCGTCCGGCACGCGGCCAGACGGCGTTCCTCGCACTCCCGGCGACGGCCTTCGCGATCGTCACCGCCCTCGTCCTCACCGTGGTCGGCGGCGCGCAGTCCTTCTGGAGCTGGACCGACGAGTTCGCGCCCGTCTACCAGGCACTCGCCGCCATCGCGCTGGTGCTCCTGATCGTCCCGCTGGCGAACCTCGGCGGAGCCGCCGCCCGTCTCTCGGCTCGGCGACGCGACGAGCGTCTCTCCACCCTGCGCCTTCTCGGGGTGACGCCCCTGGGTGTCGGTGTCGCGACCGTCGTCGAGTCCGTGCTGGTGGCCGCCGCCGGCGCCACCGTCGGAGTGCTCGTCGCCCTCGCGATCAGCCCGCTCATCGGCCTGATCCCGTTCCGCGGGGAGGCGCTGGGCGTTGAGGCCGTCGTGCTCCCGCCGCTCGTCGTGCTCGCGGTGGTCGGCGGCATCCTCCTCGTCGCGGCAGCCAGCGCCGCGCTCGGTCTCCGCCGGGTGATCATCTCGCCTCTCGGCGTTCGCATGCGCACCACCGCGTCGAACGCGCACTGGTTCCGCGCCCTCATCGGCGTCTCCGTCCTCGCTCTGGTGTTCGTGCTGATCAAGATCTTCCCCTCGGTGGCCGGCATCGTGACGACGATCACGGTGCTCGCCGTGCTCTTCGCGATCGCGCTCGCCGTCGTGAACGTGCTGGGCCCGTGGGTCATCAAGGTCATCGCCTCGCGGCAGCTGCGTCGAGCCGAGCATCCGGAACGGCTCCTGGCGGCTCGTCTCGTGCTCGATTCCCCGAAGAGCGCGTGGCGCCAGGTGAGCGGGATCGCGATGGCGAGCTTCATGGCCGTGTTCGCCGGCACCGGAGTCTCGCTCATGAATGTGCTCGGCAGCGGGGATGCCGCCTCCGACGAAGCCGCTCTCGCCGTCGACATGCGTACCGGCCTCATCATCACGCTCGTGGCGTCGTTCCTCATGGTCGCGGCGTCGGTGGGCGTGAACCAGGCGGCGGCGATCCTCGATCAGCGCGAGCTCCACCGGAGCCTGCACCACCTGGGGATGCCGCTCGAGACGGTCGACCGCGCACGACGCCGCGCGATCATGTCGCCGCTGCTCATCACCGCGATCGGCTCGGCGCTGTGCGCGGCGGTGTTGGTCTTCCCGCTGCTCGGGATCGCCCTCATCACGGCACCGGAATCGGTGCTGACGATCGTCGTGGTCGTCACGATCGGGATCGGCGTCGTCTGGGCGAGCACGCGCGCGACCCGACCGCTGCTGGCGCGGTCGTTCGCGGCGGCGTGAGCGCCGGTCGCGTCAGCGGCGGCGCTGACAGCGCGGGCAGTAGTGGCTCGACCGGTTCATGAACGCGGTGCGGCGGATCGGGCCGCCGCACCGCGGACACGGCTCACCCCCGCGTCCGTACGCGTTGAGGGAGTGCGCGAAGTACCCGGCCTGACCGTTGACGTTGACGTACTGCGCGTCGAAGCTCGTGCCGCCCTCGGCGAGGGCCTTGGCCAGCACCGCTCGGATCTCGGCGAGCAGCCGCGAGGCCGCCGGCGTCGAGAGGGCGGACGCGGCGGTCTCCGGGTGGATGCGTGCCGCCCACAACGACTCATCGGCATAGATGTTGCCGACTCCGCTGATCACCTGCTGATCCAGGAGGACACGCTTGATGCCGCTGCTCCTGCGCCGGAGCGCGGCGAGGAACGCCGCGTCGTCGAAGAGCGGATCCATCGGATCGCGCGCGATGTGGAGCACCTGCGACGGGATCCGCGACGGCCCGTCGTCGCGCAGCTCGTCGACGGCCAGAGATCCGAACGTCCGTTGATCGGCGAAGACCATGGCCAGTTCACCGTGCGTCGGGTGCTCGAGGCTGATCCGGATCCGCTCGTGCCGCTCGGCCGGCGCATCGGGCGCGCGGAGCAGCATCTGCCCGCTCATGCCCAGGTGGGCGATCAACGCGGTGCCACCGGAGTCGAGCGGGAGCCACAGAAACTTGCCGCGCCGGTCGGCCGCAGCGAACCGGTGTCCCTCGAGCCGGGCGACGAAGTCCTCGGCGCCCGCCGCATGCCGGGTCAGTGCGCGCTCATCGAACACGCTGACCGCGGTGATGAGCGAGCCGATCGCGGCGGGGGCGAGCCCGGCGCGCACCACCTCGACCTCGGGGAGCTCAGGCACGCTCGTCGAGCAGACGCCACGCGCTCAGCGCTGCAGCCATCTCTGCCGTCTTCTTGCTGCTGCCCAGCCCGTTCATGCTGACGTCACCGACGGTCACCGTCGCGGTGAAGCGACGGTCGTGGTCGGGACCGCTGGCTTCGATGGAGTACTGCGGAGCGGTCAGCCCGAGGCGGGCCGCGAGTTCCTGCAGGCTCGTCTTCGGGTCCATCGCCGCGCCGTAGCGCTCGGGATCGGCGAGCAGCGGCTCGGTCAGCCGCAGCACCAGTTCCGTCGCGGCATCGGGGCCGGCTGACAGGAACGTGGCGCCGATGACGGCCTCCATCGTGTCCGCGAGGATCGAGTCCTTGTCGCGCCCGCCGGTCTGCTCCTCGCCGCGGCCGAGCAGCAGGTGGTTGCCCAACTCGATACCCCGCGCGACCTCCGCCAGCGCGACCGTCGACACGACGCTCGCGCGACGCTTCGCCAGAGCCCCCTCATCGAGCTCGGGGTGGCTCGTGAACAGCATCACGGTCACCGCCTGCCCGAGCACCGAGTCGCCGAGGAACTCGAGGCGCTCGTTGTGAGGGATACCGCCGTGCTCGTAGGCGTATGAGCGGTGGGTGAGCGCCAACTCCAGAAGCTCCGCGTCGATATCGACGCGGAGCTTCTCAGGGAGAGGTCTCGTCCCCCCAGGGACCTCTGTCACGATCGGGAGTCGCGACTCAGACGTCAGCGACCTTGCGGCCCTTGTACTCGAGGAAGAGCTCGGTGCCCTGCGAGTCGGTGACGACCTTCGCCTGGTGAGGACGGCTGTAGACGACCTTGCCGTTCTCGACGGTCTTGACGAGCGCGGGAGCCTCGGCCTTCCACTGCGCGCGACGCGAGCGGGTGTTGGAACGGGAGACCTTGCGCTTCGGGGGGTTACCAGCCATGACTAGCTCTCTTCTTTCTCGGCGGCGCTGCTCTCTGCCGCGCCGTCTTGGTCTGTGATCTGCTGGAGCGCACTCCATCGAGGATCGATGGGAGCTGCCTGCTCCGATCCGGTGCTCTCGGTCAGCCTCTCGCCCGTGACCGGGTCGAGCCCGGGGCAATCCGGCTGACACACCGGCTGAAATGGAAGCGACAATACGGCCGCATCCCTGACAAGAGTTTCAAGATCCACGTGGTCGTCTTGAACCTCGAAGTCAGTTTCTTCCTCACCAGGATACGCGAAAAGCTCCTGGAACTCGACTTCGACGGGCCGGGCGATGTCGGTGAGGCACCGACCGCATACTCCGGAGTACTCCGCATCAGCCGCGCCGGACACGAGAATGCCCTCGTGGACCGACTCGAGCCGCACATCGAGATCGAGCTCGGAACCCTGGGCGAAGGACACGATTCCCTCGCCCCACGGCTCGGCGAGAGTCACCGTGAAGGCATGCTCGCGCATCTCCCCCGGCTTGCGAACGATGTCGCGGACGGGGAGGACGAAGGGGCCGTTGAATCGGGAACGCACCCCGCAATGCTACCGGCTCGGCGGGGCCCGGGGCTGGTCGGCGCCTGAGTGCGGAGGCCCGGCGAAGGGACGGTCAGATCCCGCGGGAGCCGGTGTCGAGGAACGAGGCGACGGCCGGCGGAACGAACGGCGAGATGTCTCCGCCGAGCCCGGCGACCTGCCGCACGAGCGAGCTCGACACCAGGGCGTGCGCAGGATCCGGCAGCAGGAACACCGTCTCGATGTCGGCGAGATGGCGGTTGACGATCGCCATCGGGGATTCGTAGGCGACGTCCACCTGCGAGCGGATGCCCTTGACCAGCACGCCGGCGTCGACGTCGCGGGCGTAGTCGACGAGCAGGCCCATACTCCACGACCCGACGATGACGTTGCCGTCCATCCCGTCCTCGGCGATCGACTGTTCCAGCAGCGACATGCGCTGCGCGATCGGCAGCATGGCTTCCTTGCCGGGGTTGTGGACGACGAGCACGTGCAGCTCGTCGTACAGCTTCGCCGCGCGCCTGATCACATCGAGATGACCGAGGGTGGGCGGATCGAAGGAACCCGGGACGACGGCGATCCGGCTGCTCATGCATCCAGCCTAGGGCACCTCGAAGTGAGGTCAGTTCTTCGCGAGCGCGGCGCGGTCTTCTTCCGTCACGCGACGCGCGATCGCGGCTCGGAGGCCGGGATTCGCCGTGAGATCGGGGTCGTCCGCGAGGATCGCCTCGGCGAGCTCTCGCGCCCGCACGATGAGCTTGGAATCCTTGACGACGCGCAGCAGCTTGAGCGACGAGCGCACTCCGGCCTGGGCCGCTCCCAGCACGTCGCCCTCTCCGCGGAGTTCGAGATCGACCTCCGCGAGGGCGAATCCGTCGAGCGTCGCAGCGACAGCATCCACGCGTTCACGCGCGACCGAACCCGCCTCGGCGTCGGTCACGAGGAGGCAGAGGCCCGGCACGCCCCCTCGCCCGACGCGCCCGCGGAGCTGATGCAACTGCGAGACGCCGAAGCGGTCGGCGTCGAGGACGATCATGGTCGAGGCGTTGGGCACATCGACGCCGACCTCGATCACGGTCGTGGCGATCAGCAGGTCGATGTCGCCGCGGGCGAAGGACTGCATCACGGCGTCCTTCTCATCCGACGGCATGCGTCCGTGGAGGACCGCTCTGCGCAGACCGCCGAGGGTCGGATGCGTGGCCAGCGCCTCGTCGAGCTGCACCACGCCCCACTTGGGACCGGCCGCGCCCTCGCCCTGCAGGAGTGCCTGCTCACCCACCTCGGCGGTCTTCTTCGTGGTGTCGATCGCCGCGCAGACGGCGAACACCTGACGGCCCTGCGCGATCTCCTCTGCGGCGCGCTCCCAGACGCGGTTGAACCAGCCGGGATGCTCGGCGAGGGGCGCGACAAACGACTCGATACCCGCGCGCCCCTTCGGCATCGTGCGGATGACGGATGTGTCGAGGTCGCCGAACACCGTCATCGCGACTGTGCGAGGGATCGGCGTCGCCGTCAGGACGAGGGCGTGCGGACTCGACCCCTTGGCGCGGAGCGCCTCGCGCTGCTCCACGCCGAAGCGGTGCTGCTCGTCGACCACGACGAGACCGAGGTCGGCGAAGGTGGTCTTCTCGCCGAGGAGCGCGTGCGTGCCGACGACGATGAGCGACTGGCCCGAGGCGACGCGCAGCGCGGCCTTGCGTCGCTCCGCCGCAGGCATCTGCCCGGTCAGCAGCGTCGGCATGACGAGCGGCGCGAGCTGGGGACCGAGCATCTTCGTGATCGATCGGAGGTGCTGCCCTGCAAGCACCTCCGTCGGTGCGATGAGCGCTGCCTGCCCACCGGACTCTGCGACCTGGAGCATGGCGCGAAGCGCGACGAGGGTCTTACCGGAGCCCACCTCGCCCTGCACGAGCCTGTTCATGGGCCATGACCCGACGAGGTCGTGCGCGATCTGGTCGCCGACGGTCTGCTGGTCGGGCGTGAGCGAGTACGGAAGCGCCGCGTCGAAGCGTTCGAGGAGTCCCCCGGGCGCGGCCGGCCGCGTCGTGGCCGAGAGGGCCCGCACCGCGTCGCGCTGCTGCAGCAGCGCCGTCTGCAGGGTGAGCGCCTCGTGCATGCGCAGCGTGCGGACGGCGGGATCGATGTCATTGCGGGTCTTGGGACGGTGGATCTGCTCGAGCGCCTCGCGTGCCGTCAGCAGCTCCTCCCCGGACCGGACGTCGGGGGCGAGCGGCTCGGGCACATCCCCGAGGTCGTCGAGGACCCTGCCGACGAACTTCGCGATCTGCCAGGTCTGCAGGCTGGAGGTCGCCGGGTAGATCGGGATCAGGACGGCGGCACGCGCGTCCGCGCGTCGCCGCGCGGCGTCCTCGTCGTCGAAGAGCTCGTACTCGGGATGCGCGAACTGGGTGACCCCGTTGAACTCGCCGACCTTGCCGGAGAACACGCCACGGCGGCCGACCGCCAGCTCCTCCGACCGCCACTTCGCCGCCCCGAGATTCTTCGCGAAGAACGTCAGGGACATCTTCCCGATGCCGTCGCCGATCACGACGTCGGCCATCGCGCCACGTCGATTGCGCATCGCCCGAGCACTCGATGACAGCACCTCGGCGACGATCGTGACGGTCTCGCCGATCGGGAGCTCGCGGATCGGGGTGAGCTCTCCCGGATCCGCGTACCGTCGCGGATAGTGCGAGAGCAGATCGCCGACCGTCGCCATACCGAAAGCCCGGTCGAGCGCCTTCGCCGGGGTCGCGCCGAGCGCCTCCTGCAGAGACGTGTCGAGCGAGAGCGGCATGGTCCGAGTCTAGAAGGCGGCGCCGACACGGCGTGCACGGACGCTGTCGTATCGTGAACGGGTGACGAGGATCATCGCCGGGGCCGCCAGGGGCGCCCGACTGGACGTGCCGGGAAGCGGCACCCGCCCCACGAGCGACCGGGTGCGGGAATCGCTGTTCGGCGCCCTCGAATCCGCCGACGCGATGTCCGGAGCTCGTGTCCTCGATCTGTACGCCGGCTCGGGGGCCCTCGGCCTCGAGTCGTCGAGCCGGGGCGCCGCGTCCGTCGACCTCGTCGAACACGGTCGCGCCGCGGTGGGGATCATCCGCCGCAACGCCGGCATCGTGGCGAAAGCCGGGGGCCTCTCCCCCGCACGCGTTCACCAGAGCAGCGTCCGCGCCTTCCTGCAGCGTGCGACGGGGCCCTTCGACCTCGTCTTCACCGACCCGCCCTACGATCTGGGCGATGAGGCCATGAACGGCGACCTCCTCGCACTCGCGCCGCTCCTCGCCCCGGAGGCACTCGTCGTGATCGAACGCGCGAGGCGGTCCACCCCGCCCGACCTCTCCGCCGCCGGACTCGAGCTGCTCCGCGAGAAGACCTACGGCGACACGACCCTGTGGTGGGCGACGCCCCGAGGGGCCGACTCCTCAGCCTGACGCCGCGTCCCAGTCTCGGTACGGGTCCCAGCCGCTGACGTCGACCGGATCGCCGTCGAGGAGCAGGTCGTGGTCCGATCGATCCCCGACCTCGCCGATGCGTCGGAAGCCGGGCGGCAGAACCGTGCCCGGGAACGCGGCCAGCAGCGCGTGGTCCTCACCCCCGGCGAGAGCACGCACCGGATCGTCGCCGAGCGCCGCCGCAGACAGGTGGATCGTCACCCCGGATGCCGCCGCCATGCGCCGCGCGTCCAGCGCGAGTCCGTCGGAGACGTCCATCATCGCCGTCGCGCCGGCTGTCGCCGCCATCGGACCCAACCCGATCGGGGGCGAAGGACGCAGTTGCGCGTCGAGGGCCGCACGGTCGCCGTCGCCGAGCACCGCGACATCGACCGGCACCGGGATCTCGCCGTCACGGAACCGGCCGAAGAGCAGCTGGAGTCCCTGCGCGGCGTGCCCGAGCTCACCCGCGACCGCCACCGTGTCTCCGGGACGGGCACCGCTGCGCGTGATCGGAGCACGGCCCTCCAGGTCACCCAGAGCCGTGACCGCGACGGTGAGCACATCCGACACGGTGAGGTCGCCGCCGACCACCGCGCAGCCGGGAGCCAGCGCCGCGCACGCCTCACGGAAACCGTCGGCGAGCCGCTCCACGAAAGAGAGCCGGAGATCGCGCGGCACGGCCAGTGCCACGAGGAGCGCCGTCGGACGCGCGCCCATCGCCGCGACGTCGGCGAGGTTGACCGCCGCCGCCTTCCATCCCAGGTCGAATCCGCTCGACCAGGCGAGTCGGAAGTCGGGCCCGTGCACCAGGGTGTCGGTGGTCGCGACGACGGAGCCCGACGGTGCGGCCACGACAGCCGCATCGTCGCCGGGGCCGATCAGCGTGTGCGACGCCTGCGCCGTGCGCGCGAGGATGGCTCGGAGGATCTCCCCCTCCGACAGGTCGCCGAGGCGCGGGTCGTCGGCATCGGGTCGGGAGGGCATGCTGTCAAAGGTAGCCTGGATGCATGCCCACCTCTCGCCGTCTTCTCCTCGTCGCGGGCATGCTGGTCGCCGCAGCCGGCCTCGCCGGATGCTCGACCACCATCCACCTCGAGCCGGCCGACGACGCCGACAACCCGGCGTGCGCCGAGGTCTCGGTGCTCCTGCCCGATGCCGTGGGCGAACTCGACCGGGTGTGGACCGACGCGCAGGCCACGGGCGCCTGGGGCGATCCGACCGTGGTGCTCCGCTGCGGCGTCGAGCCCCCCGCGCCGTCGACCGACGTGTGCACCACGATCGGCGGGGTCGACTGGCTCGTGCTCGACCAGGAGGAGGAGCGGCAGCGTCTCGTCACCTACGGACGGGACCCGGCGATCGAGGTCATCATCCGCCGAGGCTCGGAGATCGACTTCCGGACGGTCGTGGAACAGCTGTCCACGAGCATCCGGGCCGGTCTCGCGCCCGCCACGGCGCGGTGCACCGATCGCGTGCCGACCGAGGACGGCGCAGACGAGAGCGCCGACGACGGCTCGACCGAGGGCTGACCGCCGGCCGAGCCGTCGCGCTCAGCGGCGCAGGCCGGCCTCGATCAGCTCGGAGATGAGATCCCCGTAGCTCAGACCCGAGACGACCCAGCACTTGGGGAACATCGAGATCGGAGTGAAACCGGGCATCGTGTTCAGCTCGTTGACGACGAGCTCGCCCGACGCGGTGAGGAACATGTCGACGCGAGCCAGGCCGCGACCGTCGACCGCGTCGAAAGCGCGGATACCCGCGTCCTGGATGGCCGCCACCTGTGCGTCGTCGAGGTCGGCCGGGCACACGACGTCGACGCCGTCTCCGCCGAGGTACTTGCCCTCGAAGTCGTAGAACCCGCGCGACGTGAGCACGATCTCCCCGGGAAGCGATGCTCGAATGCCCTCGGCGCCTTCCAGGATGGCCACCTCGATCTCCCGCCCGACCACACCGGTCTCGATGAGCACCTTGTCGTCCTCCGCGAAGGCGACGGCGAGGGCCGCATCGAGCTCGTCGAGCGCTTCGACCTTCGACACCCCGACACTCGATCCGGCGCGGGCAGGCTTCACGAAGAGCGGTGAGCCCAGCTCCGCAGCGGCGGCGCGGACGGCGTCGGGCTGCGACGCCCACTCCCTGGCACGCACGGTGCGCCAGGGGGCGACGGAGATGCCCGCGGCCTGCAGCGCCACCTTCATGAAGTGCTTGTCCATGCAGAGCGCGGAGTCCAGGACGCCGCCGCCGGCGTACGGCACCTCGAGGGTGTCGAAGTAGCCCTGGATCGTGCCGTCCTCTCCGTGCGGTCCGTGCAGGATGGGCAGCACCACGTCGATCTCGCCGAGACCGTCGACCGTGCCGTCGGCCTGCACCACGCGCAGCGTGCGGTCGCCGCCGGGCTCCGGCCACAGCACGCGGGTGCCGTTGTCGACGACCTCTGGCAGATGCGCGGCATCCAACGGGAACTTCGTCGGGTCGTCGTCCTCGAGGACGAAGGCGCCCTCACGCGTGATCCCCACGGGGATCACCTCGTAGCGATCACGATCGATCGCGCCCAGCACCCCGCCCGCCGTTGCGGAACTGATCGAATGCTCGCTGGAGCGCCCGCCGAAGAGCACCACCACCCTCTGCTTGTCCATGGTTGGTCCTCTCCCCCTGCGGGGTGTCGTCGTCCGTCGTGAGGTGGGGTGCGATGTCGCGGGGATCCATCTTCCCGTCGAGCACCATCTTCACCTGTTCGACGATGGGCATGTCCACGTCGGATTCGCGGGCGAGCTGCAGCACCGGCGCGACGGAGGCGAGCCCCTCGGCCGTCTGCTGCATCTGCTTGACCACGTCCTGGAAGCTGTATCCCTGGCCGAGCAGGCGCCCGGCCGTGTTGTTGCGGCTCAGCGGCGACTGGCACGTCGCGATGAGGTCGCCGAGCCCGGCGAGCCCCTGCAGCGTCTCCGGATGGGCGCCGTTGGCGACCGCGAAGTCCGTCATCTCGACCAGCCCTCGCGTGATGATCGACGCCTTGGTGTTCTCGCCGTAACCGACCCCGTCGACGATGCCGATGGCGACCGCGATGAGGTTCTTCAGCACGCCGCCGAACTCGGTGCCGATGACGTCGGTGTTGACGAAGGTGCGGAAGTAGTCGTTGCGTGCGGCCCGCGCCACCTCTTCCGCTGTCTCCTGGCTCCGCGAGGAGATCACGGCCGCCGTCGGCTGCTCGCGCGCGATCTCCAGCGCGAGGTTCGGGCCGGATGCCACGGCGATGCGCTCGGGATCGCACCGCAGCTCCTGCTCGATGACCTGGCTCATGCGCAGACCCGTCGAGCGCTCGACACCCTTCATGAGGCTGACGATCTTGGCGTCACCGCCCGCGAGCAGCGGGCGCAGCGCCTTGAGGTTCTCGCGCAGCGACTGGCTCGGCACCGACAGGTAGACCTGGTCGACGTCGCGCATCGCGACGGCCAGCTCGTGCGTCGCGCTCATCGTGCGCGGCAGGTTGATGCCCGGCAGGTACTTCGAGTTGCGCTTGGCCTCGTCGATCTCGTGAGCCAGCTCGGCGCGACGCGCCCACATGGTCACCTGCGCCCCGCCGTCGGCGAGGATCTTGCCGAAGGTGGTCCCCCAGCTCCCGGCGCCGATCACCGCGACCCGGGGACCGCTCGGAATCGTCCGCTTAGGAGTCAAGGCGACCCGTCTCCTTCTGTCCGTGGGCAGTGGGGTTCCAGCGCTCCGCCGGCGCCTTCTCGTCGCGCAGCTCCTCGAGCAGAGCCGTGATCGCATTCATGAGCCTGGTGGTGGCCTCGTTCAGCGCTGCAGGCTCGCCCGCGCGACCGCGGAGGTCCGAGACGTCCACGGGGTCGCCGACCACGACCTCCACGCGCTTGCGCAGCGGCCAGAGACTCAGGCCCTTCTGATAGCGCCCCATGATCGCCTGAGTGCCCCAATGGGCCACGGGGATCAGCGGGATGCCGTCGGCGAGAGCGAGCCGGACCGCGCCCGACTTGCCGCGCATCGGCCACATGTCGGGGTCGCGCGTGAGCGTGCCCTCGGGGTAGACGATGACCCCTCGGCCGTGCTCGACGAGTTCCTCCGACTGCTTCATCGTCTGCTTGGCGGCCGACGCCGACGACGTGCGCGCGACCGGGATCATGCCCGTGTGGGTGAGGAACCATCCCAGTACGGGCACACGGAACAGGCTCTCCTTGGCCATGAACCGCGGTGCGCGACCGATGCGCCACACCGCGAGCGCCACGATCAGCGGGTCGAACTCCGAGTAGTGGTTCGGCGCGAGGACGAAGGCGCCCTTCTGCGGAAGCTTCTCGGCACCCGTGATGCGGATCTTCGCCAACAGCGAGATCAGCGGGATCACGATCACCGCGAGCGGCCAGAACAGGCTCGGTCGCGTGGTCTCCGTCGACCGGGAACCCATCGGGGTCACCGGAGGACGTCGAAGTCGGCGCCGAGAGCGTCGAGCTTGGCGAGGAACTTCTCGTAGCCGCGGCTGAGGATATCGACTCCTGACACCTTCGACTCGCCCTCGGCCGTCAGCGCCGCGATCACGTGGCTGTAGCCGCCGCGGAGGTCCGGCACGACGATGTCCGCGCCGTGCAGCGGCGTCGGACCGGTGATGACGGCGGCCTGCTCGAGGTCGCGACGCGGGACGCGCCGCGGGCCGGCCTGCAGCCCGCGCGGGTGCACGACGATGTCCGCGCCCATCTTGACGAGGGCGTCGGTGAAGCCGAGGCGGTTCTCGTACACGGTCTCGTGCACGATCGAGCGACCCTTGGCCTGGGTCAGGGCGACGACGAGCGGCTGCTGCCAGTCGGTCATGAAGCCGGGGTGGACGTCGGTCTCCACCACGACCGGCTTGAGGTCGCCCTCACGACGGAAGAGGATCCCGTCCTCCTGGATGTCGAACCAGCCGCCCGCCTTGCGGAAGACGTTGAGGAACGTGAGCATCTCCTGCTGCTTCGCGCCGCCGACGAAGATCTCGCCGTCCGTCGCGAGCGCTGCCGACGCCCAGGACGCCGCCTCGTTGCGGTCGAAGATCGACCGGTGGTCGTACCCGCGCAGCTTCTCCACGCCCTCGATGAGGATCACACGGTTGGGCTCGTAGGAGATGATGGCGCCCATCTTCTGCAGCACCGCGATGAGGTCCATGATCTCGGGCTCGATCGCCGCATTGCGCAGCTCGGTCACGCCCTCGGCGCGGACCGCGGTGAGCAGGACCTGCTCCGTGGCGCCGACGCTCGGGTACGGCAGGTGGATGTTCGCGCCGTGCAGTCGGGCTCCGCCCGTGGAGAGACGGATGCCGCTCGGCAGCTTCTCGACCGTGGCGCCGAACTTTCGGAGCGCGTCGAGGTGGAAGTCGATGGGACGGTCGCCGATGCGGCATCCGCCGAGATCGGGGATGAACGCCTGTCCGAGCCGGTGCAGCAGCGGACCGCAGAACAGGATCGGGATGCGCGAGGCTCCGGCGTGGGCGTCGATCTCCTCGAAGTGGGCCGACTCGACGTCGCTCGGGTCGAAGGTGAGCGATCCGGGCTCGTCGCCTTCCGCCACACGAACCCCGTGCACCTCGAGCAGCGACCGCACGACCGCGACGTCGCTGATGGCTGGGACGTCGCGCAGCGTGCTGGCGGTCTCGCCCAGCAGAGTCGCCACCATCGCCTTGGTCGCGAGGTTCTTCGCGCCCTTGACGTCGACGCGACCGCGCAGCGGTCGCCCTCCTCGAATGGCGAGGACGTCTCCGGTCAGCGGGGGGACCCCGTCGGGGAGAGCGTCGCGCACAGGTGTCGTCATTCGGGCCTCACTTCGTTCAAGGAATTCGGGGCGGGGTCGCCCTCGGCTCCCCCGCCCCTCCGTTCACTGAACGGGGAGAGTCCGGGGCCGCCACGACTCGCGACGGGCCTCGAACTGCGCGATCTTGTCTTCGTTGCGCAGGGTGAGCCCGATGTCATCGAGCCCTTCGATGAGCCGCCATCTAGTGTAATCGTCGATACCGATCTCGGCCTGGATGTCGCCGATCGACGCGGTCCGCTGCTCGAGGTCCACGGTGATGGAAACACCGGGATTCCGGTCGATCTCGGCCCAGATGCGCTCGAGATCCTCCTCCGAGATGGTCGCAGCGAGCAGGCCCTGCTTGCCCGAGTTCCCCCGGAAGATGTCGGCGAAGCGCGGGCTCAGCACGACCTTGAATCCGAAGTCGCGGAGTGCCCACACCGCGTGCTCGCGGCTCGATCCTGTACCGAAGTCGGGACCTGCCACGAGCACGCTCGCGCCCTGGAACGCGTCCTGGTTGAGCACGAAGTCGGGCTCCTGCCGCCAGCCGTGGAAGAGGGCGTCGTCGAAGCCCGTCTTGGTCACGCGCTTGAGGAAGACGGCCGGGATGATCTGGTCGGTGTCGACGTTCGACCGCTTGAGCGGTGCGGCGATACCGGTGTGCGTCGTGAACTTCTCCATGGTCAGACCTCCACCTGCGTCGCCGTGCTCGTCGACGCATCGCTCATCAAGTCCCCGGGGCTGGACAGCGTGCCGCGGATCGCGGTCGCCGCGGCCACCAGCGGCGACACGAGGTGCGTGCGGCCGCCCTTGCCCTGACGACCCTCGAAGTTGCGGTTCGAGGTGGACGCGCAGCGCTCTCCGGGTGCGAGCTGGTCCGGGTTCATCCCGAGGCACATCGAACAGCCGGCGAAGCGCCACTCCGCCCCGAAGTCCTTGATGACCTGGTCGAGCCCCTCGGCCTCGGCCTCGAGCCGCACGCGTGCCGAGCCGGGGACGACCATGACGCGGACGCCGTCGGCCTTCTTCTTGCCCTTGATGATGGACGCGAAGGCCCGCAGGTCCTCGATGCGGCTGTTCGTGCACGACCCCATGAACACGGCGTCGACCGGAACCTCCTTGAGCGGTGTGCCGGGAGCCAGGTCCATGTACTCGAGCGCGCGCTCGGCGGCGGCGCGCTCGTTGGGGTCGGCGATCTGCGCCGGGTCGGGCACGGAGGCCGACAGCGAGCTGCCCTGGCCGGGGTTGGTGCCCCAGGTGACGAACGGCTCCAGGTCGTCGGCGTCGATGAACACCTCGGCGTCGAACTCGGCGCCGTCGTCGGTGGGAAGCGTGCGCCAGTAGGCGACGGCATCCTCCCAGTCCTGTCCCTTCGGCGCGTGCGGACGCCCCTCGAGGTACGCGAACGTCGTCTCGTCCGGCGCGACCATGCCCGCACGGGCACCGGCTTCGATCGACATGTTGCAGATCGTCATGCGTCCCTCCATGGAGAGGGCGCGGATCGCGCTGCCGCGATACTCGAGCACGTAGCCCTGTCCGCCGCCGGTGCCGATCTTGGCGATGACCGCGAGGATGATGTCCTTCGCCGTGACGCCGGGGCGCAGCGTGCCCTCGACGTTGATCGCCATGGTCTTGAAGGGCTTGAGCGGCAGGGTCTGCGTGGCCATGACGTGCTCGACCTCGCTGGTGCCGATGCCGAAGGCCATGGCTCCGAACGCACCGTGCGTCGAGGTGTGCGAGTCGCCGCAGACCACCGTGATGCCCGGCATCGTGAGGCCGAGCTGCGGACCGACCACGTGCACGATGCCCTGCTCGGCGTCACCCAGCGAGTGCAGCCGCACGCCGAATTCGGCGGCGTTGCGCCGCAGCGTCTCGATCTGGGTGCGGCTCGTGAGGTCGGCGATCGGCTTGTCGATCTCCCACGTGGGGGTGTTGTGGTCCTCCGTGGCGATCGTGAGATCGAGGCGACGGAGCGGACGCCCCTCTGCGCGCAGACCGTCGAAGGCCTGCGGGCTCGTCACCTCGTGCACGAGGTGCAGGTCGATGTAGATGAGGTCTGGCTCGCCGCTCTCGCCCTTGACGACCAGATGGTCGTCCCAGACCTTCTCGGCCAGTGTCCTGCGGCGTGCGGGAGCGGACTCCGATGCGGGGGTGTTCAATGCGGTTCTCCTGAAGCTGGCGGTTCGGCCCACGATGGACTCCGCGACGAGGAGGGGCTCAGAACGAGGTCTCGTCGCGGCCGCTAAGAAGGAGCACGATCCGCATGACGTCAGGTTACCACCGCTTCCGCGCGGCGAGTCACGCCGTGACACAGTACTGTGACCCGCACCATCGAGAGGCACCCGCATGACCGACGACTCCCTCGGCTTCGCCACCAAGGCCGTCCACGCCGCCCGGAATCAGCAGCCGGCGGCGTCGCGCGCGACCCCGATCTACCTCACGGCGGGCTTCGAGTTCGACGACTTCGATCACGCGGCCAACCACTTCGGCACGGGCGACGGCTTCGGGTACACCCGCACCGGCAACCCGACCGTCCGCGCGGTCGAGCGGCAGCTGGCCGCCCTCGAGTCCGGCACGGACGCGGTCATGGTGGCGAGCGGTCAGGCCGCCGTCGCCACCGCGCTGCTCACGGTCGCCGGAGCCGGAGACCACATCGTCTCATCCACGCACATCTACGAGGGGACGCGCGGGCTCTTCCTCGACAACCTCACCCGCTTGGGGATCGAGACGAGCTTCGTCGACGACATCAACGATCCCGACGCATGGCGAGAGGCCATCCGGCCCAACACTCGAGCCCTGTTCGCGGAGTCGATCGCGAACGCGCGGAACGACCTGCTCGACATCGCCGCCGTCAGCGCGGTCGGTGACGAGGCCGCCATCCCGCTCATCGTCGACAACACCCTCGCCACCCCGTACCTCTGCCGTCCGATCGAGCACGGAGCAGCGATCGTCGTGCACTCGGCGTCGAAGTTCCTCGCCGGGCACGGATCGGTACTCGGCGGTGTGCTCGTCGACGACGGGCGGTTCGATGCGGCGAAGGCGGGACACAACGCCCCGCACCTCGTGCTGCCTGGGCGCGGTGGCCTCGCGAGCGTGGCTGCGCGACACGGCGGCAACGCACGACTCGCGTACGCCCGCGAGTCGGTCGCTCCGCGATTCGGGGCATCGCCGTCTCCGCTGAACGCCTTCCTCATCGGGCAGGGCGCCGAGACGCTGGGCCTCCGCGTCGAGCGGCAGTCGCGCAACGCGCTGGACGTGGCCCGCTGGCTCGCCGCGCAGGACGCCGTCGAGAGCGTCGATTACCTCGGCCTCGAGAGCCACCCTCACCACCGTCTCGCCGACACCTACCTGACCGGCGGATACGGGTCGATCTTCACGTTCACCCTGCGCGGCGGGCTCGAGGCAGCGCGCGCCTTCGTCGAGGATGTCCGGGTCTTCACGCACATGACGCACATCGGCGACGTGCGCTCTCTCGTGCTGCACCCCGGCACCACGAGCCACGCCTCGCGCACGGACGAGGAGCGCGATGTGCTCGGCGTCCGTGCCGGCACCCTGCGTCTGTCGATCGGCATCGAAGACGTCGCCGACCTCATCGCCGACCTCACGCGCGTCCTCGCACCCGCCCGCGAGGCGGTGGCATGAGCAGGCCTCAGCACTTCGGGTGGTTCCTCGCCCGCGGATTCGGACCGCAGGGATGGGGCTACCCCTCGCTCGACTGGGGCTACGACTGGACGCGCCCCGAGATCTACCAGGAGGCGGCACGCACCCTCGAGCAGGCCGGCTTCGACCTCGTCATCATCGAGGATGCGCCGTCGATGGGTTCGCCAGAGACCATCGACCTCCGGGTGCGGCATGCATTCGGGGGACCCAAGCACGACCCGCTGCTGCTCGCGCCGTATCTCTTCCAGACGACACGTCACCTCGGCGTGGTGCCCACCGTCAACCCCGCGGCATACCTGCCGTACACGGCCGCGCGCCAGTTCGCGACGCTGCAGCACCTGAGCGGACACCGCCTCGGCCTCAACGTCGTCACCGACACGGGCAGCGCCAGGCACTTCTCGGACGCCGCGCAGCTCGGCCATGACGAGGCCTACGACCGTGCGGAGGAGTGGCTCGACGGCATCCGTTCCCTCTGGCGCAGCTGGGAGGAAGGAGCGCTCGTCGCCGACCGGTCGACCGACGTGTACGCCGACGGAAGCCGGCTCTCCGCGACGCAGCACCGAGGCGAGTACTACTCCTTCGACGGCCCGCTCAACGCGATCCCCTTCACCGACGGGGAGCCGGCCATCGTCTCCCCCGGCGGGTCAGGGCGCGGCCTCGGTTTCGCCGGTGCGAACTCCGACGTGCAGCTCGCGCTCGCCCCTCTGAACGAAGCGTCGGTCAGGGCGTACCGCGCGAAGATCCACGACGCCGCCGTCGCCGCGGGGCGCGCACCGGACGACATCAAGATCCTCTTCGCGATCCAGCCGGTGATCACCGCCTCCTCGGAGGAAGCAGACCGCATCGTCGCCGCGTCCGCCCACCCCGACGACGCCGCGCTCGTGCAGATCGCGCGCAAGCAGTCGAGCGACCTGGAGACCGATCTCACGGCGCTGGATCTCGACCGTCCGCTCGACCTGTCGATCTTCGGACCGCACGTCTCGCGGGGCAGCATCCAGCGCCTGGTCGGAGACCGCGGTGACGACGCACCGCTCCGCGCGCACCTCACCGCGCTGGCCAAGGCGGGTCGCATCACCGACCGGTCAGGGTTCGTCGGAACGGCAGAGGAGTTCGCCGACCTCATCGAGGAGCTCGGCGACTGGGGCAACGACGGCGTGCTGCTGTGGGGCGACTTCCACCCCGTCACGCTGCACCGCACGCTCGACGAGCTCGTCCCGGTGCTGCGCCGCCGCGGCATCCTGCGCCGGGAATATGTCGAGGGCGGACTCCAGGCGAACCTGCGGGCCTTCTGAGCGCGGTTCCGACTGTCGGGCTACCAGCCCATCGAGCCCGGGATGCCCTTGAAGGGACCGGCGACCGTCGAGGTCACCCACCCGCCGTAGAAGCCTCCCGGCTGCGGGGTGACGACCTCGTCGCCCACCGTGCACGCGTCCATCGGCGCGGCGTACACCGCGACCCTGTCGGAGAGCACCTTGAAACCCGGCGACGGCTGCGGATAGTTCCACGCGGCCCCCGCGGCGACCACGCCGCCACCCCGCACGTCCAGGTACCGAGCCGCTCCTTTGAACTCGCAGAACGACGACCCGGGCGCGTCGACGAGAGCGCCGTCGACGAAGTCGGCGATCGGCAGGTAGTACACCGGCGGGTGGCTGGTCTCGAGAACGCGCACGGCATCCGTCGTGTCCGCGATGACCTGGCCGCCCAGGGTGATCGTGACGCGCTCCGCCACGCGCTCGACCCGGGGAGGACGGGGGTAGTCCCAGACGGATTCCTGTCCGGGGCCGGGAGTGTCGGGGCGGGGTCTGCGCATCTGTTCACTGTACGTCGCGCGGTGTTGACTGGGGTCATGACTGCGATACCGATGTTCCCGCTCGGCTCGGTGCTGTTCCCGTACACCCCGCTCCCCCTGCGGGTGTTCGAGCCGCGATACCTCACGATGATCGGACACCTGCTCGACGACGACGACCCGCAGTTCGGCGTCGTGCTCATCGAGCGCGGACACGAGGTGGGCGGGGGCGATCGACGAAGCGGCATCGGCACCATGGCTCGGCTGGTGAGCGTGACGGCCGGCGCGGAGGTGCTGCACACCGTCGCCGTGGGGACGCAGCGCTTCACGATCGACCAGTGGCTCGACGACGACCCCTACCCGCGCGCCGCGGTGTCGCCGCTGGCCGACCTCAGCTGGAACGACGCGCTGACTCCGCTGCGCACCGAGGCGGAAGCGATCGTGCGGCGCGTGCTCTCCCGGGTCGACGGACGGTGGGACGCCGATACCGAGATCTCCGACGATCCGCTCGCCGCTTCCTGGCAGCTCGCCGCGATCGCTCCGCTCGGCGAATACGACCAGTTCACGCTGCTGCAGTCGACCACGGTCGGAGCCCTGCTGCGTCAGGTCATCGATCTCACGCTCGAGGCGGAGCAGCTCTGGTCAGCGGGGTGAGGCGCTCACTCGACCGACGGCGCGATCCGTTCGGCGCGCTTCTCGCGAGCGGATGCCACGAGGCTCGCGACCGTCGCCACGGTCATCGAGACGACGATTACCCCGAGCGAGACGAGGTTGTCGATGTCGGGCACCCACTCGACGTGCCGGCCGCCGTTGATGAACGGCAGCTCGTTCTCGTGGAGTGCGTGCAGGATGAGCTTGACGCCGATGAACCCGAGGATCACGGCGATGCCGTAGTGGAGGTAGCGCAGGCGGTCGAGCAGGTCGCCGAGCAGGAAGTACAGCTGCCGGAGACCCATGAGCGCGAAGATGTTCGCCGCGAACACGAGGAAGCCGTTGGTCGTGATCTCGAAGATCGCCGGGATCGAGTCGATCGCGAAGATGAGGTCGGTCACGCCGATCGTGATGAACACGATGATCATCGGGGTCCACATGCGCGTGCCGTCGACCGTGGTGCGGATCTTCGAGCCGTCGTAGGTCTCGCTGATGTCGATGCGGCGACGCAGCAGCCGGACGATGAAGTTCTCCCGCTTGACGTCGTCGTCGTGCTCGCCCTCCGGCATCGCCTGCTTGATGGCGGTGTAGATCAGGAAGGCGCCGAAGATGTAGAAGATCGGCGAGAAGTGCTCGATGATCGTGACGCCGACGAGGATGAAGGCGCCGCGGAGCACGAGGGCGATGATGATGCCCACCATCAGCACCTGCTGCTGCAGCCGACGCGGCACCGCGAACTGGGCCATGATCAGCACGAAGACGAAGAGGTTGTCGACCGAGAGGCTGTACTCCAGAGCCCAGCCCGTGACGAAGTCCCCGGCGTTGCGCCAGCCGGCGACGTTGCCGAGGATCACGGCGAAGAGCAGCGCCAGCCCGACGTAGAAGACCACCCAGAGGGTCGACTCCTTCGTGGACGGGATGTGCGGGCGCAGACGGATGAGCAGCAGATCGCCGAGCAGGATGAGGCTCAGCACCACCATCGAGGTGATCTCGAACCAGAGAGGGATGTCCACAGTCACACGGGACCTTTCGGGAGGCACGGAAAAGACCGAAAGTCTCTCCCCCGCACACAGGTGCGTCGCGCGCCCGGAGCAGCTTCGCCGATGCTCGTGATGACGTTACGCGCGGATCCGGGATACTCCCCCTCGCGATGTCCATGCTAGACCCGCAGCCGTGGTGGAATGGTCGCTGTGACACCGACTTCTCCCATCGACAACGCCGGCCCCGTCGCCGCGCCGCTCGAGACCACCGCTCGCAACCCGTGGGCCCGGTCCATCGGATCGCTCATCTTCGTGAGCCGCTGGCTGCAGGCGCCTCTGTACATCGGCCTGATCATCGCTCAGATCGTCTACGTCGTCGTCTTCATGGTGGAGCTCTGGCATCTGATCGTCGACGATGTGATGCACAACATCACGCACATCAACGAAGCCACGATCATGCTGAGCGTGCTCGGTCTCATCGACGTGGTGATGATCGCGAACCTGCTGATCATGGTGATCATCGGCGGCTATGAGACCTTCGTGTCGCGCATCAACACGGACGGGCACCCCGATCAGCCCGAGTGGCTCTCGCACGTCAACGCGAACGTCCTGAAGGTGAAGCTCGCGATGGCGATCATCGGCATCTCCTCGATCCACCTGCTGAAGACATTCATCGCCGTCGGCAACATGGACGAGGACGGCATCAGCAAGGCCGAGGCCGCCGGGCTGGGCAGTTACACGCCGACCGGCGTGCTGTGGCAGGTCGTGATCCACATGGTCTTCATCGTGTCCGCCCTGGCCCTCGCCTGGATCGACAAGATGTCGCAGAGCACCATCAAGGCCGCGCAGGCCGGCGCGAGCGGCACATCCGCGCACTGATTCTGAGACGATAGGGCATCCGCCGACACTTTCCGGGTGAGAGACACCGAACGGAAGCAGGATGCCGTGCAGACGAGTGATCAGAGATGGGTGGCGCAGGCCGCAGCAGGCGACGAGAGCGCCTTCCGCGAGCTGTACCGCTCGTATGTGCGACCGGTCTACTGGATCGCCCACGGGATCGTCGGTGCACCCGCCGATGCCGAGGACGTGACGCAGGAGACCTTCGTCACGGCGTGGCGCAAGCTGCCAGGACTCGAACTCCAGGGCGAGTCCGCGCTGCCGTGGCTCGCGACGATCTGCCGGTTCCAGGCGGCCAACCGCCTGCGCCAGCGTCGTCGTGACCAGGCTCACACGGCGGATGGCGTCGATGAGACGCTGCCCGCGACCGTGAGCGTCGAGGAGCAGGTGATCACGGCCGCCCTTGCCGACCGGATCGCGGAGGAGGTCGGGACGCTCGGCGAGCTCGACCGGGAGATCTTCCGGCTCTGCGCCGCCGAGGGCTATGCGTACCAGGCCGCCGCCGAACAGCTCGGGGTCAGCCATGCCATCGTTCGGAACCGTCTCTCGCGAGTGCGCACCCAGTTGCGGGGTGCCGTCAAGGAAGCGAGCGACGCATGAACGACAAGACCCCTGACCTACCGGAACTCTCGAACGAAGCCGTCGCCCGCATCGAGGGCGCCGTGTTCGACGAGATCGCCGCGGAACGGCCCCGCCCTGCGCCGACCGCCGACCGCTCGCGCGTCCGCCGTCGCCGCTGGTTGACCGGGGCCGGCATCGCCGCAGCCTTCGTCGTCGGCGTGCTCGTGACGCCGCCCATCCTCGACAGCGTGGGAGGGAGCGCGGCGAGCACGGCGGAGGGCGGTGAGATGCTCACGGGCGGTACTGCGCAGGACTCGAGTGGGGGTTCACCCGATCGCAGCGCCCCTCAGGGCGTTTCGGAGGCCGCACCGGGGGCCGATACCGCAGTGGTCGTGCCGGGCGCCGTGGACGGAGCGGACCGCGAGATCGTGGCGACCGGATACGTCACCCTCGAAGTGAAGGACATCGCGAAGGCGGCAGACGAGATCAGCACGCTCGCAGAGGAACGGGGCGGCTACATCGAGAGCACCGAGGTCGGGAGGAGTCTCGCGGTCGATGACACCTCGATGCCCGCGCCGCCCGACTCCGGGTACGGCTGGATCAGCATCCGGATCCCGTCCGCCGACCTGACCGCGGTCATCGACCAGCTGGGCGACTCCGGCGAGGTCGTGTCGTCATCGATCTCGAAGCAGGACGTCACCTCGACCGCGATCGACCTTCGAGCCCGCGTCGACGCCACGAAGGCGTCGGTCCAGCGGCTGACGGAACTCATGGCGCAGTCGGGCAGCGTCTCGGAGCTCATCGAGGCGGAGGTCGCCCTGACCGACCGCCAGGCGCAGCTCGAGTCCTACGAGCAGCAGCTCGCCGCCCTCGACGATCAGGTGGCGATGTCGAGCGTGCAGGTGCAGCTGACGAAAGCGGGCGCACCGACCACGGCCGACCCGGCCGGCTTCGGCGACGGCCTGCTCGCCGGCTGGAACGGTCTCGTGGTCTCGCTCAACGCGCTGGTGATCGCGATCGGATTCCTCCTCCCGTGGCTCGCGGTCGCCGCCGTCGTGGCGCTGATCGTCTGGCTCGTCCGTCGCGTCCGTCGGCAGCGCCGCCTCGCGCGAGCTGATGCCGCGCCAGCTTCCTCTGACGACTGACGACGGACGACGGAAGAAGCGGGCCGTGACGACGCCCGCCGCTAGAGTCGTCGGCATGAGCAGTGCCGCCACCGATACGACCGCCCGCGCGATACCGGTCGGACGCGATCTCACTCTCGACCTCGCCCGCGTCGTCTGCGTGGTGCTGGTCGTGTTCGTGCACATCCTCTTCACGGGGGTGGGGCGGGCGTCCGACGGCTCGCTGCTGATCGAGCGGACGGTCGAGGCGCAGCCCTGGTTCAGCGCAGCCACGTGGGTCGCGAACATCATGCCGCTCTTCTTCGTCGTCGGCGGCTATGCGGCACGTGCCGGGTGGCGCTCCGCGCAGCGCCGCGGGGAGAGCGCCGACTCGTTCGTTCGCGTGCGCCTGGCTCGTCTCGCTCGTCCTGCCGTGCCGCTGTTCGTCTTCTTCACGGTCGCGCTGGGCGCCGTGCGCCTGCTGGGCGTCGACCCCGCGCTCGTCGATGTCGTCGCGGTCGGCGTCGGCTCGCCGCTGTGGTTCCTCGCCGCCTACCTGATCGTGCAGGCGGCCGCACCGACGATGATGCGCCTGCACGAGAGGTACGGCGCGCGCGTGCTGCTCGTGCTGCTCGGCCTCGCTCTGCTCGTCGACGGGTTCCGCTACATCGTGGTCGGCGGTCTGCTCGGCATCCAACCCGTGCCTCCCGAGGGGTACGGCGCCGGGCAGGAGCTCTTCGGGGTGCCGAACATCGTGTTCGTCTGGCTGTTCGCGCAGCAGGTCGGCTTCTTCCTCTTCGACGGCTGGTTCTCGCGTCGGTCGTGGTGGCAGCTCGTGCTCGTCATGACCGGCGGGTATCTGGCGCTGTGGGGCCTCGTCTCGCTCGACGGCTACTCGTGGAGCATGCTCGGCAATCAGTGGCCGCCGACCACGCCGATGGCGGTCCTCGCGGTGATCCAGGCGGCGGGTCTCACCCTGCTGCACAGACCCCTCACCGCGTTGATGGAGACCCGGGCCGCGCAGGGCGTGGTGTTCGTGGTCGGCTCGCGCCTCATGACCATCTACCTCTGGCACCTGCCGGTCATCATGATCCTGATCGGGATCGAGCTGCTGCTTCCGATGCCGATGCCCGCGCCGGGTAGCGCGGTCTGGTGGTGGACGCGACCGCTCTTCCTGCTGCTCGTCCTGGCCGTCGTCTGGGCGGCGTCGCTGTGGCTCGTGCGGTTCGAGGCGGCGCCGGGCCCCGGCACCCCCCGGTTCCCCGGGATGCGGATCTGCGTGATCGCCGTCCTGGTGTTCATCGCTCCGATCATCGCGATCACGACGTACGGGCTGGATTTTCCGCTCGCCGCGCTCTCGCTGGCGTGCACGGTCGTCGCGCTCTGGCTCACGGGCTCGACGCGGGCGACCGGACGGCCGAACACCTAGCTCCCGCTCGGAGCCGGCGTTCGTCGGGCGGCTCGGGATCTAGAAACGACGAAAGCCCTCGGAGAACCGAGGGCTTTCGCGTGTTGTGTGACCCCAGCGGGATTCGAACCCGCGTTACCGCCGTGAGAGGGCGGCGTACTAGGCCGCTATACGATGGGGCCGTCTTGCGGAGCGTTTCCGTCCCGCGACAACCGTTCAAGTATGCCACGGCGATTCTCACTGCGCCAAATCGAGGCCGAAGGGAGCGGGATCCCGGGCGTGGCGGGCTGTCAAGCCGTTTGCGAGACCGATCGGAACGGAGTTGACTCGGCTCATGCGCGTCACGAAATTCGAACATGCCGCTCTCCGCATCGACAAGGGCGATGACGTCCTGCTGATCGATCCTGGTTCCTTCACCAGCCCCCTCGACGACCTCAGCGGTCTCGTCGCCGTCGTCCTCACACACGAACATCCCGACCACTGGACGCCCGAGCACCTGGACCGCATCCTGCGCGCCGCACCAGGCACGCCGATCTTCGGCCCTGCCGGAGTCGCGAAGGCGGCCGAGGGATACGACATCACCGTGGTCGCTCCGGGCGACACCGTGACGGCCGGACCGTTCGAGCTGCGATTCTTCGGCGGGACGCACGAGGTCATCCACTCGTCGCTGCCCGTGCCCGAGAACGTGGGCGTGCTCGTGGACGGCGAGTTCTACTATCCCGGCGACTCGTACGCGGTGCCCGAGGGCGTCGAGGTGGGAACGCTCGCGGCTCCTCTCGGCGCACCGTGGCTGAAGATCGGCGAGGCCATGGACTACGTGCTCGCGGTCAAGCCGCGCCGCGCGTTCGGCACGCACGACATGACCCTGTCGGTCGCTGGCAAGTCCATGCACCGCGACCGCCTGAAGTGGGCGACCGAGCAGAACGGCGGCGAGTTCTTCGCACTCGAGCCGAACGACTCGCTCGACCTCTGACGGTGGCGGACTCCCCCGCCGCCGAACGCCGCATCGACGAGGACGACGTCCGCGCGCTTCTGCGCGCCCAGAAGGACTCGGCGCGGCTCGCGGACCTCCCGCTGAGGAAGGTCGCAGAGGGTTGGGACAACGCGATCTGGCGACTCGGCGACGAGCTCGCCGTGCGGGTCCCCAGGCGGGCGCTCGCCTCGTCGCTGATCCGACACGAGCAGCGAGCGCTTCCGATACTGGGTCCGCGTCTGGCCGAGCTCGGGATCCGCACCCCGGAGCCCGTGGTCCACGGTGCGCCGACCGAGGCGTTCCCCTGGCCCTGGTCGGTCGTTCCGTGGATCGACGGCACTCCTGCTCTCGGACCGCGGATGCGCGCCAACACGCCGTGGGCGCCGGACCTGGCCCGGGCTCTCGGCGCCCTGCATCGGCCCGCGCCCGCCGACGCGCCGCGGAACCCGGTGCGCGGCGTGCCGCTCCCGGTGCGAGACAGGGCGATGCGGACGCGGCTCGCGCGGCTCGACGAGACGGAGCCGATGCAATCGGCATGGGATGCCGGAGTCGCCGCCGCTCCGGCATCCGAGACGGTCTGGATCCACGGCGATCTGCACCCGGGCAACGTCCTCGTGGTGAGCGGATCTCTCGCCGCGCTCATCGACTTCGGCGACGTCACCTCCGGCGACCCCGCCTACGACCTCGCGGCGAGCTGGCTCCTCTTCGATCCCGAGGGCCGCTCGGCGTTCGTCGCCGCCGCGGCGGGGCGATACGACGACGACACGTGGGTGCGCGCTCGCGCCTGGGCGGCGTACCTGACGGCGGTCTTCCTCACCGAGAGCGACGATCGGCCCGCGCTGCGCGCTCTCGGTGAGCGCGCAGCGCGCGAGCTCGCGTCCTCCTGAGCGACTACTGGGCTGCGCGCACGCGGAGATCGCGAGCGAGGTGATCGCGCTGTTCCACGACGATCCGCCGTAGCGCCGCCGGAGCGTCGGTGTTCTGCGCGAGCCATCCGTCCACCGGCTCGAGCGAGTCCGCGGCCGGGAACATCCCGACGACCAGACGCTGCGCCAGCTCGATGCTCCTCGTCCGCCAGACGTCGGCGATGCGCGCGAAGTACTCGTCATCGAAGCCGGAGATGAGGTCGCGGCGGCCTCCGGCGCGGAAGCCGCCGATCTCGGCATCCAGGTGATCGTTGCTCAGCGATTCATCGTCCCACGCCGTGCGCCACGCCTGCGCGCGAACCGGGGCCTCCGGTCGTGATGCCCTGGCGCGGCGGGCGGCCGTGCGGCCGCTGCCGGTGTCGTCGGCCTCTGCTTCGCGATCGATGTCGGCGAGGTCGGCGTGCCCGGTCGTGGCGAGTCCGGTGAGCAACTGCCAGCGGAGATCCGGGTCGACGGAGAGGCCCTCGGGCGCTCCGCCGTCGAGGATTCCCCGCACCTCGACGTGCCGGACGTCGTCGAAGGCGGATGCCGCGGCGAGGGCGCGCGCCCAGGAGAGCTGCGCGTCGCTCCCGGGCTCGGCATGCTGCAAAGCGCTCCACGTCGCCTCCACCCACAGCCGCTGCTCATCGCCGCGACGAGCGTCGGCGACGAAGTGACGGATGGCGAAGGCCGCGTTGGCGAGCACGCCCACGAGGAGGCCGATGTTCGACTCGGCCGGAGCGTGGGCCCGGACGATCGCGGTGTACCGCGAGGCGGCCAGCTCGCCGTCGCGAGTGGCGTTCCACAGCGACGACCACACGAGAGCACGGGCCAGCGGGTCCTCGATCATCGACAGGGATTCCTCGACCGTGGCGAGCGAGCGCTCGTCGAGACGCACCTTCGCGTAGGTCAGGTCGTCGTCGTTCACGAGGACGAGGTCGGCCTCCGCGAGTTCGACCTCGGTGCGCTCATCGGAGATGTCGAGCGAGATCTGGTCCCGCCGCACGATGCGACCGTCGACGCGGTCGTACAGACCGATCCGCAGGCGATGCGGCCGTGGATCCTGCTGCACGAGCACCGGGCTGTCGCCCGAGCGGTCGAGCCGGAGCGTGGACAGGCCGGTGGTCTGCAACCACGCGCGTGACCACTCGGTCATGTCGCGGCCGGAGACGGCGCTGAGCTGCACGAGGAAGTCGTCGAGCGTGGTGTTGCCGTAGGCGTTGGCCGCGAAGTACCGTCGCGCGCCCTCGAAGAACGCCTCGTCGCCCACGAATGCCACGAGCTGCTTGAGCACCGCAGCGCCCTTGGCGTAGGTGATGCCGTCGAAGTTGAGCTTCGCCGCCTCGAGGTCGGTGATGTCGGCCACGATCGGATGCGTGGTGGGCAGCTGGTCCTGCTGATACGCCCACGCCTTACGGCTCGCGGCGAACTTCACCCACGCGTCATGGAACCGGGTCGCCACCGCCGAGGCATGCGCGCCCATGTAATCGGCGAACGATTCCTTGAGCCACAGGTCGTCCCACCACTTCATGGTCACGAGGTCACCGAACCACATATGAGCCATCTCGTGCAGGATCGTATTGGCCCTGGCGGCTCGCTGCGCGTCGGTCGCCGCGCCGCGCGACAGGTACGACTCGGTGAAGGTCACGAGCCCGGGGTTCTCCATGGCGCCGAGGTTGTACTCCGGAACGAAGATCTGGTCGTACTTGCCCCACGGGTACGGGTAGGCGAAGGCATCCGTGAAGAAGTCCAGGCCCTGCCGCGTGATCTCGAGGATCTCGTCGGATTCGAGGTACTGCGCGAGCGATTGCCGGACGAACACGCCGAGCGCGATGCTCTGGTCGTCGCGCTGCCATGCGCCGTCGACCTTCGTGTAGGGGCCGGCCGCGACCGACGTGATGTAGCTCGAGATCGGAAGCGTGGGGGCGAACTCCACGCGCTGCACTCCGACGCCCACGTCGACGGAGGTCGCCGACTGGTTCGACAGCACCTGCCACCCGGCCGGCGCATCGACGACGAACGTGTACGACGCCTTGAGGTCGGGCTGCTCGAAGCACGCCATCACCCGTCGGGAATCGGCCGGTTCGTACTGGGTGTAGAGGTAGGTGAGCCCGTCGGCGGGGTCGTGGAACCGGTGCAGCCCCTCGCCGGAGCGGCTGTACGCGCCCGTGCCTTCGACGCGCACCACGTTGTCGGCGGCGAGATCGGAGAGGCGGATGCGAGCACCGTCGTAGTCGATGTCGCGCTCCTGGCCGTTGACGACGAGGCGATCGACGGAGAGCCCGATGAAGTCCAGCCAGGTCGACTCGTCCGTCGAGGAGAACTCGAGCGTCGTCGTGGTCGGGAAACCCGGGCGAGCCCGCTCGGGTGCGCCCGTCAGATCGAGCTCGATGCGGATGCCGCGCACGGTGATCGCCGCGGATCGCGCGGCGGTCTCCTCGCGGGTGAGGTTGGCTGTGTCCATGGCTCCATCCTGTCATCCGGCCTCGCCTCGGCCGCCCCGGCCGAGCAGGCGCGGGCGTCCGACGGTGATCACTTGCCGAGCAGTCGTCTGATCGCGGTCTCCGGAGATACCGAGAGATCGAGGGTTCGACCGCGCGCGTAGAGACGGAACACCCGCGGGTCGATATAGCTGTTGCGGGCGACGGCGATCGTGTTGCCCAGGGCGGACGCCGTCGCCTGCACGGCGAGCCGCTCCGCCTTGCGGCGCTCGTTCTTGCCCTCGAGCGGACCGATCCGCGCGAGGGCGTCGGCCGCGAGGATCGTCCCGTGCAGCGTGCGGAAGTCCTTGGCGGTGAACGCCGCCCCGGCGACCTCCCGCAGGTACGCGTTGATCTCGTTCGACGTCAGCCGCACGCGTCGGCGGCCCTTGCGATACGCGAGCAGCGTCGCTCGCGGAGAGCCCACCGCGAACTCCGACAGCGCCTCGGCGAGCGGCCCGTCGGTGATCTCGATCGACGCGAGCTGCTTGCTCTTCGCGGGGAACTCGAGCGCCACCGTGTTCCCGTCGATCCGCACGTCGCGGCGACGGAGGGTGCTCAGGCCCCGACTTCCGTGCTTGACGAGATAGCGCTCCGAGCCGATCCGCAGAGCTCCGTCGTCGAGCAGACGGAAGGCGACGGCGAGAGCGCGCTCCTTCGACAGCCCCGGTTCGCCGATCGCGCGGGTCACCCGTCGGCGGGCCGAAGGCAGGGCAGCCGCGAGGCGGAGCGCTCTGGCGAACTTGCGTTGGTCGCGCCCCGCGCGCCACAGCGGGTGATAGAGGTACTGGCGACGGCCGGCGTCATCGGTGCCGACGGCCTGGATGTGCGCCAGCGGATCGGCCGCGATCCACACATCGGTCCAGCGCGGCGGGATCACCAGATCCTGGATGCGTTCGCGGTCGGCCTCGGCGACCGGCTGGTCTCCGGCATCGAGATAGCGGAACCCCGACCCCGAACGCACACGACGGATACCCGGCTCCTCCCCCGGAACCACTCGTGTCAGCGCCATGCGCAGCCTCCCTTGATCGGTCGTCTCGGCACGGTATCGACGATGCCCGACGCCACCGCGGGCGGAAAGGGCGTGGCGTCGGATGCGGGCGATCTGATAGTGCGCTCCGCATCTCTAGGCAGCTGCCGACGCCCGCCGCGGATTGTCGACGGCGACGCTCGTCTGCCATCCTCATGTGTATGACGATGTCACTCGATCAGTTCCGTGAGG
This sequence comes from Microbacterium sp. LS_15, assembly GCF_041954735.1. Lineage (NCBI taxonomy): Bacteria > Bacillati > Actinomycetota > Actinomycetes > Micrococcales > Microbacteriaceae > Microbacterium > Microbacterium sp. LS_15. The sequence continues at coordinate 144,002 of NZ_JAVAYD010000001.1, read as the reverse complement.
CCCTCAAGCGAGCGGACATGCGCGGCCCGCTGGGTCTGCAGCTCAGTGACGTCGAAGCGCAGCAGGTCGCCGACGATCCGGCATCCTCTCAGGGCTGGTACGCCTACTGGCTCTCCCTCCAGCCCGCCGCCGCGCAGCAGACTCCCCCGCCACCCGCTGCGCCGTCCGTCTCGCCGGAACCGGCTGCCGGCGCACCCGCGGCCGCGCCGGGCTTCGACGCCGCACCGCCGCCCTTCTCCCCTGCCCCGCAGCACGCCCAGACGCCCACGTCGCCGTACCCGGGCGTTCCCACCGCGCCGTACCCGGGCGCTCCCACATCGTCGTACCCCGGTGCACCGGCACCGGACGCACAGCCGACGGCGGCGTACGCTCCGACGGCGGTGACCGCCGGCGGCGACCCCGGCTCCCCTTCTTTTGCAACCACGCAGTATGCCGGGATGCCGTCGGACGGCGCCCCGGCGAAGAAGCGCAACGTGGGTCTGTGGGTGACTCTGTCGATCCTCGGTGCGCTGCTGCTGATCATCGCCATCGTCGTCGTCACGGCCTTCACGACGGCACGGCACTGGACCAAGGTCGACGTGCCGGAGCAGCCGGAGACCTTCCACAGCGAGGAATACGAGACCGGTCGCTACGACGTCTCTATGGACACCGTGAACCCCTGCTACGTCAACCAGGACTGGACCGACTGCACCAACCTGCTGCAGGCCAGCTACGACGCGAACTGCGCCGGTGTGGAGCTGACCGAGACCGCAACGGCGATCTGCGCGGACTACAGCAACGCGATCAGCCAGATGCGGGCGCAGGACAGCGAAGGCGCGTACGTCGCGACACTCGGCACGTATGGGAATCTGACGCGGACGCCCGAGATCGACACCCGACAGGTATCGAACGACGACTACCGTCCCGCCGAGACCCACGAGGCCGTCTGCTACCTCGGCTTCCTCGGAGAGTGCGAGTGACGCGTCGCCGGGCCGGCCTCAGCGCAGAGCGCGTCTGAGCAGTTCGAGACGCACGGCCGCCTGAAGTCGAAAACGGAACTCCGCGTCGTCGGCCTCGCCCGCGAGGAGCGACCAGATGCGATCCAACCGCTGCTGCACCGTGTTCGGGTGCACATGCAGCGCGGCGGCCGTGGCCTGTCTGCTCTCGCCCCGGTCGAAATAGGCGCCGAGGGTCTCGACGAGCACTGTGCCTCGTCGCTCGTCCCACGCTCGCACGGGCCCGAGCACACTGTCGACGAAACGAGCCGCGGCGTCAGGGTCGCCCGAGGTCAGCACGTGGTACGGGGCGAAGTCGGCAGAACGCACCGTGACGCCGCGGATGCCGAGCGGATCGAGGAAGCGCAGATCGCGGGCCGCACGGTCGACGGACGACCTCAGCGCCGCCACGCCCTCCACGGCGGACACGACTACCGCGGAGAGACCCGGATCGCCGAGGCGGTCCGCGAGCACGCGTCGCACGCGCTCGGTGACGCCCTCGACGTCGACGGTGGTCCATGCCACGACGAGTCGGTGGTCACGCACCGCCACCACTCCCTCGTCGCCGACCGCCTCCGCGGCCAGCCCGAGGGCTCCCTCGTGTCCGCGCACATCCAGCACCGCGGCCGCCACGACGGGCTCGGCGAGCTCGACGGCCAGTGCCGCGGCGTCGGCATCCCCGTCGAGCACTGCGGCGAGCACGCGGGCCCGACGCTCCGCTCGGATCGCCGAGACGGCGTCGCGCTTGAAGGAGACGAGGGCTGCGACCTGCGCGGCACGCTCCATCGTGAGACGCGCGACGTCATGGGTCGCCGCGTCGGCGTCTTCGGCGAGAATCGCCCCGAGGACCCGATCGACGCCGATGATCGCGACGACCAGCCACCGGGCGCCCTCCTCACCCTGCACGAGCACGGCATGACCGCTCGTCCTGCTCTCACGGATCGCGTCGCCGAGTGATCGTCGAGACGGGAGCGCAGCCCGGGTGTCCGCGCTCGCGTCGAGCGGGCGGCCAGCCTCGTCGACCGCACGGACCAGGCGACCGAGACGATCGGAGAGCGTGGAGACGAGGTCGATGACGGTGGCACCCGACATCACCGCCGCCGTCAGCTCCTCATGGATGGCTCCGACGACCCTCGTCGCCGACACGTGCCGCTCGAGTTCGCGGTAGGCCTCCTCCGCGTGCGCACGCGCTGCCGCGCTCTCCGCGAGCACCCGCGCGCTGTGCAGGACGGCCGCGGCGTGGTCGGCGAACGCCGAGAGCAGCAGCACCTGATCGGGGGTGAAGTCATGCGAGAACCGGTTGCAGGCGAACAGCGCGCCGAGCACCTCGTCGCCGATGGCGAGAGGAACACCGAGGAACGAGACCAGTCCCTCCCGCTCGACCGCGGTGTCGATGCCCGCGTCGTGCGGAGCTTCGGCCATGTCCGGGTAGCTGCTGACCCACGCCGGCTCGCGCGTCTCCGCCACGAGACTCGCCAGCCCGTAGCCGGCAGGCACCAGCAGGTCGCGGAACTCCGGAGTGACGGTGCCCGCCGAGTACCGCACGCGGAGATCGCCCTGCTCGTTGTCGACCTCGGACAGGTACGTGACATCGGTGCCCATGAGCTCGTGCGCCCGCTCCACGAGCCGGCGCAGCACGTCGGTCACGTCCTGCAGTCGCACGAGCTCGCGCGCGGTCGAGAACAGCGCCTCGAGCTCGGTCGCGCGCCGACGCAGTCGCGCGGTCTGCTGCTGGGAGTCGCGCACCGCCGCGACGAGCTGGTCGCGCTCCTCGGCAGGCACGTCGGCCTCGACGAGCATCCTGCTCACGGCCGTCGTGCGCTCGCCCGGCTGCGCACGCGTCGCCGCGAGGACCTCGCGCACGAGCGCGGCGGGGCTCACTGCTGTGTCGGTCAATGCGTCTCCTCGGGCAGCGACGATCGGGACTGCCAGCAGTCTATGAGGGCGAGCCGACCCGCATCGCCGTGCGCGACGGGAACGACGGCGGCCGTCGCGTCGCGAACGCGTCGAGACCCTCACGGGCGTCGTCGCTCGCGAACGCCTGCTGACCGAGAGCGGCCTCCTGCCGGAACGCCTCGTCCTCCGGCAGGTCGGCGAGGGCGCGCACGGCGCGCTTCACCGTGGCGATGGCGGTCCCGCTGCGTTGCAGCAGCTCCTCCGCGAGTCCGATCGCCTCGTTCATGAGGTCTGCTCCGGGTACGACGCGGTTCACGAGGCCGTATCTCAGCGCCGTCTCCGCATCGATGCGGGTGCCCCGCAGCATCAGGTCCATGGCGAAGGCGTACGGGATCTGACGGATCAGTCGCACGAGCGTGCCGCCGGCCGGGACCACGCCCACCCCCGTCTCGGGCAGGGCGAACTGCGCCTCGGCGGCTGCGAGCCGGATGTCGGTCGACAGCATGATCTCGAAACCGCCGCCCAGGCACAGTCCGTTGATCGCCGCGATCACCGGCTTCTCGAGGGTCGAGTGCTTCTGATGGGCGGCATCCCACTCGCTGATGTCGAACCTCTCCGCGGTGAGAGCGGGGATCGACTCCCCGAGGTCGGCCCCCACGCAGAAGGCCCTGTCGCCGGCCCCCGTGAGCACCGCGACCCCGATGCCCGGATCGTCGCGGACCTCGGCGAAGGCGGCCCCGAGCTCGTCGTACATCGACAGTGTGAGCGCGTTGAGCTTCTCGGGGCGGTCGATCGTGATGATCCCGATACCGCCGTCGCTCTCCAGCCGGATCGACATCAGATCGCACCCTCCGCACGCAGTGCCGCGACGTCGTCCGGCGCGAACCCGAGCAGGTCGGCGAGCACCCGGTCCGTGTGCTCGCCGCGCGCAGGCGCCGCTCCCGACGTCTGCGGCGGCGTCCGGTCGAGCTTCACGGGCGAGCCGAACGTGCGCAGCGATCCGTGGCCGGGGTACTCGGTCTCCACGATCATGCCCCGCGCCGCGATCTGCGGGTCCTCCACGACCTCGCCGATGTCCTTGACCGCGCTCAGCGGCACCAGGTCGCCGGCGAGGCCCTCGAGCTCGGCCTTCGTGCGGTCGGCGAACCATCCCAGCACGAGCGGGCGCACCTTCTCGCGGTACACGTCGGCATCGAACCGCGTGGCCATCGCCTGCAGGTCGGGGTGGTCCGCCCAATCGGCCGCGCTTCCGAAGGTCTCGCACGAGATGCGCCAGAACTTGTCGGTGTATCCGCCGAAGAACACGAACCCGTCCTTGCAGGGGAACAGCTCGTACGGGCGCACGAACGGGTGCTCGTTGCCGAGCGGCTCCGGCACGATGCCCTCTGCCGTGTACGACACGACCGCGTTCTCGGTGAGGGTCAGCACCGAGTCCTGCTGCGAGATGTCGACGAGCTGCCCCTCGCCCGTCTGCTCGGCGTGCCTGAGCGCCGCGAGGATGCCGATCACCCCGTACAGGCTCGCCGCGAGGTCTCCGATGATCGTCCCGACGCGCGTGGGCGGTCGGCCCGCCTCCCCGTTCATCGACCACAGGCCGCCCGTGGCCTGCGCGCTGTTGTCGTACGCGGGACGCAGCCGATACGGACCGGTCTGCCCGTACCCGCTCAACGCGGCGTACACGAGGCGAGGATTGACCTCCCTGAGCCGGTCGTACCCGTGTCCGAGCCGCTCCATCGTGCCCGGGCGGAAGTTCTCGACGACCACGTCGGCCTGTCGTACGAGCCGGTCGAGCACCTCGGCGGCGCCGGGGCTCTTGAGGTTCAGGGTGACCCCCAGCTTGTTGCGGTTGAACTGGGCGAAGAAGCCGCTCAGAGACTCGCCGTCCGTGCCGGGCAGCAGCGGCGGGAAGGTGCGGGTGTAGTCGGGGTCGTCGGGGTTCTCGACCTTGATCACGGTGGCTCCGAGATCCGCGAGGATCATCGAGCAGTACGGCCCGGCGACCACACGCGTGACGTCGACCACCACCACCCCCGCCAGGGACCCGGGCGCGGCGTCGATGCCGGCCCATCCGCTCAGGAGGTGGCGCGTGGTGTCGTCGATCATCGGGTGATTCCTTCGGTCGTGGATGATTCGCCGTCGCGTCCGGCAGCGCGACGGGTGAGGCGGTGCAGCACCGTGACCGAGATGAGCGTCACCAGTCCCGCGACCACCATGTAGAGGGCGATCGCCCAGGAGCCGCCGAACACGTCGAGCAGCTCGAGGTAGATGATCGGCACGAACGCCGAGCCGGCGATGGTGCCGATGCCCAGCGCGAGCGACATGCCCGTGTAGCGGATGCGCACGTCGAACGCCTGGGCGTAGAGCACGCCGAGGGTGCCGTAGGTCGCGCAGAAGCCGACCGTCGTCGCGATGTACGCGACGTACGCGGCGAGGAGGCTGCCCGTGTCGATGAGCCAGAAGGCGGGGAACGCGAGCACGACCGAGACGACGGTGCCCGCGGCGAAGACCCGCGCCACGCCGAAGCGGTCGGCGAGCCGGCCGGCGAGCGGGAGTCCGACCAGCGCCAGCACCGAGCACACCGTCGCGATCGTCAGCATCTCCGGCTGGGTGTGACCGACGAAGCGGGTGCCGTACGTGAGGCTGAACGTGAACAGCATGTAGAACACCGCGCCGATGACGGCGAAGCTCAACGCCGCGAAGATCACCTGACCCGGGTGCGTCTTGAGCGTGTCCCACAGCGGAACACGCGCCTCGCGTCCGGCTTCGCGCATCTTCTCGAACTCCGGGGTCTCGGTGATCCGGAGCCGGATGAACAGGCCGACGAGCACCAGCACCGCGCTGATGAGGAACGGCACCCGCCAGCCCCACGTCGAGAACGCGTCACCCGGCAGCGCCACCAGCGGAAGGAAGACGAGCGTCGAGAGCGTGAGCCCCAGAGCGAGACCGACCTGCGGGAAGCTGCCGAGGAAGGCGCGACGCCGCGGCTCGGCGTGCTCGACGACGAGCAGGACCGCACCGCCCCACTCGCCGCCGAGGGCGAACCCCTGCACGAACCGGAGCACCATCAGCAGGATCGGAGCGGCGATCCCGATCGCGGTGTAGGTCGGCAGGAGGCCGATGAGGAACGTGGCGACGCCCATGAGAACGAGCGACAGCACCAGCATCCTCTTGCGTCCGATCCGATCGCCGAAGTGCCCGAAGATGATGGAGCCCAGTGGACGGCCGAAGTAGCCGACCGCGATGCCGCCGAAGGCGAGGATCGTGCCGACCAACGGGTCGTAGTCGGGGAAGAACAGGGAGTTGAGGATCAGCGCGGCGGCCGTCGAGTAGGCGAAGAAGTCGAACCACTCGACGGTTGTGCCGACGACGCTCGAGGCGACGATGGTGCGGATCTGCGAGGACGGGGCCGGGTTCGGTTCCGAGGATCCGGTCGATCCGCGCGGGGCGGTGGATGCCGATGTCATGGGTGCGTTCCTTCCACGGCGTCCTCGTCGACGCCGTGGCTCCAGCGTGTCAGCGAGCCGCCTGCGCGAACCATGGCCCGCGCCACCACATCGGCGCCGTTCCCGTGGCTCCCGCGCACACGGTGGTGCGCAGCGACAGCGCGGTGAGCAGCCGACGCTCGCACGACGGTGTGGACTGAGCCCACCATCCCGACCCGATGGTGTGCTCCGCGCACATGAGGTCGCGAGTCCGGTTTTCCTAGCCTGGAGATCGCCGCCGACGACCGGCGTGCCCGACACAGTGGAGTGCCATGGACATCGACATCGCCGACGACATCGACCGCCCCGGACTGGATCCGCGAGACCAGCGACGCCGAGCCGTGATCGGAAGCTCGGTCGGAACGATCATCGAGTGGTACGACTTCACGCTGTACGGTCTCGCGTCGGCCCTCGTGTTCGCGCCGCTGTTCTTCCCGGGCGGGGGCGACTTCGCCGGGCTCCTCGGCGCTTTCGCGACGTTCGCCGTCGGTTTCGGCGCGCGTCCGATCGGCGGCTTGGTCTTCGCCCACTTCGGCGACCGCATCGGTCGCAAGGGCACGCTGCTCGCGACGCTGCTCATGATGGGTATCGCCACCACGCTCATCGGGCTCCTGCCGACCGCGGAGACCATCGGCATCTGGGCGCCGATCCTCCTCATCGTGCTGCGTCTCTTCCAGGGCGCGGGCGCCGGGGCCGAGTTCGCCGGCGCCATGACCATGGCCAGCGAGTCGTCGGACACGCGGAACCGCGCGTTCATCGCCGGCTTCCCCGGAGCCTCCGTCTATCTCGGCATGGCTCTCGCGACCTCGACGTTCGCGCTCATCAGCCTGCTGCCCTCCGACCAGTTCCAGGCGTGGGGCTGGCGCATCCCGTTCATCGCGAGCATCGTGATCGTCGCGTTCGCCCTCTACTTCCGTCTGCGCGTGAAGGAGACGGCGGCGTTCGAGGCGGCGGAGCGTGAGGGCACCGTGTCGCACGCGCCGCTCGCCCTCGCGGTGCGCTCGCACTGGCGCACGCTGCTCGCCGGTATGGCGTTCTTCGTGTTCGCCCTGCCGTGGGTGTACATCGTCCAGACGTTCTCGATCTCGTACACGACCGGCACCCTGACCGTGAATCCCACGCACGCGCTCATCGGCCTCATCGTCGCCGAGCTCCTCACCATCCCCGCCACCCTCGGGTTCGGGAGGCTCGCCGACCGGATCGGCCGCAAACCCGTGCTGCTGGGCGCCGCGATCTTCGCGATCGTGTTCGCGTTCCCGCTCTTCCTCCTGTTCCAGACCGAGAACTCGGTGCTCGTCGCGCTCGGCCTGATCCTCGGCCTCGCCATCGTGCAGGGAGCGACGATCGGCGTCAGTGCCGCCATGCTCGCCGAGCTCTTCCCCACGCGCATGCGGTGGAGCGGCATCGCGATCTCCCGCGAGATCCCCGCGGCGCTCGTGGGCGGCACCGCGCCGCTCGTCGCCACGGCCCTCGTCGGGCTCACGGGCGGCACGCCCTGGCTCGTCGCCGCCTACCTCGTGGGCCTCAGCGTGATCGGCGTGATCGGCATCGCGTCTCTGCCGGAGACGCTCCCCCGCGCGTCAGCGACGACGGACGCCCAGGTCGCAGGCGCCACAGCGCTGACCCCGCGCGCGGACAGCCGCCGCTGACCCGCCGACTCGCGCGAGGCCGGACCGACCAGGTCTAGCCCCGCGCGAGTCGGCGCCACGCCAGCTCGGCGAGAACCGTCGCCTGCAGCGGAAGTACCTCATCATCGAAGACCGCGTGCTCGGAGTGCAAAGGCATCGGTCCCCCGTCGGGGGCTGCGCCGACGAACACCAGGGCTCCCGGGACCTCCTGCAGGACGTACGAGAAGTCCTCGGAGGCCATCGACGGTGCCGCCAACCGCGTGACCCTCTCGGAGCCGACGAGGTCGTCGAGCACCGACAGGACCTCCCGCGTCTCCGGAGGATCGTTGTAGGTCACGGGGTACGACGCGATGAACTCGGTCTCCAGCCGACATCCGTTCGCTTCGGCGATACCCGCGAGCATGGTCGGCAGCTCACCGCGCACGGTGTCGAGCGTCGCCATCGACAGCGTGCGGATGTTCGCCTCGAGATGCACCGCCGCGGCCAGCACGTTGCTCGCCTCCGAGTCGCTGCTCAGGCGCGTGATCGAGATGACGGCCTGGTCGGTCGCCGGCAGGCGCCGCGCTGCGAAGGTCTGCACCGCGAGGATCAGCTGCGCTGCGACGGGGACCGGGTCGATCCCGAGCTGCGGGAATGCGGCGTGACCGCCCGTACCGTGCAGCGTCATGCGCAGCGCACTCGCGCTCGCCATCATGGCGCCCTCGCGCGTCACGAGCTGCCCCCTCGGGGTGGCGCTGTCGACGTGGATCGCGTACGCCGCGACGGGCCGTTCGCCTGCGGCGTCGAGCACGCCCTCCTCGATCATGACGCGGCCGCCGGCCTGACCCTCCTCGCCCGGCTGGAACATGAAGACGACAGTGCCGGGAAGCTCTTCGCGGCGCGCGGCGAGGAGCCGCACGGCGCCGAGCACGCCCGCCATGTGCAGGTCGTGCCCGCACGCGTGCATGGCCCCCGAGGTCGCGGCGAACGGCAGCCCCGTGGCCTCGGCGATCGGCAGCCCGTCCATGTCTCCGCGCAGCAGCACCACGGGTCCGGGACGTCCGCCGCGCAACACGGCGGTGACGGATGACAGTGACGCGCCGCAGGTGATCTCCAGCCCCAGACCGTCGAGCTCGCGCAGCAGGATCTCCTGCGTGCGCGGCAGCTCGAGACCGATCTCGACCGCGGCGTGCAGCTCGCGGCGCACCGCGACGAGGTCTGCCCGCAGGGCCTCGGCCTCGGTCGCGAAGGCGCCGACCGCGGCACCCGCGGTCGGCGTGGGCGGGGTGCCGCTGTGAGATGTCATCCGAAGTGCATCCTCTCTCCGAGAACCGGGACCGCATCGAGCAGGTCCCGCGTGTAGGGGTCGGCGGGGTGCGCGAGGAGTTCCTCGGTGGGTCCGCTCTCTACCAGCGTGCCATGGCGCATCACGCACACCTCGTCGCTGATGTAGCGCACCACCGCGAGATTGTGCGAGATGAAGAGCATCGACAGGCCGAGGTCCTGCTGCACCTCGCGCAGCAGGTTGAGGATCGCACCCTGCACCGACACGTCGAGCGCGCTCGTGACCTCGTCGGCGATGAGCACCGAGGGTTCACCCGCGAGAGCGCGGGCGATCGTGATGCGCTGACGCTGCCCGCCCGAGAACGCCCCCGGGCGCTCGCCGGCGCGCTCGGGGTCGAGGTGCACCTGCGCCAGCAGCTCGCGCACGCGGGCGATGCGCTCTGCGCGGGTCCAGCGGCGGCCGGTCGCGCGCAGCGCCTCGGCGATCGAGTCGCCGATCGGCATGAGCGGGTCCAGCGCCGAGAACGGGTCCTGGAAGACGAGCTGCATGCGCCGGCGGGCGCGACGTGCCGCCGACCCGCCACCCGTCGCCTCGACGCCGTCGACGCGGATCGACCCGGATTCGGGACGCACGAGGCCCACGGCGGCGGCCGCGATCGTGCTCTTGCCCGATCCGGACTCGCCCACGAGCCCGACTGTGCGGCCCTTCGGCACGGCGAGGCTCACCCCGTCGACGACGCGGGTGCGGCCGTAGCGGACGCTGAGCCCGTCGATCTCGAGCGCGTTCACACCGGCACCTCCTGGTCGTGGGCGTCCGCCACCGGCGTCGACTCCGGCTCGTCGAGCGCCTCGGGCCGCAGCCCGGGCGGGATCACGGGCAGCGGCTGCGTGCGGTCGCTGGTCATGTCGGGCAGGCACGCGATGAGGGCCTGCGTGTACGGATGCTGCGCATCCTCGCGGATGCGGTCGGCGGCGAGGGTCTCGACCATCCGTCCGTCCTTCATCACGATGACGCGGTCGCAGAACGCCGAGACCAGGGCGATGTCGTGCGAGATGAAGACGATCGCCGCCCCCGTCTCCTCCTGCGCCCGGTGCAGCACGCCCATGACCTGGCGCTGCACCGTCACGTCGAGCGCGGTCGTCGGCTCGTCGGCGATGATGAGGCGCGGACGCCCCGTGAGTGCCATGCCGATCATCGCCCGCTGGCGCATGCCGCCCGAGAACTCGTGCGGGTACTGCGAGAGCCGCGAGGCCGGGTTCGGGATGCCGACGGCGCCGAGGGCGTCGGCTGCACGCGCACGCGCCTCCTTCGACCGCATCCCCATGTGCACCTCCGGCACCTCGGTGAGCTGGCGCCCGATCGTCAGCGCGGGGTTGAGCGAGGTGAGCGGGTCCTGGAAGATCATGCCCAGCTCGACGCCCAGCCGAGCCCGGTCGGCGGCGGTGGGCATACGCGTCATGTCGAGGTCGTCGAAGCGGTGCGACGAGGTCGACATGATCGCATCATCGCCGAGCAGTCCGGCGAGCGCCATCGCCGTGAGCGACTTGCCCGATCCGGACTCCCCCACGATGCCGACGATCTCGCCGCGGGCGACGCGCAGGTCGACGCCGCGCACGCGCTCGACCGTGCCGCCGCCGGCGGTGCCGAACGCGATGCGGAGGTCGCGGATCTCGGCCACGATCTCGCCCGTGGGCTCCGCGGTGACGACCGTGCGACCCGTGCGTCGCGCCGAGAGAGTGACGGCGCCCGCGGCCCGCGCCGCGACGGCGCGGAATCCTGCACCCCGGCTCGCGGCGACCGCCTCGCTCAGCAGCGTGAAGACGAGACCGGCGAGCACGATCGCGATGCCGGGGCCGATCGCGGCGAGAGGGTTGACGTAGATGCGCAGGATGCCCTCCTGCAGCATGCGACCCCAGTCGTAGGCGGGGGCCTGCACGCCGAGTCCGAGGAACGACAGGCCCGCGAACGACAGCAGCGTCACGCTCGCCGTGGCGGCGGCGTTGACGAAGAAGGGGTTGGCGATGTTCGGCAGCACGTGCCGCAGCAGGATGCCGACGGGGCCGACGCCGACCACCCGGGCGGCGCGCACGTAGTCACGGCCCGAGACCGAGGAGGCGAGGTTGTAGACGAGTCGGGCGAAGGAGGGGATGCCGGCGAATCCGATCGCGAGCATCGCGCCCGTGGCCGTCGCTCCCCAGATCACGGTGAAGAACAGCACCATGAGCAGCCAGGGGAACGCGAGCAGGATGTCGAGCAGTCCGGTGAGCAGGCGGCGCGGGTGGCGCGGCAGGATGCTGGCGACGAGGCCGAACACGATGCCGCCGGCGAGTGCGATCGCCGTCGCGCCGAGCGTGAGCAGCAGCGTGAGGCGCGTCGCCGAGAGCACCCGGGCGAGGATGTCGCGGCCCAGCTCGTCGGTGCCGAACGGGTGGGCGGCGCTCGCGCCGAGCAGTCGCGACGAGACGTCGGTCGTGTCGGCCGCCGACCCCCACAGCAGAGGACCGGCCACGGCGAGGAAGACGAGCAGTGCCGTGCCGACGAGGGCGAACACCCCGGTCGGGGTGAGGAAGCGGGAGCGCATGGTCATGTCTCAGCCCTCCGTGATCGACGATCGGGGATCGATGGTGGCGAGGATCACGTCGACGACGAGGTTCACCCCGAGCACGATGAGGGCGTAGACGATGACCACGCCCTGCACCATGGGGTAGTCCTTCGCGCCGACCGACGACACCATGATGGTGCCGAGCCCGGGGATCGCGAAGACGGTCTCGATGAGCACGGTCGCCGCGGTGAGTCCCGCGAGGATCAGGCCGCCGACGGTCAGGGTCGACGTGACGATGTTCGGCAGCGAATGCCGCAGGTACAGCAGCCGCCGGGGAAGCCGCTTGGCGCGGGCCGTGGTCATGTACGTCGTGTCGAGCACGGCGAGCATCTCGACCTGCACGATGCGCACGAGGTAGGCCATGGGGCCGATGGCGAGCGCGACGACCGGCAGCACTGCGTCGGCGGGCTTGCCCCACCCGGCGGCGGGGAGCCAGCCCAGCTCGACCGCGAAGAGCGCGATGAGCGCGACCGACACGAGGAAGCTCGGCACGGCGATGAGGATGCCGAGCACCGCCGAGACGGCGATCGACAGGCCGCGGCGGCGACCGGAGCGGGCGAGGACGGCCGCCCCGATACCCGCGGGGAGCGCTCCGACGATCGCGATGACGAACGCGAGCACGGCGAGCAGCAACGTCGTCGGGAACCGCTGCGCGATGACGTCGATCACGGGCCGCTGCAGCCGCACCGAGGTGCCGAGGTCGCCGGTGACGAGCCCGCCGACGAACCGGAGGAACTGCTCGCCCATCGGCCGGTCGAGTCCCAGCTGTGCGCGAGTCGCCTCGACGAGCTGCGGGGTCGCGCTCTGTCCGAGAGCCGCGCGCACCGGGTCGCCGGGCACGAGGTACATGAGGAGGAACGAGGCGACGACCACGACCGCCAGGGAGATGACGAGTCGGCCGAGGCGTCGCAGCAGGAACGCGGTGCGCGGGGAGAGCCCCCGACGCAGACGGCGCTCCTCCGCCCGCGCCGCCAGGGCGGCCGTGGTCGTGTCGACCACCTCGGCGGTCACGGGAGGAGGAGTCGTCGTCATGTCAGCCCAGCATCCGGATCGAGGTCGGCTGGATGAAGTTCGGCTGCTCGAACACCGCGCCGGACTGGTAGGTCGGCAGGATGTTGTCGATCACCGGGAAGACGTCGAAGCGCTCGATGAGCTGCTTCTCAGCATCCTGGAAGATCGCGCAGCTGTCCTCGGGGGTCGCGCTCGATCCCTCGGCGACGAGCTCCGAGTACTCGGGGTTGTCGACCCACATGAAGTTCAGGCCGCCCTGGTCGGGGGTCGCGCCGTCGAAGAAGGTCGAGAGCACGATCGGGCCGCCGGGAGCGACCTGCACCCAACCCGTGTCCCAGTCGAACGTCGAGAACAGCTGCTCCGACCAGGCCGCCGCGTCGTTCGCGAGCAGCTCGGTCGTCACACCCAGCTCGTCCCACGTCTGCTTGACCAGCTCGGCCGCGGCCGCGTGGGTCGAGGTCGGGGCGTTGTAGACGAACTTGATCGTGAGCGGCTGGCCGTCCTTCTCGCGCAGGCCGTCGGATCCCAGCGTCCAGCCGGCCTCGTCGAGCAATTCGCCCGCCTTGTCGAGGTCGGTGTCGGGCAGGGTCCACTCCGGCTCGTCGGCGACGCACAGAAGCGGGTTCTTCGTGACGAGCGAGATCGACTCGAGTCCCTCGCCGTCGGCGATCACGGTGCCGACCTCGTCGCGGTCGATCGCGGTCGACAGTGCCTCGCGCACGAGCGGATCGGCGAAAGGACGCCCCTCCTTCTCGTTGAAGAGCATCATGCCGACGGGGTTGCGCACACCCGTGTGGGTGAGGCCCGCACCGTCGAGGCGCGAGCGGTCGGCGCCCGAGATCGTCGCGGCGTTGAGCTCGCCCGACAGCAGCAGGTTTGCTGCGGTGCTCTCGTCGGTCACGACCCGCGCCTCGATGGCGTCGGGCAGACCCGCGGTCTCGCTCGTGACGTCGTCGGGACCCCACGTGTAGTCGTCGCGCTTGGAGAAGGTGTACGTGTCGCCGGGCTTGATGTCGCTGAGCGCGTAGAGCCCGGTGCCGTCGGTCGTGTCCGACAGCGAGGTCGTGTCGGCGAGACCGGCGTCGCACACGAGCATGATCGTGCCCACGTTGACGGCGAGGAACGGGTTGTTCGCGGTGCTCGTGACGGTGACCGTGTTGCCGTCGGCCGTGGCCGAGATGCTCTCGTCGATGACCGAGCCGTACGAGAACGTGGCGTTCGCGGCATCCGCGTTGTAGTTGAGGTTGTCGGCGACGGTCTGCCCGGTGAACTCCGACCCGTCGGAACAGGTGATGCCGTCCTTGAGGGTGAAGACGACCTCGGTGCCGGTCTCGTCCCAGCTCTCGGCGAGCCAGGGCACGAGCTCGCCCTCGTCGGTCACGGCGATGAGCGACTCGTAGGCGATGCTCACGACCGAGAACGTGTCGGGCGAGACGGCCTTGAGCGGATTCAAGTCGCCCGGATCGTCGCCCACGGCGGTGACGAACGTGCCGCCCGAGACGAAGTCGCCCTCGTCGGGACCGGCCTGATCAGAGGAGCCCGCGCAGGACGTCAGCGTCAGGGCGAGGACGGAGAGAGCGGCGGCCACGGGTAGTGCGGTACTGCGTTTCATAGCGATCTCCTGATTCGGGTGGGGTGAAGCGTCGGTGCGGGAGGGATGGTCGGGCCGGACCGTCAGCGGACGGGCATATCGGCCGCGAGCCGGGCGAGCGGGCCTGCCGCCTTGACCGTCACGTTCACGGTCGGCTGCGTGGTGTAGGGGACGTGCGTCTCGAGGACCTCGACGACCGAGACCTGCAGGGGGTCGGCGCCGGCCTGGATGGCCTTCGCGACGGCCGCCTCGGAGGCCTGCTCGATCGCGGACTCGCGGTCGCCCATGGGCGCCATCTGGTCGGCACGGCCGCCGGCGAGCGAGATCGCGGCGCCGACGGCGTTCGCGACGCCGCCGTGGTCGGGACGCAGGATGCTGCCGGCGCTGGCGAGGCTGTCTGGCACGAGGAAGCCTCCGCCGCCGACCACGACCAGCGGGATGTCCATGCGGCCGAGCGACAGCCGCTCCACGGCCTCGTCGAGGCGGTCGGCGACGAGCGCGAGCGCGCGTTCCAGGGCCGACGACACGGTCGACGAGAGGGCGGGCAGCCGGCGACCGGCGACCGGACTGCCGGCCAGAGCGGCGGCATCCGTCAGCGTCGGGGTGGATCCTCCGAACAGGAGCCCCTCGCGGTCGATGCGGTATCCCACCGAGTCCGGGCCCACGCGGCCTGACGCGACGTCGACGATCGTGCCGCCGCCGATCCCCACGCTGAGCACGTCGGGCATGCGGAAGTTCGTGCGCACGCCGCCGATCTCGCGGGGCAGCGTGGACTCCCGCGGGAAGCCGCCGACGACCACGCCGAGGTCGGAGGTCGTGCCGCCCACATCGATGACGATCGCGTCGTCGTGCCCCGACAGGTACGCGGCGCCGCGGATCGAGTTCGCAGGACCCGAGCCGATCGTCAGCACCGGGTACTGCGCCGCGTAGTCGAGCGACATGAGCGTGCCGTCGTTCTGCGCGAAGAAGGTCGTGGCGTCGAGCCCCTCCTCGGCGACGACCGTCACGAGGGCCTCGGTGACCGAGCGCGCCACGCTGTACAGCGCCGCGTTGAGCAGGGTCGCGTTCTCGCGCTCGAGCAGACCCGTCGGGCCGATGTCCTGGCTGAGGAACACACGGGTGTCCTGCCCGAGGTGGGCGCGCAGCATCTCGGCGACCTCGAGCTCCTGCTCCGGCGACGAGGGACTGAAGATCCCGGCGACGGCGATCGCGTCGAATCCGTCGAGGCCGTCGACGAAGCGCAGGATGCCGTCGCGGTCGAGCGGCGCGATGGGCGTGCCGTCGACCATGTGGCCGCCCCCGAGCATGGCCGAGCCCGCGAGCACCATCTGCACGAGGTCGGACGGCCAGCCGGTGAGCGGCGGGTACTCGGTCGCCGCCGGAGCGCCGAGGCGGATCATCGCGACGCGATCGAGCTGCCGGCGCTGCACGATCGCATTGGTCGCGTGGGTGGTGCCGAGCATGACGCGCGAGACGCGAGAGCGGTCGTCGCCGATCGCGGCGAGCACGTCGCGGATGCCGGCGCGGATGCCGCCCGTGATGTCGTCGGTGGTGGCCCGCTTGGTCCACGCGAGCACCCGGCCGTCGCCGTCGAGCACCACGGCGTCGGTGTTCGTCCCGCCGACGTCGACGCCGATGGACAGGTCGCGCGCGGTCATCGGGTCGCTCCTTCGAAGGGGACGTACGGGAGGTCGTAGCCGAACGCCGCTGGTCCGGCGAGCTCGAGCCCGCGCGGGGTGCGCCAGATCGGGTCGCACGCCCAGGCGAGCACCGAGACCCGCTGGCCGAAGCGCAGCATCTCGGTGGTGATCGCGTGCCCGGTCTCGGCGTCGATGATCGTGATGAGGTCGGGGACGCTCACCAGCACCTCGCCGTCTTCGAGTACGAGCAGGTTCTCGTTCTGCAGCTCGATGCGCTGCAGCCGCCCGCGATCGGCGCCGGTGCCCGCGACCGTGACCGAGCCGCGCACGAACCCGCCGACCGTGCGGCGGTCGAGGTCGGTGATCTTGCCCGTCATCAGCACGCGCGCGTCGAGCTCGGTGGCGATCGCGGTCACGGGGTCGGACGCCGACAGGAGGGCGTGGCCGACGCGGATCGCCGCGGTCACCGTGCCCTCGATGACCGCGCCCTTCACGGTGTCGGCGGTGAGGGGGTAGTGCGCGGCGATGCAGATCGAGCCGCTCGCGACCGTGAGCGCACGGGCATGGCGCTCGAGCCAGTGCAGGTCGATCGTCTTCATGACCGAGATGTTGCCGACGACGTCGCTCTGCACGGCCCACTCGCACGGCACTCCCGCGACGTTCATCGCGACCATCGCGGCGTCGGGGAACGCGCGGCCCATCCCGTCGGCGTCGAGCACCTTCAGGCCCAGCCGGGCCGCCCAGCCGATGGGGTGGATGCCGTTGCTGCCGCCGATCTCGGCGGCCATCAGGGTCGTGACGGGGCGTCCGAGCAGCCGCTCCGCCTCCGCCAGCAGCGCGTGGATCTGGCCCGACGCCGACAGCATCTCGATGCCGACCGTGGGGGCGCCGATGCCCGACATGAGGATCACGACGTCGTCGGGGCCGAGGTCGTCGACCTGCACGAGCGGCACGGCGCCGTGCGTGCGCAGCGCGTTCTCGACGGTGATCTGCGCGGTGTAGACGGCGCCGCCGCCGCCGGTACCGAGAATCGCGGTTCCCACGCCGAGGGCGGCGATGTCGTCTGCCGTGATCTCGGTGATCGGCGCCGCGACGAGGTCGGCGGGAGGAGTCTGAGCCATGTGTTCACGGTACGAAGGCATCCGGCGGTGGGCAATGTTCCCCGCATCCAGTGTTTCCGTGCATACTGTGCGCATGGCACAGTACACACTCGTCGACCTGCGCGACGACGCCGACCGACTCGGCTTGCGGCTCCACGCAGGGCCCGCCGACGATCGGCGCGTGGTGCGCGTCGACCTCGCCGCGATCGACCGTCTCGACGGACTGTCCGAGGGCACGCTCGCGATCCTGACCGAGGAGGAGCAGCCGCCGCCGTTCCGCATCGACGTGGCCCTGCGGCAGGCGAGCGCGCGCGGCCTCGCCGGGCTCGTGTTCACCGCGTCGCTGACGCTCGCCGAGACGGCGCGGGTGCTCGCGGAACGCGGCGGTGTGCCGGTGTTCTCCGCCACCGGGGTGCCGGCCGCCGAGCTCGCAAAGACGATCGACCGCGCCATCTCGGGAGGGGCGTCCGAGGCGATGATGCGGGGTGCCAGGGCGATCGAGCTGGCCTCGGCGGCCGCCGCGTCGCCCGAGGGCTCGACCGAGAGTATCCTGTCGGCCGCGGGCGGCGCGCTCGGGGTCGAGCTGTCGATCGTCGCCGACCCCGCGGCATCCTGGACCGACTCCGACGCCGTGTTCATCGGCGAGGTGCCGATCGGACGCCTCGTCGCCGGGTCGTCGGACGGCGCGACGGCCGTGGCCCTGCCGGTGATCGCGTCGCTGCTCTCGCGCGTCGCCCAGCGGCAGAGCCGCGACCGCTACGCTCCGACCCAGTCGCGCGCCGACCTGCTCGTCGAGCTCGTGCTGGCCGACCCCTCGCGGGCCGAGGGCTTCGTGGCGCAGGCCGCACGTCTCGGGCTGCCGCTCGCCCGCTCGCACGTCGTGGCATGGCTCAGCCCGACCCGCCGCGCCGACCCCGACGCGCGGGCGCCCCGCAGCGTGCAACCGGCGCTCGAGCTCTTCGCGCTGCAGCTCGTCGAGGCGCGCGACGAGATGTGGCACGTCGCGTTCCTGCAGGACGACCTCGTGCTCGTGTGCACCGAGGAGCACGGCGCGGGTGACCACCAGCGACGGGTGCGCGAGATCGCGACGCGGATCCAGCAGCGGGCGCAGGAGCTCGCGGGCGCCGACTGGGCCTACACCCTGGGCCTGGGCACCCCGCAGCTCGGCGCGCTGGGACTCCGGCAGTCCGCCGCCGAGGCCCGGATCGCGGCCGAGTCGGCGATCGCCGCCGGGCGCCTCGGCGGCGTCGAGCTCACCGACGTCACGGGTCTACGCCGCGTGCTGCTCGACGTGTACGCCTCGCCCATCAGCCGCGAGCTCCTGCACGACATCCTGCGTCCGCTCGACGAGCTCGGCGCGGATCGGGCACGGCAGTCGGTGCGCACGCTGCTCGTGTACCTCGCGCACGGGGGCTCGCTCGTGCACGCGGGGCGCGAGCTCATGCTGCATCCGAACGGGGTGGGGTATCGGATGCGGCGCATCCGCGAACTGCTCGGCATCGACCTCGACGACCCCGACGCCCGCTTCGCGGTCGAGCTCGCCTGCCGGGTGCGCCTGCTCGGCGACGGGTGATCCGCGCAGTCGGTGGACCGTGATCACGACCGCAGTTCGGCTCGGAGCGCCGGCCCGTCAGCGTCGAGCACGGGGGCCCTCGACAGTCTGGCCGTGCCGTTCGTCGCCAGCGCGGAGCGGGCGATCGTGACCCCGTCGTCGTCGTCGATCATCCCCAGCGCCGCGGCTTGAGCTCCCCGCGCGGCCTCCTCGGGGCTGCGCACCTGTGCGACGAGGACGCGGGCGGCTCGCAGGCGCTCGACGACGACGTCGAGGTCGAGATCGGCGAGGCGTCCGGCGAGGACGCCCTCGATCTCCGCTCGACCCGCGACCCGATCGCGATTGCGCGCCCACCCCTCGCCACCGAGCTCGGCACCGAGGTCGAGCGCGGCGATCAGCCGCGCGAACATCGGGTCGTTCGTCGCCCCGAGGACGACGTGCCCGTCCGCCACCGCGAACGCGCGATACGGCACGATCGACGGATGCGAACTCCCCCACGGCTTGGCAGGAGGCCCGCCCGCGGAGGACGAGGCGATCACGGTGCCCAGCGCGCTGAGAGCCGTCGCGAACAGCGAGAACTCCAGACGTCGACCCCGGCCCGTGCGCTCGCGTTCCAGCAGCGCAGCCAGCACCCCGTTCACCATGGCCATGCCGGTCGCGATGTCGACCATCGCGACCCCCGAGCGCACGGGATCCGCGCCCTCGTAGCCGGTCACGTGCATGAGACCGGACTCGGCCTCGACCGTCACGGCCGTCCCCGGTTCCGCCGACAGCGGTCCCGTCTGCGAGAAGCCGCTGATCGAGGCGTACACGAGCGCCGGGAAGCGGGCGACCATCTCCTCGGCGCCGATGCCCAGCCGGTCGGCGACTCCGGGACGGAAGCTCTCCACGACGACGTCCGCCGATGCGATCAGCGCGTGCGCGACCTCCCGATCCGCCTCGGCGGTGAGATCGAGGACGATGCTGCGCTTGCCGCGGTTGATCGCCTGGAAGTAGGCGCTCGATCCGTGCACGAACGGCGGACCCCAGTGCCGGGTCTCGTCGCCGGACCCCGGCTGCTCGACCTTGACGACCTCGGCTCCGAGCTCCGCGAGCGTCATGGTCGCCGAGGGCCCGGCGAGCAGCCTCGTGAAATCGATCACGCGCACGCCCTCGAGGGGGCGGAAGGACGCGTCGGTCACATCCTCTCCCTTCGGAACACCCGCTCTCCGCGGATCCAGGTCTCGGCGACGCGCACGTCGGCGATCTCGTCGGCCGCCACCGAGAACACGTCGCGCTCCAGCACCGCGAAGCTGCCGTCGAACCCGGGGGCCAGCATCCCGACACCGGTGAGCGGCGACAGACGCGCCGCCCGCGAGGTGTAGAGCAGCAGCGCCTGGGGTACCGTGATCGCCGCCTCCGGGCCGAACTCGACGCCGTTGTAGGTACGGCGGCGCACTGCGGCCTCGACGGAGAGCATCACGTCGTCGGCGCCGCTCCACGCGGTGGCGGGGCGATCGGACGAGAGAGCGAGCGGATCGAGCCCGGCGAAGAGCCGGGCGATGGGATACGCGTCAGGGACCTGTTCGACCCGCAGCGCCTTCTCGTACCCGTCGTACTCGGCGAAGAAGAACACCGTGTGTGTGGCGATGCCGAACCGCATCCGTGCCGCGCGCAGACGCGAGAGATACGCATCGCTCACGATCGTGGCGTGCTCGATGCGCACCGACGGGATGCCGTCGAGCCAGGGCTCCTGCCCCTCGAAGAGCTCCACGACGCGGTCGAGGGCCCGGTCGCCCATCGCGTGCACGGCGAGCTGCACGCCGTTGCGGCGCGCCCACTCCCCCGCGGCGAGCACATCGTCGTCGTCGACGAGGCGCAGACCGTGGTCGCACGACCCCGGGTACGCCTCGTGCACCCAGGCGGTGCGGTTCGAGTACGCGCCGTCGAGCACGACCTTGACGCCGCCGACGCGCACCTCGCCCTCGCGGTCGACGGGGTCGAGATCCGCGAGGGGAGCTGCGGGGTCCCATCCCGGGTAGAGCGCGACCCGGGCACGGAGCCCGCGCTGCGCGGCAGCGCGGAAGGTCTGGAGCGGGCGGTCGATGCGCGACGACAGCAGGTCGCAGACCGCGACGATGCCGCGCGAGGCGAGCTCCTCGCCGATCGTCACGAGCGCGTCGATCTGCTCGTCGGCGGTCGGGGCGGGGATCCACTCAGCGACGGCGTTCACCGCGGCGATCTCGGTGAGCACGCCGTTCGGGGTGCCGTCGGCGTCGCGCTCGAACCGGGCGCCGTCGGGGTCGGGCGTCTCGGCGCTGATGCCGGCCAGCTCGAGCGCTCGCGTGTTGCAGACGGCGGAGTGGGCGTCGCAGCGCCACACGAGCACGGGCCGGTCGGTGCTCACCCGGTCGAGGTCGGCGGCCGTCGGCATCCGTCCGTCGGGGAACTTCGTGTCGTCGAAGCCGCGGCCCAGCACCCACGCGCCGGGATCGGTGACCGCGTCGGCGTGGCCCCGCAGCACGGCGACGAGATCGTCGACGCTGCGCACGGCCGGCGGGAAGCACTCGACGGCGGCCGCGGTGCCGGCGAGCAGAGCGGGATGGGTGTGGCTGTCGATGAGGCCCGGCAGCACCGTGCGCCCGCCGAGGTCGACGGCGTCGGCGTCGGCCACCTCGGCGGCGTCGCCCACCCAGTCGACGCGTCCGTCGACGATGCGGAACGCCGACGCGAACGCCGTCTCGGACTCGCCGGTGAAGACCCGGCCGTTCGTGAAGGTCAGTGTGCTCATCTCACAGCTCCCGGTGGGTGAATCGGCCGCCGAGCAGCGTCGCGGCGACAGGCATGCCGCGCAGCTCGTCGCGGTCGCTGGCGTACGGGTCGCGGTCGGTGACCACGAGGTCGGCGGGTTCTCCCACCGCGAGCGCGCTGCGCACGGATGCCGCGAGCGCGACGTCGAGCGGCAGCCGCTGCTCCGGATGCCACGCCGCACGGTCGCCGCGGCTGCGGGCCGTCGCGGCGGAGAGTGAGATCCACGGGTCGAGGGGCGCGACGGGAGCATCCGACCCCAGCAGCAGTGCGGCACCGGAGCGGTGCAGCGACCCGAACGCGAAGGCGCGGGCGGTGCGGCCCGCCCAGTGGTGGTCGGCGACGTCACGGTCGTCCATCGCGTGCTCGGGCTGCACGCTCGCGATGAGACCGAGCTCGGCGAACCGGGCGAAGTCGTCGTCGCGCACGAGCTGCGCGTGCTCGATCACGCCCCTCATGCCGAGCTCCGCGAACGTGTCGAGCACCTCCGTGTTGGCGCGGTCGCCGATCGCGTGCACGGCCGCCTCGATGCCCGCGCCGCGCGCCCGGTGCAGCAGCCGGCGCAGTTCGGGGATCGGCACGCTCTCGAGTCCGCACGCGTGCGGGTGGCCGGGATCCATCCCCGGGTACGGGTCCCAGCACCAGGCGGTGCGGGTGTTGAGCGACCCGTCGACGACGACCTTGAGCCGCCCGAAGGTCACCAGGCCCGCGTCGTCGACGAGGTCGCCCGTGCGATACCCCGCCGCGATCGCGGACTCGAGCCGGTCGGGCCACACCGCGATGTCGGTGCGCAGACTGCGCAGCCCCGCGCTCGTGCGCTCCGACCACTCGGACACGTTGTCGGTGTTCTCGTACTCGACGATGCCGACCACGCCGCGGGCGGCTGCGGCGTCCGCCGCATCGGCGTAGGCGTCGGCGGGCAGGTGCGCGGCCTCGTCGAAGGAGTGCAGCAGGCTGATCCACGGCCCCTCCCGCAGCACACCCGTCGCGTCGAGCTCCACGCCGAAGCGGGCGGCCGCGGCCCGGTTCATCCAACCGCAGTGCAGATCGCCGCTCACGAGCACGACCGGCACGTCGGCGACGGTCGCGTCGAGCGCATCGAGGGTGGCGGGCACGGGCCAGAGACCGTCGCGGAAGCCGTAGCCCATCAGCATCCCGTCGGTGAGCGGCGCCCCCTCGGCGCGCGCCCTGCGCACGATCGCGAGCACATCGTCGGCACTGCGGGTCTCGGTGAGGTCGAGCCGGCGGCGGCGGATGACGTGCTGCGTGAAGTGCACGTGCGCGTCCCAGAACCCCGGCCCGATCCAGCGCCCGGCGACGTCGACGACCTCGCCGACGGCATCCGTCGCGCCCTGGGGCGTGATCGCCGCGATGAGGCCGTCGCGCACCACGACGTCGATCGGCTCGCCGCCGTCGTACGGACGCGCGCCGCGGAGGGTGAGGGTCTCGGACATCGTGCTCCTCTCGGCGCCCGGGGCGCAGGGTCGGGGTTCTCGCGGCGTCAGGCGACGGGGACGGGCGAGGTCGCGAAGCCGAACAGGTCCTTGGGGTCGTCGGGCGTCGCGACGAGGTCGATCTCGGTGTCCAGCCCGCTGCCGGCGAGATCCGCGCGCAGGTGGCGCAGGGCCGAGAAGTCCTCCAGCGCGAACCCCACCGAGTCGAAGATCGTCACCTGCTCAGACGAGGTGCGGCCCGGCGCCGTGCCGTCCAGCACCCGCCAGAACTCCGTCACCGGGAAGTCCGCCGCGACGTTCTGGATCTCCCCCTCCACCCGCGTCTGCGGCGTGTACTCCACGAACACCGGCCCGCGCTCCAGGATCCGCGGATCCAGCTCGGTTTTGCCCGGGCAGTCGCCGCCGATCGTGTTGATGTGCATGCCCGGGGCGACGTCGGCGTCGGTCAGCACCTGCGCGACCGCCTTGTCGGCTGTGCACGTCGTCACGACATCGGCGCCGGCCGCCGCCTCGGACGCCGAGGAGCACACCGTGATGTCGAACCCGCGCGACTCGAGGTTGCGCACGAACTTCGCCGAGGCCGCGGGGTCGACGTCGAAGACGCGCAGGCGCGAGATGCCGAGCACACCGCGGAACGCGAGCGCCTGGAACTCGGCCTGGCTGCCCGCGCCGATCATCGCCATGGTTCTGGAGTCGGGGCGCGCGAGACGACGGGCGACCATCGCCGAGGTCGCCGCCGTGCGCAGGGCCGTGAGCATCGTCATCTCCGCCAGGAACACCGGGTAGCCGTTGTGCACATCGGCGAGCACCCCGAACGCCGTCACGGTCTGGTACCCGCGCCCCGGGTTGAACGGGTGCCCGTTGACGTACTTGAAGGCGTACGTGTCGGGGTCACTGATCGGCATGAGCTCGATCACCCCGAACGGGGTGTGGTTCGCGACCCGCTCGCTCTTGTCGAACGACTCCCACCGACGGAAGTCCGCCTCGATCGTGTCGGCCATCTCGGTCATGATGGCCTCCGCGCCGCGGCGCGCGATCCACTCGACCATGTCCTGCACTCCGACGAACGCGGTCATGCTGTCTCCTCCTGTGCCTGCAGCACCTCATGGTTGACCGCGGCGATGCGGTCGGCGAGCTTCGGGTTCTCGTAGGGGCCGGGGCGGCGCAGCGCCTCGACGACGCGCGCGATGACGGCCGCCGGCTTGTCCTGGCTCATCTTGTCCTTGGCGTCGATGCGCTCCACCCGCAGCCGGAAGCCCACCGTGCCGTGCACGATCCGCTCGGCGTACGCGGTGTTCTCCAGCGTGCGGTGCATGAGGAACGGGTCGGGAAGCGGGCTCTCGAACCAAGCGACGAGCCGGTCGAGCACCGCGAGGTTCTCCTCGTCGGACAGCAGCTCGGGGGTGCCGTGCAGATGTGCGACAGCGAAGTCCCACGTGGGGACCGCCGGAGAGGACTCGTACCATCCCGGCGAGACGTAGCCCTGCGGGCCGTACACGATCACCATGGTCTCGTGCCGTCCCAGCTCGTGCAGCCGCTCGTCGGGGCGGCCGACGTGGCTCACCAGCACGATGCCCTCGGCATCCTCCTCGAGCAGCACCGGGTAGTGCGAGGCGACGAGTCCCGCACCCGGCACGTGGCTGACGATCGTCGCCCACGGGTTCTCGCGCACGAGCGCGCGCACGGCGTCGACGTCGTCGAGCGCGTAGTCGGGGTTGTGCCTCATGGCGTCTCCAGGTCGGGCTGTCGGGTGGCTGTCGGGTGAACTTTCGAATCGCTTGAATTGCGGAAATCGTCGGGTCGAAGTCGCACATCAAGCGATTCGAAAGCCGAGGGGCGACGGCGTCAATCCGCCGTATTCACGCTACGGAGACACGGCGGTGGCGGCAATGTTCTGTCGCGACAGTGCTTGTCCGTGAACTGTGCTGTGTGCACAGCGATACGCCCGGGGGAAGAGTGTCAGCGGTCGGAGAACGCGATGTCGGCGGTGGCGAGCACGACGTCGTCGGCGTCGAGAGCCGTCACGCGCAGGCCGTCGCCCGTCGCGCCGCCCCCCACGAGCCGCAGCGGCCGGTCGACGAGGATGGGCGCGATCGCCCGCACGTCGAGACGGGCGGGCACGCGTCCGTCGGCGTGGCGCCGGGCCGCGTCCATGAGCAGGATGCGCGTGAGCGGTCCGTGCACGAGGAGGTCGGGCAGCGCCTCGACGTCGCGCGCCCACGCCCGGTCGTAGTGGATGAGGTGCGTGTTGAAGGTGAGCGCCGAGAAACGGAACAGCTGCCGCGCGTCGAGGGAGATCTCCTCGACCCAGTCGGCCTCGGCCGCGACCTGCGGCTGCGGCTGCGGGGCACGCTGCGGCGCATCGGGGTCGGCCGCCTCGAGGAACACGTCGTGCCAGACGCTGCGCACCGCGACCTCCCCGTCGACCGCGTACTCGCGGGCGATGTCGACGAAGGTCAGCCGACCGCGCGAGCCGGACTTCTCGACGACGCCGCCGAGCGTCGTGGTCTGCGTGACCTCGTCGTCGACGCGGATCGGCCGCAGGAACTCCGTCGTCTCCCCGGCGTACATCCGTCGCGGCAGGTCGATCTCGGGCACGACGCCGTCCCGCGCGGGCGTGCCGTCCGGGCGCAGGTCGGCGAGCGGCACCGCGAACGGGAAGAACACGCCCTCCCACCCCGCGGGCAGCACATCGCCCGCGTCGAGCACGGGATCGGATGCGGCGAACGTGCCGCGGTACGCCTCGACCGTGCCCGTCGTGATCGGCTCGGTGCGCACGACCCGCGGCGACGGGCTCACGGCAGCACCCCTGCGGCACGCAGTTCGGCGATGCGCGCGGCGTCGTAACCCGCGTACGTCGCGAGCACCTCGTCGGCGTGCTCGGCGAACCTGTTGGCCGTGCGGGCCGGGGTCGCGGGTGTCTCCGACAGCTTGATGGGCTGGCCGAACATGCGCAGGACGCCGAGGTCTCCGTAGTCGGCCTCGACGATCATGTCGCGCTCGGCGGTCCCCGGGTCGTCGACGACCTCGCCGATCGTCTTGATCGCGGTGAGGGGCACCACATCGCCCGCGAGGTCTTCGAGCTCCTGCTTCGTGCGGCTCGCGAGCCACCCGGCGACGATCGGCTTGACGCGCCGCTCGTAGACGTCGTCGTCGAACCGCTTGCGCATGGTGTCGATCTCCGGATCCTCTTTGTGCTCGGGCGTGCCGAAGAGGTCGCAGCTCGCGTTCCAGAGCTTGTCCGTGTACGCCCCGAAGAACACCTGGCCGTCCGCGCAGTCGAACAGCTCGTACGGTCGCACCCAGGCGTGGGCGTTGCCCTGCGGCGACGCGACGTTGCCCGTGACCGTGTAGTCGACCACGGCGGTCTCGGTGAGCGCGACGATGCTGTCGACCTGCGCGACGTCGACGACCTGGCCGACGCCGGTGGCCTCGGCGTGACGCAGGGCCGCGAGCGTGCCGATCACGGCGAAGAGGGTCGCCGAGAGATCGCCGATCGTGACGCCGACGCGTACCGGCGGCTGGTCGGCGTAGCCGTTCATCGACCAGATGCCGCCCGCGGCCTGCGCCGTGTTGTCGAACGCGGGGCGCCGGCTGCGCGAGCCCGTGCGGCCGTACCCCGAGATGGCGGTGTACACGAGGCGCGGGTTGACCTCGCGCAGCACCTCGTAGCCGACGCCGAGCTTCTCCATCGTGCCCGGACGGAAGTTCTCGACGAGCACGTCGGCTCCGCGGACGAGATCCTTCAGGACCTCCTTGCCCTCGGGCGTCGCGAGGTCGAGGCCGACGCCGAGCTTGCCGCGGTTGTACTGCGCGTAATAGGCGCTGAACTCCTCGTCGCCATCGGTCAGGTACGGCGGGAAGCCGCGCGAGACGTCGGGGTCGCGGGGGTTCTCGACCTTGATGACGGTCGCGCCGAGGTCCGCGAGGGTCTGTGACGCGTAGGGACCGGCCAGCACACGCGAGAGGTCGATCACGGTGACGCCGGCGAGGGCGCCGGGTGCGGGGAGGGTGGTGTCGATCATGCGGTGGTGACCTCCTGTGCGGGTTCGGGGGCGTCGAGCCCCGCGGCGGCGAACGCGCGGGCGACGTTCGACGCGGGGCGGACGTTGCGGAGCCGGGAGAGCCACAGCGTGGTGGCGGCGAGGGCCCGGAGATCGAGTCCCGTCTCGATGCCCAGCCCGTGCAGCATCCACACGAGATCCTCTGTCGCGAGGTTACCGGTCGCGCCCTTGGCGTACGGGCACCGACCGAGTCCGCCGACAGACGCGTCGAACTCCGCGACTCCGAGGCGCAGGGCCGCGTGCACGTTGGCGAGGGACTGCCCGTAGGTGTCGTGCAGGTGCAGCGCGATCGCCTCGACGGGGACGCCGGCGGCCCGCGTTTCGCCGATAATGGACGCCGTGTGACCGGGCGTCGCGACGCCGATCGTGTCGCTGATGGCGATGGTGCGGGCACCCGCCTCGTGCAGGGCGCCGGCCGCCGAGACAACGGCGTCGGACTCGACGGAGCCCTCCCACGGGTCGCCGAACGCCATCGACACGTAGCCGCGCACCGGCACACCCTGACGGGTCGCCTCGGCGATGACCTCGACCGCGCGGTCAATCGCGCCCGAGCGGGTCGTGTTGAGGTTCGCCTGGGCGAACGACTCGGTCGCGCTCACCACGACGGACACCTCGCGGATGCCGGCGTCGAGCGCGCGCTGCAGACCGCGCAGGTTCGGCACGAGGCCGACGGCCCGGGCGCCCTCGGGCACCTCGAGCGCCGCGACGACCTGCTCGGCGTCGGCGAGCTGCGGGATCCACGTCGGCGGGACGAAGCTCGTCACCTCGACGTCACGGCTGCCCGCGGCGTACAGCCGTCGGCACAGCTGCGCCTTGATCAGCGCCGGGATGATGTCGGTCTCGGCCTGGAGGCCGTCGCGGGGGCCGACCTCGAACACCGTGACGCGGGCCGGCAGGCCCTCCTCGCGGACGACCCGAGGGGCGGGCAGCGCGTCGGTCATGCGGATGCCCCGGCGCGCAGCTCGGCGAGCACCTCGCGGGCGTGCTCCACGCGGATGCGGCGGTCGGCGACGATGCGCGCGGCGACCGCGCCGATCTCGTCGACCTCCGCGCCCGCCGAGGCGGCGATCGTGCGGGCGTGCAGGGTCATGTGCCCCCGCTGGATGCCCTCGGCGGCGAGCGCGCGGCACGCGGCGAGGTTCTGCGCGAGGCCGACCGCGGCGATCACGCTCGCGAGCTCGCGGGCCGTCTCGACGCCGAGCAGGCGCACGGCGGCCTGCGCGGTGGGGTGGGCCCGCGTAGCGCCGCCCACGAGGCCGACCGCGAGGGGCACCTCCAGGGTGCCGACGAGGTTGCCGTCGGCATCCTTCTCGAACTGCGAGAGCGCGGTGTAGCCGCCGGCGCGCGCGGCGTGCGAGTGGCATCCGGACTCGACGGCCCTGGTGTCGTTGCCGGTCGCGAGCACGACCGCCGTGATGCCGTTCATGATGCCCTTGTTGTGCGTGGCGGCACGGTAGGCGTCCGCCTCGGCGAACGCGCTCGCGGCGACGATGTCGTCGACGACCTGCGTTCCGCCGAGCATCTCGGCGTCGAACACGGCGCGGGCGCGGGTGAGGCGCAGCTCGGCCTTGTTGGTGAGGATGCGCAGCAGGGTCCGCGTGCCGGCCACCTCGGCGATGCGCGGGGCGATCGCCTCGGCCATGGTGTTGACGGCGTTCGCGCCCATCGCGTCGCGCACGTCGACGTGCAGGTGCACAATGACCTGCGTGCCGGCGCGGGTGGGCAGCACCCGCACCGAAATGGCGAAGGCGCCGCCGCCGAGCGAGACGAGCATCGGGTCCTGCTCGTTCGCGAGCGCAAGCAGCTCGCTCTCGGCTTCCAGCAGCGCGAAGCGCGTGCCGTGAGGGTCGACGGCGTCGAGCACCTGGATCTGCGCGATCATGACGTCGCCGGTGTACGAGGTCGTGAAGCCGCCGAGGTCGCGGGCCATGCGGGCGGCGTTCGACGCCGCTGCGACCACGCTCGGCTCCTCCGTCGCCATCGGCACGAGCCGGTCGACGCCGTCGATCGTGAAGTTCGTGGCGACGCCGACCGGGATGCCGACCATCCCCACGACGTTCTCGATCATGTGGTCGGCCTGCGCGAGCGAGAGGCCGTCATCGGGACGCAACGCCTTCAGGGAGTCCGGCTCGATCCCGGCTCCTTCCGCGACGAGCGAGAGCCGCTCGTCGGGGGTGTGATCGCGCAGTCCGGAGATTCGGCTGTTGGTCGGCATCGGCCACCTTCCTTCCATCCAGCCGCCGGGTCCGCGGCGCTGGGGTCACAGATGACACTAGGAGCGCACGACAGGGGCGACGATGGGTGGAACGCTCATCGCCAGGGCGCTCGTATATGCGGTCGACACATCACTCCCGCCCTGTCGCGAACCTAGACTCGCAGAACACCCGACGCTCGACCCCGATCCCGACGCGCGAGGAGAACCGATGCCGTACACCGAATCCGCCGACGTGCGCCTCTACTTCGAGGTCTTCGGCGCCGACGACTCCCCCGTCCTCGTGCTCGTCTCGGGCGGCGGGGCGCAACTCCTCAGCTGGGACGAGGAGTTCATCCGGCTGCTCGTCGACGGAGGTCTGCGGGTCGTGCGCTTCGACAACCGCGACACCGGGCTGTCGCAGCTGTTCGGTGACGACGACGAGGTCGACGGCGGCTACGACCTGATCGATCTCGCGGAGGACGTGCTGCGCGTGCTGGACGAACTGGGCGTCGCGTCCGCCCACATCGCCGGGCATTCGATGGGCGGGATGATGGCGCAGATGCTCGCAATCCACCACCCCGAGCGCGTGCGCAGCCTCGGGCTCCTCTCCACCCTCCCCGGGCAGTCACCTCGATACGTGCTGCACGGGGAGCGCCCGGAGCTCGCCGAGCCGCCGGTGCGCGTGTCGAGGGAGCAGGCGGTCGCCTTCGCCGCCGCCGCGGTGCAGGCGGGCGCCCCCGGTCGGTACGACCCGCAGGTCGACTGGCACGTGCGCGCCGCCGGTGACGCCTACGACCGCGGCTACCACCCGGCCGGCTTCTCGCGGCAGTGGGCGGCGCTGCGACGCGCGCCCGAGCGGCTCGAGGATCTGCGCGGCGTGCGGGCGCCGACGCTGGTCTTCCACGGGCGCGACGACGATGTGCTGCACTGGGCCGGAGCGGTCGACATCGCCGAGGCCGTGCCCGGCGCTGAGCTGCAGGTGCACCCCGACATGGGGCACCTCATCCCGCACGAGTTGTGGCCCGACCTCGCCGGCGCACTGCTGCGCACCGCCGCGCGCGGCGAGGAGCAGCGCAGCGCCGACCGGATTTGAAGACCACGACGGTCATGCTCGACACTGAACTCGGGCGCCCGCCGGCGCAGACCACCGCGGAAGGGACGACGATGCCCGAGCACGACGATGCGATCGCCTCGCTCCTCGACGCCGCCTACGACCCTGCGCTCGTCGGCCCGACGGGGGTCAGCGACGCGCTGCGCCGTCTCGGCGCGGGTCAGGCGGATGCGGCGCTGCTCGCCGAGCGTGTGGCCCGCACCCAGCGCGAACTGTCGCGCCTGCGTCGTCGCGAGCACGAACTCACCGCCCTCTTCTCCAGCGCGCGCGAGCTCGCCGAGCTGCGCGACAGCGATGCTGTGCTCGCCCGACTCGTGCAGCGCGCGCGGGAGATGATGGGCGTCGATCTCGCGTACCTGTCGGAGTTCGACCCCGACACGGCGGAGCTTCGGGTGCGCGAGACGAGCGGGTCCGTGAGCGCGTCGTTCCAGCAGTTGCGCGTGCCGCCCGGGCGCGGGCTCGCGAGCGTCGTCGTCGAGTCGCGCTCGGCCCACTGGGCGGCCGACTACGCGACGTACACCGCCGACCGCCATGACGCGGGGATCGACGATGCGGTGTCCGCCGAAGGACTCGTCTCGCTCCTCGGCGTGCCGATGCTCAGCAGCAACGACGTGCTCGGCGTGCTGTTCGTCGGCAATCGCGAGAAGAAGGAGTTCTCCCCCGACGAGGTGGCGCTGCTGTCCGCCCTGGCGGACCATGCGTCGGTGATCCTGCAGACGACGCAGACGCTGCGGGACCTGCGCGACTCGGAGGACGCGAGCCGCCGCACGCTGGAGAGCCTGACCGCCCATCTCGTCGAGCGCGACCGCGCGAACACGGTGCATCAGGAGCTCGTCCAGGCGGTGCTCGCCGGCGGCGGCTTCGCCCCGGTGGCCGAGACGCTGGCCTCGGCACTCGGCCGGGCCGTCGCGATCATCGACGCGCAGGAGAACGTGATCGCCGCGGCCGGACTCCCCCTCGCCCCGGGGATGCTGTCGCTCGGCGAACCGGTGCGGTCGGCTCTCGCCGAAAGCCGACGCCACGGACACTGCGTGCCGATCGCCGGCCCCGGGGTGCGCGCCGTGTCGGCGCTGACCGCCGGCAGCCGGCACTTCGGCGCCCTGCTGCTCGGCGACGGGGCCTTCGAGCTGGGTGCCGTCGACCTGCGCACGATCGAGCGCGCCGCGCAGGTCGGGGCGCTGCTCGAGCTGCAGCAGGAGGCGGCGTCCGGGGCCGACCGCCGGGTGCGCAGCGAGCTGATCGCCGATCTGCTCGACGACGTGCCGGAGCGCCGGTCCGACGTCGAGCGTCGCGCGCGGCGGCTCGCCGTCGATCTCGGCGCACTGGACTCGCTGCTCCTGCTGTCCGTGCCCGGCGACCAGCAGGCGGCTGCCGCACGCGCGCTGTCTCGTTCGCTGGACGACCGCGCGCTCGTGGGCGAGTATCGCGGTTTCGTCGTCGCCGCTCGCGAGCACACCCGCGTCGATGTCGATCTCGAGCAGCTGCGGTCCCAGGTCTCGGCGGCGATCCAGGATGCGGTGACCCTCGTCGTCCCTCCGCCGCATCGCGACCCGCTCCCCGCCGCGTTCCTCTCCGCGCGACGCACCGCGCGCCTGCTGGCGGCGCTCGGTCTCGACGGCCTGACCGCGCACGTCGAGGACTTCCTCCCCTATTCGGCGGTGCTCGATGCCGACGCGGAGGGCCTGTCGACCTTCCTGCGCGACACGATCGGCGCCGTCCGCGACTACGACGCGGATCGCAACGCGGATCTCCTCGGCACGCTCCGAGCCTTCGTGCGCCACAATGCGAGCCCGACCCGCACCGCGCGCGCGTTGAACTTCCACACCAACACGATCCTCCAGCGTCTCGACCGACTCGATCACGTGCTCGGGCCGGGATGGCGCGACGACGAGCGGATGTTCCGCATCGGGATCGCCGTGAGGCTCGACGAGCTGCGCGAGCGATTGCGCGCTCCGAGTTCCTAGCGCTCCGCCTCCGCGTCGAAGACCTCCAGCCCCGTCTGCGGGAAGGGGTGCGGGCCGCGCGGACCGAACACGAGCACCAGTTCGGCGACGGCATCCGACTCGTTCCGCACGCCGTGACGCATGCCCTCCGGTGCGTAGAACGCATCGCCCGGCGTTAACGTGCGCCGATCGTCGCCGGAGGTGACGACGACCTCGCCCCTGGTGACGACGTACAGCTCGTCCGAGCTGCCCGGCGAGCAGCTGTCCGGATCGCCACCCAGGTGGTGGTGCTGTCCCTCCTCGGCTCCGGGTTCCAGCCGGTACATCATGACCGAGATGGGCAGCGATGTCGTCTGGCGGAAGAACCACTCGATGCCGATGCGACCGGCACCGTCGTAGAGTTCCCAGTCGTGGTGGTCGCCGCCGCGCTTCTGAACGCGCATGGCTGTCTCCTCTCGTGAGTCAGCTCCGGTACAGCACGGGCATCGATTCGAGCAGTGTCCGCGTGTAGGGGTGCTCGGGGGCGTTCATGACCTGCTCCCCCGTGCCCTCCTCGACGACGCGGCCTCGATGCATGACCGCGACGCGGTGCGCGATGTGGTGCACGACCGACAGGTTGTGGGTGATGAAGAGGTATGTGACCCCGGAGTCCTTCTGCAGCTGCACGAGCAGGTTCAGCACCTGGGCCTGCACCGACACGTCGAGGGCCGACGTGGGCTCGTCGAGGACGACGAACTCGGGCTCGGCCGCCATCGCCCTGGCGATCGCGATGCGCTGACGCTGTCCGCCGGAGAACTCGTGCGGGTAGCGTCCCGCGGCATCCATCGGCAGCGCCACACGGTCGAGGGCGTCGGCGATCCGTCGCCGGCGCTCCTTCGCGCCGACGCCGGCCGCGACCAGCGGTTCGGCGATCGATCGAGCGACCGTGAAGCGCGGATCCAAGGAGTCGTTCGGGTCCTGGAAGACCATCTGGACGCGACGGCGATGGCGCCGCAGGGCACTGCCGCGCAGGCCGGTGACGTCGGTCCCGTCGAACTCGATCGTGCCGGCGGTGGGCGTGCGCATCAGCAGGATGGCCCGCGCGAGGGTGCTCTTGCCCGACCCCGATTCGCCGACCAGACCCAGCGTCTGTCCTCGTGGCACCGTGAGGCTCACGTCGTCGAGGGCTGTCATGGTGTCGTTGCCGTGACCGAAGCGCTGCGTGACGTTGCGGACGCGGAGGACGTCGTCGCTCATGAGGCCTCCTCCAGAACGGGCGCCACCTCGGCGAAGTCGTTGACGGCGGGGATGACGGCGAGGGGCGAGCGCACGGGCACCGACGGACGAGGGATGCTCTCCAGCAGAGCGCGGGTGTAGGGATGCCGTGGATCGTCGAGCACCCGGCGAGCCGATCCGGACTCGACGACCCGCCCGCGGTACATCACCGCGACGCGCTCGCAGAGCTGTCCGATCACGCCCAGGTCGTGACTGATGAACAGCACTCCCATCCCCGTCTCGTCCCGCAGGGTGCGGATGAGGTCGAGGATCTGCGCCTGCACGGTCACGTCGAGGGCGGTCGTCGGTTCGTCTGCGACCAAGAGGTCGGGTCCGGCTGCGACGGCGATCGCGATCACGACGCGCTGCCGTTGTCCGCCCGACAGCTGGTGCGGGTAGTAGTCCAGGCGCTTCTCCGCGTCAGGCATCTGCACGAGTCGGAGGATCTCGAGTGCCCGCGACCTGGCCTGGCGTCGGTCAGCCTTCCCGTGGATCTGCAGGACCTCGGCGATCTGCGCGCCGATGCGCATGCAGGGGTTGAGTGCCGACATGGGCTCCTGGAAGACCATCGATGCCGCGAGGCCGCGGATCTTCGCCCAGTCGCGCTCGCCCGCGTCGTTCATGTCCTTGCCGGCCACGTCGAGCCTGCGCGCCGTCACGCGCGCCGAGTCAGGCAGCAGGCCCATCATGGCGAGGGCGATGCTCGATTTGCCGCTGCCCGACTCGCCGATGACCCCGACGATCTCGCCCTTGCGCACGCGCAGCGAGACGCCGGAGACCGAGGGCGGGGCGCCGCCGTAGGCGATGCTGAGGTCGTCGACGCGCAGGGCGTCGGTGTCTTCGGTCATGCGCTTCTCGTTCCTGTCGAGCGTGCGGGTAGGGTGCCCCGACGCCGCAGGATGCGCGGCGTCGGGGCGGGGCCTCACTGGGTCAGCCAGGCGTGGTCGAGAGCCGATCGCGCGTAGAACGCGTCATTCTCGTAGTCGTGCAGCTTGTTCGAGTCCCACACCTCGAAGTACACCGGCACGGCCGCCGGCACGAACTCGAGCGCCTTGTCTGCGGCCTCCGTCGCGAGCTGCGCGATGAGGTCGGCGTACTCCTCGGGCGTCGCCGCCGACTTCGCCTGCACGAGCAGCTCGCGCGCCTTGTCGGCGTCGGGGTTGCCGTCCCAGTGGTTGTAGTAGCCGCCCTCGAGCAGCACCGGCTCGAGGTAGTAGGCGGCCGAGGCACGCGGGCTGCCGGGGATCGCCACGAGGTCGGTCCACGACTCGCCGGTGGTGAAGATCGGCGAGATCTCCGCGAGGGGCGTCGCCTTGAGGTTGAGGGTGATGCCCGCTTCGGCGAGCTGCTGCTGCATCATCTCGTAGACCGGGTGGTGCGCTGCGGCGACATCGCCCATGTAGCTGAGGGTGATCTCGGGATTCGGCTGTCCGGCTTCCGCGAGCAGGCGCTTCGCCTCGTCGACGTCGCGCTCATGGTAGGGCAGAGTGGTCGCGTCGGTGGCTCCGGGGTCTCCCGCTGGTGGCACGAACGAGATGCCCGCGTTGCCGAGCATCGCCGTGTCCACGATCGCCTGCCGGTCGAGCGCGAGCGAGAAGGCCCGTCGCACGTCGATGTCGGCCAGCGGCCCGGACTCGGGGTTGACGTACACCGCGAGGTTCTGGCGGAACGCGGCGTCACCGAGCGTGAACCCCGACGATGCCGCCTGCTGCGCGAGACTGCCGTCGATGAACGCCGCGGCCTGCACGCTGCCCTGCTGCACGGCGGCGAGGAGGGTGTTCTCGTCGGGGTACAGCTCGAACACGATCGTGTCGATGTAGGGCTCCTCGCCCCAGTAGTTCTCGTTCTTCTCCAGGGTGACCGAGACACCCTGGTTCCATTCCGTCACCTGGTAGGCGCCGGTTCCGACGCTGCTCGTCTGCCGTTCCTCCTCCGAGGCATTGCCGTACGCCTCCTCGCTGACGATGAGGAAGGTCTGCCGGGCGGAGACCGCGTCGAGGAACGTGCCGTCCGGTGCGCTGAAGCGGAACGTGACCTCGTAGTCACCTGTCGCCTCGACGCTCTCCATGAGGCTGAGGTAGGTCGCGTTCGTGCCGCCGTCCTTGCGGGTCTCGAACGAGTAGACGACGTCCCCGGCGTCGAACGGGGTGCCGTCTGCGAACATGACGTCGTCGCGCAGCTGAAACACCCAGGTCGTGTCGTCGGTCTGCTCCCATTCGGTCGCGAGCGCGGGTTCGATCGTTCCGTCGTCGTCGCGCGTCAGCAGGGTGTCGTAGGCCATCGAGTAGATGACCTCGGCCGCGATGGTCGAGGCGACCATCGGATCGATCCCGCCTGCGGACGGCTCGGCCGGAACACCCCAGGTGAGGGTGCCGCCGGCGACCGGGTCGCCCGCGTCCTGCCCGCCGTTGCCGGTGCCGCCGCCGGACGTGCATCCGGCGATCGTCAGGGTCGCGACGGCGAGTGCCGCCACCCCTGCCCAGTGTCGTCTGTTCATACCTCTACTCCGTTCGGGTGTGGTGCATGGGTGTGGTGGTGCGGTCGGGGTTCGCGGAGTCGCGGCGCTTCGTCCGCCGTCCCAGCGAGAAGGCGGGTTCGCGGCGTGGCGCGAGATAGTCCTGCAGGCCGTCCGCGAGGAGGTTCCACGCCGCGGACAGCAGGATGATCACGAGCGAGGGAAGGATGATGAGCAGCGGGTTCATCTGCATGAACCGCGTGAACTCGCTGATCATGCGCCCCGCAGAGGGCTCGGGAGCCTGCACGCCCTGACCGAGGTAACTGAGGGCTGCCTCGATGAGAACGACCTGGGATGCCACCGACGCGAACTGCACGAACAGCGGTGTCAGCACGTTGGGCAGCAGGTGCTCCACGATGACCCTGGCCGGCCGGACGCCGCTCAGAGTGGCGGCGAGCACGAAGTCGCGCTCCCGGAGGGCGATGACCGGCGCGCGCATGACCCGTGCGAAACCGGGGGCGAACACGAGCCCGAGGGCGAGGATGAGCGGCCATGGCCCGTTGCCGATCACGACTCCGACGACGAGCGCCACGAGGATCGCGGGGAGGGCGAGCACCGCGTCGACGATGCGCATGATCACGGCGTCCACCCATCCCCCGACGTAGCCGGCGAGCAGGCCGAAGAAGGTGCCGATGACGGCACCGAGCAGCGCGGCCGCGCCGGAGATGACGAGACTGGTGCGCGCGGCGAGGGCGAGTCGGGTGAAGGTGTCGCGGCCGAGGTTGTCGGTGCCGAGCGGGTTGTCGAGGCTCGGCGGTCGGAGGGCAGGCCCCGCCGCGACGAACGGGTCGTGCAGGGGCCACAGCGTCATCCAGCCGGCGACGACGAGGATGACCGCGAGGATCCCCGCTCCGCTCCAGAACGACGGGCCGAAGCGACGGCGGCGCGAGCGCCTTCCCGCGATCTCGGCGAGGGCGAGTTCTCTTGTGACGGTCATCGTGCGTGCACCCTCACTCGGGGATCGATCAGCGGATACAGCAGGTCGACGGCGAAGTTGATCACCACGTACACCACGCCGATCAGCAGCACACTGGCCTGGATGATCGGGTAGTCGGACGAGCGGATGCCGGTGAGCAGCAGCGACCCCATCCCCGGGAGCGAGAAGACGGCCTCGATCACGACGGTGCCGCCGACGAGGGCTGCCAGCTCGATACCGATGACCGTCGTCACGGGGATCAGGGCGTTGCGCAGCGCATGGCGCCCGACCAGCACGCCGGCGGAGGCGCCTTTCGCTCGTGCCGTGCGCACGAAGTCCTGTCCGAGCGTGTCGAGCAGTGTTCCCCGGGTGTAGCGCGCCACGATCGCCGCGAGGACGATGCCGATGAGGAGCGCCGGCAGGATCAGCACTCCGATCGCGCGGAGCGGGTCGTTCGCGGCGCCCGAGTACCCCACGAGCGGCAGCCTCAGGGTGAGGGAGTTGACGAGGACCAGCACCGTTCCCAGCACGAACGGCGGGGTGGCGAGGAGCACGAACGAGAACCCGCGCACCAGGTGGTCGGGAACCCGGCGCCAGCGCGTGGCCGCGAGGACGCCGGCCGGGATGCCGAGCACGGTGCCGAACACGGTGGCCATGACGGCGAGGGTCAGGCTGAGAGGCAGGCGGGCGGCGATCAGCGCCGAGACCTCACCGGGCACGGTGATCGCCCGCCCGAAGTCCCCCTGCACGACACCCAGCAGCCACGCGAAGTACTGCGTGATCCAGGGCCGGTCGAGACCGAGCTCCTCGCGGAGCGCCGCCAGCTTCGCCGGATCGGGGTTGGCCGGGTCGACGAAGGCCGCGAGCGGGTCGCCCGGGATGATCCGCACCATCGAGAACACGAGGACCGACAGGATGAACAGCACGAGCAGCGACGACAGGATGCGCTGGAGGATATACCGGGTCACGAGCGGATTCCCGGTCAGGCGAGGATCATCGCGTCCGCTGCGGCGAACTCGCTGAGGTCGTCGGTGGATTCGCCGTCGAGCGCGAGCTCCGCGAGCACCCTGCCCAGGGCCGGGGTGAACTTGAATCCGTGTCCGGCGGCCAGTCCGACGATGATGTCGGGGTGCTGCGGCAGGGCGCTGAGCACGAACCGACGGTCCTTGGTGAGGGCGTACTGGCAGGTCACCGTGCGCAGCTCCGGTCCGGAACCGGGGATCACGTCGTGCATGAAACCGGTGAGCTGCTCGATGAGCTCCGGCGAGGGGACGAACGACCGGGTGGCCGGCGTCATACGGTTCTCCGACACATCGCGCGCCGCCTTGATCGTCGGCTCTCCGTACGTCGGGAAGCCGTAGTAGCACTCGTCGTCCTCCCAGATCCACACGGGGAAGGACGAGCGGTCGTACTGTTCGGGGTGCTCGGGACGGAAGTAGCTGACCTGCTCCTGCATGATGTCGAGCGGGATGGCCGCGCCGAGGGGCTCGAGCAGTTCGTTGGTCCACGCGTCGGCCGTGACGATGACCTTCCGCGCGCGGATGTCCCCCTGGGCTGTGCGCACGATGACGCCGTCGCCGTCCGGCTCGAGCGCGACGACGGGGGTGCGGTCGCGGATGTCGGCTCCGTGGACGCGAGCGCGCATCTGCAGTGTGGCGACGGTGCGAGACGCGTGCGCGATGCCGGTGTCGGCGGTGTAGACGGTCTCGACATCGTCGGGCACGTGGAACTGCGGCCACCGGGCGTGCACCTCGGCGGGCGAGAGCAGTTCGTGCTCGACATCGCACTCCGTGAGCGCGGCGGTGAAGTCGGATGCCGAGTACGGGCCGGCCACGGGGAGCATGATGATGCCGCCGGTGATCGTCAACAGGCGCTCCCCCGACTCGGCTTCGAGGTCCGCCCAGTCGCGATAGGCCGACTGTGCGAGGCGCACGTACGCCGAGGACCCGTACGAGGTGCGCACGATCCGGGACGTGTCGTGGGACGCGCCGCGGACGTGACCGAGCTCGTACTGCTCGAAGGCGACCACCCTGGCTCCTCGACGGGCGAGGTGATAGGTGGCGGCGCTGCCCAGCGCTCCCATCCCGACGACTGCGACCTCGAACGACTCCATGATGCTCCGTCTCTGACCTGGCCGCCGGCGGCGGTCGACCTGTTGTCGTTCAGTGTGGGGGGCGTCGCTCGCGGCCCACTATGGGCGGTCCGTCCACGTTGTGCGCGTGGGAATGGAGGGTCGATACGCCGCTCTGATCGCACACGGCGCTGCGGACTAATATGGTCCGTATGCGACCGATTCAGTCCAAGAGTGCCGTGCTGTGGATCCTCGCCGCCGCGATCTACCTCGTCGCGGAGGCGGTGAGTGCGTCAGCCTTCCCCGGGTACTCGTACGCCACCAACTACATCAGCGACCTCGGCGTCCCCGACGTCGGACAGTTCCAGGGGCGCACGATCGACTCGCCGCTGCACCTCGTGATGAACGCCGCTTTCGTGCTGCACGGCGTGCTCTTCGCGAGCGCTGCAGCCCTCACCGTCCGCGCAGGCGGCTGGCGGCGCGGTGCACGTCGATGGTTCCTCGGCGCAGCCCTCGTGCACGCCGTGGGCATCATCCTCGTCGGGCTGTTCCCCGGCAGCCAGACGAACGCCGACAACGGACTCATCTCGCTCCATGTGCTCGGGGCGGCGATGGCGATCATCGCCGGCAACGTCGCCGCGATCGTCGCGGGCAGGACCGCGCTGCGGGAGTCCCCGCGATGGCTGGGCTCGGCATCCGTCGCGCTCGGCGTCATCGGGCTGCTCGGCCTGGTGATGCTCCTCGTCGACTCGAACTCCGCCGCGTTCACCCTGCTCGCCGACGGCGTGTGGGAGCGGATCGCCGTGTACACGATCCTCGCGTGGGAGCTGCTCGTGGGCGTCACCGCCCTCGTGCTCCGCGGGCGGTCGGCGACGGTGCGCGCATGATCCTCTCGTCACGACCGGTGCGGCCCACCCACGCCGAGATCGACGAGGCCGTCCTCGACACGGCGGCCTCGCTCGTCGCGCGCCGGGGAGCGAGAGAGACCTCAATCCAGGCCGTGGCTGATGCGACCGGGTTCTCGAAGACCGGCCTGCTCCGGAGGTTCCCCTCGAAGGATGCTCTCATCGACGCGGCTCTGGACCAGTGCGTACGGCTCACGGAGAGCGTGCACGCCGAGGTGACGGGGCTCGACGACGACCGAGCGCGAGACGCGGCGACCATCGCGGCCCTGGTCGAGCTCGCCCTCCGCCACCCCGGGTGGGCGAGGGTCGTGCTCGCCTCCCTCCCGCCGATCGAAGACGAGCGGCTGCTCGCCGGACTCGCGCGGATCGGAGCGCTGGTGTCGGACATGTTCCGAATCGACGAGGCCTCGAGCCTGCATCGTCGGGCCCGAGTCACCGGCGCCCTCGGCGTGCTGGTCACCCTGGCCCTGACGTACCAGGACCAGACCACCGCCGAGGTCGCTCGGCCTCTCATCGTCGATGTGTGTCTGACGACGCTCGGCGGGATCGTCGGTGACGGGCCCTCGACCTGAACCGCGTCGGAGCACGTCGCCGCCGCATCGGTGGCGAACTGACCGAAAACGACGAAACCCCCGCCTGAGCGGGGGTTTTCGTTCTGCTGGGGTACCTGGACTCGAACCAAGAACAACTGAACCAGAATCAGCCGTGTTGCCAATTACACCATACCCCAAGGGCGAAACCGGAGCCTCGCACCGAGAGTCAAGCCTACCCGAGCGGCGACCGGAATGCCAAAACGCCTCACTCCGGTCGCCTACCCGGGCGTGCCGTCACTGAGACAGGACGTCAGCCAGACCGCGGAGGCGGCGAAGCGACTCGTCCTTCCCGATCAGCTCCATGGACTCGAACAGCGGCGGCGACACACGCCGACCGGTGATCGCGACGCGCGGCGGGCCGTAGGCGACGCGGGGCTTCAGTTCGAGGTTCTCGACGAGGGCGGTGGCGAGAGCATCCTGGATCTTCTCCGGGGTGAACTCCTCGACGGGCTCGAGAGCCGCGACGCAGACCTGCAGCACCTCCGCGGCATTGGCCGGGAGCCCCTTCAGCGCATCAGCGTCGTACGACACCTCGTCGACGAACAGGAAGCCGAGCATCCCCGGCACATCGCCCAGCAGCTGCACGCGCTCCTGCACGAGCGGCGCCGCCCGGAAGGCGAGGACGAGCTGCTCGTGCGTCGGCTCGTCGAAGAGCCCCGCGGCGGCGAGGTACGGGATGGTGCGCTCGGCGAAGTCCTTCTCCCCCAGCATCCGGATGTGGTCGCCGTTGATCGACTCGGCCTTCTTCTGATCGAAGCGCGCCGGGTTCGGGTTGACGTTCGTGATGTCGAACGCCTCGATGAACTCGTCCAGCGAGAACACGTCGCGGTCGGGGCCGATCGACCATCCGAGCAGAGCCAGGTAGTTCAGCAGCCCTTCATGGATGAACCCGCGCTCGC
This sequence comes from Microbacterium sp. LS_15, assembly GCF_041954735.1. Lineage (NCBI taxonomy): Bacteria > Bacillati > Actinomycetota > Actinomycetes > Micrococcales > Microbacteriaceae > Microbacterium > Microbacterium sp. LS_15. Next base: position 102,556 of record NZ_JAVAYD010000001.1, on the reverse strand, counting down.
GGTGCAGGAACAGATCGGCCTGCGGGTCGCGCTTCGAGAGCTTCTTCGTGCCGGTCTCCCCCAGCACGAGCGGCATGTGAGCGAAGCGAGGCACGAACGTCGTCACGCCTGCGTCGATGAGGGCCGCGTAGAGGGCGAGCTGACGGGCAGTCGACGGCATGAGGTCCTCGCCGCGCAACACGTGGGTGATCCCCATGAGCGCGTCATCGACCGGGTTCACGAACGTGTACAGCGGGATGCCGTTGGGCCGCACCACGACGAAGTCAGGGAAGGACCCCGCGGGGAACGTCACCTCGCCGCGGATGAGATCGACGTACGTGACGTCCTCGTCCGGCACGCGCAGGCGCAGCGCGGGCTGACGCCCCTCGGCGCGGAACGCGGCCTTCTGCTCGGCGGTCAGCTCCCGGTCGAAGTTGTCGTAGCCGAGCTGCTTGGCACGGCCCGCCGCCTCGTTACGGGCATCGATCTCCTCGGCGGTCGAGTAGCTCTCGTAGAGCGCCCCGGTCGCGAGCAGCTTGTCGATGACACCTCGGTAGATGTCGTGGCGCTCCGACTGGCGGTACGGGGCGTGCGGGCCGCCCACCTCGACGCCCTCGTCCCAGTCGATCTTGAGCCAGGTGAGCGCGTCGACGAGCTGTCGGAAGCTCTCCTCGCTGTCGCGCGCGGCGTCGGTGTCCTCGATGCGGAACACCATCTTTCCGCCGTTGTGTCGGGCGTAGGCCCAATTGAACAGAGCGGTGCGGACCATGCCGACGTGCGGCAGACCGGTCGGCGAGGGACAGAAGCGCACGCGGACGTCGGCGCCGCTGGCCGTCGTCGTGAGGGGGTGAGGAGTAGCCATAGCCCTTCGATTCTACGGCGCAGGCGTCGTGCTCCCCGCGCGCCGGCGCTGCATCACCGGGCGAGCGCGGTCGCGATCGCGGCCGTGTGCTCGAGCGGGACGTGATCGCCGACACATCGGTCGGCGCAGACCGCGTCGAAGCCGCCACGAAAGGCCACCCTCCCGTCGGCATCCAGAGCACGATAGAACGCACCGGCGGTGGCTACTCCCCCCTCCGCCGACGCCCAGAGCTCCCGCGGCGAGGCGTACCAGGTCCAGGTGCGCTCTGCGACCTCGACGCCTGCCCACCCGGCGTCCTCGAGCATCGAGGCGAATCCCGCCGCTGATCGATCGAAGTCCATCTCCGCCGCAAGCCGCGTGGCCTCGATCGGTGCGAGACCGGCCCGGTCATATACCTCGCGCCAGAACCAGGAGGGTGACGTCGACCAGATCGATGCTGCGACCCTTGTGCGGGCGACACGGACGAGCTCGCGCGCCGAGGCGCGGGGGTCGCTAACGTGGTTCAGCACGAAGTTGGCGACTGTGACGTCGAATGCCGAATCAGGGAACGGAAGCGCAGGAAGAGATCCCGCGACCAGCGCCAGCTGGGGGCGGAGTTGCGCGGCGACGGCACGCAACGTCTGCTCGGGCTCACACGCAGTGACGTCCCACCCAGCGGAGAGGAACTCCGCGGCCAGCGCACCAGTCCCCGAGCCGACGTCCAGCATCGTTCGTCCGTCAGCCGCGCCCAGGCTCCGACGCAGCATCGGAAGGGTACCGACGCAGAGGGATTCGTACGACGCCGCGTAACCGGCGCCCGAACCAGCCCAATCCTTCACGACATCGCCCTGTCGCTCACAAGGTCGTGATCTCCTCACGGCGGCGCTGCACGGCGAGCGGCGACAGCGCGACGATCGCGACGACGAGCACGGAGGCCGCGATCCCGAGCCCGGCGTACTGGAAGTTCGCGAGGACGACGCCGGCGAGCACGGCACCGGCCGCGGCGGAGAGACTCATCAGCGAGTCGCTGCGTCCCTGCCGCCGTGTGCGGAGTTCGGGGGCGCTCGCCTCGGTCAGCAGCGCCGCACCGGCGACCGTGGCGGCGCTCCAGCCGAGTCCGAGCAGGATCAGCGCGACCATGACTCCCCACTCCTGATCGTTCACGAACACGGCGAAGGCCAGAGCGCCGCCGAGCAGCACCTGCCCGAGCAGGACGACGCGCAGCCTCCCCCAGCGGTCGGCGAGGATGCCGAACAGCGGCGACAGCGCATACATGCCGCCGACGTGCAGGGCGATCGTGATGCCGACGAGGGCCGAGACGTCGGCCGGGGTCGGCGCCATGCCGTGTGCGCCGTGCGCCATGTGAGCGAGGTGCACGGGAGTCATCGCCATGACCGAGGCCATGACGACGTGCGAGCCGGCGATCGCGAAGATGGCGTAGCGCGCCACGACGGGGCGGTCCTCGATGACACGGCCCACGGTCGCTGCTGCCGCGACAGCGAGCCTCTGCGCCGTGAGCAGCGGATCAGGGCGCAGGGCGATGAGATACAGCGCCAGGGCCGCGCACTGCGCGACGAACGAGAAGGCGTACGAGCCCGTCTGCGGCGGCATCCCGATGATCTCTCCGACGATTTCGCCCGGGCCGAGGAGCAGCGGTCCCGCGACCCCGCCGATGGTCGTAGCCCACACGACGATCGACAGATCCCTGCCCCGATGCTGCGGAGAGGCGAGGTCGGTCGCGGCGAACCTCGACTGCAGGTTGCCGGCGTTCCCGGCTCCGATCATGACGATGCCGACGAGCAGCAGCGGGAAGAGCCGCAGGGAGGCGGCGGTGATGACGACGGCGATGCCGACCAGCGCGAAGAGGTTGCCGAGGGTCAGAGCCCGGCGGCGCCCCACCCGCGCGGCGAGCCGGGCCAGCGGGATGGCGCAGAGCGCGGCACCCAGTGTCACGGAGGCCGTCGCCATACCCGAGAGCGCGTCACTGCCCGAGATGTCGGCTGCGAGCAGAGCCCCCAGCGACACGGTCGCCCCGAATGCGATGCCACCCAGAACCTGCCCTATCGACAGGATCAGGACGGTGCGCCGCTGAACGCCGAGGACCTGCGCCGCCGAGAGGGCGACATCGCTCATGACGCAGGAGAGGCGTCGCGCACGGCGTTGCGCAGGATACCGAGGCCGGTGATCTCGACCTCGACCGTGTCTCCCGCGCTGAACGTGCCCACACCGGCGGGCGTACCGGTGAGGATCACGTCGCCGGGCAGCAGCGTGAACACCGCCGATGCGTGCTCGATGATGTCGGCGATGGAGTGGATCATGTCGCTGAGCGGCGCCTGCTGCCTCACCTCGCCGTTCACCCGGGTCTGGATCGTCGCGGTCGACGGGTCGAAGTCCGTGTTGATGGTCGGGCCGAGCGGGCAGAACGTGTCGAATCCCTTCGCCCTCGTCCACTGACCGTCCTTGCGCTGGAGGTCGCGAGCGGTCACGTCGTTCGCGATCGTGTAGCCGAGCACGTGGTCGAGAGCGTTCTCGGCGGAGACGTTCTTGGCGACGCGGCCGATCACCACGGCGAGCTCGCCCTCGAACTCGGTCTGCTCGGAGATGGAGGGTCGCACGATCGCGTCGCCCGGGCCGATCACCGACGTGTTGGGCTTGAGGAACAGCAGGGGCTCGGCGGGCGCCTCTCCCCCCATCTCGGCGGCGTGGTCGTGGTAGTTCTTGCCCACGCACACGATCTTGGAGCGAGGGATCACGGGAGCGAGGATGACGGCATCCGCGATCGGCACGCGGTCACCGGTCGTCTCGTACCCGGCGTACAGCGGGTCGCCCGTCAGGACGACGAGGTCGGACTCGTCGACGATCCCGAACAGGATGGCGTCGTCATGGCTGAACCGCGCGATCTTCATGCATCCAGCCTATCCAGCCCGATCGCGCCGGAACGCTCAGCCGTCGAGGCGCACGAGCCAGCCGTGCCGGTCCTCGCGACGTCCGTACTGGATGTCGGTGAGCTCCTCGCGCAGCGAGAGGGCCAGCTCGCCCAGCGGCTGCGGCTCGTCGAATCCGTCGCCCACGAGTGCACCGATCGGCGTCACCACCGCAGCGGTTCCACAGGCGAAGACCTCGACGATGTCTCCGGAGGCCACGCCCTCGCGCCACTCCGTGATCGAGATCGGTCGCTTCTCGACCGTGTAGCCGCGGTCCTCGGCCAGCTGCAGCAGCGAGTCGCGAGTGATGCCCTCGAGGATGCTGTCCGACTCCGGCGTGACGACGCGGCCGTCCTTGAACACGAACACGACGTTCATTCCGCCGAGCTCCTCGACGTTGTCGTCCTCGTTGAGGAAGACCACCTGGTCGCAGCCCTTCTGGCTCGCGAGCGCCTGGGGCAGCAGGCTGGAGGCGTAGTTGCCGCCCGTCTTGGCCTTGCCGGTGCCGCCGCGACCCGCGCGGGCGTGCTCCTCCGACAGCCAGATGCGCACGGGCTTCACGCCACCGGTGAAGTAGGCGCCGGCCGGGCTGGCGATGACGTAGTACGCGACCTTCTGCGCGGCACGCACGCCCAGGAACGCCTCCTTGGCGAACATGAACGGGCGCAGGTACAGGCTCTGGTCCGCTCCGGACGGCACCCAGCGTCCGTCGACGGCGATGAGCTCGCGCAGCGACTGGACGAAGTACTCGGACGGCAGCTCCGGCAGAGCGAGACGCCTGGCGCTCGCCTGCATGCGCGCCGCATTGCGGTCGGGGCGGAAGGTGTGGATCGAGCCGTCGGCGTGCCGGTAGGCCTTGATGCCCTCGAAGATCTCCTGCGCGTAGTGCAGGACGGATGCTGCGGGATCGAGCGGGATCGGACCGTAGGGCTGCACGCGCGGACGGTGCCATCCCCCCTTGGCCGACCAGCAGATGTCCACCATGTGGTCGGTGAACACGACACCGAATCCGGGGTTCTCCAGGACCTCCGCGACGCGCGCCGGGGTGGCCGCGTTGAGGTTCTTCGTCACCGCGAACTCCAACGGAGCCACGGTCGTCTCGGCATCGATGGTCGTCATGTCTTCATCCAATCCTCGTGGGTGGGCGCATCGTCGCGCCGCTTCAGCCTACGCCTGCTGTTCAGAGGCGTGCCGTGATCGCGGAGCCGATCTCCGCGGTCGTTCGCGCGCCCGACCGGGCGGCGATGTCGGCCTCGACGGCGGCGTGCACGCGGGCACTCTCCTCCGGGAGGCCGAGGTGGTCGAGCAGGAGGGCGATCGAGAGGATCGCGGCCGTGGGGTCGGCCTTCTGCTGACCGGCGATGTCGGGCGCCGAACCGTGCACGGGCTCGAACATCGAGGGGAACGCGCCGTCGGGATTGATGTTCCCCGAGGCTGCGAGGCCGATGCCGCCCGTGACGGCTCCGGCGAGGTCGGTGAGGATGTCACCGAAGAGGTTGTCCGTGACGATCACGTCGAAGCGCGACGGATCGGTCACGAGGAAGATCGTGGCGGCGTCGACATGGAGGTAGTCGACGGAGACGTCGGGGTGCTCGGCGGCGATCTCGTTCACGATCCGCTGCCAGATGGCGCCCGCGTGCACCAGCACGTTCGTCTTGTGCACGAGCGTCACCTTCTTGCGCCGACGCTCGGCGAGGTCGAGGGCGTAGCGGACGACGCGCTCGACACCGAAGGCGGTGTTGACGGACGTCTCGTTCGCGACCTCGTGAGGGGTGCCCGTGCGGATCGCTCCGCCGTTGCCGACGTACGGCCCCTCGGTGCCCTCGCGCACCACGACGAAGTCGATCTCGCCCGGTTCGGCCAGCGGGCCGGGGGCGCCGGCGAAGAGCTTCGACGGACGCAGGTTCACGTAGTGGTCGAGTGTGAACCGCAGTTTCAGGAGCAGGCCGCGCTCGATGTTGGCGTCTTTCAGACGCGGGTCGCCCGGGGTTCCCCCCACGGCCCCGAGCAGGATCGCGTCGTGCGCGGCGATGGCCGAGAGGTCGTCGTCCGTGAGGGTGTCGCCCGTGGCGAGGAACCGGTCTGCGCCGAGCGAGAACCGGGTCTTGTCGAACGTCACGTCTGCGTCTGCCGTGACCGCGTCGAGCACCTTCTCGGCCTCGGCGATGACCTCGGGGCCGATCCCGTCGCCGGGGATGACGGCCAGCTTCACGACACGCGACATGGGACTCCTTGCATCGGGACGGACCGGCCTGCTCCGCCTGGCGGCGTCGAGCGGACCGGTCCCCCCAGCGTAGCGGTCAGTGAGAGGGCGCCTTGCGCAGTGTGACGGCGGCGATGACCCCCGCGACCACGACGAGTCCCGCACCGATCAGCGACGTCACGAGCACACCGGAGCCGAACGCCGCGGATGCCGCAGCCCACAGGGCGTCGCCGAGTTCGCCCGGCAGCTCGGCCGCAGCCGTGTACGCCCCGGCGAGGGTCTCGGATGCCGCGTGCGCGGCGTCGGCGGGGATGCCGTCCGGCACCACGAGCGCGCCGCGGTAGAACGCGGTGATGAGTCCGCCGAGCACGGCCGTGCCGAGCACGGCTCCGAGCTCGTAGGCGGTCTCCGACACGGCGCTCGCTGCTCCGGCCTTCGCAGCCGGAGCGCTCGAGAGGATCAGCTCGTTCGAGATGGTCTCGGCGGCGCCGATGCCGATGCCCAGCACGACGAAGGCGATGATGAGCGGCGCCACACCGTGATCCTCGGTCGACAGGGCAACGAGAAGGTATCCGGCGACCGAGAACACCAGGCCGGCCGGCACGAGGACGTGCGGGCGCACTCGACGCGAGATCGGCACGACGCTGAGGCCGGCGACGATCATCGCCACCATGCCGGGCACGAGCGCCAGGCCCGCGACCATCGGCGAGAGCCCGAGGACGAGCTGGAGATGCTGGGAGACGAAGTAGAGGAAGCCGACGAGTGCGACGACGCTGAGCAGGTTCACGAGGATCGCTCCCGAGAACGTGCCTCGGCGGAACAGCGCCATGTCGAGCATGGGGATGTCGGCTCGGAGCTGGCGTCGGACGAACAGGTACCCCATGATCACGCCGAGCAGCGCCCAGCCGCCCGCGGTGAGCGACGGACCGTCGACCGCGAACGACTTGATCGCGTAGACCACGGGGATCATGGCGGCCATCGACAGCAGGATGCTGACCGGGTCGATTCGTCCGGGGTGGGGGTCGCGGCTCTCGGGTACGAGGAGCGGCGCGGCGATGAGCAGCGGGATCAGCACGGGAACCGCGATGAGGAACACCGATCCCCACGCGAAGTGCTCGAGCAGGAAGCCGCCGACGATCGGACCGAGCGCCGCACCCGCCGAGAACGCGGACGCCCACACCGCGATCGCGAGACGCCGCTGGTCGCGGTTCTGGAAGATCGACCGCAGCAGCGACAGTGTCGACGGCATGAGCATGGCTCCGAAGAAGCCGAGCAGGGCACGTGCGGCGATGAGTAGACCTGCGGTCGGCGCGAACGCCGCCAGCGCCGACACGATCGCGAAACCGGTCGCGCCGATCAGCAGCATCCTGCGGCGTCCGAAACGGTCGCCGAGCGTTCCCATGGTCACGAGGAGCCCGGCCAGCACGAGCGGGTACACGTCGATGATCCAGAGCTGCTCGGTCCCCGAGGGGCCGAGCGCGATGGAGATCTCGGGCAGGGCGAAACTGAGCACCGTGTTGTCCACCGAGACGAGCAGCACCGGCAGCATGAGGACGACGAGAGCCGCCCAGCCGCGGGCCCCGACGCGGGGGGCTTCCGTCTCCGTCGTCGGGATCGACGCCGTGCGGGTCATGAGGAACACCTTTCGAGTTGCGGCGGCCTGAATCTAAACCGTCCGGATGGTATAGTAACAGAATCACCGCTCCCCTGGCGTACCGTGAAGACAGGAATCCGCCGAGCAGAGGACCCCGATGCCCAGACCTCCCCTCGCCCGCGAGCGCGTGCTCGACGCGTTCGAGAAGATCGTGATCAACGACGGCGAGCGAACGGCCACCCTCGACGCCACGGCCAAGGAAGCCGGCGTCTCGAAGGGCGGCCTCCTCTATCACTTCGGCTCGAAGGACGACCTCGTCGCCGGCCTGCTCGACCGTCTCGATAGGCTCACGACGGCAGACCTCGAACGCATGAACGCGCACGACGAGGGTCCCGTCGCCTATTACGTGCGCACCTCGGTGATGGAGGACGACGCGCTCGACCGCGCCCTCATCGCCACGTCACGCCTCGCCCAGGGCGGTTCCGTCGCGGCCGGCGACGCCCTCCGCCACGTCCGACGGCGCTGGGAGGACACGATCCGCCCGCACGTGCGCGACCGCGCCAGTCTCGACCTCGTGATGCTCGTGAGCGACGGCCTGTACTTCAACAACTCCCTCGACGTGAACGGCGAGGAGCACCTGGTACCCCACCGCGAGGAGCTGGAGGCGCTGCTCGCGCTGGTCCTTCGCGCCACGGCGCCCTGACCGGCGGCGCGGACAGAGAAGAGGGAGGACACCGCGGTGCGCGGCATCCTCCCTCTTCGTCGGTTCCGATCAGACCTCGGTGATCTCGATCTGACGGAACAGGTCGGCGTCGATCACGTCGCGGACGTCGTCGAGCAGCTCGTCGGACACCGGCGAGTCGAGCGTGAGGACACTGAGGGCCTGGTCTCCCGCGGCGAGTCGCGCGATCTGCATACCGGCGATGTTGATGCCCGCCTCGCCGAACTTCTGGCCGTAGACCGCGACGATGCCGGGGCGGTCGGTGTAGAGCATCACGACGTGGTGCTTCTCGATCGGCAGCTCGAGCGCGTGGTCGTTGATGCCGACGAGCTTCTCGGTCTGCTTCGGACCGGTCAGCGTGCCGGAGACCGCGAGCTGCGAGCCGTCGGAAAGGGCGCCCCGCAGCGTGATCACGTTGCGGTACTCGTCGCTCTCGTCGTCCTTGAGCAGGCGGACCGCGATGCCGCGCTGCTCGGCGAGCAGCGGAGCGTTCACGTACGACACGGTCTCGCTGACGATGTTGGTGAACACGCCCTTCAGGGCCGCGAGCTTCAGGACGCTCACGTCGTAGTCGTTGAGCTCGCCGTGCACCTCGACGTCGAGGCTCGTGAGCGGCGACGTCGCGAGAGCCGCGAAGATCTGGCCGAGCTTCTCGACGAGCGAGATGCCGGGACGCACGTACGGGTCGATGACACCGCCGGCGACGTTCACCGCGTCGGGCACGAGGTCGCCGCCGAGCGCGAGACGCACCGACTTCGCGACCGAGACGCCCGCCTTCTCCTGGGCCTCCTCGGTGCTCGCGCCGAGGTGCGGGGTCACGACGACGTTGGGCAGGTCGAGGAGCGCCCGCGCGGAGCCGCCCTCGACCGGCGGCTCGGACGTGAACACGTCGAGGCCGGCGCCCGCGATCTCACCTGCGACGAGCGCCTCATGGAGCGCCTCCTCGTCGATGAGGCCGCCGCGGGCCACGTTCACCACGAAGGCCGTCGGCTTCATGGCTGCGAACTGCTCTGCGCCGATCATGCCCGTGGTCTCGGGGGTCTTCGGCATATGGATCGTGAGGAAGTCGGACTCCGCCACCAGCTCGTCGAGCGAGAGCAGCTGCACGCCGAGCTGCTGGGCGCGCGCGGAGGTGACGTAGGGGTCGTAGGCGACGACCCGCATGTCGAACGCGGCGAGTCGGGCCGCGACGAGGGCGCCGATGCGGCCCAGTCCGACGATGCCGACGGTCTTCTCGAACAGCTCGGCGCCGGTGAAGGAGCTGCGCTTCCAGGCGCCGGACGACAGCGAGGCGTGAGCGGCGGGGATACGGCGGGCGAGGCTCAGGATGTGGCCGACGGTGAGCTCGGCGGCCGAGACGATGTTCGAGGTGGGGGCGTTCACCACCATGACACCGGCGGTGGTCGCCGCCTTGATGTCGACGTTGTCGAGTCCGACGCCGGCGCGGGCGACGACCTTGAGCTGCGGAGCGTGCGCGAGAGCCTCTTCGTCGATCTGCGTCGCCGAGCGGATCAGCACCGCGTTCGCCTCGGCGAGGGCCGCGAACAGGGCCTCGCGATCGGTCCCGTCGACGTGCCTGACGTCGAAGTCGGGGCCGAGGGCCTCGATCGTGGCGGGAGAGAGAACTTCGGCGATGAGCACGACGGGCTTCGGCACAGTGGATCCTTCGGGGCAGCGCGACAGGCGGGAGGGGCCGATGCGCCGCACACCGTGGGGGCGCGATCACCTCAACTGTACCCGAGCGCTCCCCCGCCTCCCGGACGTGTGACGGACGACGACGCCTCAGGCGGTCGGCAGCGTGAGGCTGTAGGCCAGCAGGCTCAGCCAGAACACCGCCACGATGCCCAGACCGGCCAGCAGCGCGAGCGCGAGCTCGCCGGCACGACGACGGCGACCGATCAGGTACGCGAACACGAAGACGATCGCGGGGAAGACGACGCCGAACAGCAGCGTCACCCACCCGGCGCCGTCGATGCCGCTCTGCGCCATCGTGATGAGGTGCGCGATCGCGTTCCAGATCGCGTACGCGTAGAAGAGGCCTGCGAGGCCGAGGACGAGCCCGGTCACCCAGCGGGGCGACGACGGAGTCGGGGATGCGGGACGCGTGGCGGTCATGATCCGATCGCCCCCACCGTCACGAAGGGCCAGGGCACGAGCAGAACCACTCCCAGCAGGAGGACGGACAGACGGGTCCAGGTCGCCTTGCCGCGCGTGAGCACCCACCCGGCGAGGAACCAGAGCGCCGGTGCCGCGACGGCGAGCACGAACCACGGGAGGAACATCGCATCGGCGACGAAGAAGTTCGCGAGCGGCTTGAGTCGCAGGCCGCCCACGACCCAGCCGACGCTGTAGAGGAGGTAGATCCCGCCGACGACGCCGAGCGCGAGCAGCATGCCCGTGCTCAGAGAGGGGCGCTCGTCATCGAGCAGGACGCCCGCGTCGCTCTCCGCGTCGACCGGAGCCGCGGCATCCGACGACCGCGCGGCCTCGGTCGATGGTTCGACGACCGACGGCTCCGCTGCGGCATCCTGCACGGGCGAGGGCCGACCGGCATCCTCTCGAGGCGGTCGCTTCGAGGTGCGACCCTCGTCACCGTCCCAGCTCAGGGCATCGTCGTCGGAATCGGATGTCATGTCTCCAGCGTAGGACACCGGCTCCACTAGGCTCGGGGGTATCCGGGCCGGGAAGCGCCCACGGTGGGGAGGGATCGCAGTGACCGAGGACAACAATCGCACAGACCGTTCGCGGTCGACCGGCGCGGCCGGAGAGCCCGCAGCGGGCTGGACGCCGACCGCGCGGGCCAGATCGAAGGCGACGGCGTTCCGATGGATCGCGGTCGCCCTGTGGGCCGTCGCGATCGCCGCCGAGGCCGTCGCCATCTTCTGGGTGCTGCGTCAGCGCGTCGTGGTCGGCGAGGACGGCACGTTCGTCCGCGACACCGACACCGGCCTGCTGGAGAGCCAGAACGCCACGGCCCAGTTCCCCCAGTGGGCGTTCATCACGCTGCTGGTCATGCTCGTCGTGATCGCGGCGCTGTCGATCACCGGCTCGATCCTCTGGAAGAAGGCGAACCGGCTGGACCCGGCGCGAAAGTCGGACAAGGTCCGCTTCTTCGTGCAGAACCAGCTCGGCGCGATCATCGCGATCGTCGCCTTCCTCCCGCTGATCATCCTGATCTTCCTGAACAAGGACATGAACAAGGGGCAGAAGGCCACCGCCGGCGTCGTGGGCATCGTCCTCGCCGCCCTTGCCGTCGTCCTGGGGATCGACTTCGATCCGCCTTCCGTCGAGCAGTACACCGCCGACCAGTCCACCGTCATCCAGCTGCTCGGGAAGGACGAGGTGGTGTGGGTCGCCGGGGGCGCGGTCTACCACGTGTGCGACGAGGTCTCCGACATCCAGACCGGGAGCGAGAAGCTCACCGGGACGACTGCCGAGGCCGTCGAGGCCGGCAAGATCCGACTCACGCTGAAGTTCGCCTCGGAGCTGCGGACCTGCGGTCTCGCCGTGCCGGAGAACGCCGACGAGATCACCGAGGCGCTGCGGGCGATCCAGAACGGCCAGATCGACACCCCCCTGCCCGCGCCCGTGTGGGCCGATCCGGCGGACGCGCCGATCCAGGTGGAGGACGCCGCGCCCGCGGAGTGAATCCGGACGCAGAACGGGCCCGGTGCGATTCGCACCGGGCCCGTTGCTGTTCGTCGGTCGATCAGCGCGCAGCGCTGCCGTCGACCCAGGCCGAAGGCCGGCGGCCGCGCAGCGGCCAGACCAGCGCAGCCTTCCGAGGACTACGTCGCCGTCAGCGCGCAGCGCTGCCGTCGACCCAGACCGAAGGCCGGCGGCCGCGCAGCGGCCAGACCAGCGCAGCCTTCCGAGGACTACGTCGCCGTCAGCGCGCAGCGCTGCCGTCGACGTAGTCCTCGTCCTGCTGCTTCCAGGCGAAGAGCGAACGCAGCTCCTTGCCGGTGGCCTCGATCGGGTGCGTCTCCTCCTTGGCACGCAGCGCCAGGAACTCCTCGCCACCGTTGTCCTGATCCTCGATGAAACGCTTGGCGAAAGCGCCAGACTGGATGTCGGACAGAACGCCCTTCATGCTCTCCTTGACGCGCTCGTCGATGACGCGCGGGCCCGAGACGTAGTCACCGAACTCGGCGGTGTCGGAGATCGACCAGCGCTGCTTGGCGATGCCGCCCTCCCACATGAGGTCGACGATGAGCTTGAGCTCGTGCAGCACCTCGAAGTACGCGATCTGCGGCTGGTAGCCCGCCTCGACGAGGGTCTCGAAGCCGGCCTGCACGAGGTGGCTCATGCCACCGCAGAGCACGGCCTGCTCGCCGAAGAGGTCCGTCTCGGTCTCCTCGGTGAAGGTCGTCTTGATGACACCGGCACGGGTGCCGCCGATCGCCTTCGCGTAGGAGAGGGCGGTCGCCCAGGCGTTGCCGGAGGCGTCGCGCTCGACAGCGATGATGTCGGGGATGCCGCGGCCGGCGACGAACTCGCGGCGCACCGTGTGGCCGGGCGCCTTCGGCGCGACGAGGATCACGTCGACGCCCTCGGGAGCGTCGATGTAGCCGAAGCGGATGTTGAAGCCGTGCGCGAAGGCGAGAGTCTTGCCCGCGGTGAGGTTCGGGGCGATCGACTCGCTGTAGATGGTGCGCTGGTGCTGGTCCGGCGCGAGGATCATGATGAGGTCGGCCCACTCGGTGGCCTCGGCGACGGTCTTGACCGCGAAGCCGGCCTCCTCCGCCTTCGGCGCGGACTTCGAGCCCTCCTTGAGGGCGATCGCGACCTCGACACCCGAGTCGCGCAGGTTCTGCGCGTGGGCGTGGCCCTGCGAGCCGTAGCCGACGATCGCGACCTTCTTGCCCTGGATGATGGACAGGTCGGCGTCAGCGTCGTAGAAGATCTCGGTGCTCACTGGTTCTTTCTCCTTGTTCGTGGTTGATCGGGACACGTGGTCCCTGAGCTTGGTGAAGGGTCAGCCGCGCAGGACGCGCTCGGTGATGCTCTTGCCGCCGCGGCCGATCGCGAGGAGACCGGACTGCGCGATCTCCTTGATGCCGAAGGGCTCGAGGGCCCGGAGCAGTGCCTCGACCTTGCCGCGGTCGCCCGTGACCTCGACGACGAGGGCGTCGGAGGCGTAGTCGACCACGGAGGCGCGGAAGAGGTTCACGACCTCGATCACGTTCGATCGGGTGGTGTTGTCGGTGCGCACCTTGATGAGCATGTGCTCGCGCTGCACGGACGTCGAGAAGTCGAGCTCCACGATCTTGATGACGTTGATCAGCTTGTTGAGCTGCTTGGTCACCTGCTCGAGAGGCAGGTCGTCGAGATCGACCACCACCGTGATGCGCGAGATGCTCGGCACCTCGGTGACGCCCACCGCGAGCGAGTGGATGTTGAAGCCCCGTCGGGCGAAGAGTCCGGCGACTCGCGTCAGCAGGCCGGGGGTGTCCTCCACGAGGAGGCTCAGCACGTGCGTCGTCATGGTCAGTCCTCCTCGTCGAATGCGGGCGCGTGGTCACGCGCGTACTGGACGTAGCTGTTGCTGACGCCCTGCGGCACCATCGGCCACACCATGGAATCGGCGCTCACGACGAAGTCGATCACGACGGGACGGTCGTTCGTCTCGAGCGCGAGCTTGATGGCGGCGTCGACCTCCTCCTCCTTCTCCACGCGGATCGCGAGGCACCCGTAGGCCTCGGCGAGCTTCACGAAGTCGGGGATGCGGATGGTGCCGTGGCCCGTGTTCAGGTCGGTGTTCGAGTGACGCCCGTCGTAGAAGAGGGTCTGCCACTGGCGCACCATGCCCAGCGAGGAGTTGTTGATGACGGCGACCTTGATCGGGATGTTGTTGATCGCGCAGGTGGCGAGCTCCTGGTTGGTCATCTGGAAGCAGCCGTCGCCGTCGATCGCCCACACGTGACGGTCGGGCTCGGCCACCTTGGCGCCCATGGCGGCGGGGACCGAGTAGCCCATGGTGCCCGCTCCCCCGGAGTTCAGCCAGGCGTTCGGACGCTCGTACTTGATGAACTGCGCGGCCCACATCTGGTGCTGGCCGACGCCCGCGGCGTAGATGCCCTCCGGGCCCGTGAGCTCGCCGATGCGCTGGATCACGTACTGCGGCGCGAGGAGGCCGTCGGTGGTCGGCGCGTATCCCAGCGGGAACTCGGTGCGGAGGCCGTCGAGGTACGACCACCACTCCTCGGTGTCGGGAGCGGTGCCCCCGGCTGCGCTGCGGTACGCGCTCTCGAGGTCGACGAGCACGTCGCGCACGTCGCCGACGATCGGCACGTCGGCCGTGCGGATCTTCGAGATCTCGGCAGGGTCGATGTCGACGTGCACCACCTTGGCGTTCGGCGCGAACAGGGACGCCTTGCCGGTCACGCGATCGTCGAACCGGGCGCCGAGCGACACGAGCAGGTCGGCCTCCTGCAGCGCGAGCACGGCCGGGACCGTGCCGTGCATGCCGGGCATGCCCAGGTGCTGCGGGTGCGAGTCGGGGAACGCGCCGCGGGCCATGAGCGTCGTCACGACCGGTGCGCCCGTGGTCTCGGCGAGGGCGAGGAGCTCGGCCGAGGCGCGACCGCGGATCACTCCGCCACCGACGTACAGCACGGGCTTCTTGGCCTCGGCGAGCAGCGCCGCGGCGGCCTGGATCTGCTTGCCGTGCGCCTTGGTCACCGGGCGGTAGCCGGGAAGGTCGATCTTGGGAGGCCACACGAACGGGGCGACGGCCTGCTGCGCGTCCTTCGTGATGTCGACGAGCACGGGGCCGGGGCGGCCGGTCGAGGCGATCTCGTACGCGGCGGCGATGGCGCCCGGGATGTCCGCGGCATCCCGCACGAGGAACGAGTGCTTGGTGATCGGCATCGTGATGCCCACGATGTCGGCCTCCTGGAACGCGTCCGTGCCCATGAGGGTCGAGAACACCTGGCCGGTGATCGCGAGCAGCGGCACGGAGTCCATGTAGGCGTCGGCGATCGCGGTGACGAGGTTGGTCGCGCCCGGTCCGGAGGTCGCGATGCACACGCCCACCTTTCCCGACGACGACGCGTATCCCTCGGCGGCGTGTCCGGCCCCCTGCTCGTGGCGGACCAGGATGTGTCGCAGCTGCTTCGCGTCCATCAGCGGGTCGTAGACGGGGAGGATCGCGCCACCCGGCAGACCGAACACGTCGGTGATGCCGAGCAGTTCGAGCGAGCGGACGACGGCCTCCGCCCCGGTGATCTCGGGAGCGGACGACTTGGGTGCGGGTGGCCTCGGCACGGCCGAGACGGAGTCAGCAGTCATGACTTTCCTTCTGATGGTCTGTGGGCGACGTCGGTCCCCAGACGGGGTCGGGAACCCGTCCGGCGGATCGGATCAGCCGGTCGTCGCGCCCTCGGCGGCGGACCGCACGAGACGCGAGTACTTGGCAAGAACGCCACGGGTATAGCGCGGGGGAAGCGGCTCCCAGCCAGAGCGGCGGGAGGCGAGCTCCGCCTCGTCGACGAGTAGGTCGAGAGAGCGAGCTGCGATATCGACCCGTATCAGATCACCATCGCGCACGAAGGCGATGGGACCTGCGTCCACCGCTTCGGGTGCTATGTGGCCGATGCACAGGCCGGTTGTGCCGCCTGAGAATCGTCCGTCCGTCAAGAGTAGTACATCTTTTCCGAGCCCCGCGCCCTTGATGGCCGCCGTGATGGCGAGCATCTCGCGCATGCCGGGTCCACCCTTGGGTCCCTCGTAGCGGATGACGATGACCGTGCCCGGTTCGATCGACCCATCGGCGACGGCGTCCATCGCCGCGCGCTCGCGCTCGAAGACGCGTGCGGGTCCCTCGAACACCGCGGCGTCGAAGCCGGCCGTCTTGACCACGGCGCCCTCGGGCGCGAGCGAGCCGTGCAGGATCGTGAGCCCGCCCGTGGCGTGGATCGGGTTGTCGAACGTGTGGATGACCTCGCCGTCGATCGGTTGCGGGTCGAGCTCTGCGAGGTTCTCGGCGAGCGTCTTGCCTGTCACGGTGAGCGCGTCGCCGTGCAGCAGCCCTTCGTCGAGCATCGCCTTCATGATGACGGGGATGCCGCCGTGACGGTCGACGTCGTTCATGACGTACTTGCCGAACGGCTTCATGTCGGCGACGTGCGGCACCCTGTCGCCGATGCGGTTGAAGTCGTGCAGGCTCAGCTCGACGTCGGCCTCGCGGGCGATCGCGAGCAGATGCAGGACCACGTTGGTCGAGCCGCCGAGGGCCATCGCGAGGGCGATCGCGTTCTCGAAGGCCTCCTTGGTGAGGATGTCGCGGGTGGTGATCCCCTGGCGGAGCAGATTCACGACGACCTCGCCCGACCGGTGCGCGAAGTAGTCGCGACGACGGTCGGCAGCGGGCGGTGCCGCGGAGCCGGGAAGGCTGAGCCCGAGCGCCTCGGCGACGGACGCCATGGTATTGGCCGTGTACATGCCGCCGCACGCGCCCTCGCCCGGAGCGATCGCGCACTCGATGCGCTTGAGGTCCTCCTCGCTCATGAGCCCCGCACGGCAGGCGCCGACGGCTTCGAAGGAGTCGATGATGGTGACGTCCTTCTCCGTGCCGTCCGAGAGCTTCACCCAGCCGGGCGCGATCGATCCCGCGTACAGGAACACGCTCGACAGGTCGAGGCGGGCGCTGGCCATGAGCATGCCGGGGATCGACTTGTCGCAGCCGGCGAGCAGCACCGAGCCGTCGAGACGCTCCGCCATCATCACGGTCTCGACGGAGTCGGCGATGACCTCGCGCGACACGAGGGAGAAGTGCATGCCCTCGTGGCCCATCGAGATGCCGTCCGAGACCGAGATGGTGCCGAACTGCAGCGGGTATCCGCCGCCGGAGTGCACGCCCTCCTTCGCACCCTGGGCGAGCCGGTCGAGGCTCAGGTTGCAGGGGGTGATCTCGTTCCAGCTCGAGGCGATGCCGATCTGGGGCTTGTCCCAGTCCGCGTCGCCCATGCCGACGGCGCGGAGCATGCCGCGAGAGGTCGTCGCCTCGATGCCGTCGGTGACGACGCGGCTGCGGGGCTTGATATCGATGGACTCGTGAGGGGCGGTGTCAGGCGAGGACATGACGGAAGTCTATTCCCGACGGGCAGCGCGCTCGTCCGCCAGGGCGCCCAGAAGGAGGGCGATCTCCTGTGGGTTCTCCACACGCAGGGTCGCCGCGGTCTCCCCCGGTCCGACCCGCACGCCGAGATCTTCGCCCTCGAGCACGCGCATCGCGTCCTCGTCGGTCACGTCGTCGCCGGCGAAGAGGATCGCAGTGGCGGCGAAGTGTGCGCGGAGCGCCGCCATCGCGGCATCCTTCCCCTCCGTCCGCGACGAGAACTCCAGGACGCGGTGGCCGGAGCGACGACGCCAGTGCGGGAAGCGCGCGGCGACCAGCTCGTCGATCTCGGCGAACACCGCTTTCTCGACCTCGCGGGTGGCTGTACGCGTGTGGACCCCCATCCCGAACGTCTTCGGCTCGAGCTCCGCACCCTCGTATCGGTCGATGATGGGGCGGGCGGCGGCCCAGAGCTCCTCGCGATCGCCGTCGGCCGTCGCGGGACCGTCGGCGTCCGCGTCGCCCACTCCCGGGTACCAGTACTGCGCACCGTGCGAGCCGGCGAGGGCGATGAGCGAGTCGTCGGTGTGCTCCGTGATGACGCGCAGATCGTGCATGCTCCGACCGGAGACGTAGGCCACGACCGTGTCGGGGAGCTCGGCGAGGCGCGCGACCTGCGCCGCGACCTCGGGGAGCGCCCGCGCGGCCATCGGGTCGGGAACGAGCGGAGACGCCGTCCCGTCGAAGTCCAGTGCGACGACCAGCCGCTGTGTCGCGGCGATGGCGCTCAGGACGGGGTCGGACGATCCGGGGGTCCAGCTGCGGGTCACGGGAGAGTCTCCAATCGACGGGTCCCCTCCAGTATGGCCGTCCGGATCAGCGCGCCCTGACCTCGGAGAGAGCCTTGAGGAAGGAATTCGACCACGCGGTGACGTCGTTCTCGAGCACCCGGCGGCGCAGCGATCGCATCCGCCTCGACTGCTCGGCCGGCGTCATCTCGACCGCGGACATGATGGCGTCCTTCAGCCCTGCGATGTCATGGGGGTTCACGCGCACGGCCTGTCTGAGCTCGTCGGCGGCGCCGGTGAACTCGCTGAGCACCAGCACTCCCCTGTTGTCGGCGCGCGTGGCGACGTACTCCTTGGCGACGAGGTTCATGCCGTCCCGGAGAGCCGTCACGAGCATGACGTCCGCCGCGAGGTAGAGCGCGACCATCTCCTCGCGCGGATACCCCTGGTGCAGGTAGCGGATCGCCGTGTGCCCCATCGTGTCGTGGTCGCCGTTGATGCGGCCGACCGCGAGCTCGATCTCGTCACGCAGGTGCACGTAGGCGTCGACGCGCTCCCGGCTGGGGCTCGCGACCTGCACAAGGGTGACGTCCTCGACGTCGAGACGACCGTCCTCCAGCAGCTCGCCGTACGCCTTGATGCGGTGACGGATGCCCTTCGTGTAGTCGAGCCGGTCCACGCCGAGCAGGATCTTGGAGGGGTTGCCGAGGCTCTCCCTGATCTCCTGCGCACGCGCCCTGATGTCGGGGCGGGCCGCGAGTTCGAGATAGGGCGCGGTGTCGATGGAGATCGGGAACGCCTTGGCGACCGCCGACCGTGTGCCACCGTCGGCCGTCGGCACGGCGACGTTCGAGCCCTTCACCTCGTACTTGAGGCGACGGCGGACCGCCGTGAGGAAGTACGTGGCGTCCTGAGCACGCTGGAACCCGATCACGTCCGCCCCGAGCAGACCGGTGAGCACCTGGTCGCGCCACGGCAGCTGGGCGTAGAGGCCGTGCGCCGGGAACGGGATGTGGTGGAAGTACCCGATCGTCACGTCAGGACGCAGGTCGCGCACCATCTGCGGCACGAGCTGCAGCTGGTAGTCGTGCACCCACACCGTCCCATCCTGGGCCGCGACGGATGCGGCGGCCTCCGCGAAGCGGCGGTTCACCCGCACGTACGCGTCCCACCATTCCCGGTGGTACTGCGGCGGCGCGATCACGTCATGGTAGAGCGGCCAGATGGTGTCGTTCGCGAAGCCCTCGTAGTAATCGGCGACCTCGTCGGCGCTCAGCGACACCGGCACCAGATCGATGCCGTTGATCTCGAACGGCTCGAGCTCGGCGTCGGGCTGCCCGGGCCAGCCGACCCAGGCTCCGCGGGCGCTGCGCATCATCGGCTCGAGGGCTGCGACCAGACCGCCGGGCGACGTCCGCCATTCCTCCGCGCCGTCCGGACCGACGATGCGGTCGACCGGGAGGCGGTTGGCGACGACGACGAAATCTGCGGGCATGGGGGAAGGCTCCTGACGATCCGGTGCGGTGCTCCTCAGGCTACAGAGGCTCAGACCGAGGCTACGCGAGGTGCTGTGCCACTCAGGCGCCAGTTGACAAGCGCCGCGGCGAACGCTACCCCGGCCGCGGCGATCGGGAGCGCGAGCGCAGCCCCCGTTCCGAGGTTCTCGGCGAGCTCCCCCGCGACGGCTGCGCCGATCGACTGCCCGACGATGACCGCGGATCCGAGCATGGTCATGACGGTCGCCGAGCGTCCGAGCGGGCTGCGAGCGGCTCCGAGGCTGTACTGCGTCACGAGCGTCGGCCCGATGCCGACGCCCATGATGGCGAGCGCCACCATCATCGTCGCCGGGGCGTCCACGAGCAGCAGCAGCAGGGTTCCGCCGAGCAGGATCGCCGAGAAGACGAGCCAGCGGGCGCGCAGCGTGAACCGCGCGGGAAGCCAGGCCACACCGAGTGCGAGGAGCGCCGAACCGACGCCCATGACGCCGTAGAGCAGTCCGGCCTCCTCCGACGCACCCCGATCGGCCATGAACGAGGTGAGAGACGTGAGCGTGGTCCCGAAGAACATCCCGACGCCGAGGATGCCGAGGACGACGACGAGCACCCGGGGGTGGAGCAGCTCGGATGCCGAGGACGGCGCCCTCCCGTCGTCGCCGCGGTGGATCGACACGGCCCTGGCACTCGGGTGCAGCGCGAAGCCTCCCACGAACAGGACGGTGAGCGCGGCCGCTCCGATGAGGGGCGCCCAGGGCGCGATCACGGACGCGAGGATGCCGACGAGGAAGGGCCCGAACACGAACACGGTCTCATCCGCGGCGGATTCATACGCCATGGTTCCCGACAGCGTGCGCGGACGCACCGACTCCGGCATCCGCTCGGTGATCATCGTCACCAGCCTGGAGCGCGACATCGGCGCCACCTGCGGCGCGGTCGCGCCGATGCCGAACGCGGCGACGAGAACGAGGAGATCGGCGGCCTCGCCGTAGACGACGAGGGTGAACACGACGAGCATCGCACCGTTGGCGATCGCGAGAGCGACCAGCACGAAGCGCTGACCGAACCGATCGGCGGCCGCGCCCAGCAGGGGCCCGAAACATGCGGTGCCGAGGCCGACCGCGGCGGAGGTGAGCCCGCCGAGCGACAGGGAGCCCCGCGCCGAGACGACGACCGTGAGCACGCCGACGACCATCATCGCGAAAGGCAGACGCGCGATGAACGCGATGAGGAAGTAGGAGATGCCCGCCGTGCGGATGAGGCTTGAGGCGGGCGGCGTCGCCGTGTCGACGGAGGATGTCGAGGAGGAAGCGTGTGTCATGGCTCTCGCGCGTCCGCGGACGCGGGGTCGGGTGCCGCCGCTGTCCGCCGGGGAGCCGGCGGCCGGTAGATACACGGGTGCGGCCGCGGACCAGCCGCGACCCCTCCATGGTACCGCGCTCCGATCGGCTGTCGCTGGACGGCTTCCGGCTGCCGCGCGCCCTGACAGGGTCGCGCCGGGTTGTCAAGGCTGGGCGAGCCGCGCCGCACGCCGGGTAGCGTGTGTGGCATGAACTACCTCACCAGCACCGGACTCCTCGGCGCGATCATGTCGGGCGCCTCCCTGCTCCGCGGTTCCCGCGAGACGCCGATCACCTGGCGCGCCGCGCTCGCGTGGGTGAGCTGGGGCATCACGTTCGCCCTCGCGATCGGCGCCGTCATCGACACCCGGCGCGCCAAGCAGGGCAAGCCGGTCTCGAAGGACTCCCCCGTCTACGCCAAGCAGCAGAAGGAGCGGGAGAAGAAGGAGAAGAACCTCTCCAAGGAACTGAAGCGCTCGCGCTGACCGTCCACCGCCTCGCTCTCACCGGGTGAGGCGGCCCCTCAGCGGGTGAGGAGGAGCGCTTCGCCCTGACCGCCGCCGCCGCACAGTCCGACGGCCGCCACTCCGTTGCCGCGCCTCGTCAGTTCGTGCACGGCGTGGACGACCAGACGGTTGCCCGATGCGCCGATCGGATGCCCGATCGCGATGCCGCCGCCGTGGATGTTCACGACCGCGCTGTCGAGGCCGAGCTCGGACTGCGACCGCGCGACGACGGCTCCGAACGCCTCGTTGATCTCGACGAGGTCCAGGTCGGCGGGAGCGATGCCCTGCTTCTCGCAGGCCTGTTCGATGGCGCGAGCCGGCTGCGCGTGCAGTGAGTTGTCCGGCCCGGCCGTCTGACCGCTCGCGCCGACGGTGGCGAGCACGTCCCAGCCTTTCGCGGCCGCCGTGCCGCGCGTGGTCACCACGACGGCGGAGGCGCCGTCGGAGATCTGCGACGAGTTCCCGGCGGTCAGCGAACCGCCCTGGGCGAACGCCGCTCGAAGTCCCGCGAGCGACTCGACCGTGGTGTCGGGGCGCACGCCCTCGTCCGTCGACACCACGAGGGGCTCCCCCTTGCGCTGCGGCACCTCGACGGGCACGATCTCCGCGTCGAACACTCCGGCCTGCTGGGCAGCCGCCGCACGCTGATGCGAGAGCGCGGCGACCGCGTCCTGTGCCTCTCGCGACACCTCGTAGCGCTCGTTGTGCCGCTCGGTCGACGCCCCCATGCTCTCGCGGTCGAAGGCGTCGGTCAGTCCGTCGTACGCCATGTGGTCGAGCACCTCCACCGACCCGTACGCCCATCCGTCGCGCGACCCCATCAGCAGGTGCGGGGCGCGCGTCATCGACTCCATCCCCGCGGCGACCACGACCTGGGCATCGCCGGTGCGGATCATCCGTGCCGCATCGATGATCGCGGTGAGGCCCGACAAGCAGACCTTGTTCACGGAGTGCGCGGGCACGTCCCAGCCGATGCCCGCGCCGATCGCGGCCTGGCGAGCGGCGTTCTGCCCCGACCCGGCAGCGAGGACCTGACCGACGATCACGGCATCCACGTCGGCGGCATCCACGCTTCCCCGCTCGAGGGCGCCACGGATCGCGAGAGCGCCGAGCTCCGGGGCGGTGAAACGGGCGAGCTGCCCCTTGAGGCGGCCCTGCGGGGTGCGCGCTGCGGCGACGATCACGACGTCGTGGTCGTCGGGTGCGGTGTGGTGTGTCATGTCGGCATCCTTCCGATGTCTGCGGTCGGCTCGCGGTCAGTGTGCGAGTGCGGGGGCGATGATGAGCGGCGGCTCGGTGGCGTCGATCACCTGCTGGACGGTGACTCCCGGAGCTGTCTCGACGAGCACGAGACCCTCTGCGGTCACGTCGATCACGGCGATGTCGGTGATGATCCGGTCGACCACCGCGCGACCGGTGAGGGGGAGGCTGCACGTGTTCACGATCTTCGCGGACCCGTCCTTCGCGACGTGCTCCATGAGCACGATCACCCGCGCGGCTCCGTGCACGAGGTCCATGGCGCCGCCCGGTCCCTTGACCATCTTGCCCGGGATCATCCAGTTCGCGAGGTCGCCGCTCGCCGACACCTGCATCGCTCCGAGGATCGCGGCGTCGATCTTCCCGCCGCGGATCATCCCGAAGCTCGTCGCCGAATCGAAGAACGCGGCGCCTGCGAGCACGGTCACGGTCTCCTTGCCCGCGTTGATGAGGTCGGGGTCGACAGCATCCTCGGTCGGATAGGGTCCGACCCCGAGGATGCCGTTCTCGGACTGCAGCACGACCGTGACGTCGCACGGCACGTGGTTCGGTACGAGGGTCGGCAGCCCGATGCCGAGGTTCACGTAGGAGCCGTCCTCGAGCTCGGCCGCGGCGCGCGCGGCCATCTCGTCACGCGTGAGCGCCATGTCAGGCTCCTTCCGTGGCGACGGTGCGCCGTTCGATGCGCTTGGGGATGTCGGTGCCGACCTTGACGACCCGATGCACGAAGACACCGGGGAGGTGGATGCTGTCCGGGTCGAGTTCGCCCGGTTCGACGAGGCGCTCGACCTGCGCGATGCAGACGCGCCCGGCCATGGCGGCCAGCGGATTGAAGTTGCGGGCGGCCTTGTTGAAGATCAGGTTGCCGTGGCGGTCGCCCGCGAGAGCGTGCACGAGCGAGAAGTCGGTCGTGATCGCCTCCTCGAGGACGTACTCACGGGGCGTGCCTGCGACGTCGAACGTCCGCACGTCCTTCGCCGGTGACGCCACATCGACGGTTCCGTCGGAGCGGTAGCGGCGCGGGAGTCCTCCCTCGGCGACCTGCGTGCCGACTCCGGTCTGCGTGTAGAAGGCGGCGATGCCGGAGCCGCCTGCGCGCAGCTTCTCGGCGAGGGTGCCCTGCGGGGTCAGCTCGAGTTCGAGTTCGCCGGAGAGGAACTGCCGCTCGAACTCCTTGTTCTCCCCTACGTACGACGAGGTCATCTTGCGGATGCGCTGGGCGCGGAGGAGGATTCCGAGCCCCCAGTCGTCGACGCCGCAGTTGTTGCTGACGATGCTGAGGCCCGTCGTGCCCTGCGCGAGCAGCGCCTCGATGAGGGCGATCGGATTGCCGGAGAGTCCGAAACCGCCGACAGCGAGCGATGCTCCGTCGGGGATGTCGGCGACGGCGTCCGAGGCGGACGCCCACTGCTTGTCGATCACGTGTGCTCCTTCGAAGACGTGCTTTCGTCCAGCGTGCGCTCTCCGCGGGCCTCGGAGGAAGCCCGCTCTTGCGATGTGGCCGCTCTCTCACCTAGCGTCCACATTATGGAACGACAGATCCGCACCGTCCCCGGGGCGCAGGCGATCGCCCGCGCCGCCTCGCTGCTGCGGCTGGTGACCGCCGGCGGCGCGGACGGAGCGAGCCTGCAGTCGCTCGCGCAGGCGGCCGACCTCTCGCGGTCCACCGCGCACCGCTTGCTGTCCGCGCTGCGCGCCGAGGGTCTGGTGGACCGCTCCGACGACACCGGACGCTGGATGCCGGGGCCCGAGCTCTTCCTCATGGGATCTGTCGCGGCGGCCCGGTACGACATCACGGCACTTGCTCGCGACATCGTGCGCTCGCTCGCCGTCAAGACCGAGGAGAGCGCATTCCTCTCGGTGCGACGGGCGGATGAGACCGTCTGCCTGCTGCGCGAGGAGGGCTCGTTCCCGATCCGGTCGTTCGTGCTCAGCGAAGGCGTGCGATTCCCGCTGGGCGTCGCCAGCGCCGGGCTGGCCATCCTCGCCTTCCTCCCCGACCACGATGTGGATGCCTACCTCGACCGCCACCCCGAACTCGCGGAAGGATGGGGTCGCACGCACGGTGAGGCAGCGCTGCGCACCCGCCTCGTCGAGACCAAGGAGCGCGGCTACTCCGTGAACCCCGGGCTCATCGTCGAGGGCAGCTGGGGCCTGGGGGCAGCGGTCTTCGATCGCCAGGGCCGCCCGGAATGGGCCCTCAGCCTCACCGGCGTGGAGTTCCGCTTCAGCCCCGATCGCACGCCCGAGCTCGGACGGATCCTGCTCGCGCACGCCCATCAGCTGTCAGCGCGGATCTCGGGCGCACGCCGCTGACCTCCTTTACATACCATTGGGTATATACTTCATGGTATGAATCGCCAGGACGTCATCCCCTCGCTCGTCCTCTCCTCCTATGCCCTCGCGCGCATCGCCGCTCAGGACGCCGGGAACGAGGCCCCGGCCGCGCAGTGGCGCGTCCTGAGCCTACTCGAGCAGAACGGACCGAGACGGGTCGGCGAGCTCGCCCAGGCCGCGCGGACCACGCAGCCCGGCATGACGCGACTGCTCGGCGCACTGGAGCGGGAGAGCCTCGTGCTGCGCTCCCCCGTCCCCGAGGACTCCCGGGCCACCGCGGTCGCGATCACTCCGGAGGGATCCCGCGCCCTGCACGCGTGGCGGGAGGAGTTCCGCGACACCCTGGCACCGCGATTCACCGATCTCGACGCCGACGACTGGCGAGCCCTGACCAGGGCCGCCGAGATCCTCGCCGCGCACACCACCACCGACTCGACAGGAGCATCGCAGTGAGCAGCAGTACCACCACCTCCGTGTGGAAGCAGCCGGCACAGGTCTGGGCAGTCGCCTTCGCCTGCGTCGTCGCCTTCATGGGCATCGGGCTCGTCGATCCGATCCTCCCGGCGATCGCGGAGTCCCTGCAGGCGAGTCCGTTCGAGACCGAGCTGCTCTTCACGAGCTACCTCGCCGTGACGGGCGTCGCGATGCTCGTCACCAGCTGGATCTCGAGCCGCATCGGCGCGAAGCGCACCCTGCTGATCGGCCTCGCACTGATCGTGGTCTTCGCGCTGTTGTGCGCATTGAGCGGCAGCGTCGACGCCGTGATCGGCTTCCGCGCGGGATGGGGACTCGGCAACGCGCTCTTCATCTCCACCGCGCTGGCGACGATCGTGGGCGCCGCGTCCGGAGGCAGCGCCGCGGCGATCGTGCTCTACGAGGCCGCGCTCGGTCTGGGCATCGCCATCGGTCCGCTGCTCGGCGGCATCCTCGGCGAGCAGAGCTGGCGCGCCCCGTTCTTCGGTGTCGTGGTGCTCATGGCGATCGCGTTCGTGGCGGTTCTCGTGCTGCTGCGCGGCCCGCAGGAGAAGCGCACACCCGTGCCGTTCTCCGCCCCGTTCACGGCACTGCGGCGTCCGGCCCTGGCGATCCTCGCGGTCGCCGCGCTGTTCTACAACATCGGCTTCTTCATCCTGCTCGCGTTCTCGCCGTTCCCCCTCGGCTTCGGTGCGATGGGCATCGGGTTCACGTTCTTCGGCTGGGGCGTAGCGCTGGCTGTGACGAGCGTCTGGGTCGCACCCTTCCTCATGCGCCGGATGCCGCGCACCCGCGTCATCCTCCTCGTCCTCCCGCTCCTCGCCGTCGACCTCGTCGTCGCCGGGCTGCTGGTCTCGTCCGCCGCCGCGCTCGTGACATGCATCGTCATCGGCGGTCTGCTGCTCGGCATCATGAACACCGTGCTCACCGAGGCGGTCATGGAGGCCACCGACCTGCCCCGCTCCGTCGCCTCCTCCGCCTATTCGGCCGTGCGGTTCCTCGGCGGAGCCATGGCGCCGCCGCTCGCCGCAGCCCTGTGGCACGCGCTCAACGCCACCGTGCCGTACCTCGTGGCCGCTGCGGCCGTGCTCATCGCCGCTCTCACCGTGTTCCTCGGACGCAAGGCTCTCGCGCACATCGACGACGAGCCTGCGGACGCCGAGACCGAGGATGCCGCGGCGATCCTCATCGGCGACGCCGCGTGATCGCATGGCCCCACCGTCTCGGTACGGTGGGGCCATGGCCGATCTCTCCGAGCGCAGCATCCTCGTCCGCCAGCACCTCGCCCGCGCGGGCGTCGAGGCGGAGATCCGGGTGCTGCCGGACTCCGCTCGGACGGCCAGGGCGGCAGCCGACGCCATCGGCTGCGAGGTCGCGGCGATCGCGAACAGCCTGGTGCTGGAGGCCGACGGCGCGCCGATCCTCGTGATGACGAGCGGCGGCCATCGCGTCGACCTCGACGTTCTCGCGCGGTCGATCGGGGCGGTCGACGTGTCCATGGCTCCGCCCGCCGTCGTGCGTGAGGCCACCGGACAGGCGATCGGCGGCGTCGCGCCCGTCGGGCACCCCTCTCCCCTGCGCACGTTCATCGACGAGGCACTGCGCGACCACGATGTCATCTGGGCGGCGGCCGGTCCTCCGCACACCGTGATGCCGTTGACGTTCGACACCCTGACGCTTCTGACAGACGGAACCGTCGTCGCCGTGGTGTGAGCGCCCGCCGGCACGGGGCGCCGTGGACGCGAAAAAGCCCCGGAATCTGGCGAGAGATTCCGAGGCTGATCCGTGCACCCCCAGGGACTTGAACCCTGAACCCACTGATTAAGAGTCAGTTGCTCTGCCGATTGAGCTAGAGGTGCGTGGTCCGGGTGATTCCCCGACCGAGGAATTACATTACCAGCCGACGAGCGCTGGGCGAAATCGAGGCCGGGGCGCATCGAGCCCGCGCGTGTCGCCGCATGTCGCCGCTGCCGCTCGCCTGGAAACGACGCCGGTTATCCTTGAGGCGTGACCGCCACCCCCGCTGCCGCCGACCTGTCCCGCGACCTCGAGCTCGCCCTCCGGCTGGCCGACGCCGCCGACGCGCAGTCCCTGCCCCGCTTCGACTCCGCCGACCTGCAGGTGTCGAGGAAGGCGGACAGCTCGCACGTGACGGATGCCGACCTCGCCACCGAGCGCGCGATCCGCGACGTCCTCTCGACCGAGCGCCCTGACGACGGCGTCTTCGGCGAGGAGTTCGGCGCCGAAGGCGACACCCACAGGCAATGGATCATCGACCCGATCGACGGCACGGCGAACTTCCTCAGGGGCGTGCCGCTCTGGGGCACCATGATCGCCCTCGCGATCGACGGCGTGCCGCAGGTCGGAGTGGTGAGCATGCCGGCACTCCGACGACGGTGGTGGGGCGCTGCGGGCCTCGGCGCGTGGACCGCGACCGATCACGACCCCCGGCGCATCGAGGTGTCGGCGGTCGACTCCCTCGATGACGCGAGTGTGAGCTTCCAGAGCATCGCCCAGTGGACGCGCGCCGGTCACCGCGACCAGCTCCTCCGCCTCGCCGACCGCGTGTGGCGCGACCGCGCCTACGGCGACATCTACGCCTACATGCTCCTCGCCGAAGGCCGCATCGACATGGTCGCCGAGTTCGACGTGAAGGAGTACGACATCGCGGCGGCCGTGCCGATCGTCCGCGAAGCCGGCGGACGCATGACCGGCTTCGACGGCGCGGAGACGATCTCCGACCTGTCGACACTCGCCACCAACGGCGTCCTCCACGACGCGTTCCTCGAGCTCCTGCACGATTGATCCGGAAGCCAGCGATGAAGCCCCGCATCCCCGCCGCCGTGTTCGGCATCCTTCTCCTCGCCCTCGCGCTCACCGCGTGCGGGGCGACGCCCGACTCGGACGCCTCGCCGACGCCCGATGCGCCGAAGCCGACGCCGAGTGCGACGCCCGCGCCCGCGTCGTCGCCGACTCCGACCGCTGACGCTGCGGAACCGGCCTGCGACACGATCATCTCGCCGGGCACCGTCGACGCACTCACCTCACAGGGGTGGACGTTCGAGGAGAAGGAATTCGTGATCGGCGACGTGCCGCTCCCCGACGGTCTGCTGTGCTTCTGGGCGGACTACAGCGTCGCATCCGACCACGGCCAGCTGTACGGGTGGTCGCAGATCGATCCGGACGACGCGTCGCGCGCGCAGACCGCGCTACTCGGAGAGGGCTGGACACGCGAGGACGGTGCCGACGGCATCTACCTGACCGAGAACCCGCAGTTCTCGATGGGCACCGACGAAGACGGCTACGGCATGACGTACCTGTTCGGTGACGGATGGGTGAAGTTCGCCGATACCCGCCAGGGACTCATCCTCATCGACTGGGCTGGCTGAAGAGCACATTCCGCGCACCGGTGATTACACCGGGCGAAGAGGAAGCACGCCACCCTCGCCGCCGGCATACCGGCTGCGTCGCGGCGTGTGAGAGTGAGACCATCTCCACTCAGCGATCACCCGATCGTGCCTTGTGATGCAAGCTCCGTGGTGACGCAGCAGAAGGACCGAGGATGGGCAAGTTCATCTACGAGGGCGGACCGAAGGTCGAGATCGAGGACCGCGCCCTCACCCACATCCAGCTGGTCATGACCGCGAAGCTGCGCCGTGGCGAGCCGTTCCCCTTCTCGTGGCGCGAGGACTCCAGCGTCGGCGGTGGCCGCACGACGGTCTGGATCCATTCCGGCAGCTCGATCGTCTTCAAGTACTTCGGCAGCCGCTCTCCCTCCGTCAACCGCGCCTGGGTCGAAGCTCTCGCCTACACGGCGAACACCCCCACCGGGATGTATCTCGTGCCCGAGCCCGCAGAGACCGCGGCCATCGACAAGGTGGGCGAGTCCGCCGCGGTGTAACCTCGCTCGCATGAGCGCGGCATCCTCCCTCTCCGAGATCGCAGCCGAGCTCTACACCCAGCCGCTCGGCGACTTCATCGCCGCACGCAACGCCCGAGCCGCCGATACGTCGGACAAGGCGCTGGCGACCGGCATCCGCGCCCTGCGCAAGCCGTCCGTCGCCGCCTGGGTCGTCAACGTCTTCGCCAGCGAACGCGCGTCCCAGCTCGGCGAGGCCCTGCAGCTCGCGGCGGAGCTGCGCGAGGCGCAGGAGGACCTCGACGCGAAAGCACTCGCGCAGCTCGGACGCGATCGCCGCGCGCTCACCGCCCGGCTGGCGGCAGCCGCGGCGGATCTCGCGGAATCGAGAGGCGAGCGGGTCACCCCGTCGACGAGGGATGCCGTGCAGCAGACGATCTCCGCGGCGTTCTTCGACCCGGATGCCGCAGCCGCTGTCGCCTCGGGCCGGCTGGTGCGGGAGCTCGAGCCCACCGGGACGTTCGCCGACGCCATGGACACGATCGTCGGCGGCGGCCTCCCCTCCGCGCCGCTCGCGCCCTCGGCACCGCCCGACGAACTGAAGGCCCGCCGCGCGCGCCGCGACGCGGAACGGGCGGTGCGCGAGGCGGAGCAGGCCCGCGAGCGGGCTGCGCGCGATGCCGCCAAGGCCGAACGCGTCGCCGAGGAAGCGGCCGGCCGAATCGACGACCTCACCTCGCGAGTGGCCGAGCTCGAGAAAGAACTCGACCGCGCCCGCAGGGAGGCGGAACACGCCATGACCGATGCCGCAGACGCGAGCGAACGCCGCGCAGAGGCGTCGCGGGCCGCCGACGAGGCCGAGAATGCCGTGACAGCGGCGCGCGCTGCGCTCGACGCCCTCGACGGCTCCCGCTGATCCCGTGCCAGCGCCGCGGAGTACGCGGGCGCGACGAAGCCCCCGCGCGGACACGGGGTGGTGCGGGGGTGTCGACGGTGGGATCATCGTGCCATGGGGACGGGCGGACCCCGCCGCGGCGATCGGGCAGTTCAGCGGGGTCCGCTCGCCACGATCGCGTCGTGTGCTGCCGGGTGGGCGGGGCGGGAGAACACCACGGATTCGGCGAGATCCGCGACGGCGGCTGCGCGTCGCTGTTCGAGCTCGGTCGCTTCGCTGAATCGAAGCGCGGCCAGCTCTCGTTCAGCGCGCAGGGCGAGGCTGATCGCGGCGAGGTGGTCTGCGATCACGGTGGCAAGACCGTCGCGGAGTTCTTCGAGGTTGGTGTTGGCGATCTCGAGGCGTCGGTCCGATACGCGGAGTTCGACGGTGGGAAACCCGGACGACGTCAGGTGATCGCGGGTCGCACCGTCGTGAATCGCAGCGGCTTCGTCGCGGTCCGCTTGCCTGGTGAACACCGCCTCGACGGTGTACCGATCGGGGGCGTCGTCCGTCATCAGCGTCGGCGGTAGGGAGCCGACCAGGACGGAACCGAGGCCGAGCGGGGAATCGTTCTTCAGTTGTGCACTCATCCACTGACGATACGCCCTCAAGATGTGTGCACTCGCAGGTTGTCCGTCGCTCGGCAGATCGCCCGATCCTCGACAAAGGAGGGGTTCTCACGAAGCAGACGACGCCACCGGAATGTGAGAACCCCTCCGTCGGAGCGCCCCGTCGGAACCCCATTCCGCGTTCGGGGATCGGCTCTGAATTCCGACCGTACGTTCATCGAACCCGGCGACACACCCCATGGCGTGATGCGAAGGTCGGGCGTAACCTTCCTTGCCGACTGAAAGGGATGCCGGTCCGCAGCATACTCCGACGGCAGTCGGGACCGGTCTCGTCCCGACCTCCTGACCTCGCCGCTGCGCACCTCCTGTACGCAGAGAAGGCCCGCCTCCCTCGTGATACCAGGGAGGCGGGCCTCGTTCCGTGTGACAGCGACCTGGTGGAGCTGGGGGGAATCGAACCCCCGTCCAACGCTGAGTCTCCACGCCTTCTCCGGGCGCAGTCTGTGGAAGCGTTCTGCTCGGCTCCGACCTTTGTCACAGACACCCAAGTCGACGAGCCCAGCCTGGGAAGAGTCCCACGTGACGTCCAGACGCCGTCACGCAGCAAGATTCCTAGATGACGCCAGGATCCGTATCGGAATCACATACGGTCTGACGGACTATCGGGCTCGCTTAGGCAGCGAGGGCGAAGTCGTTGCGCTTGGTTTCGGCAACTATTGTTTTGCAGAGAGCGTTTACGAGATAACTCTGCATCCTCGGCCCGCTTCTCGTGGATTCACAGGCGCTGTCGAAACCGATCAGCCCCGTGGTCCTTCTCTCGAAGGAGCCGCTGTCACTCTGTGGATTTTTCACCTCGGGGAGCGAAGTCCCCGAGCATCACAGACTACAACGTCGAAGCGGTCTCTGCCATTCCGTCCCCCTCCGAACTCCTGGCGTAGAGTCGCGGTCATGAGCGAAGTCACCATCACGGTCCGCGGAGAACACGAGACGCGCATCGCACCTGAACGGGCGACCATCCAGGTCAGCGTGCGCGCGGACGGCCCGGATCGCGCAGCCGTCGTCGACCGGGTGACGCGGCTCACCGAGCCCGTGCGCGACTCGATCACGAGCAGGGCGGATACCGGAGCGGTGGTCGACTGGACGAGCAAGCGACTCTCCGTGCGGGCCGAGCGCCCCTGGAACACCGAGGGCAAGCGCCTCGCTCCCGTGTACTACGCGAGCATCGACCTCACCGCCACGTTCGCCGAGGCGCCTGACCTGTCGGAATGGGTCTCCGAGGTCTCGCCCTGGGACGGTGTCGAGCTCGGCTGGGTGGACTGGCACCTCACGCCCGCGACCCGCGCAGAGACCGAGCGGACCGTGGCCGCCGAGGCCGTCAGCGTCGCTGTGACGCGCGCGGAGGCCTACGCAGGCGCACTGGGGCTGGTCGAGGTCACACCCCGTGAGATCGCCGACGTCGGCCTCATCTCGAGCGGGCAGCCATCGCCGATGCCCCCGGTGATCATGAAGGCGTCCAGAGGCGCCGCCTACGCGGCCGACGCGACGCCGGCGATGGAGTACGAGCCCGAGGACATCGTCATCTCGGCGACGGTCGAGGCGCGCTTCCTCGCCCGCTGACCCTCTGCCCTGGCCTGCCTGACCGTCAGGCGTCGACCGCGAAGGGCTCCAGGTCGGCGGCGAGCCGCTCCGACACCCGCGCGTGCACGAGGGTCCCGTCTTCCCGGTGGTCCACAGACAGGAGCATGCCCGTCTCGTGGATCGCCGCGACGAGGTCACCGCGATCGTACGGGACGACCGCGTGCACCTCGACTGCGGGCTTCGGCAGAGCCTCCTCGATCGCCGCGCGCAGTTCGTCGATGCCCTCGCCCGACCGCGACGACACGAAGTGCGCCTTCGGCTCGAGGCCCCGCAGCACAAGGCGCTCGTCCGGTGCGATGAGGTCGGCCTTGTTGAAGACGACCAGCTCGGGCAGGTCCCTGACCCCGACATCGCCCATCACATCGCGAACGGTCTGCAGCTGACCCGCCGGATCGGGGTGCGAACCGTCGACCACATGCAGCACGACGTCGGCGTCGCCCACCTCCTCCAGCGTCGACCGGAAGGCCTCGACCAGCTGGTGCGGCAGGTTGCGCACGAACCCCACGGTGTCGGTCAGCGTGTACACGCGGCCGTCGGACGTCTCGGATCGACGCACGGTCGCGTCGAGAGTCGCGAACAGCGCGTTCTCGACGAGCACGCCCGCGCTCGTGAGCGCATTGAGGAGGCTCGACTTGCCGGCGTTCGTGTACCCGGCGATCGCGACGGAAGGGATCGTGTTGCGCTTGCGCTCGGCGCGCTTCGCCTCGCGAGCGGGACCGAAGTCGCGGATCTGCCGGCGCAGCAGCGCCATCTTGGTGCGGATCCGGCGACGGTCGAGCTCGATCTTCGTCTCACCCGGTCCGCGGGAGCCCATGCCCGCGCCGCCGGCGCCGACCTGGCCACCGGCCTGACGGCTCATGGACTCACCCCACCCACGAAGACGCGGCAGGAGGTACTCGAGTTGAGCGAGCTCGACCTGCGCCTTGCCCTCGCGGCTCTTCGCGTGCTGGCTGAAGATGTCGAGGATGACGGTCGTGCGGTCGATGACCTTGACCTTCACCACGTCCTCGAGCGCGCGACGCTGGCTGGGCGCCAGCTCGGTGTCGGCGATCACGGTGTCGGCGCCGACCGCCGCGACGATGTCCTTGAGCTCCTGCGCCTTGCCGCGCCCGAGATAGGTGGCGGCGTCGGGATGCGGTCGACGCTGCAGCACTCCGTCGAGAACGACGGCGCCGGCCGTCTCGGCGAGGGCGGCGAGTTCACGCAGCGAGTTCTCGGCATCGTCCTGCGCACCCTGCGGGTACACGCCGGCGAGGACGACGTTCTCGAGCCGCAGTTGCCGGTACTCGACCTCGGTGACGTCCTCGAGCTCCGTGGAGAGCCCCGCGACGCGACGGAGCGCGTGACGATCCTCGAGGTCCCACTGCTCCCCGTCCGATGTCGCGTGCGCCGCCGTCTCGCGGTCCTGCAGCGCCTGCGCTGCGCCGAAGACTCGCGGCTCGGTGCGCCGTTCGGCGTTCGAGAGCACGCGGTCGAGCGCGTCGTCGCCGGTCGAGTGTGTCGTGGTATCCGTCATCCGTCCCTGTTCTCTGGGTTTGGTTGCGAGCCTTAACCTTAGCCCGCGCTGTCCGCTACGCTCACGGTATGGGGTCCGACCATTACTTCACTGCGGCCCCGGCGAGTCCTGAGAACCTGCGCACGATCCGTGTATCGCTCGCAGGCCGCGAGCTGGACGTCACCACAGCGGGTGGCGTCTTCAGCCCGGATCGGCTGGACGCCGGAACTGCGGTCCTGCTCGCGAATACGCCTCCTGTGCCGCCGGGAGGCCATCTTCTCGACCTCGGCAGCGGGTGGGGTCCGATCTCCCTGTCGATGGCGCTCGCCTCGCCGCACGCGACCGTCTGGGCGGTCGACGTCAACGAGCGTGCTCTCGACCTGGTCCGCCGCAACGCGGCGTCTCTCGGCCTCACCAATGTCAACGCCCGTCGCCCTGAAGATGTTCCCGGCGACGTGATGTTCCGCTCCATCCGCTCGAACCCGCCGATCCGCGTCGGGAAGAACGAGTTGCACGGCCTGCTGGAGAAGTGGATCCCACGCCTCGACGAACGCAGCGACGCCTGGCTCGTGGTGCAGCGCAATCTCGGCGCGGACTCGCTCCAGCGCTGGATCGGCGCGACCTTCCACCCCGGCTTCAGCGTCTACCGCACCGCCACGGCCAAGGGATACCGGGTGCTCAAGGTGCGCAAGCACGGCACCCCGCCCACCGAGCCCATCACGGTGCCCCTCGACGACGACTGACACGCCGGCGAGCAGGGCGGGTCAGACCAGCTCGACCTCGCCGCTGAACACGAGCTGTGCCGGTCCGGAGAGGCCGACGTGCTCTCCGTCTTCCGCGGGGAACATCCGCACGCCCAGCACGCCGCCCGGGACCTCGACCCGCCAGTGATCCGGCGCGTGCGCGCCCGCCCAGTGGCGGACCGCCAATGCCGTCGCCGCGACTCCCGTGCCGCAGCTCAGCGTCTCCCCGACGCCTCGCTCGGACACGCGCATGCGCACATGCCCGATCCCGTCCCGCACGAGCGGCTCGGCGGGGACGACGAACTCGACGTTCGCGCCGTGCGGCGGTGCGGGGTCGAGCTCCGGCGCGCGGTGCAGTTCGAGGGAGGCGAGCTCGGCGTCTTCGGCGAGAGCGACGACGACGTGCGGGTTGCCGACGTCGATGCCGAGTCCCGGACGCGTGACCGCCAGGCCGTCGGCCTTCACGAGCGGGTCGCCGCCCGAGAGTCGCCATGCGCCGAGGTCGACCTGGTATCCGGTGTCACTGCGGGTGATGTCGCGGACCCCTGCGCGGGTGCCGATCGGAAGGGTCGATCCGGGTTCCAGCGTCGCGAGGCCCGACCGCAGCAGGTAGTGGGCGAAGACGCGGATGCCGTTCCCGCACATCTCCGCGAGCGATCCGTCGGCGTTCCGATAGTCCATGAACCACTCGGCGGCGGGCTCCTCGTCGAGGGAGGCACGTCCCTCCGGGATCGCCGCTGAACGCACGACGCGGAGAATGCCGTCTGCGCCGATTCCGAAGTGACGGTCGCAGAGCGCAGCGACCTGCTCCGCGCTCAGCTCGAGCGTGCCGTCGGGGTCGGCGATGATGACGAAGTCGTTGCCCGTGCCGTGCCCCTTGGTGAATGCGACCATGCCTCCAGTCTAGGGATCGCGGCTATGCGTCGACGATCAGCCGCTTGCCGGTGTTGCTCACCGAGAAGCGCTCGTATCCGAGGCTGTCGTAGAAGGCCAGCACCGATTCGTTGCCCTCGCGGACCATGAGCTGGATCTTCGGGCACCCCATGGCGAGGAGCAACCGCTCGGCCTCCGTGACGACGGCGCGGGCGACACCGCGCCCCCGATGGCTCACAGCGGTCGCGAGGTAGTACAGCCAGCCGCGGTGTCCGTCGTACCCCGCCATCACCGTACCGACGATGCGCGGTGTGATGCCGTCGGTGCCGTCGCTGTCGTCGCTGTCGTCGACGGCGACGAGGAAGAGCTCGGGCTGCACCTGGAGCTTCCGTTGAATGTCTCGGCGCGGATCGTTCCAGGGCCTGGTGAGACCGGCTTCCTCCCAGAGTGCGATGACCGCTTCCGTGTCACGATCGTCGAATGCGCGGATGCTCCAGGCCATCCTCCGAGTCTAGGATCGCGCGGTCTCAGTCCTTGACCACGCGGTAGCGACCACACAGGAAGGCGCGGTTGCGGGCGACCTCCCGCAGCTCGAGGGTGAGCGCACGGGGAAGCAGTGGAGCGCCCGAGCCGAGGGTCACCGGGGCGTACTGCACCCACACCTCGTCGAGGAGCCCGGCGTCGGCGAACTGCCCCGCGAGGTCTCCCCCGCCGACCACCCAGACGTCCTTCCCGCCGGCGGCCTCGACCATCTCCGCGTGCGCGGCCGCGACGTCACCCTGAGCGAAGCGGATGTCGCCCTGCTCCGGGCGGTCGAGGTCGCGGTGCGTGAACACCCACGTCGGCTGTGCGTACCCCCACGTGCCCTGCTCATGTCGCATCACCCATTCATACGTCGACGCACCCATCGCGAGGGCACCCATCCCCCGCTCGAACTCCTGGTACGCCATCGGGCCGTCCTGGTCGATGTCCTGCGAGAGCAGCCAGTCGAGGGAGTGATCGTCTGTCGCGATGAAGCCGTCGAGGCTCGACGCGGTGTAGAAGTGGGTGGTCATGCCGCCAGGTTCCCACCGACCTCCGACATTCGCGGCGCACACCGCGCCTGCTGCACGGGCGCCGCTCGGTGAGCTCGACTCACCTCGAGAGGAGTGATCCCGCGTCGATGGGCGCGTCGTGCCATTCGAGATCGGCGTACCGCTTGAACCAGGAGACCTGTCGACGCGCGTATCGACGCGTGAGCGCCTGCGTCTGCTCGATCGCCTCGCGTTCGGAGAGCTGCCCGTCGAGTTGCGCGAGGGCTTGGGCATACCCGATGGCTCGGCGAGCGGTCGCGCCGCGCTCCAGCCCACGGGAGCGGAGGCCGGCGACCTCCTCGACGAGACCCGCCCGCCACATCCGCTCCACGCGCTCGTCGAGACGCTCGACCAGGTGCGACCTGTCGACGTGCAGGCCGACGATTCGGGTGTCGGGGTGCCAGAGCGCAGGCTCCGACGGGAGTGCGGCCCCGTGGGTCGCGCTCCCCTGCTCGAGCACTTCGAGGGCTCGCATCACTCGTCGCGCGTTCTTGGCGTCGATGCGATCCGCCGTGGCGGGGTCGAGTCGCCTCAGCCGGGCGAGCAGCGCGTCGAGACCGCTGTCGTCGAGTTCTCGTTGGAGTCGATCGCGGACAGCGGTGTCGCGTGGCGGGAACGCGAAGTCGAAGACCACGCTGGAGACGTACAGACCGGATCCGCCGACGAGGATCGCGTCGCCTCCACGGGAGTGGATGTCAGCCGCCGCGGCGCGTGCGAGCGGCTGGTACCAGGCCACGGCCGCTTCCTCGTCGACATCGCGCACGTCGAGCAGGTGGTGCGGGATGCCGCGACGCTCGTCGACCGTCAGCTTCGCCGTGCCGATGTCCATGCCCCGGTAGAGCTGCATCGCATCGGCGTTGATGATCTCCGCGCGGTTGCCTCGCGCACGCAGGGTTTCGGCGAGGTCGAGGGCGAGATCGCTCTTGCCCGTCCCCGTCGCACCGACGACGACCCACAGCTTCGGAGTGCCCGACGCCGAGGCGACGCTGTCTGCGGTCACACGCCGACGCGAAGCGTGGGGAGGCCGAGCGACACCGCTCGTGCTCCGCCGGAGGACGCCGGAGCGGGCACCGCACACGACTCCGCCTGGGCGCGGTCCCAGGCGTCGCCACCGCGGGTTCGGCGGATGCGCAGGGGCGCTCCCGTCGGATCGTCGGCGAGCAGGTGGAACGGCGCCGCGTGGCTGATGGTCACCGTCGCGACGTCGCCGGGGCGCGGAAGGTCGGAGCCGGGGGTGACCTCGAAGTGCACGAGTCGGTTGTCCTGCGCTCGTCCGGTGAGGCGGTGCGTCTCGGCATCCTTCTTGCCCTCGCCTGTCGAGACCAGCACCTCGACCTCGCGACCGACCTGCTTCTGATTCTCCTCGAGGGAGATGCGCTCCTGCAGGGCGATGAGACGGTTGTAACGCTCCTGCACGATTGCCTTGGGCACCTGATCCGCCATCGTGGCCGCCGGAGTGCCCTCTCGGATGGAGTACTGGAAGGTGAAGGCGCTGGCGAAGCGCGACTGCTCGACGACCCGCATGGTGTCTTCGAAGTCCTCGTCGGTCTCGCCGGGGAATCCGACGATGATGTCGGTCGTGATCGCGGCGTGCGGGATCCGGTCGCGAACGCGCTCGAGGATGCCGAGGAACTTCTCACTCCGGTAGGAACGGCGCATGGCCTTGAGGATGCGGTCGCTGCCGGACTGCAGCGGCATGTGCAGCTGAGGCATCACGTTCGGAGTCTCGGCCATGGCGTCGATCACGTCGTCGGTGAACGCCGCGGGGTGCGGGCTGGTGAAGCGGACGCGCTCGAGTCCCTCGATCTCGCCGGTCGCGCGGAGGAGCTTGCCGAAGGCCTGTCGATCACCGAATTCGACACCGTAGGAGTTCACGTTCTGTCCGAGCAGCGTGACCTCGATCGCGCCGTCTTCGACGAGCAGCCGGATTTCGTTCAGGATGTCGCCGGGTCGGCGATCCTTCTCCTTGCCTCGCAGGCTCGGGACGATGCAGAACGTGCAGGTGTTGTTGCAGCCGACGGAGATCGACACCCACCCGCTGTGGGCGGAGTCGCGCTTGGTCGGAAGCGTCGACGGGAAGATCTCGAGCGACTCGAGGATCTCCATCTCCGCCTCGCCGTTGTGACGTGCGCGTTCCAGCAGTCCGGGGAGCGAGCCCATGTTGTGCGTGCCGAAGACCACGTCGACCCATGGCGCCTTGTCGAGCACGGCCTGCTTGTCCATCTGCGCGAGGCACCCGCCGACGGCGATCTGCATGCCGTCCTTGCGCCGCTTGACAGCAGCGAGCTGTCCGAGTGTGCCGTACAGCTTGCCCGCTGCGTTGTCGCGCACCGCGCAGGTGTTGATGATGACGACGTCGGCTTCGTCGCCGACATCCGCCCGGATGTAACCGGCGCTCTCGAGCGACCCGGAGAGACGCTCGGAGTCGTGCACGTTCATCTGACAGCCGAAGGTGCGCACCTCGTAGGAACGCTGTCTGCCGTCGTGGTCGATCGCCGCCGACGACGAGGAGATGATCGTCGGCTCGCTGCGCGGGATACTCATGATGATTCCATTCTACGAGCGTGTCGACGGGACACCGGCTGTGCTCGACGGAGCGCGAGCGGGCAGCGAGGATCCGATCGTCGTGGAATCAGTCCGAGTCGACGAAGCGCACTCCGCTCGACCCGCGGCCGGACGCTTCCGCCAGCGCGGTCTTCGCCGCGCTCATGGCGACTCCGCCGTTGTAGCCGCGGCGCGCGAGCTGCCCCACAAGACGGCGGAGCGCCGTGTCGGGATCGAGCCGGGCCAGCGACGTCGCCTTGGTCCGGGCGAACTCGAGGGCACGCTCGGCGTCGTCATCCGGCAGTTCTTCGAGAGCGGCGTCGATGACCTCGCGCGGGATTCCTCGCTGAGCGAGCGCACGAGTGAGAGCGACGCGCCCCTGCCCCTTGCGCTGCACTCCCCCGGTGACGAGTTGCTCGGCGAGCACGGCATCGTCGAGATAGCCGCGCCGCTCGAACTCCGCGACCACATCGTCGACCTGGTGCGCATCGAGACGGCGACCGTCGTTCTCGTAGCCTCGCAGCACGAGACGCGCTTCGGAGACCGACAGCGAGCGCGAGCGGAGCTTGCGCACGAGGAGCTCCTCCGCTGCCGCACGGATCTCCTCATCGCTGTGCGGAGACCGCGCGCCCGTTCCCGCCTCTCCGAATGCATCGCTCGAAGAATCGGGCACAGCGTTGAGCGGACGCAGACGGGGACCTCGTCCTGCCGCACCCCGCGCAGGATGGC
The DNA here is from genome assembly GCF_041954735.1 of Microbacterium sp. LS_15. NCBI lineage: Bacteria > Bacillati > Actinomycetota > Actinomycetes > Micrococcales > Microbacteriaceae > Microbacterium > Microbacterium sp. LS_15. The sequence continues at coordinate 62,578 of NZ_JAVAYD010000001.1, read as the reverse complement.
GTTCGCTCGGGGAACCGTCCGACGCCTCTTCCGCCATCGATCCGCTGAGGTCGTCGCCGTTCCAGGTCGACCGCCAGAGTCCCGCATCGCCGGTGCGTCGCGGGACGACCACTTCGGCTGCGCGACGGGCTTTGTCCGAGACGCCGTCTCCCGTCGTATGCGAGCGCGACCCGTGCGAGCGCGACCCGTGCTCGTCCAGGCGCGGAATCCGATCCCCCGCGTCGTCGGATTCGGATGCCCCGCGCCGCCTGCCGAACAGCGGCGTCACGGGAGCGAGCCGCTCGGACTCGCCCCCATGATGATCACTCATCGCACGCTCCGGTCATAGGAGCAGTCGTTCCCCGACCGTCGAACTGCCTGCGCATGGCTTCTACGCGGGACGACGCTCGGCGAGCTCGTCACCGGGAGCAGCAGCAGCCGGCCCGCCGATCCCGAGCTTCTGCTTGATCTGCGTCTCGATCGTGAGAGCGATGTCGGGATTCTTGATCAGGAACGTGCGGGCGTTCTCCTTGCCCTGTCCGAGCTGATCTCCGTCGTAGGTGTACCAGGACCCCGACTTCTTCACGATGCCGTGGTCGACGCCGAAATCGATGAGGCTGCCCTCGCGGGAGATGCCGACGCCGTAGAGGATGTCGAACTCCGCCTGCTTGAACGGAGGAGCCATCTTGTTCTTGACGACCTTGACCCTGGTGCGGTTTCCGACAGCGTCGGTGCCGTCCTTGAGGGTCTCGATGCGACGGATGTCCATGCGCACCGACGCGTAGAACTTGAGCGCCTTTCCACCGGCCGTGGTCTCCGGCGATCCGAAGAACACACCGATCTTCTCGCGCAGCTGGTTGATGAAGATCATCGTCGTGTTGGTCTGGTTGAGACCACCGGTCAGCTTGCGGAGCGCCTGCGACATCAGGCGAGCCTGAAGGCCGACGTGCGAGTCTCCCATCTCACCCTCGATCTCAGCACGGGGCACGAGGGCTGCGACGGAGTCGATCACGATCAGGTCGATCGCGCCGGAGCGCACGAGCATGTCGGCGATCTCGAGCGCCTGCTCACCCGTGTCGGGCTGCGAGACGAGGAGCGCGTCGATGTCGACGCCGAGCTTGGCGGCGTAGTCGGGGTCGAGCGCATGCTCCGCGTCGATGAACGCTGCGATGCCGCCGGAGCGCTGGGCGTTGGCGATCGCGTGCAACGTGAGCGTGGTCTTACCCGATGACTCGGGTCCGTAGATCTCCACGATGCGGCCACGCGGGAGCCCGCCGACGCCGAGAGCGACGTCGAGAGCGATCGAACCGGTCGGGATCACGGCGACGGGGGCGCGCTCATCGCTGCCCAGCCGCATGACCGAGCCCTTTCCGAACTGGCGGTCGATCTGAGCGAGTGCGGTCTCGAGGGACTTCTCGCGGTCTGCGGGTGATGGCATGACGTGCTCCTTATGCTCGCGTGGTGCCGCCTGTAGGCTGTCGCGGTCGTCCCGGGATCGGGACGAACTCTCCGACAAGGCGTATGGCTCTTCGGCCTGTTATCACCGTACGAGGGGCCACCGACATTGCATCGCGTGAGCCCAATGAACGGGGAGAACGTGGCCTCCGAACCACTTGTGCAGAACGTTACGCCTGTTTCGAACACATCTTCGACGACACGCCGAGGAAGACGTCGCGGATCTCGAAGCCGCTCCGCTCCGCCGTCGCGGCTCAGCGCTTGCGAGGCTCGAGCCGCCCGGCGCCGTGGCGGCGCTCGAGAGGCACATCCGTCTCAGCACACAGCGCGAGCCAGATGTCGCGCGGAGGAATCCCCGCGTCCAGGGCACCCTCGGCCGTACGACCGGACAATCCTGTGAGCACCAGGTCGCTCACCAGGGACGACGCACGCCCACCGAATTCGGCCTCCACAGCGCGGAGGAACTCACTACGACGCATGAAGAGTCGGGGACTCGATGTCAGTGGAGCGAGAGTTCGGGCTCGACAGCAGCCACGAGGTCGTCGGGGACGACGTCGGGGAACACCTGGATGCCCTCGAGAACCGAGATGCGGTCACCGACCTCGCGCATGATCGTCGAGATCGGGACGTCGAGCGCATCGGCCACCGACGCGAGGATCTCGCTCGAGGCCTCTTTCTGTCCACGCTCGACCTCACTGAGGTATCCGAGGGCGACAGACGCCTTGCTCGCGACCTGGCGGAGCGTCCGCCCCTTCTGAAGACGGAAGTCCCTCAGAACATCGCCGATTTCCTGCCGTACGAGAATCATCGGAACCTCCTCCCAGATCGCCTACTCGAGGTCTCCCCCGATGGAATCGTCAGTCTAGTCGTATCGACTGTCACAAAATCTACCCTTGCACGCTGTGCTTTCGGTGTGAGCACATTTACGACAACCGGCACGTCCCGTTCGCTATTCCCGTGTCATCCGACGGAGCAGCGAGAGCACGGCGTCCACCGAAGCGGCGCGGATCCTCACGCGGTCGCCGTCGAATCGGAACGATTCGCTCGCGGAGCTCTCCGGAGTCACGACCGCGACATGCACGGTGCCCACGGGCTGACCGTCGGGCGAGTCCGGGCCGGCGATGCCGGTCGTCGCGATCCCGACGTCGGCCGGTCGTCCGACACCGACGGCGCGGCGCACTCCGTCAGCCATCTGCAGCGCCACGCGCGGGTGAACGGGCCCCTGCTCCGACAGGAGCGCCTCGTCGACCCCGAGCAACGAGTGCTTGACCGGAGTCGCGTAAGCCACGACGGCACCCCAGAGCGCTGCCGAGGCGCCGGGGACGCTGACGAGCTCCGCGGCGACGGCGCCGCCCGTCAACGACTCGGCCACGCCCAGCGTCCATCCGCGGGCCGAGAGGGCCTCGACGACGTCGGAGGCGATCGTCACGCCAACCGCCTGGATCCTCTGACCTGGGCGACGATGTAGTCGATCCCGCTCGCCACCGTGAGGATCAGGACGATGATCATGAGCACAGCCGTCACGAGCACCCACGGCCACAGGCCGATCACCACGTGCAAGGGCAGCAGCGCCCATCCGAGAGCGACACCCTGCACGGCGGTCTTGAGCTTGCCCATCCACGCCGCGGCGACCACGTGCTCCTTCGCGACGATCAAGCGGTGGATGGTGATCCCCCACTCGCGCACGAGGATCACGACGACGACCCACCAGTTGAGTTCGGCGAGGATGGCGAGGCCGATGAAACCGGCCCCGGTGAGGAGCTTGTCGGCGATGGGATCCCAGAGCTTGCCGAAATCGCTGACGATGTCGTAGCGCCGGGCGAGGTAGCCGTCGACCCAGTCGGTGGAGATGGCCACGATGAAGAGGACCGCGGCGATCCAGCGAACGGCCAGATCGGTCAGGCCGTAGGTGCCGCCGAGCAGGAGCAGGACGAAGAAGACGACCGCGAGGGGGATGCGTGCGACCGTGATCGCGTTGGGCAGCTGCCGGGGTATCGCCATCAGTCGCGCCCCGTCAGTCCCCAGGCGTCTTCATCGCCATCGGCCTCGACCTCGGGCAGGCCTTCGAACTGCGCCTCGACCGGGTCGCGCGGGGCAGCGGCTCCCGCAGCGGCCGGCGCTGCGGGGGTGGCACCGGCAGGGGCCGGCACGTCCTCACCGCGGAGCTTCGCCATGACCTGCGGGAGCTGCTCCGGGGTCGCGAGGACGTCGCGGGCCTTCGATCCCTCGGACGGGCCGACGATCTCCCGCGACTCGAGCAGATCCATCAGGCGGCCCGCCTTGGCGAAGCCGACGCGCAGCTTGCGCTGCAGCATCGACGTGGAGCCGAACTGCGACGACACGATGAGCTCGGCCGCGGCGAGGAGGAGTTCGAGGTCGTCTCCGATGTCCTCGTCGACCTCCTTCTTCTTGCTCGGCTCCATGGCCTCCTGCACGTCCGGCCGGTACTCGGGACGAGCCTGACGCGTGACGTGCTTGACGACCGCGTCGATCTCCTTCTCGTCGACCCACGCACCCTGCAGACGGAAGGGCTTGGACGACCCCATGGGCGAGAACAGGGCGTCACCCTGACCGATGAGCTTGTCGGCACCGGGGCTGTCGAGGATCACACGGCTGTCGGTGACGCTGGTGACGGCGAAGGCGAGACGCGATGGGACGTTGGCCTTGATCAGACCCGTCACGACGTCGACGCTTGGGCGCTGCGTGGCGAGGACCAGGTGGATGCCGGACGCACGGGCGAGCTGCGTGATGCGGACGATCGAGTCCTCGACGTCGCGTGGAGCAACCATCATGAGGTCGGCGAGCTCGTCGACGACCACCAGCAGATACGGGTACGGCTTGAGCACGCGCTCGCTGCCGACGGGCACCTCGACCTCGCCGGCCCGGACGGCCCTGTTGAAGTCGTCGATGTGGCGGAACCCGAACGACGCGAGGTCGTCGTACCGCATGTCCATCTCCTTCACGACCCACTGCAGAGCCTCGGCGGCCTTCTTCGGGTTCGTGATGATCGGCGTGATGAGGTGCGGCACTCCTGCGTAGCTGGTGAGCTCGACGCGCTTCGGGTCGATCAGGACCATCCGCACGTCCGAGGGACGTGCGCGCATGAGCAGGCTCGTGATCATCGAGTTCACGAAGCTGGACTTACCGGAACCCGTCGAACCGGCGACGAGGAGGTGCGGCATCTTCGCGAGGTTCGCGACCACGAAGTTGCCGCCGACGTCTTTGCCCACGCCGATGGTCAGCGGGTGCGTGCTCTTGTGCGCCGCCTGCGAGCGGAGCACGTCTCCCAGCGCGACCGTCTCGCGGTCGGTGTTGGGGATCTCGATGCCGATGGCGCTCTTGCCGGGGATCGGCGAAAGGATGCGCACGTCGTTGGATGCCACGGCATACGCGAAGTTGTTGCTCAGCTGCAGGATCTTCTCGACCTTGACGCCGTGCCCCACCTCGACCTCGTACTGGGTGACCGTCGGACCGCGGGAAAACCCCGTGACCTTCGCATCCACGTTGAACTGCGACAGCACGCTGGTGATCTGCTCGACGATGCGGTCGTTCGCCTCCGAGCGGGCCACCGAGGGCGGGCCCTCCGCCAGCACGCCGGGCGACGGGAGGATGTACGGCGCGACCGGAGCCTGAGGGCCGCCGTCGCCGGGGCCGTCGGTGCCGAAGCCGTCGAGCCCCGGGAGCTCGGGCATCTCGCCCGTGTCCGACTCGTCGTCGAGGAGCGCCGTGGTCTGCTGCTCCGCGAGCGCGTCGGTCACCGAGCGCACGTCGGACAGGACCTCCGTCGCCGCGTCGTACGGGTTGGCGACCGTGACGGCCTGGTCGTAGGCGGGCGTAGCCTCCTGGGTCCCGAGGAGCGCCGTGATGTCGTCGGAGCCGAGCGTCCCCTCGTCGGGATCCTCCTCGCGACCGGTCTTGTTGCGCCGCCACCAGGGCAGCACGTCGGGGTCGTCGACCTTGTCCGCGTCATCGATCGCCGCGGCATCCTTTGCCGGCTTCTCGGTGCGCTCGGCGTCGAACATCCACGCGTAGAGGTCGCCGAGGCGCTGGCCGATGCGGTTCGGCGGCGTCTTCGTGAGGATCAGGATACTGAGCACCACCAGCAGCGACAGCACGAGATACGCCGGGATGTCCGTCAGATACGTCAGGGGCTGCCCGATCAGCCATCCGAGCAGGCCGCCGGACTCGCTGAGGGCCGGCATGCCCTGGTTCGGATGCGGTCGCGGACCCGCCACGTGGAAGATGCCCGACAGCGCGAGCACGAACATCCCGAAGCCGATTCCGATGCGTCCGTTGTCGTGGACGGACGAGGGATGACGGAAGAGCCAACCGGCCAGCAGCAGGAGCAGGACCGGCATGATGAACGCGACCCGCCCCACGAAGAGGCCGACGGAGTACGCGCTGATATTCGCGGCGACCTCGCTGCCGATGAAGAACCACTCGTTCACCGCGCCGGCGATCGCCAGCAGCACCAGGAGGAACGGAAAGCCGTCGCGACGGTCGTCCTTCTCGAGCGTCTCGGGACCGAAGGCACGGAAGAGGCCACCCACGCCGTGGGCGAGACCGCCCCACGCGCGGACGATCACCGGGGGCTTGTCGACATCGTCGATGTACTTCTTCGGCGCAGCCTGGGCCTTCGGAGCCGCCTGCCTCTTGGGGCGAGGCGGGGCGCTCTCGGACGCGCGCGCTGACTTCGTGGTGCTCCTGGCCATGCTCTCACGTTACGACCAGCACCCGACATAGCCCCGCAATGACGCGGCATTCCGGGGATTCGACGGCGACGTCAGCTCGTGCCGCGCGCCATGGTCTGCCGCGACCCGTTCTGCGCGACCACGGTGAACCCCTCGGCGCGATAGAGGTTGCGGGCGACGTTGTCGCGCTCGACGCTCAGGCTGATCCGTGCGTGTCCCTGCGCGCCGGCGAGTCGAACGATGCCCCGCAGCAGCGAGCGCCCGACGCCGCGCGCACGCCACAGGGGATTCACTCCCACGATGAGTTCCGGCACCGCGACACCGATGAAACCAAACCCCGGGTCGTCGTGAGGCAGCAGCCGGTACCACGCGGCTCCGACGGGTACGTCGTCGTCGAGCGCGATCAGACCGTCATCAGCGGCTCGCTTCCACCCGGCAAGGTAGCGTCGATGCTCGGAGAACGTCAGCACCTCGTGGCGCGGTCGGGCGCCCCCTGCTCGCCAGTTCGCCGCCTCGACGAGCATGTCACCGAGGAAGCCCGCATCCGTCTGTGCCGCCCTGCGGAGGGCGAGGCCCCTGTCCATGTCGCGAGCATAGGCGCCCGGTGTTACATCTGGGTGTCGTGTGGCCGTGAGTGCAGGCGACCGACGGACTCAGGCCTCGATGACGAGCGGCACGATCATCGGACGACGGCGCAGCTTCTGGTTGACCCACCGGCCGATCGTGCGACGCACCACCTGCGACAGCGCATGCGTGTCGCGGACGCCGTTGCCCGACGCCTCCTTGAGGGCGGCGACGATCTTCGGCGAGACGTCGTCGAAGACCGAATCGTCCTCGGCGATGCCGCGGGCGTGGATCTCCGGCCCCGAGATGATGCGCCCCGTCGCGGCATCCACGACGACGATGACCGAGACGAAGCCCTCCTCACCGAGGATCCGACGGTCCTTGAGGTCTGCATCCGTGATCTCGCCGACCGTCGAGCCGTCGACGTACACGAAGCCGAGGTCGAGCTGACCGGCGACCCGTGCATCGCCGTCCTTCAGATCGATCACCGTGCCGTTCGAGGCGATGATCGTGCGCTCGGCGGGGATCCCGGTGTCCTGTGCGAGCTTCGCATTCGCCATGAGGTGGCGGTACTCGCCGTGCACGGGGAGGACGTTCTTCGGCTTGAGGATGTTGTAGCAGTACAACAGCTCGCCGGCAGCGGCATGGCCGGACACGTGCACGCGGGCGTTCGCCTTGTGCACGACGTTCGCGCCGAGCTTCGTGAGTCCGTCGATCACGCGGTACACGGCGTTCTCGTTGCCGGGGATGAGGCTCGAGGCGAGGATGACCGTGTCGCCCTCGCTGATCTCGATCGCGTGGTCGAGATTCGCCATGCGGCTGAGCACGGCCATCGGCTCGCCCTGCGACCCCGTCGACATGTAGACGATGCGGTCGTCGGGCAGGTCGCGAGCCTTCTTGAAGTCGATGAGCACGCCGTCCGGCACCTTGAGGTACCCGAGCTGCTCGGCGATCGTCATGTTCCGCACCATGCTTCGGCCGAGGAAGGCGACACGGCGCCCGTGGGCGTGAGCCGCGTCGATGACCTGCTGCACGCGGTGCACGTGGCTGGAGAAGCTCGCGACGATCACGCGGCGAGGGGCCTTCGCGATCACCTGGTCGAGCACCGGACCGATAGACCGCTCGGTGGGGGTGAAACCGGGGACGTCCGCGTTGGTGGAATCGACGAGGAACAGGTCGACACCCTCCTCCCCCAGGCGGGAGAAGGCGCGGAGATCCGTGATCCGACCGTCGAGCGGCAACTGGTCCATCTTGAAGTCGCCGGTCGCGAGGACCATGCCGGCCGGCGTGCGGATCGCGACGGCGAGGGCATCCGGGATCGAGTGGTTCACGGCCACGAACTCGAGGTCGAACGGGCCGACCTGCTCACGCTGACCCTCCTTGACCGTGAGCGTGAAGGCCTTGATGCGGTGCTCCTTGAGCTTCGCCTCGACCAGCGCGAGGGTCAGACCCGAGCCGATCAGCGGAATGTCGCTCTTGAGGCGCAGCAGGTACGGCACGGCGCCGATGTGGTCTTCGTGACCGTGCGTGAGCACCACGCCGACGATGTCGTCGAGCCGGTCCTTGATCGGCTCGAAATCGGGCAGGATCAGGTCGACGCCCGGCTGGTGCTCCTCGGGGAACAGCACTCCGCAGTCGACGATCAGGATCTTGCCGTCGAACTCGAAGATGGTCATGTTGCGTCCGACCTCGCCGAGTCCGCCGAGCGGGGTGACGCGCAGCGTCCCCCGTTCGAGGTCGGTGGGATCTGCGATCGGGATGGACATGCGCTCTCCTCAGTCGGACGCTACCCGCGTCCGTTCGTTCATGGTGTCGCGGCGCACCGCGACCGGTGTCAGCGTGTCGTGCCGTGCACCTTCGGCAGGGCGCCGCCCGCAGCGGCGTTGCGGTCGGGGCGGAAGTTCGAGAAGTCGGCACCGGGGACGTCCTTGACGAGGTCGAGCTCGTCCTCGATCAGGGCGGCTTCCCACTCCTCCGGTCCGACGAGGGGCAGACGCACGCGCGGGCTCGAGATGCGGCCGAGCCCGTGCAGGATGTACTTCGCCGCGACCGTGCCAGGCACGTGGGTCATGACCGCGCGGACGAGCGGCTCGAGGCGCTTGTGCTCGGCGGTGGCGGCGGCGAGGTCTCCGCGGTTCACGGCGTCGACGATGGTCCGGTAGGGCGTCGCGGCGATGTTGGCCGTGACGCCGATCATTCCCGTCGCGCCGATCGCGAGGTGCGGAAGGACGTTCGCGTCGTCTCCGGAGAAGTACATGAGGTCGGTCTGGTTGAGCACGCGGCTCACCTCCGAGAAGTCGCCCTTGGCGTCCTTCACCGCGAGGATGTTCGGGTGCTTCGCGAGACGAAGGATCGTCTCGTACTTGATGGGCACACCCGTGCGGCCGGGGATGTCGTACAGGATCACCGGGAGATCGGTCGCGTCCGCGACGAGCCGGAAGTGCGTGAGGATGCCGGCCTGCGTCGGCTTGTTGTAGTACGGCGTGACGATCATGATGCCGTCGGCGCCGGCCTTCTCGCTCGCCTTGTAGAGCTCGATCGCGTGGGCGGTCTCGTTCGAGCCGCCACCCGTGATGATCTTCGCGCGACCGGCCGAGACGGACTTGCCGACCTCGACGAGCTTGAGCTTCTCGGGGTCCGTCAGGGTCGAGGTCTCGCCGGTCGTTCCCGTCACGACGATGCCGTCCGCGCCAGCGGTGATCACGTCATCGATGTGCTTCTCGACGGCGGGCCAGTCGACTTCGCCGTCGGCGGTCATGGGGGTGACCAGCGCGACGAGAACCTGTCCGAAAGGGTTGCCCGAGTGCGTCATGCTCCCAAGCGTATCGGTCGGCCGGGGTCTGTGCGGACGCTACGGGACGGATGACGTCGCCCCGCCGCCCCGTGATGGTGGACACATCCTCCGCCACGAACTCCGTCGCGCTCACCGCCGTCGAGAGGTCGCCGGCGGGGCGCACGGCGGCTCCGTCGGCCGTCATCGCTGCGCGACGCGCAGCCTCCGCCTCGTTGCGGCGCCGCAGCTTCTCGTTCGCGTCCTGCGTCTCGCGCTCCTGCCGAACAGCCGTCCCACGACTCCGATCCTACGGAGACGCCTAGGCTCTGACGCATGAGATGGGTCACGCACGAGTCCTCGACGGTCTACGAGAACCCCTGGATCTCGGTACGAGAGGATCGGGTGACCGGCCCCGGCGGCGACGGGATCTACGGAGTGGTGACGATGCGCAATCCGGCGGTGTTCGTCGTCGCGGTCGACGAGCAGGACCGCGTGTGCCTCGTCACGCTCGAGCGCTACACCACCGGCATCTCGATCGAAGTGCCGGCCGGCGGCAGCGACGGCGAGGACCCGCTCGTCGCCGCACAGCGCGAATTGGCGGAGGAGACCGGGTTCGAGGCGGCCGACTGGACTCCGGTCGGCACGATGAACGCCCTCAACGGCATCGCCGCGGCACCCGAGCACGTCTTCCTCGCCCGCGAGCTCCGCCCGATCACTCATGCGGACGGACACGCACAGGACGAAGAGGGCATCGACGTGGTCGCCTGGGTCCCGTTCGCGGAGGTGCTGGCCATGATCGCCGGCGGGCGCATCACGGACGGCGAGACCGTCGCCGCGATCGCCATGGCCGGGATCCGACTCGGTCGGTTCCTCTGACGATCCGCGTCAGACGCGGCCTCGGCGGGCGATACGTGCCGTCAGAGACGTCGGCAGCACGCGCGTCAACAGCACGAGGGCCTTGTAGCGGAAGGACGGGATCGACACCGGCCTGCCCAGTGCCGCGTCACGCAGACCCTCGCGCACGACGGTTCGTGCATCGAGCCACATGAACGCCGGCACGCCCTCCTGCCCCGGTGGCAGCCCCATACGCTCGTGGAAGGAGGTGTGCGTGAACCCGGGGCACACCGCGGTCACACTCACGCCGTCGGCGGCGTACTCGGTGTTCGCCCAGCGGCTGAAACCGATCAGCCAGCCCTTGCACGCGGAGTACGTCGAGCGGGAGATGAAGCCGGCGACCGAAGCCACATTGACGATGCGTCCGCCGCGGCCGCGCATCGTCTGCAGCGCAGCGTGCATGAGGCGCATCGACGCCTCGACGTGCACGCGCAGGTGCCGCACCTCGTCGTCGATGTCGTTGTCGGCGAACTGCAGAGGCAAGCCGAATCCGGCGTTGTTCACCAGCAGGTCGACCGGGTCGTCGACATCGCGCAGTCGCGCCGCGACGCTGCCGACACCTGCCTCGTCGGCCAGATCGGCGACCAGCACCTCGACCGCGACGCCGTGCTCGCTGCGCAGATCGGCTGCGAGGTCTTCGAGCGCTCCGGCCGAGCGCGCCACGAGCACGAGGTCGGCGCGGCGACGCGCGAGCTGACGGGCGAACTCCTCGCCCAGGCCGGCACTCGCACCGGTGATCAGCGCGGTGGGCATCAGCGCTCGTAACCCAGGAAGCGGTAGCGGATGCCGGTGCGGGAGGTCTGCCACTCCCCCTCGTCGACGACGCGCCACCCCGCGGTCGACGGGGCGAAAGCATCTCCGTCGACCTCGAGATCGAGCTCTGTCACCTCGAGACGGTCGGCGTCGCCGATCACCTGGCGGAAGATCTCGGCGCCGCCGATGATCCAGACGCGGTCGTGACCGCGGACGGCGTCCGTCACCGTCGCCGCACGATGCGCACCCTCTGCCGACCAATCCTGCTGGCGGGTGATGACCACGTTCTCGCGGCCGAGCAGCGGTCGGAAGCGCTCCGGGAGCGAATCCCACGTCTTGCGCCCCATGATCACGGGGGCACCCATCGTCACCTCCTTGAAGTGCGCGAGATCTTCGGGCACGTTCCACGGCATCCCGCCCTCGGCTCCGATGACACCGCCCGCCGCCTGCGCCCAGACCAGCCCGACCCAGGTCATACCGCCACCGCCGCGCGGATCGGAGCGTGGTGCTGGTAGTCCTCGACGACGAAGTCGTCGTACTCGTAGTCGAACACCGAGTCGGGAGTGCGCGCGAACCGCAGAGTCGGGTACGGGAAGGGCTCGCGGGTCAGCTGCTCGCGCACCTGCTCCCGGTGGTTGTCGTAGATGTGGCAGTCGCCGCCGGTCCAGACGAAGTCCCCCGGCTCGAGACCGACCTGCTGCGCGATCATCATCGTCAGCAGCGCGTACGAGGCGATGTTGAACGGCACCCCGAGGAACAGATCCGCGCTGCGCTGGTACAGCTGGCAGGACAGGCGTCCGTCCGCCACGTAGAACTGGAACAGCGCATGGCACGGGGCCAGCGCCATGTCGGGGATGTCGGCCGGATTCCAGGCCGACACGATCAGACGGCGGGAGTCCGGCGTCTGACGGATCTGCTCGATCACCTGGGACAGCTGATCGATGCTCTCGCCGTCGGGAGTCGGCCAGGAGCGCCACTGCACGCCGTACACGGGCCCGAGGTCGCCCTCGGCATCCGCCCACTCGTCCCAGATGGTCACGCCGTGATCCTGCAGCCAGCGCACGTTGGAATCGCCGCGGAGGAACCACAGCAGCTCGTACGCGATGGACTTGAAATGCACGCGCTTCGTGGTGATCAGCGGGAAGCCCTGCGAGAGGTCGAAGCGGATCTGTCGACCGAACACGCTCGTGGTGCCCGTCCCCGTGCGATCGGACTTGTGCGTGCCGTGCTCCAGCACGTCGCGGAGCAGGTCTTCATACGGCGTCGGGACGGCTGCGCTCATGTCAGCCAGACTACCCGCCGCCGGCGACATCGGAGCGGTCCGTCACGGTCGGAAACATCACGTCCACCCCGCCCGCAGCAGGTTTACGCTCGACGCATGTCACCCGGACTCGCGCTCGCCATCGCGGGAGCACTCGTCGTCCTCGCGATCGTCGCAGGGCTGGTGGTCCGTGCGCGAGACGGCCGCCGCAGCGCAGCCTCCGGGCTCCGTTTCGATCCCTCAGACGGAGGCGCGCCGCTCGCGGAGCGCGCCACGCTCGTGCAGTTCAGCACCGAGTTCTGCACGCGCTGCCCGCAGGTGCGGCGTCTGCTGACCTCCTACGCCGATCAGGACGACTCCGTCGCCCACGTCGAGGTCGACCTCACGCATCGCCCCGACCTGTCGTCCCGCTACCGGGTGCTGCAGACCCCCACGACCTTCGTCGTCGACCGGTCGGGCGCCGTGCGCGCCCGATTCCACGGCGTGCCGCGCCCCGCGGACCTGACCGAGGCACTCGCCGCCCTCTGACGCGGCAGACAGGAGCAGAGATGAGCACTCCCGCCGGCATCGACCCTCGCGGACCGCGCTTCGCCGCCACGATCACCACCGCGCTGCTGCTCGTGGCCACCTTCCTCGGCCTCGTCGGCACCTCGCCCGACGCCGCTGCGTCGACGCTGGGGCAGCGCGCCCTCGACCCCGCCTTCCTGCTGGCTGTCGTCATCGCCGCACTGTTCCTGTGGAGCGTCGTCTCGCCCGCGACCGCACCGTGGGGTGTGATCTTCCGCCGATTCGTGAGGCCGCGACTGACCCCGCCGTCGGAGCTCGAGGACCCTCGGCCTCCACGGTTCGCCCAGGGCGTCGGCCTGTTCGTCGTCTCGGTGGGTCTCGTGCTCCACCTGCTCGGGCTGCCGTGGGCCCTGCCCATCGCGACGGCGGCGGCCTTCATCGCCGCGTTCCTCAACGCCGTGTTCTCGCTCTGCCTCGGCTGCCAGCTCTACCTGCTGCTCCAGCGCGCCGGCGTCCTCGGGCGGCCGACGTCGACGATCTGATCCCGGCGATCCTCAAGGTGCGACGGTTCCGTTGCGATGACCCGCTCGATAGGCTGACCGGACACGCGACGCGCAGACCGAGCACCGCGAGAACCGGAGGAATCATGCCCGTCACCAGCGAAGCCACCACCACCTGGACCGGATCCCTCGCGGAGGGCTCGGGCACCGTCGCCTTCTCGTCGTCGAACCTCGGCACCTTCCCGATCGACTGGAAGGCTCGCAGCGAGGGCAGCGACACGACCACCACGCCCGAGGAGCTCATCGCCGCGGCGCACGCCTCGTGCTTCAGCATGGCCCTCTCGCACGCCCTGTCGGAGAACGGCACTCCGCCGGAGCGCGTCAACACCAGCGCTTCTGTCACCTTCAAGCCCGGAGTCGGCATCACCGGCAGCCACCTCAACGTCAACGCGGTGGTGCCGGGTCTGACGCCCGAGGCGTTCCAGGAGATCGCGGAGGGCGCGAAGACCGGATGCCCCGTGTCGCAGGCTCTGGCCGGCATCGACATCACCCTCGAGGCGACACTGGCCTGATCACGGCGCCTCAGCGACGGGCGAGCCTGATCGCCGCTCGGATGCTCGCCCGCGCATCCTTGCGGCGCCCGGAGGCATCCTGCACGACGCCGAGTCGGTAGCGCGCTCGCCAGTCGTCGGGCGCGGCGTCCGCCTCCGCCTCGTAGCGGGCGATGAGCGGAGCGGCATCCTCGGCGCGGAGTCGGCCGCTCGGGGTCAGCTCCGTCTCCGCCTCCGGCATCCCTCCCTCGGCGTTCAGTGTGCGCCCGAGGCGGTCCGCCGCGAAGCCGAACTGCATCTCGCGGACGAGAGCCCAGGCGCCGAGCGGTGCGAGCACGAGGAGCGCGATCCCCATGCCGATCGACACGCCCGTGCCGACGGCGAAGAACATGACCGCGAGCCACACGGACACGGCGAGGTAGACCAGCAGCGATGCGGCCATGAGGCCGACCCCGATGCGCGACATCACGAGCGGATGCCGATGTCGATCATGCTCTCGAGTCCGATCACCACGCCTGAGGCCTGCGCCGCGTACGGCACAGCGAGGCGAATGCCCGGCGCATAGGCCAGAGCGGGCTCGACGGTGTCGTGCACGAACGAGAGCGACTCCCCCGGCCCTGACAGGATGACCTCCTGCTTGGCGATGACGCCGGGGCGACGCAGCGAATGGACGGGGACCGTCGCGACCTGCTGGCCCCGCGCTCGCTGGTCGGCGTGCGGGGCGCTGACGGGTCCTCTGTCGGCCCGCGCCGCCGCGATGAGCTCGGCCGTGCGCACGGCGGTACCGCTGGGCGAATCGACCTTGCGCTCGTGATGCGCCTCGACGATCTCGGCCGAGGGGAAGAACGGAGCCGCTGCCGCGGCGAGAGCCGAGCCGAGCACCGATCCGAGCGAGAAGTTCGGGATGAACACGACGCCGTTCCCGGCGTCGTCCACGAGCGGACGCACCAGCGCGATCCGCTCGGCCGACCACCCCGACGTCGCGACCAGCACGTTGATGCCGCGCTCGACCGCCGCCCGCACGACGTCGATGCTCACCTGCGGGGTCGTCGCGTCGACGACGAGGTCCGCGCCGTCGATCTCGGCGAGGTCGCTCGACGACGTGAGCACGCGACTCACCTCGAATCCCTCCAGCCCGTCGATCACCGTGTGGATGATCGAGCCGAGCTTTCCGGTGCCGCCGACGAGAGCTACCTGCGTGGTCATGAGTCGAGTCTATTTCGCGGGCGGACGGCTGCCCGGCGGCTGGCCGTGCGACGCGGTATCAGACCGGCATCGTGTCGGGGATGCCGGTGCGGAGCTCGACCGGAAGGTGCCCCGTGTCGTTGTGGGTGAGCAGCGTCCAGGGGCGTCCCTGCTTCTGCGCGATCACGGTCAGGCCGCAGTGCGCCTGATTCAGGGTCATCCACCGCCACTCGGGAGCCCCGAGCACCTCCCTGACGAACCAGGAGATGACGAAGTTGTGCGTGATGAGCACCTCGTGCACGTCACCGGGTTTGCGCACGAGGAACTCGTTGACGGCATCCGCCATCTGTGCGCGGCCGGCCTCGATCTCGGCATCCGTGATCGAACCGAAGAAGGGCTCGAAGACGGCCGGAGTCTCCTCGGTCATCCCGGTCGGCACGCAGTCGAAAAGCAGGGCGGTCGGCTCAGGGTCGACCGACGGAAGACGGGCAGCGATCGCCCGCGCCGTCTCGTTGGCCCGAAGCAGCGGAGAGTGCCACACGGCATCGAGAGGGAGCCCCGAGAGCCGGTCGGCGATGAGCTCGGCCTGACGCGCTCCCCGGGGAGAGAGCGGACCGTCGGCGAGACCGTGCTCGGCATCCTGATGTTCGCCGTGCCTGACCAGGTATATGTAGTGCGTCACAAACTCGCTCGCTTCATCGACAGCATCCGTCGGGATCTCTCCCAGCCTATGTCAGGTCTGTGAGAGAGGCGGGAGGACGCTCAGTTGCCCGCGCGAGTGAGGTCGGCGACCTGCACGCGCGACAGGCTCACACCGGCACCCTGCATGAGCTCGTCGACGTGCTCGGTCGCGAACGTGTTGACGATGGGAGCGGCGACCGTGCGCTGTGCGAGGAGCCACGCGATCGACACGGCGGCGACCGGGACGTCGAGCTCAGCGGCGACCTGGTCGAGTGCCTTGAGGATCTTGGTGCCGCGGCGGTTCAAGTGCCCGCGCAGCTGCTCACCGCGCACGCCCCGCGAGGTCAGCGCCTTGCTGCGGTGGCGGCCGGAGAGGAAACCGTGCTCGAGCGCGTGCGAGGGCGTGACGGCCAGGTTCTGGGCGCCGGCCACGAGCCGCAGGTCGCCCTCGAACGGCTGGCGACGCACGAGGTTGTACGGCGAGTCGATGACCTGGATGCGGGGGTAGCCCGCTGAGGCGAGGATGCGCGCCTCGACGAGACGCTCCGGTGCGAGTCCGAAGGCACCGAGCGCACCGATCTTGCCCGCCTCGGTCAACCACTCCACCGTGGCGAGCGTGTCTTCGAGGTTGGTCGTGCGGTCGAGCGTCGCATCGAGGTAGAGCACGTCGATGCGCTCGACGCCCAGTCGTGTGAGCGACCCCTCGACGGCACGGACGAGGTTGACCGACCCGAGCCCCGGGTTGTCGGCATGCGCACCGATCCGCACGCTGAGCAGAGTGCGGTCGCGGCGGCCGCGCGAACGCAGCCACTGTCCGATGATGTGCTCGCTGCGTCCCCCGGAGAACCCGTCGGCGGTGTGGATGGCGTTGCCGCCGAACTCCACGTAGCGGTCCAGGATGCCGTGGCTGGTCTCGAGGTCGACGTTCCAGCCGAACTCCGCCGCGCCCAGCATGAGCGGGAAGGTGTCGAAACCGGTCTCGCCGAGCGGCACCCTGATCGACTCGCCGATGCCGGGGCCGACGATCGGAATGGGAGCGGAGGGGTGTTCCGCGTCGTGCGGGGCACGCTCTGCGGAGGCGCCTGCGCCTACGCTGAACAACCGCATCTTCCTCACCCCCGCGTCGATCGAACCTTCCGATCTCCGTCACTGCCTGGTCTGCACCCCCCGGTGCGTACTTCGAGGGTATGCGATGACCGCGAACCCACCGGCCATTACGGGGAACGCCGGGGAAACTTCCCATAACGGTTTGGTCACGCCTCTGAATGACGGAACCCGGGCCCGTCGAGGAGACGGACCCGGGTTCGATGTCGCAACGGCGTTGCTTACTCGGCCGCGGCCTCCTCGGCGGGAGCCGCACCCTCGGCAGGAGCGTCGTCGAGCACGGGCTCGAGCGACAGCTTGCCGCGGTCGTCGATCTTCGTGATCTTCACGAGGATCTTCTGGCCGACGGAGAGGACGTCCTCGACGTTCTCGACGCGCTTGCCACCGGCGAGCTTGCGCACCTCGGTGACGTGCAGCAGGCCGTCCTTGCCGGGAAGCAGCGAGATGAAGGCGCCGAACGTGGCGATCTTCACGACGGTTCCGAGGAACTGCTCGCCGACCTCCGGGTTGGTCGGGTTGGCGATCGCGTTGACCTGGGCACGGGCTGCCTCGGCCGAGGGGCCGTCGGTCGCGCCGATGTAGACGGTGCCGTCCTCCTCGATGGAGATCTGCGCGCCCGTCTCGTCCTGGATCGCGTTGATCGTCTTGCCCTTCGGGCCGATCAGCTCGCCGATCTTGTCGACCGGGATCTGCACGCTGATGACGCGAGGCGCGGTCGGCGCCATCTCGTCGGGCGCGTCGATCGCGGCGTTCAGGACGTTGAGGATCGTGAGACGTGCGTCGCGGGCCTGGGTCAGCGCACCGGCGAGCACCGACGACGGGATGCCGTCGAGCTTCGTGTCGAGCTGGATGGCCGTGACGAACTCGCTGGTACCGGCGACCTTGAAGTCCATGTCGCCGAGCGCGTCCTCCGCACCCAGGATGTCGGTGAGCGCCGCGTAGCGGGTCTCACCGTCGACCTCGTCGGACACGAGACCCATCGCGATACCGGCGACGGGGGCGCGCAGCGGCACACCCGCGTTCAGCAGCGACAGGGTCGACGCGCAGACAGAGCCCATCGACGTCGAGCCGTTCGAGCTCAGCGCCTCGGACACCTGACGGATCGCGTACGGGAACTCCTCGCGGCTCGGCAGCACCGGCACGAGCGCGCGCTCGGCCAGGAAGCCGTGCCCGATCTCGCGACGCTTCGGCGAACCGACGCGGCCGGTCTCACCCGTCGAGTAGGGCGGGAAGTTGTAGTGGTGCATGTAGCGCTTGCTCGTCGTGGGCGACAGCGAGTCGATCTGCTGCTCCATCTTGAGCATGTTCAGCGTGGTGATGCCCAGGATCTGGGTCTCGCCGCGCTGGAAGATCGCCGAACCGTGGACGCGCGGAATGACCTGCACCTCGGCGTCGAGCGGACGGATGTCGGCGAGGCCGCGACCGTCGATGCGCGAGCCCTCGGTGAGGATGCGCCCGCGGACGATCTTCTTCGTCACGGACTTGTACGCGGCGGAGAACTCGAGCGGCGCTGCGGCAGGCAGGTCGCCGGCCTCGGTGGCCTCGATGAGCTCGGCCTTGACGCGATCCTTGATCGCGTCGTCGGCGGTCTGGCGCTCGGTCTTGTCGGCGATCTGGTACACACCGACCAGCTCGTCGTACGAACGGCCGGCGACGAAGTCGTAGACCTCCTGGCTGTATGCCGGGAAGACCGGGTAGACGCCCGGCTCCTTCGACGCCGTGGCGGCGAGCTCGGCCTGAGCCTTGACGAGCTGCGCGATGAACGGCTTCGCGGCCTCGAGGCCCTCGGCGACGACGTCCTCGCTCGGCTTGGTGGCGCCGGCCTTGATGAGGTTCCAGCTGTTCTCGGTGGCCTCGGCCTCGACCATCATGATCGCGACGTCTTCCGTGCCGTCGGCCTTCGTGACGACGCGACCCGCGACGACGAGGTCGAACACGGCCTCGTCGACCTGCGCGGCGGTCGGGAACGCGACCCACTGGTCGGCGTGCTCGCCGTGACCGGGGATGAACGCGAGGCGCACACCGGCGACCGGTCCGGAGAACGGCAGGCCGGAGATCTGGGTCGACGCGGAGGCCGCGTTGATCGCGAGGGCGTCGTAGAACTCGCCCGGTGCGATCGAGAGCACGGTGATGACGATCTGGACCTCGTTGCGCAGGCCGTCGACGAACGACGGACGCAGCGGACGGTCGATCAGACGGCAGACGAGGATCGCCTCGGTGGAGGGACGACCCTCACGGCGGAAGAACGAGCCGGGGATCTTGCCTGCGGCGTAGGAGCGCTCCTCGACGTCGACGGTCAGCGGGAAGAAGTCGAAGCCTTCACGCGGGTGCTTGCCGGCGCTGGTGGCCGAGAGAAGCATGGTCTCGCCGTCGAGGTAGGCGGCGACAGCGCCCTGAGCCTGCTGCGCGAGGCGGCCGGTCTCGAAGCGGACGGTGCGGGTGCCGAAGCGGCCGTTGTCGAGAACGGCCTCGGTGGCGGTGATTTCAGGACCTTCCAAGAGGTCTCTCCTTCTTTGTTTAGACTCGCGCCTCCGTGTGATGCGCGAGCGTGTTCATGAAGGAGCGGAATCGTCGGGGTTCGGGCGCGCGGGCACTCCCGCGAACATCGCCTGCGCTGGCCACCAGTAGAAAGCCACCCGACGACACCCGCCGAGGAACCCACCACAGGGGACCAGCTTCTCCGCCGATCGCTCCATGAGTCGATATGAAATTGTGCCGGCGACAGACGTCGACCGCTGACAGACTATCAGCGCACCCCGTGATCGCCCGCGAACCACGACTCACCGTGCGCCCGCCGTCGACCGGCCACCCGCCGGTCACCGCCCGTTCACGCACCGGACGCCGGGCCGTGGGGCGCGTGGGATGTGGTGTGTGGATGCGCATGTCAGTGATCGGCTGCGGGTACCTCGGTGCCGTGCACGCCGCAGCCATGGCCTCGATCGGACACGACGTCGTCGGCATCGACGTCGACGAGGCGAAGGTGGACGCCCTGCGCCGCGGATCGGCGCCGTTCTTCGAGCCGCAGCTCGACGAGCTGCTGAGGGAAGGAACCGCATCGGGCCGCCTCCGCTTCAGCACGGACATCGCGGATGCCGAGGGCGCGGCCGTGCACTTCGTCGCCGTCGGCACGCCGCAGGTGGCAGACGGCCACGCCGCGGATCTGCGTTTCGTGGACGCGGCCGTGTCATCGCTCGTCCCCCACCTCCGGCCCGGCGACGTCGTGGCAGGCAAGTCGACCGTGCCCGTCGGAACGGCTGCACGTCTGTCGGGTTCGATCGACGCCCGCGGGGCGACGCTGGTCTGGAACCCCGAGTTCCTGCGGGAGGGATGGGCCGTGCACGACACGATCACGCCGGATCGCCTGGTCGTCGGCATCCCGACCGGTGAAGCGGGCACGCGTGCGGCCGAGCTGCTGCGCGAGGCGTACGCACCCGCAATCGAGGCGGGCGCACCGCTCCTCGTCACCGACCTCGCCACCGCCGAGCTCGTGAAGGGCGCCGCGAACGCGTTCCTCGCGACGAAGATCTCGTTCATCAACGCGATGGCCGAGATCGCCGAGGCCGCCGGAGCCGATGTCACGCTGCTCGCCGACGCCCTCGGCCACGACTCGCGCATAGGCCGTCGATACCTCGGCTCCGGCATCGGCTTCGGCGGCGGGTGCCTGCCGAAGGACATCCGCGCCTTCGCCGCCAGGGCGGAAGAGCTCGGCCGCGGCGAAGCCGTCGGGTTCCTCCGGGAGGTCGACGGCATCAACATGCGGCGGAGGGATCGCGCCGTGCGAATGGTGGTCGACGCCCTGGGCGGGCTCGTCTTCGGACGCCGCATCGCCGTGCTCGGCGCGGCCTTCAAGCCGTTCAGCGACGACATCCGCGACTCCCCCGCGCTCGACGTCGCCGTGCGGCTGCGCGGACTCGGTGCCGACGTGGTGGTGACCGACCCCGCCGCACTCGACAACGCCGCGGCGGCGCATCCGCAGCTCGGCTACGCGGCCGAGCGCGACGACGCGCTCCGCGATGCCGACGCGGTCGTCGTCGTCACGGAATGGGACCTCTACCGTCGCGAGCTCTCGCCGGAGCACGCGGGCTCGCTCGTCGCGGGTCGCGTGATCGTCGACGGACGCAACTGTCTCGATGCCGCGGCCTGGCGCGCAGCCGGCTGGGCGTACCACGGCATGGGCCGCCGCTGAGCTTCCTCCCTCGCCGAGAGCGTCCGTGTGCGGAAGCTCCGAGCGGGGTGTCGGCGTCGGGGAGGAAGGGCAGCGGTCAGGCGACCGGCACGTCGCGCTGTGCGGAGGAACGGCCCAGATACACGTAGTCGTCGTGCTTCGCGACCCGCCCGTCGCCCGCGGCCCTGCCGTGCAGACGACGCCAGACCCAGGGCAGCGCGTGCCTGCGCCACCAGAGCCCCGCACCGATCGGCTCGTTCTCGTGGAGCACCGCATCGAGCGCGCCGAGCGCATCGGCATGCGGGACTCCCAGCACCTCGCCCGCGCGATACGCGAGGAAGCGGTGCCCTCGACTGCTGAGGTGCACGAGATCCTCGCCCCAGTTGGGCCGATCGGGCAGCGTCGGGTGCATGTCGGTGTCGATGAGGATCGCTCCGGTGCGCGCGGCCACCCCCTCCACGGCGGTGGCGAAGGCCGAGAACCGCCTCGCGTAGATCCGAGCCGCGCGCCGCCGCGGCAGGAACGGGGTGACGAGGAGCACGTCTGCTCCGCTGTCCCTCAGGCGCACCACCGCCTGCTCGAGCTGGTCGGCGATCAGTCGCACGTCGACGGCACGACCGACGAGGTCGTTCGCGCCGATGAGGATCGACACGAGGTCGGGGCGCAGCGCGAGAGCGCGCTCGAGCTGGATACCGCACACGTCGCGCACGCGCTTCGACCGGATGGCGAGGTTGGCGTAATGGAGTCCTCCCCGCGCCGCCAGCAGGAGTGCGAGCCTGTCGGCCCAGCCGCGGAGCGACCCGTCGGGGGCGGGATCGCACAGCCCCTCGGTCAGAGAATCTCCCAGCGCCACGTAGCGGCTCCAGCGCCTGCCGGGCACCACGGCGGGCGCCTCAGGCCGCGTCACCCGGCGAGCGCGCAGCGCCGAATCCACCGTCCGCAGACCGATCGCGTCGTCGAAGTGGCCCAGCAGCTGGTCGCAGACGCTCCCCCAGCTGCGCCCCTGCACCGCCTGCCATCCGGCCTCACCGAGCGCGCGGCGCTTGCGCTGATCACCGACGAGATCCCGCACGCGCATGGTGAGGTCGTCGAGGTCTCCCGGGCGGTAGAGCCACCCGTCGATGCCCATCCGCACGAGGTCGAGCGGGCCCCCGCGTCCGGTGGCGACGACGGGTACTCCGCTTGCGTGCGCCTCCTGGAGCGTCTGTCCGAAGGTCTCGCTCTCACCCGGGTGGACGAAGACGTCGAACGAGGCCATCGCTGCGGCGAGCGCGTCGCCGCTCAGGTGGCCGAGGAAGAGAGCCCGCGGCATCAGCGCTGCGAGCTTCGCGCGGCTCGGGCCGTCGCCGACGATGACGACCCTGGTGCCGGGGAGGCCGTCGAGCACGGCCAGATCCTCGACCTGCTTCTCGGGCGCGAGTCGGCCGACGTAGCCGATCACGACCTCTGCTCCCCAGGAGGCGCGAAGCTCCTCCGAACGCCGGGACGGGTGGAAGCGCTCGGCGTCGACGCCTCGGCCCCACCGGCGCACCCTGTCGACGCCGAGGGCGGCCAGCTGGTGCGCGGACTCCGCCGACGGGGCGAGGGTGAGCGTCGCCCTCCGGTGCAGTCGGGCGATGTGCGTCTGCGCGATCCCCGTCGTCGCGGGGATGCCGTAGCGCTCGGTGTAGGCGGCCACGTCGGTCTGATACGCGGCGACCGCTGCGATGTCGAGGCGCTCTGCGGCGAGCGCTCCCCGCCATCCGAGCGCGAACGGCGAGGCGAGGTGCACGACGTCGGGCTGGAAGCGGCGCAGCGCGGCCGCGACACGGTGCGCCGACGAGGTGCCCACCCGCACGTTGCGGTAGCCGGGGAGCGGGAGGCTCGGGATGGCCTGCACGGGGGCTCCGGAGATCTCGGTGGGGATGCCGACGGCATCCGGCGCGAGGACGTGGGCCTCGTGCCCCGTGCGCTCGAGGTGCTTCAGGATCTGCAGCACGGATCCGGTGACACCGTTCATGTGCGGAAGGAAGGACTCTGTCACGATCGCGACTCTCACCCCCTCAGGATGCCGCCGCACGACCCCGGGCGGACGCCGATCCGACGGTGGGCACCAGAAGTTCACCGGATGCTGGATCGCTGGTCACCGGCTATCCGCGCGTTGGTTCCCGTTCACCTCCGCCGCGCAGGGTGGACCCGTGCCGACCGATCTGCTCACCGGGCCCTGGGCTCTCGCGATCATGAGCCTTCTGGTGCTCGGCGACTCCTTCTTCGTGGTCGTCCCCGGCGAGATCGCCGTCACCGCGCTCGGAGCGATCGCGTCGACGTCCGCGTCGCCGGCGCTGTGGTCCGTGATCGTCTGCGCGGGCGCGGCGGCGTTCCTCGGCGATGCGGCGTGCTATCTCATCGGACGCACGGCGGGAGCGCAGCGGTGGCGATGGATGCGGGGTCCCCGCGCGCAGCAGGCGCTCGCCTGGGCCCGACGCCGACTCGACACCGGGACGGCGAGCGTGCTGTTCACCGCACGGTTCATCCCCTTCGCGCGGCTCGCCGTCAACCTGGTGGCCGGGGCGTCGCGCCTGCACCCCGGACGGTATCTGTGCCTGGCGTCGATCGCGGCGCTGGGCTGGGCCGCCTACCAGGCGTCGGTGGGGGCGGTCGTCGCACTCCTCGTACCCGGCGGTCCCGTCGTGGCGGTGATCGTCTCGGTCGCGGTGGCCCTGGCGTTGGGTGCCGTGATCGACGTCGTCACGACGCGGGTTCGCAGGTGACGAACCGGGCGGACGAGCCGTGCCCTAGGCTGGCGGGCATGAGCACCGAAGAAGGCGCGTCCTCGACCGAGGACATGAAGCGCAAGTTCAAGGAAGCGCTCGAGAAGAAGAACGCGCACCACCGCGAGGGCCAGGCGCATCTGGACGGCGACTCCGCCGTCCACGGCACGCACGCTCCGCAGACCCGGCGCGAGTTCCGACGCAAGAGCGGCTGATCGCACGGATGCGGGAGCCGACACTCGTCGGCTCCCGTATCCCCTTCGTCCGCTCGGTCAGTTCTGCGCCGCCCTGGCGCGTGCGCGCTCCTGCTTCGCCGACATCTCGTCGAGTGCGGAGTCCTTGAGCCCCTGCACGTCGACGGCCTTGCGCTCGTCGGCCATGCCGTGGTCGTCGACCCCGTCGAGCACCGACTCGTCGAACGGCACCTCGCCGCTGAGGACCCGGCGCACGCGCTCCCGGTCGATCTGGCGGGTCCAGGTGCCGATGAGCAGCGTCGCCACCGCGTTACCGGTGAAGTTAGTCAGCGCGCGTCCCTCCGACATGAAGCGGTCGATGCCGACGATGACACCGACGCCGTCGACGAGGTCGGGGCGGTAGGCCTGGAGACCGCCGGCGAGCGTCGCGAGCCCTGCGCCGGTGACCCCGGCCGCCCCCTTGCTCGCGATGATCATGAACACGAGCAGGCCGATCTGCTCTCCGATCGACATCGGCTGTCCCATTCCCGTGGCGATGAAAAGCGAGGCCATGGTCAGGTAGATCGCGGTGCCGTCGAGGTTGAACGAGTATCCGGTCGGAACCGTGATGCCCACGACCGGCTTCGAGACGCCGACGTGCTCCATCTTCGCGATCAGTCGAGGCAGCGCCGACTCCGACGACGAGGTGCCGACGATCAGCAGGTACTCGCGGGCCAGGTACTTGATGAGGCTGAAGATGTTGACCCGCGTGACCGCGAACAGCAGCACACCCAGCACCACGACGATGAAGACGATGCACGTGATGTAGAAGGCGATCATCAGCACACCGAGGCTCCAGATGGCCGCGATGCCGGTCTTGCCGACGACCGCGGCGATCGCGCCGAACGCCCCGAGCGGCGCCAGCCACAGGATCATGCCGAGGATGCGGAAGACGAGCTTCTGCAGGTTCTTGACGGCATCCATGATGGGCGCGCCCTTCTCGCCCAGCCCCTGCAGCGCGAAGCCGACGAGCAGCGCGATGAAGAGCACCTGCAGCACGCTCTCCCCGGTGAACGCCGAGAAGAACGTCGTCGGGATGATGCCGAGCACGAACTCCGTGGTCGTCTTCGCCTCGGTCTCGGTCGCGTCGTAGGTCGCCGATGCCATGTCGAGGCCGGCGCCCGGGTGGATGATGTTGCCGACGACCAGGCCGATCGCGAGGGCGAAGGTCGACATGACCATGAAGTACAGCAGCGCGAGGCCGCCGATCTTGCCGACGGTCGCCGCCTTCGCGATGGATCCGACGCCGACCACGATCGTGCAGAAGATGATCGGCGCGATCATCATCTTGATGAGCGACACGAAGCCCTTGCCGATGGGTTCCAGGCTCTGACCGACCTCAGGCCAGATGAGTCCGACCGCGGCTCCGAGCACGACGGCGATGATCACCGACACGTACAGCCACGTGTGCCTGTCCCATGACTGCTTGCCTCGCCGCCAATGGAATCCGGGAAGGGTGAACCCCGTCGTGATGGCCATGGCATCCTCCTTGATCATGAACGTCGTCGTCCGTCTGCGCCGGCGTCGTCGCCCGCGGTGTGTTCACCCTCCCCGACTTCCCGTGCCACGGACATTTGTGGTCGTATTGGTCACTACCGAGATCCCGTCATCGCGATCACCGACGATCGGAAGGACCAGATGCGACACGCCCGCGGCACCCGCAGCACCGCCTCGGCGGTGTTCCTCGTCGTCCTCGCAGCGGCCGTCGTGATCGGGGCTCTCGTCGCGGTGTTCCTCGTGGTCGAGGCGCAGCGCGCCACGCATGCCGAGGCCGAGCGGGTGACGGCGGCGACCGCGGTGACGCTCGCGACGTCTCCCGTCGTCGCCGAAGCACTCGCGACGGGTGATGCGGATGCCGCGACGCGTGCTCTCGAGCCGTACGCCCTCGACGTGATCGCCGCGGCTGACCTCGATTTCGTGACGATCATGACCCCGGACGGCGTACGGGTGACCCATCCCGACGTCGACCAGCTCGGCGAACGCTACCTCGGCACCATCCCCACCGCCCCCTCGCAGCTGACAGAGGTGTTCACGGGCACGCTCGGTCCGTCGGTCCGCACGATCGTGCCCGTCCTCACCGCCGACCACGAGCTCATCGGCTGGGTATCGGCCGGCGTGACGATCGAGTCGATCTCCGACACCCTCCTTCGGCGGCTCCCGCTCTCCCTCGTCATCACGATCGGACTCGTCGCGCTGGGGGCGCTGGGCGCCTGGATCGCTCGGAGGACGACACGACGCATCGCCGGCGACCTGCCCCCGGGGCAGCTGCGTGACGCGGTCTCGTCGTACGAGTCGCTGCGGACGCTCGGAGACGCGCTCCGCGCCCAGACCCACGAGCACGGGAACCGCATGCACACCGCGGTCGCGCTGCTCGAACTCGGGCGCAGCGAGGAAGCGATCGAGATCCTCACAGAGACCTCCCGCCAGAGCCAGTCGCTCGTCGACCAGGTCACCGCACGCCGCGCCGGCGACCCCGCCGTCGGCGCCCTGCTGCTGGGGAAGGCGTCGCAGGCAAAGGAACGGGGAATCGACTGGCGGATCCGCATCGAACCGGACACTCCGGCGTCGCCGCTCTCGGCCGTCGACAGCGTCGCCGTGCTCGGCAACCTCGTCGACAACGCGATGGATGCCGTGGCCGACGCCGCCGAGCGCTGGGTCGAGGTGGTGCTGCGGCCCTCCGAGGACGGCGGGATCGTGCTGGAGGTGTCGGACAGCGGCCCCGGGATCCCCGACGACCTCCGCGACCGTGTCTTCGACCAGGGGTTCTCGACCAAGCCGGCCGGCGCCGAGGGACGCGGCGTCGGTCTCGCGCTGGTGCGAGCCGTGGTCGTCGACGCCGGCGGCACCGTCGAGCTGCGACCCGACCCGACCACGTTCCGCGTCACCCTGCCGCCGAAGAGACGGAGGGCCCGGTGATCCGCACCCTGATCGTCGACGACGACGCCCTGACGCTCGAGCTGCACCGCACCTATCTCGAGCGCCTCGACGGCTTCGTCGTGGGCGCGGAATGCACGGGGGCACGTGCAGCGCTCACCGCCGTCCTCGGGGCCGAGGGATCCGAGCGCTTCGACCTCGTGCTGCTCGATGTGACCATGCCGGACGGATCGGGCATCGACGTGCTCCGCACGCTGCGCGCCCGGGCCGCAGCCATCGACGTCATCGCGATCACGGGTGTGCGCGATGCCGGGACCGTACGGCAGATGGCCGCCCTCGGCGTGTACCAGTACCTCGTCAAGCCGTTCCCGTTCGCGGTCTTCCGCGAACGCCTCACGGCCTATCGCGAGCATCGCACTCGAGCGGCCGAGACCGACGGGGAGACGACCCAGGCCGAGATCGACGCGCTGCTCGGCCGAGCGACCGGAACGATCGCCCTGCCCAAGGGGCTCTCGGCCGCGACCCTGGAGGCCGTCACGCACGAGGTGCGCACGTCAGGACCGCTCTCCGCCAGCGAGGCGGCCGATCGATTGGGCATGTCGCGCGTATCGGTGCGCCGCTACCTCGAACACCTGGCCGCGGAGGGAGCCGTGGCCAAGGCGGCGCGGTACGGCGCGCGCGGCAGGCCCGAGACCGAGTACTCCTGGCAGCGACGGGGCCGCTGACACAGATCGACTCGACGTCGGTTCACTCCCCCGCGAGGCCGCCGAGCATGTGCCCGAACGAACGTCCCTCGCCGAGGTAGGTCGCCGGGTCGAACGGGTCGGCGACCGTGGCCGCGTCGCGCTGTGCGACCGCATCCGCGAGCTCCTTCGCCCCCTTCTCCACGCGCCTCGCGAGCGGGGCGACGTCGTCGCCGGCGCCTCCCCAATCGCTCGACGCCGCGAAGACGCCCGTCGACACCGCATCCGCGTGCAGGTAGGCGAAGAGCGGCCGGATCGCATAGTCGATCGCGAGCGAGTGCCGTGCCGTCCCCGCGTTGGCTCCGATCAGCACCGGCGTGCCGGTGAGCGAATCGGGGTCGAGCACGTCGATGAACGACTTGAACAGTCCCGAGTAGCTCGTCGAGAAGATCGGTGTGACCGCGATGAGCGCGTCGGCCGAGACGACGGTGTTGATCGCGGTCTCGAGCGCGGGCGGCGCGAAGCCCGTCAGCAGGTTGTTCGTGATGTCGTGCGCGTAGTCGCGCAACTCGATCACGTCGACCGTGGCGGCGATGTCGCGGGCGGCGAGCGCCTTGACCGTCTCGGCGGCCAGACGGTCGGCGAGCATGCGGGTCGATGACGGGTTCGACAGGCCAGCCGACACGACGGCGATCCGGCGAGTGGTCATCTCACGCCCCCTTTCGGGTCAGGCCGAACGCGGAGCCGGCGGGCGCCGGCGTGTCCTCGTAGGGCGAGTCGCCGGTCAGGTTGTCGCCGCGGTTCGCGCCGGGTCGCGCCTGCCGGGTCGGACCGTCGCCGTACACGGCCTTCACGCGTGCGGCGTGGGTCGGGGCGTCCGGAACCGTCTCCGGGCGGTCCTTCGCCAGCTCCTTGCGCAGCACCGGCACGACCTCGGAGCCGAGGATGTCGAGCTGCTCGAGCACCGTCTTGAGCGGGAGACCGGCGTGGTCGATGAGGAACAGTTGGCGCTGGTAGTCGCCGAAGTGCTCGCGCATGCCGGCGTAGCGGTCGATCACCTGCTGCGGCGAGCCCACCGTCAGCGGGGTCATCTCGGTGAAGTCCTCCATGCTCGGGCCGTGTCCGTACACCGGGGCGTTGTCGAAGTAGGGGCGGAACTGCGACACCGCATCCTGCGACTTCGCGGCCATGAACACCTGCCCGCCGAGTCCGACGATCGCCTGCTCGGGAGTGCCGTGCCCGTAGTGGGCGTAGCGCTGACGGTAGAGCTCGATGAGGCGCTGGTAGTGCTCCTTCGGCCAGAAGATGTTGTTCGCGAAGAAGCCGTCGCCGTAGTACGCGGCCTGCTCCGCGATCTCGGGCGTGCGGATCGATC
The DNA here is from genome assembly GCF_041954735.1 of Microbacterium sp. LS_15. Classification (NCBI taxonomy): domain Bacteria; kingdom Bacillati; phylum Actinomycetota; class Actinomycetes; order Micrococcales; family Microbacteriaceae; genus Microbacterium; species Microbacterium sp. LS_15. Next base: position 33,600 of record NZ_JAVAYD010000001.1, on the reverse strand, counting down.
CGTGCCACACGAACGGGGCGATGCCGTCGAGGGGGCGCGGCGTCGAGGTGAAGCCCTGCAGCGGCGTGCGGAACTTGCCCTCCCAGTCCACGACGTCCTCGCGCCACAGCTTGTGCAGCAGCGCGTAGTTCTCGATCGCGAGGGGCAGCCCCTGGCGGATGTCCTTGCCGAACCAGGGGTACACCGGGCCGGTGTTGCCGCGACCGAGCATGAGGTCCATGCGTCCGTCGGAGACGTGCTGCAGCATCGCGTACTCCTCGGCGATGCGCACCGGGTCGTTGGTGGTGATCAGGGTCGTCGAGGTCGACACGACCAGTCGCTCGGTCTGCGCCGCGAGGGCGGCGAGGAAGGTCGTCGGGCTGGACGACCAGAACGGCGGGTTGTGGTGCTCGCCGATCGCGAAGACGTCGAGTCCGACCTCTTCGCTGTGCTTGGCGATCGCGAGGGTCGCCTTGATCCGCTCCTGCTCGCTGGGCGTGATGCCGGTCGTCGGGTCGCGGGTGATGTCGCTGACCGACATGATGCCGAACTGCATCTGCGTGCCTGTCTGCTCGCTCATGATTGCTCCGTCTTCTCCGAATCGGGTGCCCTGCATCCGGTTCTATTCATTTGAATGTATCTGAGACAACGCGATCGGACCAACTTTATTCCCGGCGGTAGCCTCAGAGGATGAACAGTGTCGGAGCCGGCCCGAACCCCGTCACCTCGACCGCACCGAAGCCCCGCCGCCGCGTCCCGTTCTGGGACAACGCGCGCTATGCCTGCATCGTGCTGGTCGTCCTCGGGCATGCCGTGCAGCGGCTCACGTACGACTCCGACATCGCGCTGGCCGCCTATCTGGCGCTGTACGCCTTCCATATGCCCGCGTTCGCGATCATCTCGGGCTACTTCTCGAAGTCGGGCTCCCCCACCAGGGTCCAGATGGCTCGGGTGATCACCGACATCCTCGTGCCGTACGTGATCTTCGAGTTCCTCTGGACCCTCACGAAGTGGCTGGTCGAGGGCCAGGCCGAGCCGAACTTCACCAAGCCGTCGTGGACCCTGTGGTTCCTCCTCGCCCTGGGCATCTTCCGGCTCGTGCTCCCCTACCTCGCCCTGCTGCGCTGGCCCCTGCTGTGGACCGTCGTCATCTCCGTGGGCGTCGGCTACCTGCCCAACGTCGACAGCACGTTCTCCCTGTCGCGGACGCTCGGCCTGCTGCCCTTCTTCACGCTGGGCTGGTGGCTGCGCGAGCGCGACGTCGTCGCCCGACTGCGCCTCCTCGACGCCCGTCCGTGGTGGCTCAGGGTCGGCGCCGTGGCCGTGCTGGCGGCCGCCGGCTTCGCGGCCTGGCACTGGGTCGACCTCTGGGAGAGAATCGACCTGCGTCAGTGGCTGTTCTACGAAGACGCCTATGCCGATCTCGGCGGCGAGCAGTGGTGGGCCGGCGGCGTCCGCCTCGCGCTGATGATCCTGGCTCTCGTGCTCAGCGCCGCCTTCTTCGTCCTGGTCCCCCGCGGCACCTACTGGTGGACGCGTTTCGGCCAGTACACGATGTACGTCTACCTGCTCCACTCGTTCGCCCTCTACCCGTTCCGCGAGACCGGAGTGCTCCGCGATCTCGACCCGACGTGGCTGTGGCTCCCCCTCGTCACGCTCCTGTCGGTGCTGCTCGCCCTCGTGCTCGCCACGAAACCCGTGCGCTGGGTGTTCCGACCGCTCGTCGAGCCGCGACCGAAGTGGCTGTTCACCGATCCGGAGCTGGCAGGGCGGCAGGGGCATCGCAACGATCCGACGGGTTCGCGACGCCCGCGTCCGGTCTCGGGCGCTCCCCGGTGAGCCGCGCGGCGTCGCTGAGGGACCTCCTCGTCGGCGAGGTCGAGGCGACTGGATTCGGAGCCCACGGCCTTCACGTGCGCGTCGGCGGGAGCACGGCCGAGCACCGCTGGACCCCCGACGAGCGCGAGGAGATCCACTCGGTCGCCAAGGGCGTCAGCGTGCTCGCGGCGGGCATGGCGGATGCCGAGGGCCTGCTGTCCCTCGACGAGCCGATCTCCCGATTGACCGGCGACAGGACGCTCGGACGCGACGTCGCCCACCTCACCCTGCGCCGACTGCTCTCGATGTCGAGCGGCATCGATCTCCCCTGGTCCCCGACCCTGATGACGGATTGGCCCGACCTCGCCGCCGAGTTCCTGAGCCGCGACTCGCGCGGCCGGGTGTTCCAGTACTCCAATGCCAGCACGTACACGGCGATGCGCCTGCTCGAGCGCGTCGTCGGCGACATCGAGGACTACGTGCGGCCTCGACTCCTCGCACCGCTCGGGCTCGACGACGTCGACTGGCGGCGGTGCCCTCGCGGGCACGTGCTCGCCGGCGAGGGCCTCGCGCTCCGCACCGAGGAGATGTCGCGCATCGGCCGCCTGCTCCTCGATCGGGGCGTCTGGAACGGGGAGCGCATCGTGCCGGCATCCGTCGTCGACGCCATGCACGGGGACTGGGTGCCGGCCGGCACGAACGAGGGGTACGAGCGCTACGGCCTCGGAGCGTGGGATGGCCCTGGCGCTGCGTGGCGGCTGCACGGCGCCTACGGCCAGCTCGTGATCCTCCTCGGCGACGCGGTCGTCACGGTATCGGCCGACGACCACTTCGGCGCCGGCGCCGACGCCTTCGCCGCGGCCGCCGTGCGCCTCGTCGAGGGCTGATTCCGGACGCCGGTCGACGGCCTCGCCGCTGAATCGGTCCGGGGCTCCTCAGGCGAACAGGGGCGCTCCGACGTAGGATCCCTGCTCCGCACCCGCCGGGATCGCCCAGATCCCGGAACCGACGTGTCGGATGTACTCGTTCATGCGGTCTGTCGACAGTGAGCGCTGCAGAGCGATGAACTGCGCGGGGTCGCGCTGATACGACAGGAAGAACAGGCCGGCGTCGAGGCGGCCGAGATCGTTGTTGCCGTCGACGTAGTTGAAGCCGCGGCGGAGGATGCGGATCCCGTCGTTCTGCTGCGGATGCGCGAGCCGCACGTGCGAGTTCGCGTCGATGCGCGCTGAGGAGAAGTCCGGGGCGGTGAACTCGTCCCCGCCGGACAGGGGCGCGCCGCGCCCCTTGTCGCGACCGATGATCGTGTCCTGCTCCGAGAGACGCACCCGATCCCAGGTCTCGATGAGCATCGCGATCTTCCTGGCCACGAGGTAGGACCCGCCCGACATCCATGCCGGGTCGTCGGACGCCGCGACCCAGACGCTCTTCTGCAGAGCCGCATCATCGTCGGCGAGGATGTTCGCGGTGCCGTCCTTGAAGCCGAAGAGATTACGCGGCGTCGCCTGGTCGGCCGTCGTACGCGACGTCTTGCCGAAACCCAATTGCGACCACCGCAGCTTCGCCCGGCCGAACGCGATGCGGCTGAGGTTCCGGATCGCGTGCACCGCGACCTGCGGGTCGTCGGCGCACGCCTGGATGCAGAGATCGCCGTTCGACAGCTGCGGGACGAGGTCGTCACCCAGGAACGCGGGAAGCCGTTCCAGCGAGGCCGGCCGCCGCGCGGCGATGCCGTACCGGTCGCCGTCCTCGTTCTCGAACAGGCTGGGGCCGAAGCCGATCGTGATCGTGAGGCCGGCAGCAGGGAGCCCGAGCGCCTCCCCCGTGTCGTCGGGCGGCACCTCGGCGTCGCCGCCGACCGCTCCCGTCGCGCTCACCTCGAGGCCCTGCGTCAGGCGGGAGGCCGCATAGCTCCAGTCCTGCAGGAGCGTCACGAGGTCGTCGCGATCGGTGCGCGGCATCATGTCGAACGCCGCGAAGTGCAGATGCTCCTGCACAGGCGTGGTGATACCTGCCTGGTGCGCGCCGAAGAAGGAGTAGGCGTGCTCGGCGTCCTCCGCTGCCCTGGCGCGCCCGAGCGCCACGCCGCCTGCGAGGCCGGCGCCGAGTCCGACCGCGAGCGACGCGGCCCCGCCGCCGAGTGCGAGTCCGAGGAGCCCCCGGCGGCTCAGCCCCGCGGGGACGGATGCCGCCGCAGACGCGTTCCCGGCGTCTGCGGCGACCTCGTCAGTGCTGTCGTCCACGTGCGTGATCGTACCCGTCGATCAGTCGAGGACCGTGCCGGTGAGCTGCGAGAGCGGTTCGGCCAGAGCGTTGATCAGGTCGGTGAACTCGCGCTTGTCGTCGTCGGTGAGCTCCGAGTATCCGACGAAGCCGTCGGCGAGCGACCCGTGCGCGGCGAGCGAGGCCTCGAGAGCGGCGTAGCCGTCTTCGATCTCGCCGACGAGAGCTTCGCCGTCGTCACCCTGCGCCGCGGCGAAGTCCTGCACGAGCGAGAACGCCATCTTCGACCCCTCGACGTTGGCGGCGAAGTCGTAGAGGTCGGTCCCCGACCACCAGTCCTCCTCGCCGGAGATCTTGCCGGTCGCCACCTCGTCGAGCAGCGCGATCGCCCCGTTCGAGATGCCGCCGATGCCCTGGTCCTCGAGAGCGGTCGTGAAGTCGTCGGAGTGGACGTAGTCGTACAGCTCCTGCACGTCGGCGAGCAGCTGGTCACCGTAACCGGCGCGCTCGTCCGGGGTCGACGGCGCCCAGTCCTGCCAGGCCGGCGTCTCGCCGTCGGCGTTCAGCGCGTCCTGCGCCGGAACCCAGAGGTCCTTCTCGATGCGGTGGAAGCCCGTCCAGTCGAGCCCCTCGGCGACGGCATCCACCTCTCGGTAGTCGATGCGGGGGTCGAGCGTGCCGAGCGCCTCGGCGACCGGCTCGATGCGCTCGTAGAAGGCGCGCGTCTGCGGGAATTCGGTGCGGGCCGTCTCGTCGTCGCCCGACTCGTAGGCGGCGACGAGCTCCTCGACCGCGGGCACGAGCTGGCCGACCTGGTCCTTCACGAACGCGGCGTACAGGTCGACCGCCTGCTGCTTCTGCTCGGAGTCCTCACCGGCGACTGCGACGCGGTCTCCCGTGACCGTGAACTCGGCCTTCCCGACGCCGTCGCCGATCATGCCCGGCTTGCAGAGCGTGTAGTACTTCCCCGGCTGGGCGACCACGGTCAGGGTGCGGGACGCGGCGGGTGCGATGTTCTCGACCTCGCCGACGATGCGCAGGCCGTCCTCGGCGAGCAGGTAGAACTCCGACGTCTGCCCGCTGTCGTTCTTGACGTCGAACGTGAGTGTGCCGCTCTTCGCTGTCGAGCCGGACACGGCGCATTCGGAGTCGGTCGATGCGACGTCGAACGCGGCTCCGGCGGCGGCGTCGCTCTTCGCGACGCATCCGCTCAGCACGAGGACGGCCGCACCGGCGGCCGCGACGGACGCCAGGACTCGGCGGGAGGTGGTCATACTGCTCCTTGATCGGTGGGGGACTCGACCGGTGCGTCCGCGGCGGCGGACGACGGTGTCGAACGAGGGGTGGAGGACCGGCGGGAGCGCAGCCCGCGGACGAAGAGGAAACCGACGACGACGAGGTAGACGACCCACGCCGCGACCTGGAGCCAGGTCATGCGCGGCATGAACCCGACCGTCGCCTGGAGGATCGTGGCGAGTGTTCCGCCGGGCGCGATGGCTGCGCTCGCGTCGAAGGCCCATCCGAACGGGAACGCCGCCCAGCCGGTCGCGACGGCGCCCGTGACCGTGTCGACGGGCGCCAGTGCCGTGAAGGGACCCGGTAGCGCTCCGGCCTCCTGCAGGTCCATGACCGCGTAGGCCAGCACGCCCGCGGCGACGATCACGAGGAAGCCGCTCGTCCAGGTGAAGAACCGGCGCAGGTCGAGACGCACGGCACCGCGCGCCAGCAGCCAGCCGATCACCACGGCGGCTGCGAGCCCGAGCACGGCACCGAGCAGAGCGGTGGGAGCATCGCCGAAGGACTGCACCATCGACCAGAGCAGCAGCGTCGTCTCGATACCCTCCCGGGCGACGGAGACGAAGCCGATCGCGACGAGAGCCCAGACACCGCCCTGGGTGAGCGCCCGGTCGAGACCGCCTTCGAGGGTGGCCTTCATCGTGCGCCCGGCCTTCTGCATCCAGAAGATCATCCAGGTGACCATTCCGACGGCGAGCAGCGACATGAGACCGCCGATGAGCTCCTGGGCCTCGAACGTCAGCGAGTACGCGCCGAAGGTGAGGATGGCGCCGATCCCCAGAGCCAGAGCGATCGCGAGGCCGATGCCCGCCCACATCCGGGGCAGGGCGTCCGTGCGACCGAGCCTGCGGAGGTAGGCGACGAGGATGCCGACGACGAGCGCGGCCTCGAGGCCTTCGCGGAGGCCGATGAGGAAGGTGGCGAGCACGGTACGGGAACTCTCTGACGAGACAAAGGTAAGGCATCCCTTACCCCGAAGGAGACCTTAGCACCACGTTGGCGATTGTTTCGACGAGGCGCTCGTCGGCGGGCGCCGGGTAACGCGACGCAACACTCGTCCACGCCCCGCCACAGCGACTTACGCTCGGGGAATGGCTGATCTCTCGCTCCCCATCCTCGATCTCTCCCAGCTCGACGCCGGCCCCGAGGCCGCGGCACGATTCCGCGACGAGCTGCGCGCCGCCACCCACGACGTCGGGTTCTTCTACCTCACGGGAACGGGCATCTCCCCCGAGCTCGAAGGGCGCCTGCACCAGGCCGCCCTCGATTTCTTCGCGCTCCCCGAGGAGGACAAGCTCGCGATCGAGAACGTCAAGAGCCCGCACTTCCGCGGCTACACCCGCATCGGCGGTGAGCGCACGCAGGGCAAGGTCGACTGGCGCGAGCAGATCGACATCGGTCCCGAGCGCGAACCCGTCGAGGGCGGCCCTGCGTTCAACCGCCTCACGGGTCCGAACCTCTGGCCGGCAGCGCAGCCGGAGCTGAAGGAGGTCGTCACGAAGTGGCACGACACCCTGACGGAGATCGCCCGCAAGCTGCTGCGCGCGTGGGCACTCACCCTCGGCGCCGAGGAGACGTACTTCGACGAGTCGTTCCGCGATCCGTCCACCCTCATCAAGATCGTCCGGTACCCGGGCACGAACGAGCCGGAGCCCCAGCAGGGCGTCGGCGCGCACAAGGACTCCGGCGTGCTCACGCTGCTCTGGGTCGAACCGGGCAAGGGCGGGCTCCAGGTCGAGCGCGACGGAGAGTGGGTGTCCGCTCCCCCGGTGCCCGGAGCGTTCGTCGTGAACATCGGAGAGCTGCTGGAGTACGCGACCGGCGGGTACCTCAAGGCCACCAACCACCGCGTGATCTCGCCGAGGGCTCCCGAGGAGCGCATCTCGATCCCGTTCTTCTTCAACCCGGCCCTGGACCAGCAGCTGCCGCTCCTCGAACTGCCGGCCGACCTCGCCGCCGAGGCGACCGGCATCACCGAGGACCCGAGCAATCCGATCCACGCGACCTACGGCGAGAACGCGATGAAGTCGCGTCTGCGCGCACACCCCGACGTGGCGGCGATCCACCACCCCGACCTCGTGCAGGCGCAGGCCTGAGGCCGGCGGTCAATCGGTCGCGACCGGCCGCGTCCCGTCGGCGCGACGCCCGCCGAGCTCGACGATCTCCCTGAGGGCCCGGAGATGGCCGGTGAAGGCCGCCTCACCGAGCGCCGTCGACCGGATCCAGGTGCGGGGTCGGCTGCCGACCTGCCCCTTTCGCGTCTGCACGTATCCGGCATCCACGAGGTGGGCGATCGCCTTGCTCAGCGTGGAGTCGCTCGCCTCGATCACATGTGCGAGCGTTCCGAAATCGAGTTCCACTCCCTCTCCGAGGGAGGCCAGCACCGAGAACCGGATCGGTGTCGAGAAGTTGTCGTCGAGTCGCATCCTGGGATGGATCTCCGCGATGCCCTCACTCGACATCGCGGCGCTCCGTCGGAGTCGGCGCGATCGCCACGACGACGGTCGACAGAGCGACCACGACGGCGGCGGCGACACCGAGCAGCGGGTCGACCGGCGATCCGGCTGATGCGTTCAGGGTGACGGCCAACAGGGCAGTCGCACCGAGAGCACCGACGGCGTACTGCGGCCATCGCCACACCTGCCCCAGGTAGGCGAGGCCCCAATCCGTGCGGACGCCGATCACACCCACCACGAACGCCGAACCGATGACGATCGCCAGCACACTGCTCAACAGCAGGTCGTCGAGGGAGACCACGGCGATCGCGGCCGCGAGCAGCGACCCGACCACCAGCGTCGTGACACGGGCGGGCCCCTCGAACGGCGGCTGCGGCACGATGCGCGCGTCGCCGGTCGCGGCTCGGAGATGAGCGACTCCGAGGCCTGCGAAGATCAGACAGGACGTCCAGAGCGGCGCTGCGATCACCGCGAGAGGTGCCTCCGGCGCCACGATCTGCACAGCGAACGATGCGAGGATGCCGAGCACGCTCAGCACAACGATGGCGACGAAGGCTGCGCGATTGCGAGGCACGCGCACCCGCACGCCGTCGCGCTCCGTCGCTCCCGAGACGATCTGCGCCGAGATCATGATGACGAAGACGAAGACCGGCACGACGGCGGGCCTCCCGGAATCCACCACGACGAGGTGTGCCGTGAGGAACACCCCCGTGACGATCGCCGTGACGATGATCGCCCACCCCTGCACCTGCGATCCGCCCTGACGATCACGCCGAGCACGCACGGCATCCGCCTCGTGCAGATACTGCCGAGCGACGTCGGGCGAGGGCGGGTCGAGGGGCGCGAGACCGCGCATCGGCTTCTGTTCCACGTCGCTCCCCCGTTCCGACTCGTCATACTTTCCTAAAGGAAAGTCAGCGCGAGGTCAATGCTCCGCGCGTGGCCGTGCCGGACAGGACGAAGGCCGCCCCACACCTGGGGCGGCCTTCTCAAGAATGTTCTGCGCGATTGAACGCTGGGTCCGTGGTGCCTTATCGGCGAAGACCAAGGCGTGCGATCAGCGAGCGGTACCGCTCGATGTCGACGCTCTGGAGGTAGCCGAGCAGACGACGGCGCTGACCCACGAGCAGGAACAGACCACGACGCGAGTGGTGGTCGTGCTTGTGCTCCTTCAGGTGCTCGGTGAGGTCCTTGATGCGCTGCGTCAGCATCGCGGCCTGCACCTCGGGGGATCCGGTGTCACCGGGGTGCGTCGCGTACTCTTCGATGATCGCCTTCTTGACGTCTGCTTCCAGTGCCATAGATTCGATCCCCTCTCTGCTTGTTGCGCGGCGCCCGACGCCTGATGCGCGAGCTCTCTTTATCCGCGGCCGATCGAACGGCAACCTGACGAGTCTACCAGGCGCGGAGCCGCGAGGTGACCATGCCCACGTCCGCCTCGACGCAGAGCGGATACGCTCGAAGGATGCATGACAGGCACGCGGCGTGAGCGGGGCTCGCAGCCATCTGATCGACCTCAGCCCGCTGAAGGCGAGCCCGGCGTTCGCCCGTATGTGGATCGGCTCCTCGCTCGCGGGCATCGGCGGGCAGCTCACGATCGTCACGGTCATGCTGCATGTGTTCGAGCTGACCGGAAGCACCTTCGCGGTGTCGATGATCGCCGTCGCCGGCCTCGTGCCGATGGTCCTCGCCGGCCTGTACGGCGGGATGCTCGCCGACGCCTTCGATCGGCGCAGGGTCGCGCTGATCGCGGCCACCGTGACGTTCGTCTCCACGGGCCTCCTGGCGGCCCTCACCTGGACCGGCGCGGAGACCATTTGGTGGCTGTACGTGCTGAGCATCGTCAACTCGGCCGCGAACTCGGTCGGGATGGCGACGCGCACGGCGATCGTGCCGCGCCTCATCCCCCGTGAGCTGCTGGCCGCGGCATCGGCCCTCAACGGCGTGGCCTTCGGTCTGACGGTCATGGCCGGTCCCGCCCTCGCCGGACTGCTCGTGGCCCTCACCAGCTACGGCTGGACGTACACGATCGACGTCGTGCTGATGCTCTCGATGTTCCTCGGACTGTGGACCCTTCCCGCACTGCGACCCGAGGGCGAGGTCGTGCGCCCCGGGCTCGCCTCGCTCGTCGACGGATGGCGCTTCCTGCGACGCGCCAGCAACATCCGCATGCAGTACATCGTCGACATCATCGCCATGACGTTCGGGCAGCCACTGGCGCTGTTCCCGGCTCTCGGCACGGTCATCCTCGGCGGCGGAGCGGTGACCACCGGTATCCTGACCGCGTCCGTCGCGGTCGGCACCTTCGCGTCGAGCCTGTTCTCGGGCAGGGTCGTGCAGTATCGGTGGCACGGTCGCGGCATCACGAGAGCCGTCGAGGTGTACGGGGCGGCGATCCTCCTCTTCGGAGTCGTGCTGCTGATCGGCGCGCTCACGGGCAGCGCCACCGAGAGCACGCCCGCGATCGTCCTGATCGTGGCCGCCTGCGTGGCTTTGGCTCTCTCGGGAGCCTCCGACAACGTCAGCTCGATCTACCGCAACACGATGATGCAGGCGGCCGTCCCCGACACCATGCGCGGACGCCTGCAGGGCGTCTTCATCGTCGTGGTCGCCGGCGGCCCGCGCCTCGGCGCCCTCTACGCGGGGGTGCTGGCCTCGCTCACCACCCTCTGGTTCCCGCCCCTGCTCGGCGGCTTCCTCGTCATCGCACTCGTCGCGATCCTCGCCGGACGCAACCGGCGATTCCACGCTTACGACGCGGAGAGCCCCGCACCCTGAGGGGCGCGGGGCTCTCGCGGAGCTGCGATCAGTCCTGCTGCAGAGCACCCTGCAGGTCGAGGTTGATCGTGACGTCCTTGCCGACGAGCACGCCGCCGGTCTCGAGAGCGGCGTTCCAGGTCAGGCCGAAGTCCTCGCGGTTGATGACGGCCTTGGCCGACGCGCCAGCCTTGTAGTTGCCCCACGGGTCGGAGCCGAAGCCGCCGAAGTCGACCTCGAAGGTGACGGGCTTGGTGATGCCGCGGATCGTGAGGTCGCCGTCGACGTACAGCTCGCCGTTCTCGGCGCGGGCGCCGGTCGAGACGAAGTCCATGGTCGGGAAGTTCTCGGTGTCGAAGAAGTCGGCCGAGCGGAGGTGCTGGTCACGACCCTCGTCCTTGGTGTCGACGGACGTGACGTCGACACTCGCCTGCACGGTGGTCTCGAGCGGGTTCTCGGGTGCGACGAGCGTGGCGCTCTTCACACCGAAGGTGCCGCGCACCTTCGAGATCATCATGTGGCGGACGCTGAACGTGACCTCGCTGTGCGCGGGGTCGAGGACGTAGGTGCCGGGACGGTAGCCGGGGATGTCGATGGTCATGTGGTGCTCCTCTGAAGATGTCAGCCGCATCTGCGACCGTGATCGTGGACCGCTCGCGCGGCATCACGTGTCACAACTTACATGCAGTTGCATGTATTCCCCGAATGACGAAGATTCTCCGGAACGACGCAAGGCGTCGGCCCCGGGTGGGGACGACGCCTTCCGTACTCGCGGGGTCGGATCAGCCGACGGCGACGAGATCGATGATGAAGATCAGGGTCTTGCCGGACAGGAAGTGCCCGCCGCCCGCGGGGCCGTAGGCGAGGTGCGGCGGGATGACGAGCTCACGTCGTCCACCGACCTTCATGCCGGGGATCCCGTCCTGCCAGCCCTGGATGAGGCCGCGCAGCGGGAACTGGATGGTCTCCCCACGGCCCCAGGAGGAGTCGAACTCCTCGCCGGACTCGAACTCCACCCCGGCGTAGTGGACGGTCACGGTGTCGCCGGGCTTGGCCTCGGCTCCGTCGCCTTCGATGAGGTCGCGGATCACGAGCTCGGAGGGAGCGGGTCCGGTGGGGGCGTCGAACTCAGGCTTTGTGCGGTCAGTCATGCTTCCATCCAACCCGAGCCGTCGCGCGGGGGTCAACGAGCACGCACCTGCTCACAGCGAACACGTCACGAATCGACTCGGCGGAAGCTCTTGACACCCACGGATGCCGGGTGCACCCTGTTTGTAGACCAACTCAACGCCCGGGAGACATGCAGGCATCGCCGCAGCACCGGGCGTTGAGTCTGTCCGGGGACGGGTCAGTAGGCCAGCAGCGCCGCTCGCGCCGCCCGCGTGCGCACGAGCAGCGCCTGCTCGTCGACGGTCGCCATCGGATCGCGTCCCGTGATCGCGCGTTGACGGACGGCAGCCAGCGTCGTGGCGTCCTTGATGAACTCGCGCATGAGCGGACGACGGTCGCCGCGCAGCTGCGCAGCCCACTGCAGGCCGGTCTTGCGGCCGGCGGGGGTCGCGAGCATCGTGACCTCCTCCGGGGTGAACCACCCGGCGGCGGCGTAGTCGCCGAGCCGCGCCTTCGTCAATCGGGCCTCCTCACGCCGCAGCGCGATGATCCCGAAGATGAAGCCCACGAAGAGCGGCACCTGCAGCACGAAGTAGAGCAGGAAGAAGTTCGCGAACGACGAGCCGTTCCAGAGCCCGTGGAGGAACATCGCCCCGAGCATGCCGAGCAGCCCGAAGCCCACCGCCGCGCCCGCGGAGGCGTGCCGCCGTGCCGCGAGTCCGATCGCCAGGCCGGTGAGAGAGGTGAACATCGCGTGGGCGAAGGGAGACATGATCGCACGCATGATGAAGGTCACGGTCAGCTGACCGCTTCCTCCCTCGATCAGGCTGATCGCGAAGTACTGGATGTTCTCGGTGAAGGCGAAGCCCGCGCCGACGAGGGCGCCGTAGACCACGCCGTCGACAGGACCGTCGAACGAGCGCCGGGCGATGAGGAAGATGACGAGGACGCCGACGCCCTTCCACAGCTCCTCGACGATCGGCGCCTGGATGACGGCGCTCGCGACCTCGCCCCGTGGACCGAGCACGACGGAGAGTCCGAGATCGACGAGGAGGGTGAGGCCGACGGCCGCGACAGCTCCCCAGGCGACGGCGAAGAAGACGAGCGTCTTGGGCTCCGGCTCCCATCGATCGATCATGCGCACGACGAAGAACACCACCGCGAGCGGCACCAGCGCGAGAACGAGTCCGATGACCGAGGCGAGCGGACCGAGGAACAGCCCGAAGTATGCGATGAGGCCCAGGAGCAGCAGACCGAGGAACCCGAAGAGGATGCCGAGGGCCACACCGCCGGCTCGGCGACGCGCAGGGAGCGCGGGCAGACCCTGCGCGGGCGACGGCGCGACCGGAGCAGGCGGCGAGTAGGGCGTCGGCTGGGCCAGCACAGAGGCGTAGGCAGGACGCTGCCCGAACGCGGGCGGGGCATAGTTCGACTGCGCGTACTGCTGGGCGCCGTACTGCTGCGGGTACCCCTGCGGAGCCGGAGGCTGCTGCTGCGGATACCCGTGCGGAGCCGGAGGCTGCTGCTGCGGGCCGGGCGGCGGCGTGTACGGCGATGGCTGGGACGGTCCTCCGGAACTCATGCCCACAGCATATTGGTAACAATCATTCCGGGCCCGGTCTGGGGACTTCCTCCAGCATCCGAGCCGCGCCACCGGATACCGTAGAGGCATGCGGTTCGCTCATCTGCGTCGCGCCGACTCCCCTGCCGCGAATCTCGCGGTGGTGGACGGCTCGGACGCCATCCTCGTCTCTGACCTCCTGCCCGATGCGCCGGCGACCCTGCAGCAGCTGATCGAGGGCGGAGCATCCGTCCTCGACGCGGTGTCCGCTGCGCTCGCGGACGGCACGGCGCCGCGGCATCCGCTCGGCGACTGGGAGTTCGCCTCGGCCGTGATCGCTCCCCCTGCCGTTCTCGCCGTCGGCCTGAACTATGCGGCCCACTCGAGCGAGCTGGGGCTCAAGACCGACGCCGCCCCCACCGTCTTCACTCTGTGGCCCAACTCTCTCACCGGGCACGAGCAGACCACGTCCTGGCCGCGAGCCCTCAGCGAAGCCGTCGATTACGAGGCCGAGCTCGGCGTGCTCATCGGCACCCCGGCGAAGGACGTCTCCGAGGCCGACGCCCTCTCGCACGTCTGGGGCTACACCGTCGTCAACGACATCACCGCCCGCAACGTGCAGTTCTCCGAGGCGCAGTGGTCGCGGTGCAAGTCGTTCGACGGCTTCACGCCCACCGGCCCCTTCGCCGTGACGGCGGACGAGATCGCCGATCCGCAGGACCTGCACATCTGGGCCGTCGTGGACGGCGCGACGGTGCAGGACGCGAGCACGGATCAGATGGTGCGATCGGTAGCGAAGCTCATCGCCCACCTCTCGCAGTCTCTGACCCTGCTGCCTGGCACCCTCATCTCGACCGGCAGCCCCGGCGGAGCAGGCTACTCGCGCGACCCGCAGATCTTCCTGCGCGACCGCTCGACCGTCACGGTCGGCATCGACGGCATCGGCGAGCTCACGACGCACTGCCGGGTGCTCGACTGACTCCCGCTCGACGACACAGACGACGGCCCCGGTGCGAACACCGGGGCCGTCGTCGTGAGCGGATCAGATCTCGATGAGGTCCTCGGGCGTGATCACGGGAATCGCGGCCGTCACGGCCTCGAGCCCGGAGAGGCGGGCCGGCGACAGCTGCTTCGTGACCTCGTCGCGCGACATGAGGCCTGCTTCGACCACGAGGTCGGCGACGTTGCGGTTGGTCAGCAGCGCCGTCTTCGCGAGGGCAGCAGCGGCCGCGTAGCCGATGAACGGCGTGAGAGCCGTGATGACGCCCACCGACGCGCCGACCATCGCGCCCAGACGGTCGCGGTTGGCAGTGATGCCGTCGACGCAGTTGACCCGCAGGGTCCACATGGCCTGCCGCATCCAGGTGATCGACTGGAAGATCGAGTGCGCGATGACGGGCTCGAAGGCATTCAGCTGCAGCTGCCCGGCCTCCGCCGCCATCGTGACCGTCATGTCGGCGCCGGCGACGGCGAAAGCGACCTGGTTCACGACCTCGGGGATCACCGGGTTGACCTTGCCGGGCATGATGCTGGAACCCGCCTGCATCGCCGGGAGGTTGATCTCACCGAGCCCCGCCTGCGGGCCGGAGGACAGCAGACGGAGGTCGTTGCAGATCTTCGACAGCTTCATGGCGTTGCGCTTGAGCGTCGACGAGAACGACATGAACGATCCCGTGTCGCTCGTCGCCTCGACGAGGTCGCCGGCCGTCACGAGGTCGAGCTCGGTGATCTCGCGCAGGTGCTTGAGCACTGCCGGAGCGTAGTCGACATGGGTCGTGATGCCGGTGCCGATCGCCGTGGCGCCCATGTTGATCTCGAACATGAGCGAGGCGTTCTCGGTCAGCCGCGTGTGGTCGTAGCCGAGAGTGCTCGCGAAACCGTGGAACTCCTGGCCGAGCGTCATCGGCACCGCGTCCTGCAGCTGGGTGCGGCCGACCTTGAGCACGTCGTGGAACTCCTGCGACTTGTGCAGGAAGGACACCCGCAGCAGGTCCAACTCCTCCAGCAGCGAGCGAAGCGTGAGCGAGAGGCCGATCTTCACGGCGGTCGGGTACACGTCGTTGGTCGACTGGCTGCGATTGGTGTGGTCGATGGGCGAGAGGTACGAGTAGTCGCCCTTCTCGCGACCCGCCATCTCGAGCGCGATGTTGGTGATGACCTCGTTCGCGTTCATGTTCGTCGAGGTGCCGGCGCCGCCCTGGATGACGCCGACCGTGAACTGGTCGTGGAACTCGCCGTCGATCACCCGCTGCGCCGCCCGATCGATCAGGTCGGCGCGCTCGGCGTCGAGGACTCCGATCTCCCGATTCGCCCGCGCGCTCGCCTGCTTCACCATGGCGAGGGCCACGACGAGATCGGGGTACACCGAGATCGGGCGCTTCGTGATCGGGAAGTTCGCGTCGGCGCGGGCCGTGTGGATCCCCCAGTACGCGTCGACGGGGATCTCCATGCTTCCCAGAGAATCGGTCTCGGTGCGGGTCAGAGCGGGCGCGGCAGAAGCCATGTCACATCCTTGTGGGTAGTGGCGAGTGTGGAAGCGGGGGATGCCCCAAGTCTACGCCCGCGCGCATGCGCTGCCAGGGATACGACGGCGCGTCAGCGCTTGCGCGAGAACGCCTCGAGACGCTCCTCCGGGGTCAGCGCCGCCATCTCCTCCAGCCACGCCTCGGAGAAGTAGTCGCCGGTCGCGGCATCCGTCACCGGCACCACCGTGTGGGTGATCGTCTCGGGACGGACGTGGACGAGCTGGAACGCCTGCGCGGCATCCATCCCGTTGACGTCCGGCGCGGGCTTCGCGACGTTCATGGTGTAGCAGGTGGCCGACGACACGCTCACGGGGACTCCCGCGAACATCCCGTGCGACGAATAGTGCAGGTGGCCGGCGAGGATGCCGCGCACGTCCGTTCCGCGGATCACCTCGGCGAGTTCGTCCTGGCGGCGCAGCTCCAGGATGTCGAACAGGGGCAGGTGGCTGGGAAGCGGTGGATGGTGCATCGCGAGCAGGGTGCCGTGCGGTGCCGGTTCACGGAGGACGCCCGCCAGCCACTCCAGCTGCGCGTCGTCGAGATCGCCGTGGTGCCAGCCTGGAACGGTCGAGTCGAGGGCCACGAGTCGAAGACCGTCGAGGTCCCAGACACCGGTCACCGGCTCCTGGGTCGGCGGCAGATCGAGCAGTCCCTCGCGGAGGGCGGGGCGTTCGTCGTGATTGCCCGCGACCCAGACGACGACCGTCCCGAGTTCTGCCGCGACCGGTTCGACCGCGGCGCGGAGTCGGCGGTAGGCGTCCGGCTCGCCCAGGTCGGCGAGATCACCGGTGACCACGATCGCTGAGGGATGCGGGTGCACGGCCCTGATCGCGTCGAGCGTGCGCGCGAACGTGGCTTCGACGTCGTATCGTCCGCCCAGTCGCCGGCCGCCCGCGAGGAAGTGCGGGTCGCTGACGTGGACGATCACGTGGGAGGCGGGGCGGTGCCTGCCGAAGACGTACTCGCTCGCGGAGGGCGCTGACATGCGTCCAGCCTAGGCGGAGCCCCCGACGCGAGAACACCGCGCCCACCACGTCAACTGTAGTGATCTCGATAGAGTGCTGTCATGGCGAAGAACGAGACCAGGCGTCGGGCGATCGCGGATGCCGGACTGCGCATCCTCGCGGCAGAGGGCTCGCGCGGGCTCACGCACCGAGCGGTCGATCAGGAGGCGGGAATCCCGATCGGGACGACGTCGAACTACTTCCGCAGTCGCGAGTCGCTGATCGAGGGCTTGGTCGAGCGCATCGGCGAACGGCTGGCTCCCACTGACGACGATCTCGCGCGGCGCGCCGACGGCAGCCCGAGTCCCGCGCTCTTCGCCGACTATCTGCGCGACATCGTCCGTCGCCTGAGCGACGACCGCGACGTCACTCTCGCCCTGTTCGAGCTGCGGCTCGAGAGCAGCCGACGCCCGGAGCTGGCCGCGCTCCTCGGCGCGTGGCAGCGGGCCGGGTTCGAAGGCGATGTCGCGTTCAACAGCGCAGCGGGACTGCCGGGCGGTCGTCGCGAGATCGCCCTGTTCCACTACGCGATCGACGGGCTCCTGCTCGATCGCCTCACCGCCCCCATCGATCCCGAGACGTCGACCGACGACATCATCGACGACCTCGTCGCCGGGCTGCTGCGCTGATCGCGGCGGTCGGCCGCCGGAGCGGCGTCAGTGACCGACGACGATGATGAGGATGCCGACGACGACCGCCGCCGCACACAGCGCGAAGCAGGCGTAGGCGCCGACCAGCGAGATCCGCTTCTGCCCGTCGGTGAGCGGACTCTTGCGCGCCGCCTTCGCCGCCTGCTTCGCCGCGCGCTTGAGCTCCTTCTCGGTGACGACGGTGATCGCGTCCGTGAACTCCGCAGGGCTCACGACGGGCGCATGGCCGCTGCGCACCAGCAGGCGCAGGCCGAGCGCATAGAACGTGACGACGGCGCAGGCGCCCAGCAGTGCCGCTGCGAAGACCTGCAGGAACGCACCCCAGTCGATGTCGACGCTCATCGCGGCTCCTCCCCTGTCGTGTCATCCGCTCGGTCGGTGACCACCGGCGCTTTCTCCGGGGCCTCCGCCGCGCGCTGCTTGCTCTTCGCGCCTGCCTTCGCATCCGCCTTCGCCTTGGCGTCCGCCTTGGACTTCGCCTTCGCCTTCTCGCGGGCGTCTGCGCGGGCCTTGGCCTCGGCCTTCGCCTGGGCGATGCGCTGCTGGCGGCGTGTGGGCGGAGGGGTGTCGGGAAGCTCGACCGCGAGGCCCGACTCGGCCACGTCGCTCATCGCATTCGCAGACGTCACCGCGTCACGACGCGAGCGGAGGAAGAGACCGACGATCACGGCGAGTGCGAGCACGGCGTCGATCGCGATGCCCCAGTTGCCGAGCCAGTTGACGAGCAGAGCCGCGACGGCACCCACGGCACCCGCCGCGGGAAGCGTGAGCAGCCAGCCGATGGCGATGCGTCCGGCCGTCCGCCAGCGGACGGTGGAACCGCGGCGGCCGAGACCGGAGCCGATCACCGAGCCCGAGGCGACCTGGGTGGTCGAGAGAGCGAATCCGAAGGCGCTCGAAGCGAGGATGGTCGCGGCGGTCGAGCTCTCGGCCGAGAACCCCTGCGCCGGCTTGACCTCGGTGAGGCCCTTGCCGAGGGTGCGGATGATGCGCCATCCGCCGAGGTACGTGCCGAGCGCGATCGTCACCGCACACGCGATGATCACCCAGAGGTGAGGATCGGCCTGCTCGCTGTTCTGCCAGCCGACCGCGATGAGGGCGAGCGTGATGACGCCCATGGTCTTCTGCGCGTCGTTGGTGCCGTGCGCGAGCGCGACGAGCGACGAGGTGAAGATCTGACCCCAGCGGAACCCGTCGCGTCCGTCGGGTTTGCCGTCGTAACGGCGCGTGATCGAGTAGGCGATCTTGGTCGCGGCGAACGCGATGATGCCCGCCGTGAGCGGCGCGATCAGGGCGGGGAGGATGATCTTCGACAGCACCATCCCGAAGTCGATGCCGCCCACGCCGACGCCGACGAGCGTGGCGCCGATGAGTCCGCCGAACAGGGCGTGAGACGAGCTCGAGGGAAGCCCGAGCAGCCACGTCAGCATGTTCCAGGTGATCGCGCCGATCAACCCGGCGAAGATCATCGGCAGGAACAGCTCGCCCTGCATGCTGTCTTCGCGGATGATCCCGTGCGACACGGTCTTGGACACCTCGGTCGACAGGAACGCGCCGACGAGGTTCAGCACCGCGGCCAGGAGCACGGCGGTCTTGGGCTTCAGAGCACCCGTGGCGATGGGCGTGGCCATCGCGTTCGCGGTGTCGTGGAACCCGTTGGTGAAGTCGAAGAAGAGTGCCAGCGCGATCACCAGCACGACGATGAGGACTGCGGTTTCCACCGTTCTCTTTCGGTCGTCGGGAAGAGGGAGTGTCGACGGGATCGACGTGATGAACGAAGAGTTCACCGTGGGTTTGACTTCCGTTAACCGGCCCCGGTAGATCCTCCCACCCACTCGGGTGCCGGTCAACTCGACCTGGACTAGCGTGGAGAGGGTGACTGATGCTCCGATCGCCGCCCGCCGTTCCACCCTCCGCACGCATCACGGCGACACGTTCGACGATCCGTACGAGTGGCTGCGCGACAAGGAATCCCCCGAGGTGATCCGGCATCTCGAGAGCGAGAACGAGCACACGCAGCAAGAGCTCGCGCACCTCTCCGCGCTCCGCGAGACCCTGTTCCAGGAGATCAAGGGGCGTGTGCAGGAGACCGACCTCTCCGTGCCCACCCGGCGCGGCGACTGGTGGTACTACAGCCGCAGCGAGGAGGGCGCGCAGTATGGCATCCACTGCCGCACCGCCGCGACCGCCGACGACTGGACTCCCCCGGTGCTGCAGCCCGGCGTCCCCGTGCCCGGCGAAGTCGTGCTGCTCGACGGCGACGTCGAGGCCGACGGGCACGAGTTCTTCTCCCTCGGCGCCTTCGACACCTCGGACGACGCGACGCTGCTGCTGTGGTCGACCGACTTCGAGGGCGACGAGCTGTACACGGTGCACGTGCGCGACCTCCGTACCGGCGAGCTGCTGCCTGACGAGATCCCCGACACCGGCAGCGCCTTCTTCACCCCCGACGGCAGCGGTGTCGTCTACACGACGCGCGACGACGCCTGGCGGCCCGACACGCTGTGGCTGCACCGCCTCGGCACTCCGCTCGCAGACGACGTGCAGCTCTTCCACGAGCCCGACGAGAAGTTCTGGCTCGGTGCGGGCATCACCCGCAGCCGCCGCTACCTCGTGATCGCCGTGGGGTCGAGCATCACCAGCGAGGAGCACCTCGTCGATCTCACGGGCGATCTCACGGCGGCCCCGCAGCTGGTGTGGCCGCGGCAGGAGGGCGTCGAGTACTCGCTCGAGCACGCCGTCGTCGACGGCGAGGACCGACTGTACATCCTGCACAACGACGGCGCGCTGGACTTCGAGCTCGTCTCCGTCGACGCTGCCGACCCGCAGGGCGAGCGACGCGTGGTCGTGCCGCACGAGCCCGGTCGGCGGCTGCTCGGCATGGACGCCTTCCGCGACTTCGCCACGGTCGAGTACCGCAGCGAGGGACTGGAACGCGTCGGGCTGCTCGACTACGCCACCGACGCGATCGAGGACGTGACCTTCGACGAACCGCTGTACTCGGCGGGCGTGAGCGGGAACCCCGAATGGCACTCGCCCTTCCTGCGACTCGGATACACCTCGTTCGTCACGCCGGGGACGGTCTACGAGCTGGACCTGGCGACACGCGAGCTGGTGCTGCGCAAGCAGGTCGCCGTGCTGGGCGGGTACGACCCGCAGGACTACGACCAGCGGCGCTCGTGGGCGACGGCATCCGACGGCACCCGAGTGCCGATCTCCCTCGTCTGGAAACGCTCGTTCGGCGCACCGGGCGACGCTCCCCGCCCGGTGCACCTGTACGGATACGGGTCGTACGAGCACTCGATCGACCCCGGGTTCTCGGTCGCGCGACTCTCGGAGCTCGACCGCGGCATCGTGTTCGCCGTCGCGCACGTCCGCGGCGGCGGCGAGATGGGCCGACAGTGGTACGAGGACGGGAAGCTCCTGCAGAAGCGCAACACCTTCACGGATTTCGTAGCGTGCGCCGAGCATCTCGTGGCCGACGGCGTCACCGCCCCGGAGCTCCTCGTCGCGGAGGGCGGCAGTGCGGGCGGTCTCCTCATGGGCGCGATCGCCAACCTCGCTCCCGAGCTGTTCGCGGGGGTGCTCGCGGCCGTGCCGTTCGTCGATGCGCTCACGACCATCCTCGACCCGTCGCTCCCCCTCACCGTCATCGAGTGGGACGAGTGGGGCGACCCGCTGCACGACGCCGACGTCTACGCGTATATGAAGTCGTACACGCCGTACGAGAACATCGGCGACGGTTCGGTCTACCCCCGCATCCTGGCCGTCACGTCTCTCAACGACTCCCGCGTGGCGTATGTCGAGCCCGCCAAGTGGGTCGCCGCGCTGCGCGCAGCCGGCGCCCGCGATGTGCTACTCAAGTGCGAGATGGTCGCCGGGCACGGCGGTGTGAGCGGACGCTACAACTCCTGGAAAGAGCGCGCCTTCGAGCTCGCGTGGATCCTCGACACGGTCGGTCTCGCCTGACACGGATCCGGCGCCGAGATCAGGAGGGTCGCCCCAGACCGGGAGTGCCTCATCAGCATCGTCCTGATCTCAGGCGTTTCTCCTGATCTCGGAACGACGGCTCAGCCGAAGAGCGCTGCGGCCTCGTCGTAGCGGCTGCGCGGAACCGTGTTGAGCTCGCCGAGCGCTTCGGCGAAAGGCACGCGGACGATGTCGGTGCCCTGCATGGCGACCATCTGACCCCAGGCTCCGTCGACGATCGCGTCGGCGGCGTGCAGGCCGAGGCGCGTCGCGAGCACGCGGTCGAAGGCCGACGGCGAACCGCCGCGCTGGATGTGACCGAGGATCGTCGCACGGGTCTCGATGCCGGTGATCCGCTCGATCTCCGGCGCCAGCTGGTCGCCGATGCCTCCGAGGCGAGGACGGTTGAAGGCGTCGAGGCCTTTGTCGCTGTAGGCCTCGTCCATGCCCTGCAGCTTGAACCCCTCGGAGACGACGACGAGCGGAGCGCGTCCGCGGTCGTGTGCGCTCGTGACGAGGGCGGTGATCTCCTCGAGGGTCTGCGGCACCTCGGGGATGAGGATCGCGTGCGCGCCCGCCGCCATGCCCGCGTGCAGGGCGATCCACCCGACGTGCCGCCCCATGACCTCGGCGACCATGCAGCGCTGATGCGAGTCGCCGGTCGTGCGGAGGCGGTCCATCGCATCCGTGGCGATGTTGACGGCGGTGTCGAAGCCGAACGAGTAGTCGGTGGCTCGCAGGTCGTTGTCGATCGTCTTCGGCACGCCGATGACGTTGATGCCGTCCTTCGCGAGACGGTCGGCCGCAGCGAGGGTCCCCTCGCCGCCGATCGCGATGATGCCGTCGATCTTGTGGCCGTAGAGCGTCTTGGCGATGTTCTCGGCACCGCCGCGCTCGCCCTCGTACGGGTTCGTCCGGCTGGTGCCGAGGATCGTGCCGCCGACCTTCGAGAGACCCTTCACCTCGTGACGGGTGAGCGGGAAGAAGTCCCCGTCGACCACGCCGCGCCAGCCGTCGCGGATGCCGACGAACTCGAGGTCGTAGGTGGTGGTGCCCTTGAGCACGATGCCGCGGATGACCGCGTTGAGTCCGGGGCAGTCGCCGCCGCTCGTCAGGATGCCGATCTTCATGCTTGCCTCAGACGGGTTCGGGAAAGGGGAAAAGGCGACGCTGCCTGCGATCGACACTAGCGGCACCGGGCGACCGCGCGCCATTCCGACCGCCGAAAACCGGAGATCTTGCCGTCGGATCGAGACGATTCGCGAGATGTTCGCCGATCACCCTCCGGAGACGGGAAATCGGCGTCAAGAATCGTGATTCTTGACGCCGATTCCGACCCGCCGTCAGGCTCCGCCGAGCGCCTGACGCAGCAGGTGCATGAGGGCCCCGAGCTGCACGGGCTCCGCTGCGGCCTCGTCGGTCGCCTCGCCGTCGAGCGCGCGAGCCGCGAGCCCCTGCTTCTGGTCGATGAGCTCGGCGATCTTCGTGTCGACGGTGTGCGCGGCGATGATGCGCCATGCCGTGACCGGCTCGCCCTGACCGATGCGGTGCACACGGTCGATGGCCTGCGTCTGCTCGGCGGCCGTCCACGACAGCTCGGCGAGCACGACGTTCGAGGCCGCCTGCAGGTTCAGACCGACACCGGCGGCCGTGAGCGAGCAGACGGCGATACCCACCTCGGGGTCGCCGTTGAAGTCATCGATCGCCTGCTGACGCGTGGTCGTGGTCTGGTCGCCGCGGATCGACACCGAGCGGATCCCGGCTGCGGCGAAGTGCGCCTCGGCCTGGTCCATGACGTCGATGTGCTTGGCGAAGAAGACGACCTTGCCGACCGACCGCTGCAGCTGAGCGGCGTAGTCGGCGGCGAGCTGCGCCTTGGCCTGACCGATGCGCCGCACCATGGTGAAGACGTTGTCACCGCCCGTACCGGCGGCTTTCGACTCCTCCAGCTCGTTCTGCGCGACGAGACGCACGATGTCGTCGTCGATCTCGCCGGGTGCGAGACCGCGGTCGCCGCGCGCCTCGATGATGCGCCGATAGCGGGCGGCGAGCCGCTCCCCCAGTTCGCGCTCGGCCTGGCGGATGCTGCGCCCGAACTCGTCGTCGAGCTGCACCGGCAGATCGGCGATGAGCTTGTCCGGCAGGTCGGCGGCGACGTCCTTCTTCTTTCGCCGGACGATGCCCATCGAGATCACGGCATCGCGCGCCTCCGGGTAGAACGACTTGTCGGCCGGCGTCAGGCCGGTCGCGTCCAGCTTCTCCATCAGCTCGGGACCCGGCTTCTCGCCCGTGGTCCAGCCGAGGAACCGCCAGATGGCGTCGAAGTCCTCGACGTCGTTGATGAGCGGGGTGCCGGTCAGCGCGAGGAGCAGCGGCTTGCCGCCGGGGGTCCGCTCCCGTACTCGCGATGCGAGCGACAGCACGTTCTGCGACCGCTGCGAGGAGAGGTTCTTGATGAAGTGCGCCTCGTCGACCACCATGCCGCGCAGGCCGATCGAGGCGAGCCACGACATGTGCCGGTCGAGGATCTCGTAGTTGACGATGAACACGTCGGCGAAGGCATCGATGTCGTCGCCATCGCCCTGGATCACCGTGGCTCGACGCTGCGGCGTCCACCTCTCGACCTCGCGAGCCCAGTTCATCTTCACCACGTTCGGCACGACGACGAGCAGCGGGTAGGCGCCGGCGACGGATGCCGCGAGCACCGACTGCGCGGTCTTGCCGAGGCCGGGCTCGTCGGCGAGCAGGAAGCTGCGGTGTCCGGCGCGCACCGCTTCGAGGAAGCGCGACTGGTGCACCATCACCTCGAGGCCCTTGGGCGAGAAATGGTCGAATTCGGGCGCGGGCGGGAGCTCCATGCTGGCGGCGGATCCGCCGGCGCCCGTCTCGAACGCCTTGTACAGCGGGCCCATCAGCTCCCAGCCGTCGAGCCGACGGCGCGGGGTCGTGGTCGCACGAGGCGTGAGGTCGGGAGCGAGGAAGGGGTTGGCGAGCTGGCGTGCCTCGACCGACGGCGGCGTCACCTGGCGTTCGGCGATGGCGGCCGGGACGACGGGGACCTGGATCGGCGCGATGTCCGCGATGATCAGCTCCTCGGGTGCCAGCTCGGCGCCCGATTCGAGCAGCCAGTCGCGGCGCATGCGCTTGGCGACGGGTGAGGTCGCCTGGTCCGCCTCGAGCAGCTGGATGAGAGAGGTGTCCCGCGCCGCCGTCTTCGCGAGGATCGTCGCCACGCCGTCGAGACGTTTGAGAAGCTCCGCGCGCGCGGCGTCGGTGATCTCGCCGTCGGCCTTGACGCGCGCGCGCTCTTCGCGCACCAGGAACGCGATGACCTGGAACTTCACGCGGTTCGTCGGACCGAGCTTGCCTCGCTGCGACTTCGCCTCGATCTCGCGCACCTTGCGCGCGAGGATCGGGATGAGGGGTGCCTCATCGTCGCGTCGGGATGTCTTCTTGCGCCGCGGGGCGGCGGTTGCCGTGGTCGGCATGCTCCTCCTGAGCGTGAAGGCCGCTGCATCCTCGTGATGCGACAGCCGTTCTCGATGTCCGCGTGTGGCGTGAGCCAGGACCGTACGAACAGTGTTTCCGGTCGAGACCGATGCGCGAATGACGCGCGAGGATCGGTGACGACCGCGACCAGTCTATGCCATCGCACGGTCGCGGCGCAGTGCGCGCCACGCGGAACCGGCCGCTCGGTGACCGCCGATGGTTCAGTTCAGGGTCTGACCCAGCACCCGCTCGGCCTCGACGACGTCACCGGCCATCTGCTCCTTGAGCTTCTCGATGCCTTCGAAGGCGACCATCCCTCGCAGTCGCTCGACGAACTCCACGGTGACGTCGTGGCCGTAGAGGTCGAGGCCGGTCTCGCCGATCACGTGCGCCTCGACCTGGCGCCTCAGCACGTCGTCGAACGTGGGGTTGGTGCCGACCGAGATCGCGGCGCGGTGGCGGATACCCGTGTCGTGATCGACGAGCCAGCCGGCGTAGACGCCGTCCGCGGGCACGAACGAGTCGACGGTCGCCGACAGGTTGGCGGTCGGATAACCGAGTTCACGGCCCCGCTTGAGACCGTGCACCACTTCGCCTCGGACGTCGACGTTGCGATCGAGCACGCGAGCCGCGGTCGTGACGTCGCCGGCGATCAGCAGTTCGCGGATCCAGGTCGACGACACCCGGCGCTCCGAGCCGTCGAGGTAGACGTCGTCGACGACCTCGACCGTGAAGCCGTACTGCGGTGCGAGCTCGCGCAGCAGGGCGGGGGTGCCCGCTCCCCCACGTCCGAAGCGGAAGTCCTCGCCGACCAGCACGGTCGAGACGTGGAGCGCTCCGACGAGGATGTCGGCGACGAAGTCCTCCGCCGTGAGCGCCGCGAGGTCCTCGTCGAAGGTCAGGACGAGGGTCGCGTCGAGGTCGAGCTCGGCGAGCAGTTCGAGCTTGCGCTCCACCGTGACGACGTTCTCGGGGCAGCGGTCGGGCCGCAGGACGGCCAGAGGGTTGCGATCGAAGGTCACGGCGACGGCATCCACGCCGGATGCGGCGGCCGCCTCTTTCAGACGGCGGATCACCGCGCGGTGCCCCGCGTGCACGCCGTCGAACTTGCCGATCGCGACGGCCGAGGGGCCGAACCGCTGCGGCACGTCCCGGGGGTCGCGGAAGACGATCACGCGACCGCTCCGGTGGAGGCGGGCTCCGTCGCGACGGCTGCGGGTCGGTGCGTGCGGAGCCACCAGATGCCGAAGACCGGGAGGACCAGAGGGATGAACACGTACCCGCGTCCGAACATCGACCAGACCGTGTCGTGCGGGAACAGCTCGGGCAGGAAGATGCTCAGCGCACCGACGACCAGCACTCCGGTCAGCTCGAATACGATGGCCACCCACGCGACCGTGTACCACCCGGGGCGGCGGGCGAAGATCAGCGCCAGGGTCGCGAGCACGTAGACCACCGCCGCGAGAGCCGAGAGGGCATAGGCCAGCGGTGCATCGTCGAACTGCCGGACGATCTGCACGAAGCTGCGGCCGGTCGCGGCCAGCGCCATGACGGCGTAGACGATCACGAGGACACGGCCGATGCCGGTCAAGCGGGTGGAGGGGGAGGGGGTGCTCATAGCTCCCTCCATTCTAGGCGCGGACGTGCCGCCCCGGATGCTCGCGTGGCGCCGCTCAGGCCACCTGGATGGTCCAGATCGCGTACATGCGCCACACCATGATCGCGACGGCGAGGCCGGCCACGCCGAGGATCACGGTGCTCCACCGACTGCGCTCCATCAGCGCCCACAGCACCGCCCCGATCGGGAGCAGCACCGCGGAGACCAGGTACACCCAGTACTCGAGCAGGTCGCCGGTCGGAGGGTTGCCGACGAACGGCGCGACGATCGCGACGACCACCTGCACGACGAGCAGCAGCTCGACCAGGGCGAGGCTGCCGACCGAGTAGTCGCTCGGCCGGCGACCGGCCAGACCGAGCGCCACGCAGAAGACGCCGGCCGCGGCGGCCACCACGACCTGGACGAGGGTCAACCACAGGATCATCGCGCCCCCTCGGGCATGTTCATCTCGCTCTTGAGGTCCGCCCCGCGCGCGCCCACGATGCCGACGAGTTCGCCCTCCGCATCGATGGCGGCGGCGATGGGGGCGGCCAGGCGCGACGCCTGCCCGGCGAGGCGCTTGCCGTGACGGAGGTCGCGGGCTTCGTCCGCCGAGACGGCGAGCGGTGTCAGGACTCGTGCGGCCGCGGCAGCCGGGGTCAGCGGAACCGCGTCGACGAGATCGTCGATGCCCACGGCATCCTTCACGTCGAAGTCCCCGACCCTGGTTCGTCGCAGCGCCGTGAGGTGGCCGCCGACGCCCAGCGCCGCGCCGAGGTCGCGGGCGAGCGAGCGGATGTAGGTGCCGGACGAGCAGTCGACGACCACGTCCAGGTCGAGGAACCC
This sequence comes from Microbacterium sp. LS_15, assembly GCF_041954735.1. Lineage (NCBI taxonomy): Bacteria > Bacillati > Actinomycetota > Actinomycetes > Micrococcales > Microbacteriaceae > Microbacterium > Microbacterium sp. LS_15. Next base: position 6,320 of record NZ_JAVAYD010000001.1, on the reverse strand, counting down.
GTCGCCGGTGCGACGGCGGATCTCGTCGAACCGCGACACGGTCACCTCGCGGGCTGCCAGCACCACGTCCTCTCCCGCGCGAACGCGGTCGTACGCACGCCGTCCGTCGACCTTGATGGCCGACACCGAGCTCGGCACCTGCGAGATGGTTCCCGTCAGAGCGGCGATGCCGTCTGCGAGCTGCGGATCCGTCAGCGCACTCACGGTGGCGGCATCCGCCTCCGTGAGCACCTCGCCCTCCGCGTCGTCCGTCGTCGTCGTCGAGCCCAGCCGGATCGTCGCCTCATACGTCTTGTCGGCCCCGACGATGTACGTGAGCAGCCGGGTCGCCCCTTCGACGCCGATCACGAGCAGACCGGTCGCCATCGGGTCGAGCGTCCCGGCGTGGCCCACCTTGCGGGTGCCGAAAGCGCGGCGGACGCGCGCGACCACGTCGTGGCTGGTCAGCCCGGAGGGCTTGTCGACGAGAAGGATGCCGGGCGAGACCATCCCCCCAGCCTACGACGTGCGCTGTCGTCAGCCGCACACCTCGTAGGACGGCTCGGAGCGCGTGGTCGCATAGGCTGTCGAGGTGTCCTCGACTCCGCGCTCCACCCCCATGGAGGCGCAGCCGTTGATCGAATGGTATCGAGAGTCGGCGCGCGACCTCCCCTGGCGACGCGCGGCCTTCCATGACGATTTCGGCGCCTGGGGGACGCTCGTGAGCGAGTTCATGCTCCAGCAGACGCCCGTGACCAGGGTGATCCCCCACCTGGATGCCTGGCTGACGAAGTGGCCGACCCCGCGCGCGCTCGCTGCGGCGACCCCGGCGGAGGTGCTGCAGCAGTGGTCGAACCTCGGTTATCCTCGCCGCGCGCTGTGGCTGCACCGAGCCGCGATCGAGATCACGGAGCGACACGACGGGGTGGTCCCCCGTGACGTCGAGGCCCTGCTCGGCCTGTCCGGCATCGGCGACTACACGGCTCGCGCCGTCGCGGTCTTCTCCTACGGCGACCGCCATCCCGTCGTCGACACCAACACCCGTCGCGTGATCGCCCGGGCGGTGCTGGGGCAGGCGCAACCCGGGTCCCCGTCCCGGCGCGATCTGGAGGCGATGGCGGCACTGCTGCCCGATTCGAACGAGGATGCCGCCGTGTTCAACGCCGCAGCCATGGAACTCGGCGCGACCGTGTGCGTCGCCCGGAACCCGCGATGCGAGCGGTGCCCCCTGCTGGGTTCCTGCGCGTGGGTCGCCGCCGGACGCCCCGACACCGGCGACACGAGGCGCCGTCAGGCGGCCTTCGAGGGGTCCGACCGGCAGGCACGGGGCAGGATCCTGCGCGCGCTGCGCGACGCCGCACCGCACGGCGTACCGCTCGCAGCGCTTCTCATCGACTGGCCGGATGCGCAGCAACGCGACCGCGCGATCGACTCCCTCATCGCCGACGGTCTCGCCGAGGCAGACGGCGAGATGCTGTCCCTCCCCCACTGACGGTCAGCCGTGACGGGCGCTGCGCAGGGCGAGCAGCATGAGCTCCACGCGTGTGCGCACGCCGAGCTTCGAGAAGATCCGTCCGAGATGCACCTCGACCGTCCGCACCGACACCGTGAACGTCGACGCGATCTCCCTGTTCGACGCGCCGGCGACCACCGCCATCGCCAGCTCCAGCTCGCGACGCGTGAGGATGGGCTCCCACCGCCGCCGAATTGCCGCGACGGCATCCCCCAGCTCATCGCCGCGCTCCGCCTCCTGATCGAGGATCCGAAGGCGCTCCGCCACCTGCCCCGCCCACGCGAGCGCACCGGCCTCCTCGAACAGCGCCAGCGCGGCGCTGAGATGACGCCTTCCGCCCCGCGCGTCGTGGTGGATGACCGCACGCAGTCCGAACGCCGCCGACACTCGCGCGCGCTCGAACGGAGATCGGATGCCGCGCGCCGCCTCCTCCAGGTGCTCGATCTCGGGGGCCCAGACGTCCTGCGGAGTCGTCGACGCACGGACGCGAAGCAGCCGAGCGAGCGCCATGTCCGGCGGTTCGAGGCCACGCCGCCGAACACCGTCGACGTCGACGCCGATCGGAAGGACTTCGTCGAGACCGGGGACGGCCAGCATGCCCTCGGGGGAACCGCGATCGACCCAGAGCCGCAGAAACGTCGCAGCCTCGTCGGCCCGCCCCGCGAGATGCGCCTGAAGAGCGCGATCGACGAGCTGATCCACCCTCGCGGGCGAGGGCAGCGCCGCCGTCACCGACAGGGCGAAGGGGCTGAGCCTGCCGAGCACGGCGAGATCGAGTCGACGGGCGAGGACGACGCCGAGGCCCGCGAAGGGCACCGCGATCGGTAACTCGAGAGCTACCGCGATGAGGCGCTCCCTCGCCGCATGGACGTCTCCCCGCCAGGTCAGCAGCAGCGCCTCCGCGACGGTCCGATAGGCCTCGACGAGCGGGCTCCGCTCGAAACCCGCGATCCACGGGTCCCTCTGCTCGGCCCCCTGGTAGTCCCCGGCCGCGAGAATGCGGAGGCCGACCTCGACGTCGCCCCGCGCGGCGGCGCGCAGGGCCCCATACACGGCCCCGGTCAGAGGGCCCGATCCGGCGGCGTCGTCCGGCTCGCCCTCGCCGAGCAACAGCCAGGTGAGGGAGACCACCGGATCACGCAGCTCGCGGTCGGCACCGACCTTCGAGCTCGCGAGACGCAGATCATGAAGCCACGCGCGCGCACCCGCACGATCGCCCCGCTCTGCGCACAGGCCTGCCCCGAACGCGGCCGCTCTGGCGAAGGCGTACCAGTCCCCTGGATCGCCCGACTTCGGACGAAGGGCGCCCGGTTCGACGGCGGGCACGGCGCCGCGCAGATGAGTCTCGGCGGCGAGCAGGGCCGCGACACCGAGAAGCGCGGCGTCCTCGGATCCGTTCCGGACGAGCTCGGACAGCCAGGCGGCGGCCTCGGCCGCATACCCGGCCCCCAGTGCCGACACGCCAGCCGTCAGCACCGCCTGCTCGCGGAGCTGGCCCGTGGAGTGTTTCGCAGCCACGGCGGCGAACTGCAGAGAGCGTTCCGATTCCTCGCCGTGACGGGAACGCGCGGCCGCACGAAGCAGTTCGGCTGCCGCGTCGCCGTTGCGCGCATCGGCGCCGCACGCGCGATGCCAGGCCGCGGCCGTGGCATCGCCGCGAGCAGCCGACCATCGGCCGAGCCGACGATGGGCGGCGACGATCTCATCGACGGTGCTGGTGCCCACGATCCACGCCGCCATCCGCTCCCCGATCGGACCATGCAGCTCCCCGTAGTCGCAGTGAGACGGCGAACAGGGTGAGGTCGCACAGAGCGCCTCCTCCAGGAGGGTGCGCCTCACAGCCGGGGTGGGGGCGAGACCGGCGGAGACGTCCTCGATCGCCGGAACCAGGGGCAGCGGCGACGGCAGGGGTCTGAGACCTCGGCGTTGCGTCGGATCGAGGACGGCTGCCACCTGAAGGACTGCCGAGCCGTCGCCATCGAGTCGACGGTAGAGCGCCGCGACCACGTGGGGCGCGCACGAGATCTCGATGGCGAGGAGTTGCCCGAGCAACGCGACGATACCCGAGGCCTCTGCCTCCGACTTCTCGCGCGCACCGTGCACCGCTTCCGTCCCCCGGTCGAGACGAGCATGTACTCGTCAAGGCGACGGTAGCAACCGGATTCTCGCTCTTAAGCGAGATGCCGGTACATCACGAACGCGTGTCGTCGTCCTCACGCAGGTAGGGGTCAGCGTCGCCCGCATGCGATGCCGACGAGGCGAGTTTCGCCACCTCGGCGTCTCGCTCCTGAGCCTCACGAAGCAGGGCGGAGATGTGGTCCGCGTTCTCCGGGAGAGCGTCAGGGATGAACTCGAGGGTCGGGACGAGGCGTGTGCTGAGCTGTCGTCCGACCTCGCTGCGCAGCATCCCGGTCGCCGAGGTCAGTGCGGCGCCGCTCGCGACGCGCTCCTCCTCGGTGCCCAGCACCGTGTAGAAGACCGAGGCATGCTGCAGGTCGCCGCTCACACGCACGTCCGTGATCGTGACGAAGCCGAGACGTGGGTCGCGCAGCCCCTTCTCCAGACGCTCGGCGAGGATGACGCGGATGCGATCCGCGAGTCGGGCCTGTCGTTCACCAGCCATTGTGTTCCTTCTCCTCCTGGGAAGTCGTCGGGCGAGGATGCGTGACGCACCCTCGCCCGACGATATCGAACCCGATCAGCCGCGAGGCTTCTCGACCATCTCGGTCGTCTCGATCTCGTCGCCGATCTGGATGTCGTTGTACTTGCCGAGGCCGATACCGGCCTCGTAATCCGTACGCACCTCGGTGACGTCGTCCTTGAAGCGGCGCAGCGACTCGATGGCGAGACCATCGGCGATGACCACGCCGTCGCGGATGACGCGAGCCTTGGCGTTGCGCGTGATCGTTCCCGATCGCACGATGACACCGGCGATGTTGCCGAACTTCGAGGAGCGGAACACCTCGCGGATCTCGGCGACGCCCGACTGGACCTCTTCGTACTCCGGCTTGAGCATGCCCTTGAGCGAGCTCTCGATCTCATCGATCGCGTTGTAGATCACGGAGTAGAAGCGGATGTCCACGCCCTCGCGCTGAGCACGCTCGCGGGCCTTCGTGTCGGGGCGGACGTTGAAGCCCACGATGATCGCGTTGTCGATCGTCGCGAGGTTCACATCCGACTCGGTGATGGCGCCGACGCCGCGGTGGATGATCCGCAGCTGCACGGAGTCGTCGACCTCGATCTTGAGGAGCGACTCCTCGAGCGCCTCGACGGCACCGGACACGTCGCCCTTGATGATGAGGTTGAGGGACTCGACCTTGCCCTCTTCGAGAGCGCGGGTGAAGTCCTCGAGCGAGATGCGCTTGCGGGCCTTGGCCAGCTGGGCGTTGCGCTCGACGGCCTCACGCTTCTCGGCGATCTGGCGGGCCGTGCGGTCCTCCTCCGTGACGATGAAGACATCGCCTGCGCGGGGCACGGAGTTCAGACCCTGCACCTGCACCGGACGCGACGGGTAGGCCTCGAGGACCTGCTCGCCGTTCTCGTCGGCCATCGCCCGCACACGTCCGTACGCGGTACCGGCGACGATCGCGTCACCGACGCGGAGCGTTCCGGACTGGATGAGCACGGTGGCAACCGATCCACGGCCCTTGTCGAGCTTCGCCTCGATGGCGACACCGCGAGCGGCCTTGTTCGGATTGGCGGTCAGGTCGAGACCGGCGTCGGCCGTGAGCAGCACGGCGTCCAGCAGCTCCTGGATGCCGGTGCCCGCGCGAGCCGAGACGTCGACGAACATGACGTCGCCGCCGTACTCCTCGGCGACGAGGCCGTACTCGGTGAGCTGCTGGCGCACCTTGGCCGGGTTGGCCTCGGGCTTGTCGACCTTGTTCACCGCGACCACGATCGGCACGTTCGCCGCCTGGGCGTGGTTCAGCGCCTCCACCGTCTGCGGCATGATGCCGTCGTCGGCGGCGACCACGAGGATCGCGAGGTCGGTGACCTGCGCACCACGGGCACGCATGGCGGTGAACGCCTCGTGACCCGGGGTGTCGATGAAGGTGATCGCGCGCTCGATGCCCTCGTGCTCGGTCCACACCTGGTATGCACCGATGTGCTGGGTGATGCCGCCGGCTTCGCCCTCGATGACGTTGGTCTGACGGATAGCGTCGAGCAGTCGGGTCTTACCGTGGTCGACGTGACCCATGACGGTGACGACCGGGGGACGGATCTCGAGGTCGTCCTCGCTCTCCGCCTCCAGCTCGGCCTCGAGGTCGAGACCGAAGCCCTCGAGGAGCTCCTTGTCTTCATCCTCGGGCGAGACCATCTGGATCTTGTAGCCGAGCTCCTCGCCGAGCACCTCGAACGTCGCCTCGTCCAGCGACTCGGTGGCCGTGGCCATCTCGCCGAGGTTGAAGAGGATCGTCACGAGCGTGCCGGGCTGGACCGTGTAGCCGGTCAGCGTCTCGATCTTGTCGGCGAAGTCCGCGATGGACGCGCCGCGACGCATGCGGATGACCTCTCCGTTGCCGCGGGTGACGTTGACGCCACCGACGACAGGAGCACTCCGCATCTCGAACTCTTGCCGCTTCGCCCGCCGCGACTTGCGCTGCTTGCTCTTGCCGCCGCCCTTGCCGAAGGCACCGGCGGTACCACCGCCGGGACCACGGCCGCGACCGCCACCACCGGGACGACCGGCGAAGCCGCCGCCACCGGGACGTGCGCCGGGACCACCGGGGCCGCCTGCGCCGCCGGGACGACCAGGGCCGCCCGGACGCTGCTGGAACGGAGCACCGGGACGGCCGCCCTGACCGCCGCGGGGTGCGCCGGGACG